>CAZOVB010000007.1:0-113227 GCA_964583095.1 uncultured Planctomycetaceae bacterium
CGTCACGGAAATCGACGATGTATTCGTGGCCAGGAATGCCCCAGACGGTCGAGGCGATCAACCACGCCAAGGCCTCGGGGGTGCCGATTGTGGTGGCCCTGAACAAGATTGATGTTCCCAACGCCAATGCCCATCGTGCAATGGGGCAATTGGCCGAACACGAACTCCAGCCTCGTGAATGGGGTGGCAATACCGAAGTGATCCAGACCTCGGCCGAGACCGGCGACGGAATCGATGACCTCATTGAGACCCTGAGCCTGGAAGCGGAGATTCTGGAGCTCAAGGCCGACCCGGCCAGCCCGGGCAGCGGGTACGTGATTGAATCGGAGATGGACCCCGGCCGGGGTGTCGTAGCCAGGCTGCTGGTTCGCGACGGCACGGTGCGTGTGGGCGATATCCTCCTGGCCGGGCGCAGTTACGGCCACATCCGGGTGATGGTCGACAGTCACGGGCGCCAGATAAAAGAAGCCGGCCCGGCCACGCCGGTGGAAATCGCCGGCCTGGACGAAATGCCCGAAGCGGGTGACCGGTTCTTCATCTGCGAGGACCTGGACACCGCCCGGGACATCGCCGAGCAGCGTCGCCACCAGACGCGCAGCGAGGAACTGGCCTCGACGGCGCCCAAGACGCTCGAAAGCCTTTTCAATAAGATCGAATCGGGCCAGACCAACGAAGTTCCCTTGATTATCAAGGCGGACGTACAAGGCTCGATCGAAGCACTGGTCTCCAGCCTGGAGAAACTCAGCACCGACGAGGTGCGGGTGAATATTCTTCACGCAGCCGTGGGAGGCGTGACCGCCGGGGATGTCACCCTGGCAGAGGCCTCCAGTGCGATCATCATCGGATTCAATGCCGTGGCTCCGACCAATATACGCCAGATGGCCGAGCAGAAGGGCATCGATATCCGGAACTACCGGGTGATCTACGATGTGCTCGACGATGTTCGCCGGGCCATGGAAGAAGGACTTGCTCCCGAGATTCGGGAAGAGGCCCTGGGCCGGGCGGAAGTCCGCCAGGTGTTCAAGATTTCCCGCTTCGGTACGGTGGCCGGCTGCTACGTCCAGGACGGCATTGCCAGCCGAAACGCAAAGGTGCGCATCATCCGCGAAAACATTGTGGTTGAGGACGAGCGTCGCCTCGACAGCCTCAAGCGTTTCAAGGAAGACGCTCGCGAAGTTCGTGCGGGCATGGAATGCGGCGTGAAGGTGGCTGGATACGATGACATCAAGGAAGGTGACGTCCTGGAATTCTATAAGGAAGTCGAAGTCGCCCGAACCCTGTAACCCGTCGGCCCGGTGGCAGCGATGCCCGTTGCTGCCCGGCCGAAACAACCCCCCGAAAGCTTCATGGCCACTGTGGTAGGATTGATGCACCTGGATTTCCGGGTGCCCGAAGCGCGAAGCCTCAAAGACAAGCGGCGAATCGTCAAGAGCTTCAAGGATCGTACACGAAATCGATTCAACGTAGCCGTTGCGGAAGTCGAGGGGCTTGAAAACGGCCGCCGCGCCGTGGTGGCAGTGGTCGCCGTCGCCAACAGCCGACAGGTCTGTGATCAGTCATTGCAGAGGATCGCCGACCAGGCCGCAATGCACCGGGATATGGTGTTGCTGGACCAGCAGGTCGACTGGCTTTGAAAACCAACCTCCGATAGAGAATCGATGTCTCGAAGAACGCAACGTATCGCGAACCTGATCCGTAATGCCCTGGGGGCGATCCTGCTGAGCAAGCTGGCCGATCCCCGTGTGGACCCGGCCAGGACCTCCATTACGCGGGTGAAGGTGCCCGAAGACCTTCTGACGGCCAAGGTGTTTGTCAGTGTGATCGGAACCCCCGCCGAACAACGCAAGACCGTTACCGCCCTGCAGCATGCTTCCGGACACCTCCAGGAGCTTCTGGGTCGGGAAATCTCTCTGCGGCACACCCCTGTCCTGCAGTTCGAACCCGACGTCCAGTTCAAGAAGACGCTCGAGACCCTCGAGTTGATCAACAAGGCCATGGCCGAGATCCACGAGAAAGAGCAGAACCAGCAAGAGGCCCAGAGCGACTCGGAAACGGGCGGCCAGGACGACGAAGCTCACCCGGACGATTCGGCGCCAACTTCCGCCAGATCACAGGACCGTGACGCATCATGAAGAACGCAACCGATTACGAGAAGAAGGTGAAGAAACTCCTGGGCAAGCTGCCAAAGGCCAAGGAGCCCGAGCCATTCGAAAACAACATCGCCCTGCTGGTCCATGCCGTTCTGGAAGCAGATGCCTCTGCCGCCCAGGCCCGCAAGGCCCTCAAGGCTATCGAGGAAGAATACGTGGATTTCAACGAACTCCGCGTATCTCCCGTCAAGGAAATCACCGAGGCCATCGGCAGGGACTATCCCTTTGCCCGTGACCGGGCCGAGACGATTCTGAAGGTCCTGGCAAACCTCTACGAACACAACTTTGCAATGAACCTGGACTACCTCTCGGAGATGTCCAAACGCGAGTTGCGTCGCCACCTGACCGAACTGGGCCTGGATACCTATGCCGAGGCTGTTCTTTCCCTGCAGATCTTCGGGGCCCACGCGATTCCCGTGGACCAGAGCCTCGTGGACTGCCTGAAAATCGAAGAACTCATCTACGAAGAGAGCGACAGGCAGGATGTTCAGGGATTCCTGGAACGGTTCATCGCCCAGAAGAACGCCCAGGCCGCCCATCAATTCTTCCGAAAGTTCGTCTCTGAGCACAGCAAAACCCTGGACGAAATCCACCAGGGACGAATGGACGCCCAGAAGCAGCAGCGGCAGGAAGCCAACGCCCTGGCCAAGGCCGAGGCGGAGGCAGAGCTGGCCGAAGAACGAGGCCACAGCGCCCCTGCCGCCAAAACCAAGCCGAACAAGTCGAAGCCTGCCAAAGCCCGCCAGAAGCAGAAATCGCAGACAGAGACCGACCAGACCTCTGCCCCCAAAGCCGAGTCCAAGACCCGGAAAAAGGCCGGTTCCTCCAAGTCAGCAGACAGCAAGACAGACAAGGCCTCGCAAAAGAAAACTTCCCCCGGCTCGTCCAATAAGACCTCCGCCAAGAAGGCAAGCAAGTCTTCACCTGGCGCCAAAACCGCCTCTGCCAAGAAGACCAAGAAGACCCGGAAAGCCAAGAACGCCAAGAAAGCCAAGAAGACGACAAAAGCGAAGAAGGCTTCGTCTTCGTCAGGCAAGAGCCCCAAGAAGACAGCCGGCAAGGCCAAGACCGGCAAGAAGGCAACCGGCAAGAAATCCAAGACCAAAAAGTCGAGCCGCACCCGTAAATCCACAAAGAAATAGCCGCACCCGGGTGGATCACCCACCGCGCCTTAAGCAAGAAAGCATTACGACCCATGGCTCACAAGACCCCGGAAGACAAGCTCGTACTGGGCATCCCCAAAGGCTCCCTGCAGGAAAGCACGCTGAGACTTTTTCAGCAGGCAGGCTTCAATATCTCGGTCTCATCGCGCAGCTACTTTCCCACCGTGGACGATGACGAGTTGTCGCTGATCATGTTCCGTGCCCAGGAGATGAGCCGGTACGTGGAAGACGGGGTCATCGATGCCGGCCTGACCGGGTACGACTGGATTCAGGAGAACGGCTCGGACGTTGAGGAAATCGCCGAGCTGGTCTACTCCAAGCAGAAACGCGTGCCGGTTCGGTGGATCCTGGCCGTGCCGGAAGAAAGCGACGCCCGCAAGGCGGAGGATCTCCAGGGGGGGATCGTTGCGACGGAGCTGGTGAACGTAACCCGCAAGTTCTTTGCCGAAAGAGGGGTGGACGTTAAGGTGGAGTTCAGTTGGGGAGCCACGGAAGTCAAGGCCCGGCTTCTGGATGGAATCGTGGACGTCACGGAGACCGGATCGAGTCTGCGCGCCAACAAGCTGCGGATCATCGAAACCCTGATGAGCTCGACCACGCGCCTGGTGGCCAACCGGGAATCCATGCAGAGAGACTGGAAGCGGCGTAAAATTGAGAACATCGCGATGCTCCTCCGCGGCGCCATAGCCGCCCAGGAACTGGTGGGCCTGAAAATGAACGTTTCCCGGGCAAATCTGGAAAAAGTCACCGAACTGCTGCCCGCCCAGAAGAGTCCAACTATATCGGAACTGGTCGACAGCGACTGGGTGGCCGTCGAGGTCATCGTGGAAGAAAGCGTCGAACGCCAACTGGTGCCCCAGTTGAAACGAGCCGGGGCCTCCGGCATCATTACCTATCCGTTGAACAAGGTCATGCCATGAAGTCGCACCGAATCCCGTCGGGGGGGTTGGGGGGGAAGGTTCTCTTTGCCGCCGCCCTGCTCCTTTCCCAGATCTGCCTGGCTCAGGAAAACTCCGGGCTGGACCCAAACGCCGCAGAATCCGTTCTCAACGCCCTGAAAGGCGAAGATCCCGCCCGTCTCGAAGACAAGGCCTACCTCGGGCTCACGCAACTGCCGGAGATTGAAAAACCAACCAATCCCGACAAACTTCCCCCACTGCATCCTCAAGCCAAACGCGCCTTTGAACAGGGCACGCAGCTGTTCGAAAAGGAAGACTACTACGGGGCCTTGAACCAGTACGAACGGGCGGTAGGCTTCAACCCCAAGAACCCGAAGCTTCACCGGGCCCTGGCCCTGGTCTACGAAAAGCTCGATACCCACGCCAAGGCATTTGAGCACGTGGAAAAGGCCGTCGAACTGGCCGGTGACGACCTGGAAGCCCAGGTGCTTTACGGCGCCCTGGCCCTGCGACGAAAGCAGACACAGACCGCCATCAAGGCTTTCCGGACGGCCCTGCTTACATCCGAGGCCTCTGCGGAGAATCCCCGAACCGCCATGGCCCTGCTGAATCTGGGCCAGGCCCTGGAGAAAACCGGTTACTATCAGGCTGCCTCCGAATGCTACGCGAAGCTCAGCGAATGGGTGGACGAGCACAGCCAGAAGTACACCTCCATGGAAACGCTCAAGGCCATTGCCGTCCAGCCGGAAATTCTGTGGATCAGCCAGGGCCGACTCCAACTGGAACTCGGGCATTACGAAAAAGCTACCGAACTGCTCGCCCGTGCCCAGAAGCGCGATCGCAGCAATCGGACCGTCTCGGTATCGCTGCTGGCCGCCTACATCCACGCCGAGAAACTCGACCAGGCCCAGCAGCAGCTTCTGGAAATGCTCCGGGAGCCGGCCCTTGCGCAGCTGGCGGCGGAAATCGCTCCCAGGCTTCTGGCCAAGACCCGGGACGCCCAAATGCCCGGCAAGCTCTGGAAGGTCGCACGGGACAATCGTGTCGCCTCGCCGGAACTGGCCATCGCCCTGGCCGAAGCCTGCGAAAAACTCGACAAGCCCCGGCAAGCTCTCTCGCTGCTTCAGGAAGCGATGGAAATGCACCCGGGACGGGCAGACCTGGCCCAGCGACTGGGAGAAACCTACGCCCGGATGGGAGAGCATCTCAAAGCCCTGGAGCGATTCGCAACAATCGTCCGTCAAAATCCCCAGGCCGATCGCAGCGTCCGTCGGGCCATTGCCTCGGTGGCCGGAGAAAACCCCGATCCCAAACTCTTTGAAGCAGTAACCGCAAAGGCCGCGGACCTCGAGGCCGGACCGCGTTCGGGCCTGTACTATGTGGCAGGTCGTCTTGCCCAGGAAATGGAAAAGCCCGACGAAGCTGCCCAGTTGTTCAAAAAGGCCATCGAGGCCGATTCCCGGTTGCCGGCCGCCTACGAGGCGATTGTCGAGCTCTACACCCGCCAAGGCAAGTTCGATGAGGCAGAAAAGCTCCTGGAAGAGGTAGCCGACAAAAGCCAGGGCCATTTGGCCCGGTATCTGTCAGGCAAGCTGCGGCTTCGTCGCGGGGACGCCGCCGGGGCCCTTGAGCGACTCGAGGCCGCCCACGAGGCCAATGCTCAGCATGTCGAGACAAAGGTCCTGCTCGCCCAGGCGTACCTGCGCACCGGACGGGAATACGAAGCGTCCCAGATGTTCCTCTCGGCGGCGAATCTGGCTCCAGGCGACCCGGAAGTCGCCCAGCCTTTGATCCGCCACTACCTGCGGCGCAGAAGATTCAACCAGGCTCTGACAGCCGCTACCCGACTGAGCAAGAATGCCGACGAGAATCCCAAGGCCCTGGCCCTTTTGGCCGAGGCCTCCTTTGCCGCCGGCGAAACACAACAGGGGCAAAAGGCCCTTGTCGATCTCCAGGAACTCGCGCCCGACAGCCTGGACCTGAAGGTTCTCAAGCTCAAGCGTCAGCGCAGTGAAGAACCGGGCATGCTGAACAAGAAGAGCTGGGACCAGTACATCAACCAGCTCAATGTGGTTACCTTCGAAGCTCCAAACCACGTCGAGGCCCAGTCGATGCTCGCCGAGTTGTTCTCCGACCATGCCAAGTACTCCCTTGCCGGGGCCGTCTACTCCCAGTTGGCCAGGCACACCTGGCAAAGGCCCGATATCGTCCTTCAGGAAGCTGTCAGCCACATACGGGCCGGACAATCCAAAAAGGCTGTTGACGCCCTGGACAGAATCCTCCGGAACGACCCGGAGAGCTACTCAGCCAAGCGGCTCTACATCGAAGCCCTCTCCCGGGAGAAGGATTACAAGCAAGCCGCCCGGATCCTGCGTAAATGGCTCTCTTCCAATGAGTCGGATCCCCTGGGCCTCTGGTACCACTGGAGCCTCATCGACATGCTCGAAAAGGCCAAGGACTACCAAGCCGCCATTGCCGCCCTGGACCAATGGATGGAGCAGGACGCCTCCGACCGGGCCGCTAAACGCACCGAACGCATCCGCCTGATGGTCGAGGCCGACCAATACGACAAGGCCGTCCAGAACGTCGAGGAATGGACCCGGGAACTGGACAGCCAGGCACAGCAGAGCGAGGATCTCCAGCAGCGGGACGAAGCCCTGACCCGCAAGTCGGCCGTTCGACGAATCCTCATCTACAGTCTCTCCGATGCCGGAGAAGACGATCGTGTCCTCAAGCTCCTGGATAGCTGGATCGGCCAGAGGAGCGATCCAATGGTCGAGCCTCTGCGAACCCTGCGCATTTTCATGCTGGGAGAAATGGACAAGCTCGATCAGGCCAGCCGGTTGGCCATGGACTGGATCAGCGATGACACCACGGCCTTGGCTCCGAGGCAGGCGCTGGTGGGCCTGCTCAACGAGAAAGAGCAGTTTGAGCAGGCTTCCCTGCTGCTGGATCGCTGGAAGAAGGATTTGTCCGAGATTGCCGAATCGGATCCGGCCCGGGCCGATGTGGCCCAGATCGGACTGGATTGGATCGAGCGTGCCCGTATCCTCAACCGGTACGAGGCCAAGGACTTTACCGGCGCAATGGAATATATCGAACAAGCCCTCAAGGAGTCGCCACGCGATGCCGGGCTGTTGCAGCTCAAGGCCTCGTGCCTGGGCGAATTGGGCCGACATGATCAGCAGACCCGGATCATGGAAGAGCTTCATCAGCAGAATCCTGAAGATGCAATGCTCAACAACAACCTCGGGTACTACTACGCCGACCGTGGAGAGAACCTGGAAAAAGCCGAAAAGCTGATTCGCGATTCCCTGCAGCGGGAACCGGGCTCCATCGCCACCCAGGATTCGCTGGGATGGGTCCTCTACAAGCAGGGGCGATTCTCCCTGGCCGGGCAGATCTTCCTGAGGATCTTCGAGCAGGGCAAAGAGCAACTCGCCACCGCCGAAGAAGACGAGTCGGTTTCAGTCCATGCCATTATCTTCGACCACGCCGGCGATACATTCTACCGTCTGGGCTGGAAGGACCTTGCCCTGGAGGCCTGGCGTCTGGGGCTGGAATCAGGCCGGCGAGAAGAGGCAGATTCTTCGGATCTTGAACACGTAAGAACCAAGACTCCTGGTAAAATCAAGGCCGTTGAGGAAGACCGGCAACCCGAGCCGGCTCCGTACGACCAAGAATACCTCGAAAAACACCCCGAGACCCCGTAAGCTCTGCCCGCAATCGGCATCGGGCCTGAAATACAGCAGGAGACGTTATATGGCTGGACATAGTCACTGGGCCAAAATCAAACGAGCCAAGGCCTCCAACGACGCCAAACGCGGTCGTGAATGGAGCAAGCTGGCTCGTCGAATCATTGTCGCCGCCAAGTCCGGCGGAGGCAACCCGGAAGAAAACCTCACCCTGCGCTACGCTATCGACGATGCCAAGGCCGCCAACATGCCCAACGACACGATCGATCGTGCCATCAAAAAGGGCACCGGCGAGTTGGGTAACACCAACTACGAAGAGATCCTTTACGAGGGATACGGACCCGGCGGCGTGGCTTTTCTCGTCGAAACCCTTACCGACAACCGCAACCGGACCGCGCCGGAACTTCGCAAGATCTTCGAACGCTCAGGCGGACAACTCGGAGAGACCAACTGTGTGGGCTGGATGTTCGAACCCCAGGGGACATTTCTCGTCCCGGCCGAGGGGGTCGAAGAAGACCAACTGATGGAACTGGCCCTGGAGGCCGGCGCCGATGATGTCCAATTCGATGACGACGCCTACGAAATTACCTGCCAGCCGGCCAACTTCTCACAGGTAAAGGACGCCCTGGCCAAAGCGGAGCTGACCATCGATGTGTCGGAGGTTCAGAAGGTCCCTTCCAACACCATCGCCGTCTCCGGAGACGACGCCCGGAAGGTGATGAATCTGATGGAGAACCTTGAAGAGCACGACGACGTGCAGAAAGTCTGGGCGAACTTCGAGGTCACCGACGAGATGCTCGCGGCCATGGAAGAGTAGATCTCAGGCGCCACGAGACAAAAGATGCCCGCTCAGGGCCTCGTCAACCGGCGGGGCCTTCTTTATGGCCACCAGGCCTTCGCCCGGTGCGACAGCATCTTCACCGAAACGGGTGGATGCCCTCATCGGTCCTACTATCATGAAGCAGAAGATTCCCGTCGGCCTTTTCCGAAGGAACCAACATGAAAATCGGTATTGTTTCAGATTCACATGGCAACGAGAATCGCCTCCAGAAGGCTCTGGACCTGCTGACCGCTCGCGACGTTCAGGCTATCGTCCACTGCGGAGACCACGGCAGTACGGAATGCGTCAAGCTCCTGGCCGGCTGCTCCTGCCCTGTCTATGCGGTGGCCGGCAATGTGGATCGGGACCTGGATGAGACCATCCAGGCCGCCGAGGAAGCCCGGATCCACTTCGACCCGCGGGCAGTCGAAATCCCCCTGGGCGAAGGCGGCCGCCTGGCCGCCACCCACGGGCATTTGGAGCACCTGCTGGACGATTTCATCCAGTCCGGGCGGTTCGGGTTTGTCTGTCACGGCCACACGCACCGGCAGCGAAACGAGAAGATCGCCGATTGTCTCGTGATTTGTCCCGGGTCATTGCACAAACCCAAGGCCCCCAAGACGCCCAGCTGTGCCCTGCTGGACACCGTTGCCCGCGAGGTGGAGTTTCTGGAGATCTGAGTGCAGCTTCCCTTGCCGCAGGCCCTTGTACCAGGTCAATCCACCGCGTGAACCACAAGGGTATTGGTTGCCCCGGGCGAACCGATGGGACGCCCGGATACCACCACAATCTTGTCCCCGGTCCTGGCCAGGCCCAGCCTCTTTACCCATCCGGAGGCAAGTTTGAGAATGTCCCGCGTGTGAGAGGGAGCATCGGCCTGGACACTCTGAACCCCGTAATACAGACTCGCTCTTCGGGCCACCTCCACCGAAGGGGCCATGGCCAGGATCGAACAGCCCAGGCGGCTCTTGGCCAGGAGTCTGGCCGATGTCCCGGTGGCTGTGTAGACCGCCACCGCACGCGCCTGACCCGTCTGAACGATTCCGTGAACCGCCTTGGCTATCGCTCCCGTGGTGCCCTGGGTCTGATCATCCTCTCTCTGGACAACGCAGGTCTCATCGTGATAGGCCTGGACCTCCTGAACCACGCGATTCATCATCTCCACCGCTTTGATGGGATAGTTGCCAACGGCCGTTTCTCCCGAGAGCATGACCGCATCGGCCCGGTCCAGGACCGCATTGGCTACGTCCGAAACCTCCGCCCGGGTTGGTGTGGCCGAAGTGGTCATCGACTCGAGCATCTGCGTAGCGATGATGCAAGGTTTGCGATGCTGCTGGGCCAGCAGCGAGATGCGCTTCTGGGCCACAGGAACCAGGTGCAGATCCATCTCCACGCCCAGGTCGCCGCGAGCGACCATCACCGCATCGGTCGCCTCCAGAATCGACTCGATATTTTCAACCGCCTGGGGCTTCTCGATCTTCGCGATAATTCCGGCCTGGCAGTCGTTTTCATCCAATAAATCGCGAAGCTCATCGATATCCCCGCGGCTGCGTACGAACGAAAGGGCGACGTAGTCGAAGGGCCTGGATGCAATCCAGGCCGCGTCGCGCCGGTCCTTGTCGGTCAGGGCTGACAGCTTCAACTGCGTATGGGGAAGGTTTACGCCCTTGTGCGAACTGAGCCTGCCTCCATGAACGATATTGCACAGGAAACGCTCGGCTGAGCCGGCCTGGACAACCTGCAGAGCAATGCGGCCATCGTCGATGAGAATCGTCTCGTCTCGGCGGACCTCCCGGGGCAACTGCCTTCGCGAGATGGAAATCCGACGGGAGTTACCCGTTATCGGCTCGGCCTGGAGGACGATCTGCTCGCCGGCCTGGAGAAGCACGGAACCTCCCTCGATCTGTCCGGTGCGGATCTTCGGCCCGCACAGATCTCCAAAGACCCCCAGCGGCGTGCCGGCTTCCTTCTCGACCCGGCGAACCGTGTCGAGGTACTGCTCGTGCTGGCTGTTGTCGCCGTGGGAGAAGTTGATCCGGAAGACATCCACACCCGCCTCGACCAGTCTGCGGATCTGTGAAAGCTCCCCGCTGGCCGGGCCCAGAGTCGCCACGATTTTGGTTCGTATCAGCATGGCAACAGTGTACACGCATTAAAGGCGAAAAGCATCCAGCGCTTCCAGGACCTGCTCCACTTCAATTGATTCCAGCCGGGGCCCAGTAACAGTGCGAACACGCGGTCCGACGGGACGAAAATGCTCCGGTCGCGTCGGCGAAAAGATCGCTGTCGTCGGCGCCCCTACCGCACCGGCCAGGTGAGAGACGCCCGAGTCGTTGCCGATATAGCCTCCGCTGACACTCAGAAGCGCTGCCAGGGCTGTTAGCTCCATTGGCCCGATTACCTCCCACCGCCGTCGAAGCCTCTCCAGGATCTTCGCCCCCCAGGTATCCAGTTCCACCGGCCCCAGGAGAAACAGGGGTTTGCGTCCTCGGCTTTCGAGAACTTCAGCCATCGCCTCGAACCGCTCCAGGGGCCAGCACTTGCTCTTTCCTCCCGAGCCGGGGGCGACAACCACCCTCCCCCTCCCCCAGCGCCGGCAGGCTCGGGCCTGGGATTCCTCGGCAATCTCCCAGGCCGGTGCGTCCAGGTCGGCAACTCCCAGCCCCAGAAGATCCGACCAGAGATCCAACAGATGCCCCTCGAATCCCTCTTCGGGGCGAATCGGGACAAAGGCTCCCTGCCCGGCTCCGCTGAGGGCGATGAGTCTTCCCTCGGCTCGACGGTTTCCGGTAGCAAAGACGCTGATAAGCCTGTCGTAGGGCCCTTGAATCTGCTCGACAAGCGTGCTGGTTTCGACGGCCAGGTCTTCGACGAAAAGCTCCTCCATGGCCAGCGACTGGAAGTCCATCCCCCGGGCCACCACGCCAAGGGCATCGAGCAGACCGGCCTTTTGGCCCCCGGCCACAATGGTCACCTGCCCCTCCAGGCGTTCCAGCAACCTGCCCAAGAGCACCACATCGCCCAAGGCGCCGGGATGAATCGCCAGAATCCTCTCCGCCATCAGGACCCTTCCACGATCCAACCGCCGCCCAGCAGCTTGTCTGACCGGTACACGACGGCGGCCTGTCCCGGCGTGATCGCATGGACCGGTTCCTCAAAGCGAACGCGAAATACATCCTCGGATTCCCGCCAAACCCGGGCCCTCTGGCCGGAGTGGTTGTAGCGGATCTGCACGGTCGCGTCGAACGCCTCCTGGACAGGTCCATGCCAGCACGCTCGATCCGCCAGCAGCCCGGTGCCCATCACCTCTTCCCGCGGGCCGATTGTCACACGGCACGACTGCGGATCGATATGTGTTACGTACATCGGTTGCGATGCGGCTACTCCCAGCCCACGCCGCTGGCCGATCGTGTAGCGTGCGTACCCCTCGTGACGGCCCAGCACGTTGCCTGCAGCGTCAACAATTTCCCCCGGAGTAAGGGCCCGAGGCGCGTGGTGCTTGAGGATCTGGGCGTAGCCATCATCGGGTGCGAAGCAGATCTCCTGGCTGTCGGGCTTGTCGTGCACAAACAGGCCCAGTTCCCGTGCCCTGGTTCGAAGTTGCTCCTTATCGTCGAATTCGCCGATGGGCAGAACCATACGGTCGAGGACCTCGTTGGCAACGGCAAACAAGGCGTAGGACTGGTCCTTCTTTCGGGACTTGCCTCGGTAGATCCAGGACCTGCCCTGTTCGTCTCGCCCCACACGGGCGTAGTGTCCCGTGGCAATGCGTGCAATGCCAAGCGTCCCGGCCAGGCGTGCCAGACGCCCGAACTTGATCCGCGAGTTGCAGTGAATGCATGGATTGGGGGTGCGTCCCTGGAGATACTCGCGGGCGAAGTTTTCGATGATCGGGGCGAACGCCTCGGCCATGGGAAGGACGTGGAGATCAATGCCCAATTGTCCCGCCACCCGCCGGGCATCGGCAGCGTCCGCGGGGCTGCAGCAGCCACTGGCGTCAACACCTGCCGGTGAGAGACACATGAAGACCCCCGTCACGCGCCAGCCTTGCCGGAGCAATTCCGCTGCGGCTACCGAGGAATCCACTCCCCCGCTCATGGCCAGCAAGACTGTACGATTCGATTCCTGCATGTCGGCATTCTACCGGCCTTGGTTGCGGGGCCCAAGTCTCATTGCGCCCGCGCCTCGGGATCGCTGGTCTTCTCCTTGCCGAATTTCGCTATCAGGGCAGTAAAGGCAAAGCCGGCTGCCATCAGAGCCAAGGCTGAGGGAATCTGCCACAGCTCCGGCTGGAAGTAGGCCGTGGGGTAGTCCTCCGGATCAATCGTTTCCTGGATTTCCGGTGTGACCGTCCTGCCCTTGAAATTCTCGCCGACATCCGGCGCAACGCCTTGCTGGAAAGGCCAAAGCCCCACCCCTGCGCCGATCAGCAGTCCCAGAAGGACGCCAAGGGTCGCCTTCTCGTATTTCCTCAGAAGCACCTTGAGCAGATTGCTTACCCCCACAATTCCCACCAGGGACCCGATTGCCACGGGCAACACCACCTGCAACAGCGGAGGCGTCATCGCCTGCCACTCTCCTGCCGGCCAGGCCTGCTTGAGTTCATCCACGGCTGAGAGCACCGGTACGTACACCCCCATTACCAGCATGAGATACCCGCCGCTTACGCCGGGCAGGATCATGGCGCTGGCGGCCAGGATGCCGGCAACGACGAACATCGGGACATTCTCCGACCTGCCCCCCGCCCCGATTCCAAAAGCCTGAACCAGCGCCAGGACCACCATCGCTGCAAAACCCACCGCCGCGCCGATCCAGACGCTGGGGACGGTCTTGCCCAGCATCGACAGGATCACCGGCACGCCGCCGAGTGTCAGCCCGATGAAGATCGAGTACATGATCCAGCGGTGATACACGACCAGGTCCTTCACCGGACCGGCCAGGGCGATGATAGCAGCCCCTGCCGCAGCCACCACCGCCCCCAGCAGAACCAGGCTCTCCAGCCGGAACCGAAAGGTGCTCACCTCCGCCACGGCTGCGATGAATCGGCGGTAGACCCCCGCCGCCACAAGCATCGTCCCCCCGCTGATACCGGGAACGAGATTGGCCAGGCCCATCAGAAACCCACCGATCGCTCCGCGGATCCCGAGGCGAGGCAGTAGATTTCTCATGGGGGCAGGCGAGGGGGCTTTGGTGGTTTGCGGCATCTTCTTTCCTTTCCTTCCAGGTGCCGGGACATTATCACCATGACCCCTCTCTGTCACAAGTCGCAATCGTCTCTGTGGTACACCGGAGGTGGGAGGGGTAGAATTCAATCGATATGGCACCGGAAACCACACAGGAAGATCGCAATACGTTGCTGGGATTGGCCCGGCAGGGCGTCGAGTCCCGCGTTCTGGGAAAAGGAGAGGAGATCCCCCAGAACCCCCAGGGCGTTCTGGCCGAAAGGCGCGGGTGCTTCGTTACCCTCACCAACAACGGAAATCTTCGCGGGTGCATCGGAACCTTCATGCCTCAGTTCCCCCTGGCCAGGCAAGTCGTCGAGATGGGCAAAGCCGCCGCCCAGGATCCCCGGTTCGTGATGGATCCGATCTCTCCTGAAGAACTCGAAGAAATCACCATCGAAGTTTCCGTGCTCTCTCCCTTGGAGAAAACCGAGACGCCGGAAGAACTTGTCCCCGGCAAGCATGGCATCTACGTCGTCCAAGGCGGACGCAGCG
Organism: uncultured Planctomycetaceae bacterium; assembly: GCA_964583095.1. Lineage (GTDB taxonomy): Bacteria > Planctomycetota > Phycisphaerae > SM23-33 > SM23-33 > CAZOVB01. The sequence goes on from CAZOVB010000007.1 coordinate 14,445, forward strand.
GCTGTTTTCTGCCGGAGGTGGCCTCCGACCAGGGGTGGGGTGCCCAGGAGTTCCTGAGTTATTGCTGTGCCCACAAAGCCGGCCTGGCCCCCGACGCGTGGCGGCAGCCCGGCACGGACGTCTACCTGTTCACCTCCGAAAAGTTCAGCCAGTAGATCAGCCGACCCGACCTACTTCTTGCCCATCGCCCGCTGCTTTCGGAAGAACTCCGTAAGCAACCTTCCGCATCGCTCGGCTTCCAAGCCGGCCAGTACCTCGGTCTGATGGTTGAGGCGTTCATCGTTGCAGAGCCGGTAGAGCGTATCCACCGCTCCGCCTTTGGAATCGGTCGCGCCGTAGACCACCCGGTCAAGCCGGGCCAGAACGATTGCCCCGGCGCACATGCAGCAGGGCTCGAGCGTAACGACCAGGGTGCAGCCGCAGAGGCGCCAGTCTCCCAGAGCTTCGGCTGCTGCCCGGATCGCGAGGATCTCCGCATGAGCGGTCGGGTCGGCGTCGATGATGCGTCGATTGTGGGCGGCGGCGATAATCTCTGCCTCGCGAACGACGACTGCCCCGATGGGGACATCCCCAAGTTGAGTCGCTTTCTGTGCCTGCCGGATGGCCTTTTCCATCGCCCAGGTCCAATCGCTCATTGGAAATCCACCCTCTCCATGACCTCCCGGGCCAACTGCTCGCTCGTCTGGTCGGGCGCCGCGTCAAACCACTCCACACCGGCAAATCTTCGCTGCCAGGTTCGCTGCTTCTTGGCCAGGCGGCGCGTGTTGATCTTGATCTTCTCGATGGCCTTGTCCAGGGGCATTTCTCCACGAAGGTGAGCGAAGATCTCGGCATAGCCTACGGCCTGGGCGGCTGCGTCGGTGATCCCGTGGGGATCCTCGGCCAGGGCTCGCACTTCTTCCACCAAGCCCATCTCCACCATCTTCTTGACCCGCAGGTTGATTCGGTGGTTCTGGTCGGTCTTGTCGCGGCGCAGCCCGATCAGCACGCAGTCGTAGCGCCGCGAGCCCGCATCCCACTGCTGCTGAAGCTCACTGATAGGTTTGCCGGTAGTGCGATAGACCTCCAGGGCTCGTATGATCCGCTTGGCGTCGTTGGGATGGATCCGCTCGGCCGCCTCGGGATCCACCTTCTGCAGCTGAGCGTGCAGCGAGGCAAGGCCTTGCTCATCTGCCTGGACCCGGAGTCTTTCGCGAAGCGCGGGGTCGGCCCCGGGACCCTCGAAAAGCCCCTCGGCCAGGGCTTTGATGTAAAGACTCGTCCCCCCCACCGCCAGGGCGATGCTGCCGGCTTCGCGTAGGGCCGAAATGGCGCGGTCCGCGGCATCGACGTACTGGGCGACCGAAAAGTTCTGCCAGGGCTCGACCAGGTCGACACACCAGTGCGGGATTTCCTCCCGAAGACGGGCAGAGGGCTTGGCCGTACCGATGTCCATTCGGCGGTAGATCTTCATCGAATCGACACTGACGATCTGCCCGCCGACTCTCCGGGCCAGTTCGCGACCCAGCGATCCTTTGCCCCCCCCGGTGCAACCCAGAATGAAATACACCTTGGCCATTTCGCGATTGTCGCGAGAAACGCCCGCAACTGTCAAGGCTGATTGACACCATCGCCCCTGGCCTCCATACTACGCCCATGGGCATTGTCCTGGACATCCTCTATTTTTTGGCGCTGCTGCTTGGCAGCCCCTTCTGGCTGTATCGCATGATCCGTCACGGACGCTATCGCAACGACCTGGGGCGGCGCCTGGGCAGATCGCCTGTTCAATACGGGCTGCAACCGGTGATCTGGATCCACGGCGTGAGCCTGGGCGAGGTCAACGCGTCGCGCGCGCTGGTCGAGGAGATCCATCGCCAACTGCCCGACTACCGAATCGTGGTTTCTACCTCCACCGAAACGGGAATGGAAGCGGCCCGGAAGCATTACGACCCGGACTTGACCGTCTTTCGCTGGCCCCTGGACTTCACCTGGGCGGTGCGTCGCGCTCTGGGCCGGGTCAACCCCTCCCTGGTGGTGCTGATGGAAGGCGAGGTCTGGCCGAATTTCCTCCGGGCCTGCAACCGTCGGAACATCCCCGTATGCGTGGTGAATGCCCGGATCAGCCAGGACAAGGGCTATCCCCGATACAAGAAACTGGGCCCCCTGGCCGGGTGGCTGTTCAACAAACTCACGCGGATCGGCTGCCAGACCGAGCTCTACGCGGAACTCTACCAGAGCCTCGGCGTGCGGGAAGAGAAGCTCTGTGTCACCGGCATGCTCAAGTTCGACTCAGCCCAGACCAGCCTGGAGGTGGAGGGCAAGGACGAACTGGCGCGCGACCTGGCCCTGGCCGACGATTCCCCCCTCTGGGTTGCCGGCGGAACCGGAAACGACGAAGAGCCCATCGTGCTGGACATCTACAAGCGCCTGCTCAAAAGCCATCCGAAGCTGGTCCTGGTCCTGGTGCCCCGCAAGCCCGAACGCTTTGAAACGGTCGCTCGCCTGCTCGAAAACAGCGGGCTGTCCTTTGTGCGACGAAGCCAGGGGCCCTTGGGCCCCGATGCTCCCAAAACCCAGGTGATCCTGGGCGACACGATGGGCGAACTGCGAAAGTTCTATGCCCTGGCCGATGTGGTTTTCGTCGGACGCAGCCTGGTGCCCATGGGCGGCTCGGACATGATCGAGGCCGCCGCACTGGGCAAACCCACGGCCTTTGGCCCCCACACGTTCAATTTCCCCCAGGCGTCGCAGCTTGCCCGTCACGGCTGCGCCCGGGCGGAAGATGACTCGGATCTCTGCCGGATCCTGGACGGGTGGCTCAGTGATCCCGAAACCGCTTCACGAGCCGGCGCCCAGGCCAGGCAGTATGTCATCGACTCCCAGGGAGCGACGCGGCGCAACGTGGAGATGATCTGCCGGATCCTTTCTCGTCGGCCCGCCCTTTGCGAAGGAGGCATCGCCACCGACGCGCTGGACCTGACGGGCGCGGAGGCCTGAATCCATGCCCTCAACCCCCCTTCGAGAGCGGATCGTGCGTGACGTGCAGAGCCTTGTGGTCAAGGTGGGCACCAACGCGATCTGCTCACCGGATGGCCGCATCGACTCCCGCGTATTTTCCGGACTGGCCCGGCAGATCGCCCAGTTGATCCACGCCGGCAAAAACGTCTGCCTGGTCGCCTCGGGAGCTGTCGGTGCGGGCATGAGCGAGCTGGACCTGAAAGACAGGCCCCAGACGCTGCCGATGCTCCAGGCCACCGCCGCCGTCGGGCAGGGCCAGTTGATGCGCCGCTTTCACGACCGCTTCGCCCGCAGTGGAGTCAAGGTCGCCCAGGTCCTGGTCACGCGCGAAGATTTCGAGTCACGAGATCGCTACCTCAATATCCGCAACACTTTGACCGTCCTGGCCGAGAACCGCGTCCTGCCCATCATCAACGAAAACGACGCCGTCGCCGTCGATGAGTTCAAATTCGGCGACAATGACATTATCTCCGCCCTGGTATGCAACATGCTTCGAAGCGACCTGCTGGTCCTGCTGACCACCGTCGATGGAGTCCTCTCCGACGGCAAGGTGGTGGACCTGATCGAAAGCACCGACCAGGCCCTGTCCCTGGTGGAGGATCAGCGCAGCCGGCTGGGCTCGGGAGGCATGGGCAGTAAACTCACCGCGGCTGGAATGGTCACCCGGGCCGGCGAACTGGCGGTCATCGCAAACGCGCGGACCCCCAACATTCTGACCAAGCTGCTGGCCGGGGGCAAGCTGGGCACAGTCGTCATGCCCGCGCGGCGCAGGATGAGTTCACGAAGGCGCTGGATTGCCCAGGCATCCAGGCCCTGCGGCACGCTGGTCGTGGACGACGGGGCCGGCCGAGCACTGCTGGAAAAAGGCAAGAGCCTGCTGCCTTCGGGTATCGTAAAGGTCGAGGGAAAGTTCCAGCAGGGAGACATCGTGCGGATCGTATCACCCACAGGGGAAGAACTCGCCAGGGGCCTGAGCAACTACACCTGCGATGAGGTCCGGGAGATTGCCGGAAAACGCAGCAACCAGATCCGCTCTGCCCTGGGGCATAAATCCTACGACGAAGTCGTCCACCGCAACAATATGACCCTGTCGTAAGCGCTACTGATTTTTCAGGGCCACGTGGTTCGGTGCTGAATAGAGAACCTTTCCGCTGGGTGAACGGTACCGCACCAGGATCAGAACGCGTTTGGTAGGCGGAGGTGTCGAGCCCCAGTCCAGAACAAAGCGATATCCCCACAGGCCTCGCGGCGAGCGGAAGCGATGCCGCTGCAAGTCCCGCCGGCCGTAGGTCCACTGACGAAACGGTGTCTGTTCCACCAGCCTGGCGATGGTTCCGGGGTCTACAGCCCCCTCATGGGCGTACATAAGCAGGTCCATCTCGCCGCTGACCAGATGCTCCCGGGCCGAGGACCTGCTGAAGGCGAAGACACGGGCGCCTACTCCGTCGAGTCCCGGCGTGGAGTCCAGGTTCATCGCAACCGAATCGGTAAAAAGTGCGATGTGATCGATCTCCTGCACCCTTTCGGGCGCAGCGTCGGGGTTCTCCTGCACACAGCCCGAGACCAGGCAGGCAAGCAGCATCCCCGACAAAGCAGCAGAGACCTTCCTTCTCACGGCACGATCTCCTCGATGGACACGGCGTCGGACTCATCCGACGTGTCATCCTCCTCGCTCGCCTCGCTCTCGGGGGCCTGCTCGTCTTGCACAGGAGCAATGCTGTTGTCGCTTCGTCTCTTGAGTTCTTCCTGGATGATCTTGATCATCTCCGGATCCCGGGAGAGTGAATTGATGATCGCATCGCGAAGTTTGTCGGTATCGCGTTCTTCCATCGTTCGGATCCGCTCGATCTGCGGCAGCGTGACGCTGTCGGCCTCCGCGGTGGTCCGAAGTACATGAGGGGTCAGGACGATCAGCAGTTCGCGCCGCTGCGAAATTTTCGTGGTGGACTTGAACAGATGACCCACCAGCGGAATATCCCCGACCAGTGGCACCTTGTCTTCGCGATTCTCGTCCGTCGTGGTAATCAGGCCACCAATGACGATGGTGTGCCCGTCCTGGACGGTAACCGTTGTCCGCGCCGAACGACGGTTCACGATGATGGCATTAACGTTCTCGCTGACCTGAACCGTCGACTGACTGAGCGAACTGATTTCAGGTGCAACTTCCATCCGCACAAAGCCGTCCTCGTTGATTCGCGGCGTTACCGTCAGCAGGATACCGACATCCTGGTACTGGATGGTGTTGTTGACCCGGCCGGAATCGCTGATGCTCGACTGCGAGATGAACGGCACGGACTGGCCGATGGTGATCTCGGCTTCCTGGTTGTCGGTGGCCACGATCTGAGGCCTGGAGAGCACCTCCATTCTGCCACGGCTCTGCAGGGCGCGGAAAAAGAAGCTGAGATCACTTGCGGTCACCGACAGGGTCATGCCGGAAAGAGCATTGAGATTGGACTCCACGCCGAAGTTGGTTCCGGTACCGACGGAGGTTTCGTCGTCGGTCCAGGAAGCGTTGAAGTCCGCGCCGATTTCCAGGTTGTCGTCCAGCGACACTTCAGCCAGGAGCACCTGGATGAGGACCTGCGGTGGCGGCTGATCGAGTTTGGAGATCATCTCCTCGACGATCTTGAAGTACCGCGGGCTGGCCGATAGCAGCAGAGTTCCGCTGGCCTCCTCGGCCACCACGGCCACCTCGCGTTCCAGCAGTCGCTCAGCGGCGCCGATTCGGTCTTCACCGAGAACGTCCAGTACGCGCTGGCGCTGTTGGTCGAGGAATTCGCGAAGCGCTGTCTCGATATCCTCGGGGTTGGCGTTGCGCAGGCGGTAGACCTTGCTGACCCGCTGCTGGGCGGGACTGGAATCCAGTTCCCGGATTACGCTTCCCACCAATTCCACGTATTGCTTGGTTCCACCCACCAGCAGGCTGTTGGTGCGCGGGTCGACGGTTATGCTCAGAGCATACTGCTCGGCCGAGCCGAGGGTGGCCCCTTCCCCGCCGCCGGCTTCGAGCGTCTCGCCCGAGGTAAGCGTATAGCGAACCGCCTGGTTGGCCGGGGCACTGCCCTCCAGCCGGAACAGTTGCGTGAGGATATCCGCCATGCTTCGGGCGTCGGCGTTCTCCAGCGGGAAGACGACGATCTCGGCCTTTCTCGGATCGGTCGAATCCAACGATTCGATCAACCTGGCCAGCAGGTCCATGAAGTCCTTGTGAGCCTTGACGACCAGCATGTTCGTCCGCGGGTCCGGGGTGATCAACAGCCCTTCTTCCAGGGCAGATGCCGCGAGTTTCTTGCCCTCCTCGGTGGTCACGATGAACTGGAGCATCGTCTGGAGTTGCGGGTTGTCGCCCTCGGTAGCTGACCGGGTCTGATTGGTCAGCGAGGTGGTGAGGATCTCGGCCAGTTCCGTCGCATCGGCGTTCTTGAGCTGGAAGAACCGGATCTCGGTAACCTTGGTCACTTCCTTCCTGTCGAGGCGTTCAACCAGGTCGGCGATGTACTTCAGATCGCCGGGACCGCCGGTGACGATCAGCGAATTGGTGCGTGTATCGGCACTGACAGCGACACCCGCAGCTGCCTGCTCTCCCCGAGCCTGGTACAGCTCGCGGATGGTCTGGGCCGTCCGGGTGGCGTCGGCCTTTTCCAGCAGGAACACCCGAAGGGCCTGACCCGGCTGGGGCCCGGTCTTGTCGAGAGACTCGATCAGCGTTACGGCCGTCTGGATATCTTCGGCCGATCCGCCAAGAACCAGCGAGTTGGTCAGGGGATCGGGGACCACGGTTAGCTCCGTGTCGGCATCGCCTCGCGTGACGCGCTGTGCGAAGAGGGTCTCGATCGTCTGTGCAAGCTGAGAGGCCGAGGCCTGCTCGAGCTTGACCACCTTGAAGGTATTGGCCTGGGGAACTTCCTTGCGATCGAGCTTTTCGATCATGGCCTGCACGGCGGCGAAGCTCTCACGGCTTCCCGCGACGATCAGCGCATTGGTCCGGGCATCGGCGGTGATAATAACCGAGAGCGATCGATCGGTGGAGCCGGCCTGCTGCTCGGCCTGTTCCTTCGAGCGGAAGAACGCCTGGAGCGTCGGGGCCAGCTCGGTCGCGTCGGCCCGTTCCAGCGGGAAGATCCGGATCGAACCCAGCAGGGAGTAGTCCTTGCTGGTATCCAGGCGACCTACAATCTCCTCGATGATCTTCAAATTGGCAGGACTGGCTGAGACGATCAACACGTTGGTTCGCGTATCGACACTCAGGGCGACCTTTTCCCGCCAGGCCTGGGCGGGGGTCTGGCCGACCGAACCCGCCGCGGGCTTGTACATGCCCTGATCCAGCAGGTTCTCCAGCAGAGACATCACCCGGGTAGCGTCGGAGTTCTTCAGCGGAATCATCCGGTACTGGGCTTGGCCCCCTGCCGGCTCACGGTCGATCTTGGCAAGCAAGGAACGGATCAACTCCAGGTTCTCCTTGTTTGCCGAGACGATCAGCGAGTTGGTCAGTGTGTCTACTTCCACGCTGACGGTCTCGGTCGGCGAGGGCGTCTGACCCGGCTGGGTTTTGCTCTCGAGCCGATCGGCGAAGATCTGCTCGATGCGCGGTGCGACTTCGCCGGCATCGTTGTGCGAAAGCACAAGCACTGCAAGCTGCACTGAAGGGTCGGTCAGCTTGACATCCAGTTTCTCCAGAAGCTCCTTGAGGACCTTGCTGTCGTCTTTGTTGGCTGCAACCAGCAGGGAGTTGGTCCGCAGGTCCGGCAGGATCACAGGCCTCCGGCGACGCACATCCGGCGTCGCAGCCGCCTGATACCGCTGATTGAACAGATTGGTCAGCGTACCGGCAAGTACGCCGGCGTCGGCCTCGGTCAGCGGAAAGAGCTGAATTTGTCCCGAGAGTGCAGGCCCGGCCGCGTCGAGCTTCTTGGCAAGCGTCTCAACAATCTCGAAGCTCTCGGCCGAACCGCCCACCAGCAGGCTGTTGCTCCGCGGGTCGGCCAGGACGATCACCCGAAGGGATTCGGCATCGCGAACCCCCAACGACTGCTGACGCTGCACGCGGGCGTCCATCATTTCCTGGAGGGTCGAGGCCAATCCGCCGGCTTCGGCATTTTCCAGCGGGATCAAGCGGATGGCCCGAACGTCCACGGGGGTCTTGACGTCCAGGCGGTGGAGGATCTTGCCGATCGCGTTGAGCGTCTTCTCGCCGGCAGAGACTACCAGGGCGTTGGTTCGCGTGTCGATGGCCAGGGTGGGGATATCTTCCGGCTTGGCCGCCTGGGCGTTTCGGCCCTGGTAGAGCGACTGGATGACCTGCTGGGCACGGGAGGCATCGGCGTGCGTCAGCGGGAAGAACTCCACCGGGTTCTCCGGCTTGGCCCCGGCCAGGTCGATCGAAGAGATCATGTCGGCGATCAGAGGCATCACATCGCTCCTGGCTGCCACGATCATCACGTTGGTCGCAGGCTCTGCCCGCAGCACCAGCGGCGGACGGTTGCGAGGCAACTGGGTGACATTCCCCTGCTTCCTGTCCTCTTCGTCCAGGACCGTTCGCAGGCGCGTCACCTGCGTTCGGAGGCCTTCCAAGGCGGGGTTGGGCTGCTCGGCGAAGACCGCCTCGATCATCGGCAGGACCTTGGTAACGCTCACGTGCTCCAGTTCGAAGAGCTTCACCTGCGTCTGAATCTTGCCCTTGACGGCATCGAGATCCTTGACCACCACTTCGGCCAGGGCAAGGCTCTCTTCGATGCCACTGAGGATGATCGTGTTGGTCCGCAGATCGGCGGAGATGTTCAGCGGATGCACCAGCGCCTTTCCGACGGTGCTTTCGGGCTCGGCCCGGCCCTGAACGGACGTCCGGGGTCGACCGGCCAGACGTTCGCCCTGCTGGAAGATCTGCTGCAGGATCTGCTGCACGCCGGCGGCATCGGCATTGCTCAGCGGGAGGATCCGCACGCGTACGCCTTCGGCGATCGGTGCGATGTCCAGGACCTTGATGACGGCCTCCATCGCACGGAGATTGTCGGCCGTGGAAGTCACGATCAGGCTGTTGGAGCCCTGTTGATTGCTCTGGGCCGGATCCGGCGTGATCTGGATCGGCTTGGTCAGATCCAGATCCGGCAGATCCTCATCCACCACGCCGCGGAGCTTGAGAAGTCGCAACTGCTCCTGGAGGCTTCGGGCCTCGGGCGTCAGTTCGTTGGTGTTGGTGGGCCTGAGCATTTGCCGCAGGACGGCGGCAAGTCGAGGCGCATCGGCCTTGACCAGCGGAACCACCAGCGTCTGGGCCTGGGCGAATGCGGGCTTGGTATCGAGTTTCTCGATGATCTTGCCCACGGCGTCAAAGACATCCGATCGGGCGGTGACGATAATCGACCGCGTTCGCGTATCGGCCTGGACGTCCACGGTCTCGCCGGGGATGCGCCGGGCCACCTGGGTAAGCATCTGTCGAACCAGAGGAAGGATCTTCTCGGGCTCGGCATTTTCCAGCGGATAGATTCGAATGTCCACCTGCGGAGAGACCTCGGGCTTGTCCAGTTTCCCGATGAGTTCCACGACCTCTTTGAGACGATCCGGAGCCGCAGCCACCACCAGCGCGTTGGTCTGGGCCAGGGCGTTGACGCGCACCTGAAGTTTGGGGTCGGTCTCGCGGCCATACAGGCTGTTGACGGCCTGGGCGACGCGGATATTGTTTGCGTGCTCCAGGGCAACGACCTCCGATTGGGCTTTGACGGCCTGGGCGGCGCGGTCCAGGGCGCGGATCATCTCGGCGATGACCTTGTAGTCCTCTTCCGAGGCTGTGATCATGATTGCCCGCTGCTTTTCCAGGATGCTGGTCTCGACAGGCCCGCCGGCACCGAGAGCCCCGCCGCCCTGACGACGGTACCGGCCCGTACGACCTCCGCGCCCCGACGAGCTGGAGGAAGATCCGCCGGGGGTCGGGAACATCTCCTCGATGGCCTTTTGGACCTCTTCCGGGTCGGCGTTCTCGATCGGGATAATCCGCATCTGGCCGCGGGCGGGCTTCATGTTCTCCAACTCGTTGACCCACTTGGCGACGGTCTCGTACATGCCCTCGGTCGTGGCCAGGATGATCGCGTTGGCCCGCTGATCGGCCGAGACTGCAAGCGGATCGATGCTGCGACGCTCCTGCCGGGCCGCCTGGGCCTGGGAGCGATACAGGTTCTCCACCGTAGCAGCCACATCCGAAGCCAGCCCGTTCTTCAGCGAGATGATGTAGGCGCCCGTCGCGTTGCTCACCGCGGCCGAGTCCAACTGAAGGGCCATCTTCATCAGCTTGTCCAGTTCACCGGCCGGTCCGGACATCAGCAGAGCGTTGCTGGCCGGGTCGGCCGAGATCGTCACCGCCTGGCCCGAGGGCGAAGCGCCCCGCCGGCCTCGCCGAGGCGAGGAAGCTCCACCCGAAGCGGCGGCAATGCGAGAGAGCACCGGCTCCAGTTCGGAAGCTTTGGCGTTCTTGAGCAGCACGAACTCGGTGCGAACCGTGCCCGCGCCTTCCTTAAGCATGCTCTCCAGAAGGGAGCGGACCTTCTGGAGGTTCTGCTCGTTGGCTGTCACGATCAGGCTGTTGCTGGCCGGCTCTGCCACCACCGTCACCAACTCGCCGGGCGTGATCCGCTGGCCTCGCTGGGGCGCGAATGCCTGGTTCAGCGAAGCGGCCAGCGATTCCACCGGCGCTTCGCCGACGGAGATGATGGTCGGCTCGGCCCGTCCCGAAGGGGAGGCATCCATCTCGGCGGCCAGGGCGCGGATCTTCTGGAACGTTTCCGCATCGGCCCGGACCAGCAGCAATCGGGCATCGGAATCGGCTTCGATCACAATCTGCTTCTGCGAAACACCCGGGCTGCGTCGGCCTCGTCCAGCCTGCGAGGCGCCGTACACGCTCGACAAAATTCTCGCCACGTTGGCCGGATCGGCACTGGAGAGCGGAATCGACTGGATCGGGAACATTTCCTCCCCGGCGGTATCCATTTGCTCGATGAGCCTGGCGATTTCCACATGCTCATCGGCGCTGGCGCGGACGACGATGGCGTTGCTGGACCGGTCGGCCGTGACGCGGATCGCGCCCGGGTCGCTCGGCGCCCCGCGGCGGGCGGGTGACTTGCTGAGCGTCTGTCTCAGCGCCGTGGCCATCGACGGCGCGTCGCCGTTGACGACCGTGTAAATCCGCACCTCGACCTTGCCTCCATCGTGGGCCTCGTCGATGTCGGAAATTACCTGCGAGATGAGTTCGTGTTTCTCAGCCGGGGCCGAGACGATCACGCGCCCGCCGGCCGAATCCGGCACGATCGTCACGGGGGTTTGTTCCTGCATGCCCGGCCTGCGACGAGGCCGGCTGGGCCGGCCCGTCTCGAAGATCAGGCCCAACTGAGAGACGACCGATTCGGCATCGGCATTCTTCAGGGAGTACATTTTGACCACGGGAGACGATTGGGCTCCTGCCTGGTCGAGCTTCAGGGCCATTGCCATGAGCTTCTGCAGGTCCTTCTCGGAGCCCGAAAGGATTAGGGCGTTGGCGTTCGGCTCGGCGGTGATGACCACGCCGGCCGGCGCCTGGGCTCCCCTGCCCCGTCGGCCCTGCGGGGAAGCGGCCCCGGAAGAACCGGCTGCAACCTGACTGAGCACCGAGGCAATCTGCCCGGCATCGCCGTGCTGAAGGACGATCATCTCGGTTCGTGTCTTGTCGGCGACTTGGGCATCGAGTTTCTTGATGAGGCTCTTGACCTGTTCGAGCTTTCGACCCGAGGCCGTTACGACCACGGCATTGGTGTTGGATTCTGCTACAGCGGTGACCAGGTCCTCGGGCTTGACGCGCCGGCCACGCTGGGGAGCAAACGCCTGGGACACCAGAGCCGCCACGGTGGTAGCCTGGGCGTTTTCCAAGGCGAAGATCGCGGGGGCTCCCAGCCCGGCCGGGGTCGCCTCGTCCAGTTTCGAAGCCAGGGTACGGATTTTCTCAAAGGTCTCGGCGTCGCTGCGCACCATCAGCAGACGCGCATCGGCGTCGGCTTCGATGATGACGCTATTCCGGCTCGTGGCCGGTCGACCCCGCCGTCTGGAAAGCGGGCTCTCCTGCGAGAAGATCCGGTTGAGCGTCTGGGCCACCTGGGTCGGATCCGCATTGGCCAGGGGGATCATCTGCACAGGGGCGTCGGCCATGGCGGGTACGTCCATTTCCGCGATGATCTTCGCGACCTCTTCGTGCTCCTGGCTGGATCCACGAACGACAATGGAATTGCTCGTCGAGTCGGAACTGATCCGCAGCGAACCGACATCGGAACCGCGGGGGCGACGTCGCCCGCCCGCAGCGCCGGAGGAAAGCGTAGCTGAAAGCGTCGAGGCAATCCCGGCCGCGTCACCGTGGGTGATGGCATAGACCTTCACGCTGACGCGGTCCCCACTCTGGGCGGTATCGATCTTCTCTATCACCTGGGCGATCAACTCGTGCTTCTCCGGTGAGGCGGAAACGATGATCTGCTTGCCCGTCTCGTCGCCGGAGATGATGACCGGCTCTTGGCCGGAGAGGCTAGTGCGCCCGCGCAGGGATCGCGCCGAGGCGCCCCCGGAGAAGATTTCCTGCAGCGAGGCAACGGTCGAAGCCACGTCGGCATTCCAGAGCGGGTACAGCCGCACGGCTGCTCGCACGGCCACTGCGGATTGATCCAGTTCCTGGATGAGTCCTTCGATCAGGAGCATCGCCTCTGCAGGGGCCGCGATGACAACCGAATTGGTGTTCGTGTTGGCGGTGATGGACACCTGCGCAGCGGTATCGACTTTGCTCACGCCGTCGGCGGTCTTGAGTTCGATGAGCTGGCGGGTGAACTGCTCGGCCCGCTGGTCCTGGGGGCTGCGTCGGCCACGACTCGAAGACGGCTGAGATGAAAGCCGGAAGACCTCACGCAGGTTCTGGGCCACCGTTTCGGCCGAGGTGTTGGTGAGAGTGAAAACGCGCACTTCCGCCACCACTTCGCTGACCTGGTCCAGGTGCGTGACGATCGGATCGACCAGTTCGAGCACCTGGGGCTCGGCCCGGACGATCACACTGCGGGTGCGCTGGTCGGGGATGGCTGTCAGCACCGGCTTGCTCGGCGGCGCCTGGGGGGGCTGTTGCTGCTGACGACGGTTGTTGCGGTCCTGGGGACGCTGCCTCTGACGCTGAACGGGCTGCTTGGGGGGATTGAAGAGCTTATCCAAAGCCTCGGCCACACTGGCCGGGTCGGCCTTGGCGATGCGGTAGACCTTGGTCGTCGCCTCGGCCGACATCTCCGTACTGGTCAGACGATAGATCAGGTCCTCCAGGTCGGCCAGGTCCTTTTGCGTGCCCGAGACGACCAGCGAATTGCTGCTGCGGTCGATGGTGATGACAATCGCGCCTTCTTCCTGTTCTGCCGGGGTCTGGGGGGCCTGGTCCTCCGATCGCCCCTGCTGTGCGTCGGGCTCAGGATCCACGAACTGCACGCCGCCAGGAGCGGGGGAACCCGGCCGATTGGCCTCGATGATCTCCACTTCGCGATCCGTGACCTGGCCGTAGAGGCGCTTGAGCGCTTCGGCCAGCCGGGCCGCGTTGACCGTAGGCCTCAACGTGATCACTCGAACTTGTCGAGACTCGTCGACCATGTCCAGTTTCTCCAGGGCCATCTCGATCTGACGCATGTCGCTTTGCTCTGCAACGATCGTCAGCGAATTGCTGAACGCGTCCGGCTCAATGGTGGGCCTCTCCTGGGTGCGACGGGAATAGAACATGGCGCTTAGCTGATCGGCCACGGTCCAGGCGTCGGCATGTTCCAGGCGGACGATCCGAACGTCGGTGGCGGGCTTCTCGTCCTTGTCGAGTTTCTCGATCGTGTCGGCGATGATGGAGAAATACGCGGGGGTCGAAGTCACTACGACGCTGTTGGTGCGGTCGTCGGAAGCGATGGCCAGGACGGGGCGCTGCTGATTGCTGCCACGGGGCATCTGGCGCATCAGGTCGCGGAACATGTTGGTGAGGGTCTGACTCAACTGCGCCGCCGAGGAATTCTCCACCGGGAACACGCGGACCTGCACGTCTCCGGGTTGGCTTCGCTGGTCGAAATCGCGGATCATTGCCACAACATCTTCCACGCGGTTGCCCGGACCCCGGATCAGCAGAGCGTTGGTGTTGGGCTCGGGTGTCACGGTCACCTGCCCCTCCTGCTGCGATCGACCCCCGCGGCCGCTGCTGCTGCCCAGGGACTCCCGGATGGTCTGGGCCAGCGAGTCGGCCTGGGCGTTTTCCAGGTAGACCACCTGGACAGACGCCTGATCGGCGGCTTCTTCGGTATCGAACTGGGCGATCAACTCATCGGCCAGGGCGATTTTTTCCGGCGAGGCCTGGATGACCAGCGCGTTGGCGTCGACCATCGGCGAGATGCGGATTTTGTCGGCGGGGTTGGTCGGCTCCCACCAGCGCCGCCTGGAACCCTCATCCACCAACATGGACTCGATCAGTGCGGCCAGCTTGTCGGCCTGGGCGTGCTTGAGGCGATACGTCTTGATGCGTGCCTCAACGGTGGCTTTGGCCTGGAGTTCTTCGATGAGCGGCTCGATCTGCTCGAACTGGGCCGGCGTGGCGGCTGCAATCAGGCGTTTGCCGATGCCGTCGGCCTCGAACCGCGGCTGGGCCTGTGCCGTCTGCCCCCTGCCCCTCGAGGGGGACTGGAAGACGCGCTGGAGCGACCGGGCGACCTCGGCAGCGTTATCGACCTCGTAGGTGCGTACTTCCAGTTGCCCCCCGGCATCGGGCGTATCGACCCGTGCAATGAGCGACTGGATCTGCTCGAGCTTCTCGGCCGGAGCTTCGATCACCAGCGTCCGGTCTCCCGGAGCGGCTGTCACGATTACCCGATCGGCGTCTTGGGAAGAGGGTGCGCCCCGACGCTGCCACGGATTGACGCGAGCGACCTGGCCTTGGAACAACTCGGAGATCATCCCCGCAACGCCTGCAGCCGAGGCATGCTTGAGTTCAACGATGCGCATTTCCCGGTCGGAGGCCTGGACCTCCTCATCCAGCCGGGCGATCATCTCCTCCAGGTCCTTGCGCTGGTCGGCCGGGGCACGAAGGAGAATCGTATTGGTTTGCGTATCGGCGTGAACGAAGACTTCCTGCTGCTGTCCCCTGCCGGGCCGGGGAAGCATGGCCCGCAGGGCGTCGGCGACTTCCTGGGCCTTGGCCGATTCCAGTTCGATGACCTTGACCACACTGGTCTGGGCGGCCTGGGCTATGTCGAGCCGGCCGATCAGATCCCTGGCCAGTTCGATCTTGGCAGGCGGAGCCTGGATCACGATGGCATTGACCGCAGACATCGAGGACAGCCGCACCTCGTCGGAACCCGGGGTGGCAGAGCGCCGAGACCAGCGGCTTCGGGACGAACTCGTCCCGGCCAATACCGATTCCAGAACGGGCAGAACTTCATCGACTTTCGCGTGAGTGAGAGTGAATGTCTCGGTCTGGACAGTCAGGGAGGTCGAAGCCTTGAGTTGGGTAATGAGCTTTTCGATTTTCTCGAACTGATCGGCCGTGGCCGCCACGATTACCTGGTTGCCTGCGGTATCGGCTTCGAAACGCGGCGAGGGCGTCGTTGCGGTCTGGGGACCCCGGCCCGGTCGGCCGGCCTGGGAGGCGAAAAGCCTCTGCAGACTCCGGGCCAATTCTGCGGCATTTCCGCCCTCCAACTGGTAGGTACGAACCAGCAGGTCGGTCGGGCCCTGCTCGGAATCCAGCTCCTGGACGAGGGACACGATGGACTCGATCTTGTTCTTGGGCGCCTCGATGACGAGTTTCTTGTCGCCCGGGGCGGCGGTGATGACGACCTTCTCGGCTTCGTCGGTCGTCGAGGAACTCCTGCGACCCCACCGGCTGCGACCGGAAGCCTGAGAGCCGGGGTACAATTGCGTGAGCATCGAAGTCAGCGCCGATGCGCTTGTATGCTTGAGGGCGATGGTTCGCATCTCACGGGCGACCGACACGTTGGCTGCGTCGAGCTTGGCCACCATTTGTTCAAGCATCTTGCGACTCTCAGCCGGAGCGCGAAGCAGAATGGAATTGGTCAGCTTGTCGGCATAAACGTAGGCCTCGGGCTCTGCTCCCCGAGGTGCGGGGGGAATCATCGCCTGGAGACTGGCGGCGATCGATTCGGCTTCGGCGTTTTCCAGCGCAATCATCTGCACCACGCTGTCCCCTCCGGCTTCGGGGACGTCGAACTCTTTGATCAACCCCTCGGCCAACTGGATCTTCTCGGGAGAAGCTTGAATGACCAGCGAGTTGGTGGCTGTGACAGCCTCGATGCGGGCCTGGCCCGGGGCAGACTGTGATCTTCCGTAGCGGCTGCGTGAGCGCGAGGCCGCCTGCTGGGCTACCAGCGACTGGAGCACCGGCAGGAGGTCTTCGGCGCGGGCATGCTGAAGCTTGTACGTTCGCGTCTCCAGGGCCAGGTGCATGCTCGCCTTGACATTTTCGATGAGCTTTTCGATCTGCTCGAACTGCCCGGGCGTCGCAGCCACCAGGAGCTGATTGGTCTGCCCGTCGGCTTCGAACCGGGGATCCGGCTCAGCACCGGGCTGTTGAGGCTGACCTCGCCGACCTCGGCTTTGTTGATCGGCAAAGAGCCTCTGCAGACTCCGGGCGACGTCGAGGGCGTTGGACTGCTCGAGCTGGTAGGTACGTACCTGCAGCGCGCCGGGGCCTTTTTCGGTATCGAGTTGCTCGATGAGCTTCTCGATTTCCTCGATGCGGTTTTTCGGCGCTTCGACCACCAGGGAACGGTCACCGGGCGCGGCGGTGACGGTGATCTTATCGCCGGAGGAATCGGTTTCCTGTTGAGGCCGCCGGTACCGGCTCCATCGGCTGGCCTGGGTATTATTGGAGGAAATCGCGTCGGGGTACAGCTGCTGGAGCATGATCACCAGCGCAGAGGCTGAGGCGTTCTTCAGCGGAATCACGCGCAGCTCGCGTGTCATTTCCTGCGTCTTGGAATCCAGCGTGGCGACCATTTCTTCCAGCGTCTTGCGCTGGTCGGCAGGAGCACGAAGCAGGATGGAGTTGGTAAGCGGATCGGCATGAATGAACACCGAGGGCTGTTGGCCTCGCGTGGGTGCGGGGATCATCTGCTGGAGGCTTGCGGCGACGGTCTGGGCCTTTGCGTTTTCCAGCGGAAGGATCTTGATGATCGACTCACCGGCGATCTCCGGGGTGTCGAACTGCTGGATCAACTCGCGAACAATCTCGAGCTTCTCCGGATTGGCCTGGACCACCAGGGCATTGGCCGAAGGCATGACGGCAAAGCGCACGCCCGAATTGCCGACAGGGCGCGCGCTGGGCCTGCGGCCCCACCGGCTTGCCCGCCGAGGCTGGGCGGGCTGCTCGGAAAGAATGGACTCCAGGACGGGCAGGAGTTCTTCGGCCTTGGCGTGTCGTAAAACGAAGGTTTCCGTCTTGGCCACCACGATCGACGCCTTGGCCAGTTCGTTGATGGTCTTTTCGATCTTGGTAAACTGTTCGACGGTCGCGGCGACCAGCAGTTGATTGGTCGCATCGTCGGCTTCGAATTTCGGTTGAGGCTGGGCGGCTTCATCGGCCGGCTGCGTCCGTCCGCGGCGTCCCGGCGTCCGTGCCCCGTTGGTGAACAGCCGGGTCAGAGAAGCCGCAACGTCCGAAGCCTGGGAGGAGCGAAGCCGGTAGATCCGGACCTCGGTATCGAAGGTGATCTCGTCGGTATCCAGGTTTTCGATCAGCGTGACAATCCGCTCGATCTCGCTCCTGGGCGCATCCAGGACCACGGCGCGATCTCCCGGGGCCGGCGTCACGATAATCCGGTCCGGGTCGCTGGAGGGCTGGGGAGATCTTCTGTATCGGCTGTAGCGGCTGGGCTGGGGGGCCTGGCCCTGGATGAGCGTGTTGATCGTCTGGGCGACCGCTTGGGCCGAGGCATTGCCAAGCTGGACGATCCGAGTCTCCCGGGCCGTCTGGGCCGTCTCGGTATCGAGCTGGGCGATGAGATCCTCGAGCATCTGACGTTTGTCGGCAGGAGCGCGAAGCAGCAGCGAGTTCGTCTGCGGATCGGCATCAATAAACACATCCGGCGTCTGGCCTCGACGAACCGGGGGCAGGAGGTTCTGGAGTCGCTGGGCAACCGCCTGGGCGTCGGAGGCCTCCAGGCGAATCATCTTGATCTCGTCGGCTGCCTGGGCGGCCGGGACGTCCAGTTGCTCCACCAAGGTGGCGATCGCCTGTTGCTGATCGGGTCCGGCCGAGATCAAAAGGCTGTTGGTGCGCGGCGATGCGGTGATAACCGTGGGGGTCGATGCCGATGGCTGAGACCGGGAGTAGCGGGATCGCGATCCGCCCTGGCCATAGACTTCCCGCAACGTCTGGGCGAGCTCCTGAGCCCCGGCGTGCTTGAGCTTGACCTGCCGCGTGGTGGTGACGCCTTCAGCCGAGGCCTCGAGCTGCTGGAGAATGTTCTGCACCAGAGGCCAGTCTCCCGGCTCGACGGCGATGATGAGCGATCGGGTGGTCGGCTCGGCCTCGACCTTGATTCTCTCCGAAGCCGGGGGCGCTGAGCGGCGACCTGGTTGTGAAGCACTCTTGCTGAACAGGCGAACCAGCGAACCGGCAACCTGGCGGACATCGCCATTGGAAAGTCGCACGACATGGATTTCGCGGTCTGCCTCGCCGGCCGGCGTGTCCAGGCGTTTGATCAGCTCTTCGACGGACTGGAGATTCCCGGCATCGCCGGAAACGATCAGGCTGTTGGTACGGCTATCGGCGGCCAGGGAGACTTCGCTGAAGCGGCGCCCCCGCTGGTCCGGACGAGACAGCGCATTGGAGATCACTTCTACAAGATCTTCGGCGTTTGCAGAGGTAAGCTCGAAGATCCGCACCCCTCCCGAAGCCTGCGTCAGACCATCGAGTTCCTGGATGACTTTTTCCACCTTGGCCATCTGCTCACGGTTGGCCGAGACGATCAGGCGATTGGTGGCGATATCCGGGATGATTTTGGGCGAGTTGGGATCGGCTACGACGCGGCTTCGGCCCCGTTCGCCGCGGATGATACGCTGGGAGGAGAACGTCTCGGCCAGGGTCTTGGCCAGTTCATCGGCCCGGGCCTTCTTGAGCTCGAAGATCTTCATATCGCCCGTTATGTCACCGGCCGTATCGAGCCGCTGAATAATGGACTGGGCCGCGGAGAGTGATTCCGGCTCGCCCCAGACGATCAGCGTGTTGGTCCGGTCGTCACTGTTGATGGTGATGCCGGCCGGCTGGGCTTCGGTCTTCTCGTAGCGACGGCTTTCACGGTTGTAGACGACGCGAGACCCGCCACCGCCGAACATGGATTCGACGATCTTGGCCACCGTCGAGGAGGAGGCATGGCGCAGGGGGAAGGTCTTGAGTTCCCTCTGGCCGGACTGCTCGACATCCAGCGAGGCGAGGAAGTTGCGGATCTTCTCGATCTCGTTGACGCGGTCGGTGATGATCAAGCCCTTGCCGCGGGGCAGCTTGCTGACCGAGCCCCAACTGGAGATCATTCGGACAATGGCATTCGAGGCCGAGTCGGCATCGATGTACTTCAGTGGCAACAGGGTGGTAACAATCTCGCCGGGGCGAAGCTTGCCCGCCTTCTGGAGATCCAGGACGATCCGGGTTCGCTTGGGCACGTCCCGCATGGGTACGAGTTGGACCTGACGGCCTGAAGAGGTCGGCATGAGTTGATAGCCCCGATCGGCCAGGATCAGGTTCAGCGTGTCCCAGGCTTCCTCGGTGGTGTAAGGTTCGGCGTCGAAGAAGGTCAACCGGCCCTCGATGTTCATATCGCCGATCAGCGGCTTGCCGACAAACTGCGCAAATTGACGGACGACCACGCGAAGATCAGCGTCTTCATATTGGAAGAGGATCTTACGGGGCTCGGGCTTGGGCTCGGGTTTGGCAGCGGCGGGGGCATCGGCCGAAGCATCGGGCTGTTCTTCCTGGTCGGCGTCACTGGCTTTGGTCTGGGTCTTGGCAGGCTGCGGCTTGTCCGTGGAATCCGAGGCCTTGGCCGGGGCTTCTGCGTTGGTCTTGGCCTCGGGGGCAGGCGAAGCGGGCGCATTCTTCTGCGCCTTCGCAGCAGCCGAGTCTTTGGCCTTGGCCTGGGGCTTGGGCTGGGCCTGTACAAGGGAAGCCAGGCAGGCGACGGCAAGGATGGAAAGAAGGAACCGCTTTGCATGCATGGGCACGCGCTCCTTGTGCTGCGAGGGGACGCAACGAGTACGACCTATAAACTTCATAGCATTCATGGTGTCTGTTTCCCGCTTCGCTTGGAATCGGCCCGGGCGGATTTGTCTTCTTGCAGGGCCGGGGGCAACTGTTCTTCCTTGAGCAGTCGTTTCATGTCGAACGTATCACCGCGATCCACGGCCCAGTAGTCCGGGCCTTTCTTCAGGATGATCCGACTGTAGTTCTGCAGGGACGGATTCTGCGGATCGGGCAACATCCGGTAGTCTACCATAACGATCCGGGCCCCGTCGAACCTGTCTCCGACCTCCAATTCAATCGGTTCCTGTGTGGTCAGGTCCTCGACCAGGATTCGCGGCGTCCCGTCCATGGAGGCCAGGCCCGTAAGCTTGTAACGGGAGGACGGCGAGGGCGCCGGCAGCTGAGGTTGGGGCTGAGGCTGGGGGTCGGGCCTTCTGGGTTCCTCGCGGCGGGGCGGATCCCTGCGAACCACCCGCGGAGCCGGCTGATAGCGCCGCCACGGATCGCGTCGGGCAATCAGGTCCAGTTGCGTCCTCTCGGGGGCATTGAGCTCGCCCACCGTCTGGGGAGGAGCGAACCGGACCTGGCCGATGTCAAAGCCCGCGAACTTGTCCAGGGCCAGCTTCTTCAGGGCCCGCTCCTCCTGGTAAGGCAGGGGTGCGGGCAACGGGGTCTGGTACTGAAACGAGACTTCCACGATACCCGTATTGCGCTGCGGCTCGATCTTGAGCGATCGGATCAGGTACGGTTGGGGCTGCTGCTCGAGCAGGTACAGAAGGTTGGTCGCCTCTGCCAGGCGTCCCCGGGCGGTTACGGATCTCGCGACCCAGGCAAAAACCCCTTCTTCACTTCGACGCTTGACCACGCGGAGGTTGTCGTAGATCAGGCCGCTGCGATCGAGAAGTTCGACAAGATGCTGCTCCACAACCCCCTGAACCGCATCCATCTTTTCGGACGGGCCGAAGCAGCGGGACGAAAACGCCTGGATCTGTTTGATCAACTCGCCGCGGGCGGCGTTTTTCCTGCGGGCCTCGTTGTAGCTGCTCTGCAGACGGACGATGTCCCGGTCCAGCTCCCGAACCGGTTCAATCAGCAGACGCTGGAGGCCGCTGTAAAGGAACCAGGAGCCGAAGATCAGCCCGACCACCAGGCCCAGTCTCTTTTCGCGCTGGGTCATCGCTGGTACCCCTTCTTCTCCGAGATGTCGTCGGCCGGTCTTTCAGGAGGCTCGAGCTTCTCCGGATCGGGGGGCTTGCGGTCTCCGAAGGCCACGGTTACCTCCGAGTGGTGTCCGTAGCGGGTATCTCTTCTGTCTTCCACGCGTTCGCTGGAATCGAGCTGCACGGAGTAACCTGCCTTGATAAGGTTTTCCCGCAAGGTTGTCTGAATGACATCCAGCTCTGTGGCGAATACGTCGAAACGTAATCCGTCGGGCTCCGTCCGGAACTGTCGGATGTACAGGCTTTCCGCACCGGGCAGCGCGGCGAAGACCCCGGCCATATGCTTGAGATAATCGGCGTTTTCCTTCCGGAACTGCTCCTGTCGCTTAACGCGCTGCTCTTCCACGTCCCGGGCCTCGCCGTAGGTTTTCTGCCTCCTGAGCATGCGTTGGAGCTCAGCGACCTTGGCCTCGCGAGGGGCAATGATATTCCGCTGATAGTAGAAGAGGCCCAGCGTTACCACCAGGGCGGCCAGAATTGCCAGGGCGCCGATGCGGACTTTGCGAAGGTCTCGCTTGACGACCGGCTGTTTCGGATTGAGGAAGTCGAAGGGCAGCTCGTCGCCCCGGCCTCCCGCGGCGAGTCCCAGAGCGGTGACAAAGGCCGAAGCATCCCGGGCGCCTTCCAGCTCCCGAATGCGGAATGTCTCGGAGGGGTCGAGTCTCTCGGCCGGCAGGTGCAGCCTGTCGGAGAGATCTTCGGCCACCCGCTGCTCGATTCCGGTTCCCCCCACCACCAGGACGTGGTCGATGCGCTTTTGGCCTTCCACGGCGGAATAGCTGCGAAGGGATCTTGCGACCTCGACGGCGACGGTGGAGACCAGCGAGTCGGCCTTTTCGGCCAGGGCTTCCGGATCGGCGGGGATTTTGATCACGGCCGGGCGGGAGAACGTGAGGCCCTTGCCGGTGGTGACGTCGATTTCGGTCTCGTCGGCGGTGATATGAACGATCGCCACCGCTTCTTCGGACCGGTGTTGGATGCAGGACTCGACGCAGGTTCTATCCGCATAGGGCCTCAGACCCAGGCGCAGGAGTTTTGCCCCGGCTGCGTGGGCGATCTGTCGATAGCGGTCCACGACGGGCAGTTTCACGGCTGCAACAAGCAGGTCCACCCCGGCGACATCTTCGGGTCCGGTGGGTTCGGCGTCGTAGTGACTTTCGACGGTGAAGTCGATAACCGCCTCGGCCGGCGTGTAGGGCAGGTCGGTCTGCATCTGGAACTGGACCATGCCGGCCATCTCGTCCGGATCGGTGCCCGGCGGCAGCGTGAGAGGCTTAAAGACCGCGTCGGACCGATTGACGGTCATCAGCAGCGATGCGCCCGAGAGTTTCATCTTCTTGAGCACGCCCCGAAGGAATTCACCAAACGCCTGGGCGTCGCGGACGTCGACCGATTCGGGGATATCGACCCCGAGTACACGTCCGACACGAAGACTGTGAGAAACACGCTCGCCCTCGACGATGTGGAGTCTGCGACTGTTGAAATCCATCGCGACGAACTTGCGACTGATCGACCGGGTTTTCCTGCCTGAGAACATCAGTAACGGATCTCCTCGTCCTGAAGGTCCAGGGGGATGGGAGGCCCCAGACGGCTGAGGTCTCTCTGGTATACGATTCGCGGCGTGGCCGGGGCCAGATCCACCACGATTTCCTGAAGTGCGTAGATGCCCGGATCGGGTGTAAAACCGATTACATAGAATCGGTACTGCAGGCCTCGGGCGGTCAGATACGGCGCGAGCTTCTTGAAATCTTCCGCATCGGCCACGATGCCCTGCCTGTAGAGCCAGGCCGGGGTGGCAAGCTCTTCCGGCTCGATCAGCAGGCGGGCTTCGACGATGTTCTCTGCCAGTTCGGCCGGCAACTCCACACGGGCCAGCAGCGCCGAGAGCACCTCGACCGGGGCGGTATTGACGTTGACCTTCCCCCGGATTCGTTTCCGCCGGGAGGCCCTGCCGACCGTCAACTGGTCCAGGACCATGTCGAGATTTCCGGCATCGATGCCGGAATCCAGCCGCACCCGCTGCCGCCCGGAGACCTGCCCGCGTCGGTTGCGCTGCTGCCTTTCGTATTCGATGCTCAAACCCAGAAGCTGCGACGGATGCGTAAAGGGCGGCTTCTTCTGCTCTTTCCACACGCGCAGGAATTCGATGGTTCGCTCCGGCAGGGACACCGAGGCCAGGGAACGCGGATCGCCATTGACGTCGCGTCGCGGCCTGCCCTGGTTGTCCACGTCGTATTCGTAACTCCAGACGGTGCACAGGGCCTTTAGCCCCCTTGCAAGCAGACCGTTTCCGTCGTCGGGAGGAAAGGTCGCGTCGGCGTCGTCTTCGTTGGCCTCCAGCAGGCCGTTGAAGTTCACGTCCTCGCCGTAGACGATCTGCGGGGTGAAGGACTGCACGACCAGGAGCTCTTCCAGCGTCCAGATCAAAGGACGGTTGCGAATCATGAAGCCGTAGGCGTCTTGCTCGGCTCCGAGACTGCGCGTCTCGTCGTCGCTGTCCCGGTAGTCCAGCAGGCAATCGACCTGCTCCTGGCCCATCTGCGGAAGCTGGGCAAGCAGTTCTTCTTCAGCCGTATTGATATTGATGCGCCCCGCTTCGTCGGTCAGGCCGTAGCGGACCTCCTGGGCTCCCTCCCCGGCCGGGCTGTAAACCGAGAAATACCAGTCGGTAGAACCATCGCGAAAAGCAAAACGATTCTGGAACAGGTCGGGGTTGTCTCGAAGCACCTGGAAGTCTCCGGGAGGATTCCGCAGAATCGCCAGAACGTGCTGGACGCCCGACCGAACGGCCGACTGGGCTGTCTCGCGCCGGTCCAGAGCCACCGAGGCCCCGGATTCAGCCCGCACGCGGTGCATCAGGCTCGCCGCCACCATCGCCGAAAGCGCAATCAGCAGCAGAACCCCCGCCAGAATCGATCCGCGATGTCGCAGGCGTTGTTTCATCGTCCCCCTCCCTGCCGCATGGGGCCGCCGACCGAGCCACCACCGACCGACCCGCCGCCAACGCGACCCCCTCCGACATTGCCACCGCCCGGGGCCGAGCCGGTGGGGGCAAAGGTGGATTGCAGTGCGCGAGATCCGCCAGGAAGGTAAATCACCCGGCGATAGACATCCGGCAGCGAGACCAGGACGTCCACGAGGTCATCCCCTGGCTCGTAGTCTTCCGGCAGCGGGGTCGTGGAAATCCAGATCTCCACGGCCGAGGGGAAATCCCTGCCGCCCCAACCCAGTTGCCACAAATCTTGAGAAGCGTTGTAGTAGCGAACTACGAACGTTCGAATGTCGGCAGAAACCAGGACTCTCTGGTGCGGGGCCTGCTCCTGGGCAGCCCATCCCAGGACGCGTCGGGTCGTCCTTTCCAGGCCCAGTACCCCACCGGTCTCTTCGTCGTACCGCAGCGACCACTGGACCTGCTCGACATCGGGTTCGTCGGGAATGGGCTGATCGCCGATCTGCTCGATGGCCCAGGCAGCCGGTCCGGGAAGCCGGGCTTTGACGAATCGTGCCTGGTCGTACTCGCCGACCAGGCCGGTGTCAACATACGCCGCCTGGCCGGTCTCTTCGTCCAGCCCGGGCAGCGGATAGAGCATCGCACAACGGAAGTCATCGGTGATCCGTCGCATCACGCCGCGTTGCGTGCTGACTTCCAGTGCCTGCTGAGAGACCGCCCGGCGGTATTCATGAGCGTAGCGATGCAGGGAGAAGACCGTGGCCATCATCCCTACCAGCAGGGTAAGGGCCAGCAGCACTTCCAGCAGCGTCATGCCTCGCCTGTGACGCATCAGAACCCCTCCCCCGGATCGGCCTGTTCCAGTTCATCCACCGGCAAGGCGATGTTCTGCACCAGCCGCCGCGTTCGGTCTTCATAAACATGACGAACGATGACTTCCACACGGAGCATTTCCGGATCGTCCTCGGTCTCCATCAGCACATCCTCGACGAGCACCTCCCACGTCCAGTCCTGGTGGGGAGGATCGGCCGGGTAGGGCCCGTCGTTGATCGGTTCGATCAGGCCAATCTGGATCTGCGAAAGGATCGAAACGGCCAGGTCGGCCCCGTGGGCGTCGCGGGTCAGATCGGCCGTCTGCCGAGCGGAAGAACCCAGGCTCGCGAGGATCACCGCACCGCCGGCGGCCAGGAGCGTCAGCGCAAGGAGCACCTCCAGCAGCATGATGCCGCGTCGCCTCCTCCGCATTGCCCTGGGGGCAAAGGTCATGGCTGGTATTCCAGTGGAGGGTGAAGTTGAAAATGCAGCTCCTGGAGACTCCGGCCATCCCGGGCGGCCTGGAGATACTCTTCTTCCTCGTCGGCGCTGATTTCAAAGGCCTGGAACGACTCGGCCGCAGGCAGCACCTGGAGAACCACCCGCCGGGGGCTTTCCGGGTCGATCGGGGCCAGCAGGATAATGGCTGCATCGCAGGAACCGTCCCGATCGAACGTCAACGGATCCATTCCGTCGTCGCTCTCGCCGCTGAGCTGCTGGCTCAGCAGTGTCGTATAGGCGCTGTCGCCGATGAGTTCACAGGTCAGCACGACCAACGAACGGTCGGGGACCATCTCTTCAAACGGACAATGCGTGTAGGGCACGAAGATGCCGGGATCTTCCAAAGGCTCCGGTTCCCAGGCGATCTCGATGCCCGAGGCCGCATCGGTCTGTTCCTCGTAGGAGAAGCGAAGCTGTATGCGCCTGCCCTGGATGCATGCATCGGCCCGGGCCTGTCGCAACAGGGTCTGAAAACGCTCCACGCCTTCGTCGAAATCCGGCCCGCTGCCAAGCCCACTGGTCAAGGCCATGCCCAAGGCGCCGATAGCCACGACGATCACAAGCGCGAGGATCATCTCCATCAGCGTAAAGGCTTTGCGGGCGCCTCTTGACGCCCGCGCAAGAAAAAGCAGGTTGGCCCGGAGAGGATCCAAGTTCTACATTTCCTCCTCGTCGGCCCCGCCGACGACGATGTCATCCTCGGTGCCCGGCTCGCGGTCCGGACCGGGTGAGGACAGACGCACCACCTGACGTTCGCGCCCGGAGGAAGAATCTTCCTCAACGGTGTATTCGATGGGTTCGCCCCAGGCGTCCTTGAGCTGGTCGCGGTTTTCCAGGTACGGGCCCTGCCATTTGTCTTCGGCGGCTTCGTCGCCCAGGTCCGGCTTGACCATCAGTTCTTCCAGGCCTTCCTCGCCGTCTTCGGGAAGCCGTTCCATGTTGAGACGGAATCGGTCGATCGCGCCTCGGATGTTGTTCATCCGTGCCTTGGTCTCGTCGATATTGGCCTGCTCGCGGCTGCCGAAGATGGTCGTCGCCGCCAGGGCACCGAGACCCACGAGGATCACCAGCACCAGCAGGACCTCCACCAGGGTAAAGCCGCGTTTGACATTTGCTTTCGTTTTCATTTCAAGACTCCTTCCAGTTCACTGCGTCGGCCTGGGCCGCGATGACGAATCGTTACTTTCTTTCAGTTACCCAACGTCTGGGACATTGTGAAGATCGGATAGAGCAGCCCGGCGGCTACGAATCCGATTACGCCTGCGATTACAACCAGGATCAACGGCTCGATAAGCCGCACAACCTGGTCAACTTTTCGATTGGTTCTACGTTCAGTCGTTTCGGCGATCTGCAAAAGGGCATGCTCGAGGTTGTTGGATTCCTCGGCGATGGCGATCATCTCCATCACCTCGGCGGAAAACAACCCGCACTCGCGAAGAGGCTGCACGAGGGGTTCGCCGGCCTCGACGGCCTGGGAGGCCTGGGCGATGGCGTTTTGCAGGGGCAGATTTCCCGCCGCGGCCTTGCTGATATTCAGCGCCCGGATCATCGGCACGCCGTTGGCGAGCATCGTACCCAATATCCGACAGAACCGGCTGACGCTCAGGGCACGAAGCACCGAACCCAGCACGGGCAGGTTGAGCTTGAGCCGGTCCCACTGCATTCGTCCCGTTTCGGAGCGGGAATAAGAGATGGCGACCGTGACCGCACCGCCCAGGGCCACCAGGACGAACCAGTGATATCTCACCAGCGCCTCGGAGACGCCGAAGAGGATTCGCGTCGCCAGGGGCAGGTTCATCCCGGCAAAAGCGGGACGGAACATCGGGACCAGCCACACCAGGGCGAAGAGAATCACACCGATGCCGATCGTGGTGAGCATGACCGGGTAGATCATCGCGCCGCGGACCTTGCTGCGAAGGTCGTCCTGCCGATCCAGGAAGTCGCCCAGGTTCTGGCAGACATCTTCGAGAAAGCCGGCCGTTTCGCCCGCCCGCACCATGGCCACATGCAGCGGCGAAAACACCGCTTCGTGCTGGGCCAGCGCGTCGGCGAAGGTCTGCCCTTCTCCCACCTGGCTGTGAACATCATTCAGAACTTCAGCCAGGCGTTTGCTCGAGACAGTGCGGCGGAGGGTATCCAGTGCCCGCAGAAGCGGCACCGAAGCCCGCAGCAGGTCCGAAAGCTGCTGATAGAACAGGGCCAGATCGCGAAGGCGGACCTTCCTGGCCCCCGTTCGTGCGGTGACGGAGCCCTGCTCCTTGACCTCGACGGGGAAAAGCTGCTGCTCTCCCAGGCTGCGCGCGACGGCGGCTTCGTTGTCGGCCTGGATCGTACCGATCACCTGCTCCCCCTGGGCAGATCTAGCTGTATATTGATACGTGGCCATGTCGTCGCAATCTTCGCTCGCCTGGATGTTCCAGGTACTCTGCTTGTTTACATCTTCGTGCTTCGAACAACTTCATCCGGCGTCGTGATTCCCTGCTTGACCTTGAGCCACCCGTCCTGTCGTAAAAGACGAAGCCCCTGCTGCATCGCGATATTCTGAACGTCCCCGGCCGAGGCGCGCTGCATGACCTTGTCGCGGATCTCCTGGCTGGAGACCATCAGCTCGAACAGCCCGGCTCGCCCGTGGTAGCCTGTCTGCCGGCAACTGCGACACCCGGTGCCCCGATAGAGCGGCTGATCCGGGTCGAGTTGCTCCACCAGGTCTCTCGGGAGCGAATCCAGGTCCGGCTGGTAGGGCTGCTTGCACTTGTCGCAGATCTTGCGTACCAGGCGCTGGGCCATGGCCATCTCCAGGGTGCTGGTTACCAGGAAGGGCTCGATGCCCATATCCAGCAGGCGCGTCGGGGCCGAACTTGCATCGTTGGTATGCAGCGTGGAAAGCACCAGGTGTCCGGTCAGGGAAGCCTGGATGGCCGCCTCGGCGGTTTCGGTGTCGCGAATTTCGCCGATCATGACGACGTCGGGGTCGTGACGCAGGATCGCCCGCAGCCCGCGCGCGAAGGTGAAATCGATTTTCGGGTTCACCTGGATCTGGTTCACCCCGTCCAGATGGTACTCCACGGGGTCCTCGACAGTGAGGCACTTGATCTCCGGGCCGACAATCGCCTGCAGGGCGGCGTACAGCGTGGTGGTCTTGCCGCTGCCGGTAGGTCCGGTGACCAGAAGAATCCCGTGGGGACGCGTGATCAGATCCTGGAATATCTTGAAGGTGTCCCCGGCCATGCCCAACTCCGGCAGCGAGAAGAGCACGTTGGTCTTGTCCAGCACGCGCATAACCACGCCTTCGCCAAAGAGCATCGGAATGACGCTCACGCGAATGTCGATCTGCTTGCCCCCGACCTGCACCTTGATCCGCCCGTCCTGGGGAAGACGCTTTTCGGCAATGTTCAGGTTGGCCATGATCTTGATTCGGGAGATGATGGCCGCCTGGAAACGGCGGATCTGGGGTGGCATGGTAGCGTCCTGCAGAACGCCGTCTATTCGATAGCGAATCGACAGGTCGTTTTCGTATGGCTCGATATGGATATCGCTGGCACGTTCCTTGAGCGCTTCCAGGAAGATCTCATTGACCAGTCGAATGACGCTGGCCTCCTGGGCCATGTCCAGCAGGTCGTCGTTGTCCGGATTATCCGCGTCGAGGACCTCCACGTCGTCGGTGCTCATCATCATCTCATCGATGGTGTCGCCGCCCACGCCGTAGTAGGTCTTGATGATCTTGTCGATTTCCTCATCGACCGCCAGGGCCGGCTTGATCTCCAGCCCCGTCAGGAGTCGCAACTCGTCAAAGGCGTACAGGTCGAACGGATCGCTGGTCACCACCGTCAAGCTGCCGTTGTTGCGTTCCAGGGGAACCAGGTGCTTCTTGTAGACCAGCTTGGCCGGCAGGGAGCGGAAGGTCTCGACGTCCACCCCCCTGGCTGAGAGATCTTCCACGAAGGGAATGGACAATTCCTCGCCCATGGTCCGCAGGATCTGCTCTTCCCTCACGTAGCCCAACTGCACCAGGCCCTTGTCGATGCGGACCCCCTGCTTGCTGCGGAGCTTCATGGCCTCGGCCAGTTGCTCCGGCGTGATAATGCCTTTTTCAACAAGTACGTCTGAAAAACTCATGCTTCTATGCCTCGTGGGCGCCCAGGAGATGCGCAAGCCGCAGCCCTTTTCTCGGCTCGCACCCATTAAACGCCTCAGCGCGCAAGTTGTTCCGCATTTCAGCCACCTTTTCGTAAAACGTTTATTTTGGGAAAGCATTGCCGCCAATTCCGGCAAACCCAGGCGGGGCCTGGCAAGCCACTTTTCGAAGCAGGAGGCAATCAATTCCGCTTCAGATCGTTTATAATAGGTGTATCGGCAAGGTGGGGCCCGAACCAGGAGCCTTGCCGGATGGCCCTTTTCCGCGTAAGAGGACAGAACCATGCGAAGAATACATCTCCTTATTTTGTCATTGTTTACACTTTGCATGGCCCCGCAGCAGGCCCCCGCACAGGGGGTAGATCCGGCCTCGGGTCCCGTACATCCCTACAATGCCGGCGACGAGCGTTCCCGCTTCCTGGCTGCGGTGGGGCTGGACAACGAGCTCTCGGCCGAGGAATTCCAGGCCGATCAGGCCAAGGGCAATAATTTTGCCCGATCCTTCGATAGCTGGCCCGCCCTGCTCAAATATGACGCCAACAAGAACAAGAAGATCAGTTGGATTGAGGCCGACGCCTATCGCATGGACCTCTCGCGGGAGGCGATCAAGGTCTACGACGCCGATGGCGACCGGAAAATCCGAGGGGAGGAACAATCCAAGCTCAACGCCGCACTGGCCGGGGGCCAACTGCCCGGGAAGTTCTCCCAACAAGCCAAACCCGAGAAGCCTTCAAAGGGACGCAACCCGGCCAAAAAGCCCAAGACTGACTCCGGACAGACCCAACCCGGCCAGGGCGAGCAGCCGGGGAACGACGACAACGCCCGGCAGAGCAGAAGGCAGCGCCTCCAGGAAATGCGCAAGAAAATGCTCGAGCGTCTGGACACCGATGGCGATGGAGAGGTTTCCAGGCAGGAGAGGCGAGCCTGGGCCGAGAAGATGCGACAGGAGCGGGAGAAACAGAGGCTCGAAAAGTACGATACCGACCGAGACGGACAACTCAGCCAGGCCGAGAGAGACGCGGAGATGCAACAGCGTCGCCAGGAGATGATGCAGCGCATCCGTACGGGACTCGAGCGAAGATTCGATGCCGACAAGGATGGGCATCTCAGCCCGGAAGAAGCCGCGAAGGTCCAGGAAGAATACGATCGCATTCAGCAGAGAATACAGGCGACCATTGACGCTCGCCGCACCGCCGAGCAGGAACGCGTCCGGCGTTTTGACTCCGACGGCGACGGAGAGCTCTCGGGCCAGGAGAGAGAGATCATGAATCAGACCCTCCAGGAAGAGAGACAGAAGGCCTGGGAGTTGTTTTCCGCCAAGGCGGACTCCGACGGTGACGGCAATGCTTCCAGACAGGAACGCCGCGATTACTTCCGCAAGCTCACCCAAACCTACGACGCCGACGGCAACGGCAGACTCAGCAGCGAAGAATGGAAGACGCTGGCCGAGAAGGAAGGCTTCGACCCCAGAAGGCTGTCCGGAAGCCGGGGCAGAAGAGCAGGCCGAAACCGGTCACGCGACGATTGAAATGGCACCCCCCGGGGGAGGCAAGACCCGGCGGAAAGGGCATAACGATGACAACGAGACCGCTTGGGAATGTATCCTTTTACGCGAGTTTATGTCTGCTTGGATGGGCGACATTGGCATGGGGGGAAGATCTGCTTACAGGTATCGTCCCGCTGGAACCGGCCCGCCTGCGCAATGCCTTCCTGGACGCAGCAGGACCCGACTCGGAGATCTCCAAGGAGGAATTCCAACAGGACCAGGCTTCGGCAGACGGCTTCGTCCGGTCGTTTGACAAGTGGGATTCGATCCTCGAGTTCGACGCCGACAGCAATGAAAAAATCGCGTGGTCCGAGGCCAGAAACTACCGCCAGGATCAACAGAAGAAGCTCATCGCCGGCTTCGACGAAAACGGAGACCTTCGCCTGCGCGGGGCCGAACGGGAAAAAGCCCTTGCCGCCGTCAAGGCCGGCCGACTGGACCCCGAAGAAAAACCCCGGGCCGGGCAGGGCGCACAAGCCTCCACCTTGGGCCGAAAGATCCAGCCCGAAGGGCCTCTGGCCCGCTACGATGCCGACAAGGACGGCGTCCTGAGCCCGGAGGAGATCAGACAAGGCGTCGAGTCGGTCAAGCTCCAATGGCGCAAAGAAAGGCTGGCCCGGTTCGATACCGACCGGGACGGGCAGTTGAGCGATCAGGAACGCCGGGCCATGCGGGAATCATTCCGGAAGGACTCCAAATCCATGCAGGATTGGCTGGATCAGCGGTTCGACCTGGACGGCGACGGCAAGCTGGGCCCGGCAGAAAGTGAGGTCCTTCAGGAAGTCGGCAAGTCCATGCAGACCACGATGAAGCGCCTGGCCGACCGTATCATGGATGCCAACGGGGACGGCGAGGTCACCAAGCTGGAAAAGGCATCGGTCGCCATGGCCTGGTCGCAGGAGGCCCAGGTGCTGATTCTCCAATCTCAGGCGTGGATAGACACCGACGCCGATGGAAGAGCGACCTGGCAGGAGCAGAGAGATTTCCGCAGCAAGGCCACGGGCGCGATTCGTGACTGGTTCGATCGATTCGCCGTCGCCTACGATCGGGACAACGACGGCAAGTTCAACCAGGCCGAGGCCCGGGCCCTGATGACGGGTTTGGACCGTGAACTCGAGCGTCGGGTGAAGCTGGCGGACGCGGACGAAGACGGCAGCATCACGCCCCGCGAAGGCATGGCCGCCTTGGAACGCTTCGGCCGGGAAACAGGCGTGATTCCTTCAGGCGATGCCACCGAGGCTCCTGCCGGATCGGATTCGCCCTGACCCGACAGCCTTGGCCGGCCCTGCCTCTCTCCGGCTGGCGGGTCCCGGGCCGCTGTCGACTTGATCTAGATGCTGTAATCCGGAACCGCGCCCCTGCGCATCTGCTGTTCCCTCTGGAGAAGGTCTTGGAAAGTGGTCCTCTCGTAAATTGTGCGAACGCTGTGGTTGACCTCATTCCACAAGTCCGAGAAGACGCAATGGTCCACCAGGGGACAGTCCTTGGCCCCTCCGCAAAGTTCACAGTCCACCGGTGACATATCCCCTTCCACCAGTTCCAGAACCTTCAGCACGGTCAACTGTTTCGGGTCCTGGGCCAGAATGTATCCGCCCTGGGCACCGCGACGGGACTGGATGATACCCGCACTGCCAAGCTGGTTGAGTATCAACTCCAGAAAACGTGGGGGGATCGCCTGGACCGAAGCGATTTCACTGGCAGAAGTCGGTCCCGACTCCAGGCCGCGACGTTTGGTCAACTCCAGCATGGCGCGAAGGGCATAGCGAGCCTTCTGCGATATGGACATCATGGTTGGTACTCCTGCCTGGGCCAAACGTCATCCACTGCGAACCGTCCTCTGCTTTATATCAGAACTCCCGGTCGGGTCCAGAGTTCCTTTTTCGCCTCTGGGCCTGGTCAACGTCTCGTGGGGGCCCGATTTCGATTCTGTTTTCTGCAGAGATCCTTGAGTTGCTGAAGCTTCCCGGCTCCGAGCCACTGGAGGCTCCAGGCGGTTTTGTTGTGGGTCAGGGGATCCTCCAGATCGGCCAGGTCGCTGCAGAGCTGAAAGTCGGGCGTATGCGGAACCGGGGAGAACTCCGAGAGCATCACGCGGATTTCCAGCCGGCCCAGCGACCGGATCGATTCGACCAGATCCTCAAACCTCGAGCGCGGATGACCCACGATCATGTAGGCCGTGATCTTGTCTTTTTCAGCCCCGGCAGCCCGAAGATTCTCCACAGCCTCTTCCAAAGCTTGCATGGAAACCCTGGCACCTGCGACGTCGTCCGATGCACTTTCCGAACCCAGGAAGAAGCTCTCAAAGCCCCCCTCGGTCATCGCTTTGGCAATCGAAGGCGTCACCAACCGACTGTGAAGCGCATTGGGCGTATGGAACGTCAACTGCCGCCCGAGGCGGCGGGCCTGGTCGAGAAACGGCAGGAGGCCCTGCTCGGCCTCTACAAGCAGGGCGTCGTCATACAGGGCGATCTGCCTGACCCCGCGGGAGATCAGATGCTCCAGTTCGAAGATGCAGCGATCCTGGCTGTGCCGGCGAAAGCTGCCACTGATATAACCCGATGCGCAGTAACTGCAATTGTTGGGACAGCCCGTGCTCAGCGTCATCACCCCTGCCGGGCAGGACGCATAGCCCTGCCAGAAGGGAGGTGCCCACCGGTTCGGTTGCAAGCCCAGCCAGTCCCAGAAGGCCGGCAGGTCACCGGGCCCGGCCAGGAAGTCCACTTCCAGGTTCGAAGCATGCTTGGGGCACAGGCCGGCGTAGATGCCCCCCAGGGCAATGGGCAGGGGGGGTGCGAAGCGGCGAAGCTGCTCAACGACCTCCACCACCCCCGGATACCAGTAGGTCATGGAGGAGGTGACCAGTGCAGCATCGAAGGGCCCCTGCTCGGACAGGAATTCCCGGAAGATGTCCATCGACAGGCCGTAGCGTCCGAATTGCCTCGGGATATGCGAAAGCGCAGGGGGTTTTTCGATGCGGCGGCGCGGAAACTTGCCCCTGGCCCACCGGTCGTCGCGACCGCTGAGGGACGGATGCCGACGATCCAGGAAGTCAAAAAGTCGAACCTCTCCCTGCCCGCTCAGTAGCCCGCCCAGGCGCAGCAATCCCAGGGGACGCAGCCAGAAGTCGTAGGCGGTAAAATCATAGATCGGCGGGTTGACCAGGAGAATTCTCTCGGGCATGGCCTTATTGTACAGCGGACGCATGGGCAGGGCTTGAACCTTCCGGAAGGGACGGCTACGATGCGGCCAACTTGTTCCCGGCTTTTTGGAGAAATCATGCAAGTAGCAATCGTGGGCATCGGGGGGTACGGATGGGGGCTGGCCAACCGGTTGATCGACTACAGTAAGGACTGCGACCACCGTCTCGTCGCCGCAGCCGATCTGGGGATTTCCCACATGCCCGAAAAAGCCGAAAAACTAACCAAGGCGGGCCTGAAACTCTATGAAGACACCAAAGAGATGCTCGATGATCTCCGCGGCCACATCCAGGGCATCTACATCGCTACCGGCATCCACACTCACGCGGCCCTGACCTGCCAGGCGTTTACCCACGGACTCCACGTTCACCTGGAGAAGCCGGCCGCAGCCACGGTCCAGGAAGTCGATCGTATGGACCAGAAGCGACAGGAGGCGGGGCGCGTCTGCCTGGTCGGCTTCCAGGCGATGCATCAGAAGGATCTGCTCCAGTGCGCCGGGCAGCTCGGGCAAGGCCTGATCGGCCAGCGCAGCAGCCTGAGCTGCTATGCCTGCTGGCCTCGAAAAGCGGGATACTACCAGCGCAATCGATGGGCAGGACAGCTTCGCCTTGGCGATCACTGGGTTCTGGACGGGCCGGCCACCAACGCGCTGGCTCACCAGATCATGAACGTCCTGGTCCTGGCCGGCAGCGACACCGCCCCGGCCGAGCCGACACACGTCCGGGCCGAGCTTTACGCAGCAGGGCCCACGCCAAGCCACGATACCGCAGCCATCGAAATCCAGACGCGCCAGGGCCCGCGATGCGTGCTCCTTTTGACCCATCGCTGTATCGAGCAAATTCATCCAACCGTGGACATTCGCGCCCGGGCCGGCCGGGCCCTGTGGAAAATGCACGATGGCTACACGATCCAGCCCGACGCCCGTTCGGTGATTCAAGCGCCCCATGACGATCTGGGGCCCAGGCGCATGCTGGAGAATTTCTTCCAGGCCGCCCAGGCCAACGACAACGACCTGCTGCGGTGCTCGCTGGCCCAGGCACGCAAAATGACAGCCGTCATCGACGCCGCCCACGAATCCAGCCGGAGGATCCATCGAATCGGCGCTTCGCATCTCCGGCCGGATCCCCAAGGCGGCGACTATCCCTCCATCGACAACATCGAGAAAATCTTCGCTCGCTGCGCCGAAGAAGCCGCACTGCCCAGCGACCTTTCCTCCCCGCCTTGCTGGGCACAAAGCACCGAGCCCTGGCCGCTGGAAGGCTATGACCGTTTTCCTGTTCGATTCACTCCGGCAGACAACTGAGATTTCATGCTCCGGGAATACAGCACTATCATCGTCGGACTAATGCGACTGATGGACCTGGCCATCACGCTGG
Source organism: uncultured Planctomycetaceae bacterium (assembly GCA_964583095.1). GTDB lineage: Bacteria > Planctomycetota > Phycisphaerae > SM23-33 > SM23-33 > CAZOVB01. Next base: position 50,436 of record CAZOVB010000007.1, read on the forward strand.
TGGCCTGGCTGCTGTGTTTCTACATCCGCTTTTACACCGGCTGGTTCGAGATCAAGGGGCCCGTGCCTCCCCTTTCGTACCTGACCGATATTCTGATCATCAACCTCCTTCTGGTATTGCTGGTCTTCCAGTGGGCAGGGCTCTATCTGCCCCGTCGCGCCCAACCCCTGGGCGCGGAAATCATGGATCTGCTCAAGGCAGCTACCGCGGTCTGGGTACTGGAAGTCGTCGCAGCCAACTTCCTCTGGTCCTCTCCTTTCTCTCGCCGCCTCCAGGGAGTGGTGCTGGTGGTCTGGCCAACCATGTTGATCGTGTATCGTATCCTGGTGCGGCTGCTCCTGCGACAGGCACGTCGCCACGGCAGGAACCTGAGAAGCGTGGCCATGATCGGGGCGGGACGCGTGGCCCAGAAACTGTTCCATTCCTTTCGCCACCAGCAGTGGACCGGTTACCGCGTGGATTACTTCATCGATGACGTCCGGGCGGGAGACACACTCCTGGGTCGGCCCGTGCGGGGTCCGATCCGCTCCAGCAAGGAAATCATCCTTCGCCACGAGGTCGATGCCGTCTTTATCGCCCTGCCCCGACACCAGATCGACCAGCTCGAGGCCACAATGAACGAGATTGCCGACTTGCTGGTGGATGTAAACGTCGCGCCCGACCTGTTGGGTCATCTTCTGCTCAACCACCGCGTCCACCAGGTCGGGTCGATGCCGGTGATCAACCTGACCCACACGCCCCAGGCGGGGCTCAGCGGTATCTGCAAACGAGCCGTGGATGTGATCGGTTCGATCGTGATGCTGATCCTGCTTGGGCCATTGCTTCTGATCATCGCCGCAACGATCAAGCTCTCCGGGCCGGGCCCGATCCTCCACCGGCAGAAGCGCGCCAGCGTGGGAGGCCAGTCCTTCACAATCCTCAAGTTCCGATCCATGGAACCAGACGACGAGGCGGAATCCGACCCTCAGTGGGGAACCGACCAGGACAATCCCAGGCTCACCCGCCTGGGGCGTTTCCTCCGAAAAACCAGCCTGGACGAGTTGCCCCAGCTTTTCAACGTACTGCGCGGCGATATGTCCCTGGTTGGCCCGCGCCCGGAGCGAGAGGAATTCATCGAACGGTTCCGTCAGCAGTTCCCCCGCTACATGCTGCGTCACCACGTCAAGTCCGGTATCACTGGCTGGGCGCAGGTACATGGCTACCGCGGGCGTACAAGCATCCGGAAGCGCCTGCAGTACGACTTGGACTACATCAATAACTGGTCGCTCCTGCTGGACCTGCGGATCCTGGCGATGACGCTGATCCACGGGTTCGCCAATCCCGGGGGTTGAGGATGGATCCCTTCGGCGAAACCATTGCTGCCCTTTCCTCGGCCCCAGGGGTCTCTGCCCGGATGATCGTGCGCCTTTCCGGGCCAAGGAGCCTTTGCCTGGCCAAGGAGGTTTTCCAACCGGTCGGCAACGCAAACACCAGTGAACTGCGCGGCTTTACCGCTTCGAACGGGTACCTGGTCTTGGGAGAGCTTCGACTGCCTGGAAGGATTTACATCTTCCGCGCACCGGCCAGCTACACGCGGGAAGATTTGGTAGAGCTTCACCTGCCCGGTTCGCCCGCCTTGGGGCGGAAGGTCCTGGAGCACCTGCTCGATGCCGGGGCCTGTCAGGCCCAGCCGGGTCAGTTCACCGCCCGGGCGTTCTTTTCGGGGCGCATCGATCTTTCCGAAGCCGAGGCCGTCGCCGATCTCATCGCCGCTTCCGACGCAGCACAGTGCCGGGCGGCCGCCAACCTGCTCGATGGCGCTCTGCATCGATTCTGCCAGGGGGCCTCGGACGAAATTGCCGAACTCCTGGCCACCGTGGAAGCGTCGATCGACCTGGCCGAGGAGAACATCCAGCTCATGACGCCGATGGAAGCATCGGCCCAGCTCAAGGCCTTGTCGGCGAAGCTTGCCCGTACCGCTGCAACGAGCGACTTTCTGCCGGAGACCTCCTCGCCTCCGCGATGCGTTCTGGTGGGTCGGCCCAATGTGGGCAAAAGCTCGCTTCTCAATGCGATCAGCGGAACCGATCGCGCGATCGTTTCCGCCCTTGCCGGCACGACACGCGATGTCCTGCGCGTGGGAGTCTGGCTGGGACAGGCCGGTGTCGACCTGTTTGATGCAGCCGGACTGGCCTCGACGAGCGACCGGCTCGAAAATCTGGCCGAGGCCTCGGCGCGGAAACTGGTCCGCTCAGCCGACGCCCTGCTGATGACCCTGGAAGCGACCGGGATCACCGATGCTGATATCGAGATCTGCCGCGACATCCGGACGTTGAATCCCTCTGCCGCCCGATTGCTCCTGGCCAACAAGATCGATCTGGCCCAGGCCCTGGATGTCGGCGAGCTCCAGCAGGCCTGGGAGGAGCTCAGCGGCGAACCGGAAAAGCTCCTGCCGGTTTCGGCCAGAACGGGCAAGGGAATCGAGCCGCTCAAATCAGCCCTGGAAGAAACACTCCACCTTCGCGTGCACAGGACGGGAGAGGGACTGGCCCTGCATCATCACCAGAAAAACGCGATGCGACAGGCCGCCCAAGCCCTCGAACAGGCATCGGACCTGCTGGGCGGCTGTCAGGATCTCTCCGACCAGGCGGACCTGGTGGCCATTGAACTGCGATCGGCCGTCTCGCAGCTTGGCCACATCAGCGGCCAGGTCGTCAGCGAAGAGATTCTCGGGCGAATCTTCCGCCGTTTCTGCGTTGGAAAATGACCGTCGAAGCTCAGTGCTTCGCGCGGCGAATGGCGTCGCGCACCAGGTCGATCAGGTCCCTGGGCCTGGGCACGTGGTGCCACGCGCCGGCATCGAGGGCCTGGCCCTGGATTTCAAAGAGCACTGTGGCGGTGTGAAGAAAACGCTGAGGCCGTGTGACGCTAAGCTGCGCCTGCGAGATGCCCGCCAGGGGGCATTCGAATATCTCCATTCGCAGGATCCCCCGCATCCGAAGAATTCTCTTGTTGGTCAAAATGTAGATGCGACGCATCCACTGGAAACTCGCCAAATACAGTCTTATCAGCATCAGGACCAGACATCCGGGAACGAGGTAGCGCAGACGCCCGGGGATCTCAAGGCCAAAGCCCCGGACCGCAACAATCAACCCCAAGGCCACCAGCGACGCTGCCACCAGGACCGGAAGGGATTCCAGGAAGACAAACCAAACGCTTGGCCGCGTCATAAGAATGACGGTCTCGCCCTCGTTCAGGACGCCCTGGGGCATCTGAGCGGTGAGATCTTCAGCGGCGGCAAGTTCGGGGCTTTCCTGGCTCATGAGCTGCCCTTGAGTATTTCGGGGTTCAAAACGCAAATCTCCGAGAGATTCCTGTACAGATGATCATAGTCAAGACCATAGCCTACAACGAATTCATCGGGCACCTGGAAACCGACAAAGTCCACGTGGATCGGCAGCGGCTGGCCCGGACGGTTTTTCTGGAGCAGCACGCAGGTGCGAAGGCTCCCCGGGCCCTGGCGCCGTACGTTTCCGGCAATGGCTTCCAGCGTTTGTCCGGTATCCAGTATGTCATCCATCAGCAGCACGTGACGGTTCTCCAGGTCCGACAGGGAGGGCATTACAATCCGGGGACCCTGGCTCTGCGTCGCGTCGCCGGGATACGAGGAAACGCTCATCACATCCAGCCGCATTCGCAGGGGCAACTCCCGCATCAGATCGGCCAGGAACATCACCGAACCGGTCAGGATCGCCAGCAAGGTAAGTTCCTTTCCGGCGTACATCTCGGCGATCTGCCCGGCCAGTTCCGCAACCCGCGCAGCAATCTGCTCCCGGGTAATCAGGATCCGGTCGATTCCCTCGTAACGTTCTTCATCCGACAGGCTCTCTGCGTGCATCGGTTCCAATCCTGCCAAAGCGTTGGAGAGAATCCTATCGGCCCGAAAGTGACCTCGAAAGCAAATTCCTCTCCCGACGATACGTTGTGATCCCCGCACCTGTCGGCTAGCATGGCAGGCAGCCATGGGAAGGAGCTTTTTCGAATGACAAGACGCGCGATGCTGTTTCTTGTGCTTTCTGCAGCCTTGGCACAGGCCCAGCCGGCCTCGGAGTCCCACAGCGTCCTGGAGAGGATCCCTTCTTCCGCCCTGGCTTGCGGGGTGATTCCCGACCTGCAAAGAAGCACAGGCCAGGCCGACGACCTGTTCCAGGAGTTCAACAGTCACTGGCTGCTGGGGCCGGTCCTGCCCGATTCGACCCTGCCTTTGCTGGGCAAGCTTCTGGCCGATGCCGACATGCAGGCTAATCTGTCAACAGACCGCGGAGCTGCCCTTGTCCTGGTGCCCCCCGACAGCGTCGGCTTCGACATCAACCACATGCTCGCCTGGGAACTGGCCCCCCTGACCGGGATCAAACCTTCCCAGCCCTCCACCGCCCGATGGCCCCTGGTTGCCCTGCTGCCGGGAGGACAGGTGCGAGACCTTTGGCCCGGGGCTGGGCCCCGCCGCGAAGGACCCAACGAGGTCTTCACCTATGGCGGTCTGGAACTCCATGCCCGCAGGCTGGACGAACACTACCTGATGGTCAGCCCCACCCCCCGGGCCCTGGACGCACTGGAACATTCAGCCGGGAACCTTTCCCAGACGCTTGCCCCCGACCACCGTCGCCTGATGGAACAGTCGGCAGTGTCCCTGCATGTGAACATGCACGCCGTGGCCCCCCTGGCCGAGGAAGCCCTGGATACCGTCGACAGACTGATCTCCCAGGCAATGGGCACCGACCCGGGCTATTACGCCATGCAGGCGGTAATGATCCAGAAGGCCCTGCCCTTTCTGCGATATCGCCTGACCCACCAGGAAGCCTGGACGGTGGGGATTCAACTGCGTCGCCAAGGCGCGATCCTCCAGCAGCTCACCTCCTGGAAGCCCCAAAGCCCGACCGGCAAGAAGCTCCTGAACTACCAGACGCCCTCATCACCTCTGATGGATCGTATCGCCGGAATGAACCGGGTTGTGAGCATGGGCAACCATGACCTGCCCTCCCATACCGAGTCCATGGGATCCCTGTTCAATATGTACTTCGAAGCGGTCCGCACCGCTTTGCTGATGGCCAGTGACGACAGCGGCCTGCGCGAGGAGACCCTCCTGGAAATCCGGAGACTGGCCTCGAGTCTCTATGGCCGGGTTCGCCAGTCCCAGATCGCCTTTGGCAGCCCCGACTCCCCCGAGGCCGTCTATACGCTGGCTGCGAGCCTGAAGGTCGACGACGCCGAGGCGTTCGGCCGGGAACTGTCCCGGTTGGTGAGAGTCTTCGACGAGCTTGCAGGGCAACTCGTAGCCTCGGACAACAGGCCCGATCGGCGGGTCAGCTTCGTCTATCGCTCCACCGGAGAGATGATCGAGGGTAAGGAAGTCTTCGAGATCACCCCGCTTCACCCGAACCTGGAGAACCTCCAGCCCGAGTCCCGCAAGGCGTTGGAGGCGGCGCTTGGCGAACCCCGCATCGGGCTGTGGTTCCTGGCCCCGGACCGGCAGACGGTGCTGCTCTGGATGGGCGGTACGCTGGAGGCAGGCAGGAATCTCCTCCAGAACAACCCGGAGAGACCCGGAATCATGCAGGAGGCCGGCGTAGCCCGAGCCCTGGAGTTTCTTCCTGAGAAGCCGGCAGCTCTGACCCTGCTGGATTTCCGCGAAGGATTCAACTTGATCCACGCCAATCTCAAGAGGCACGATCCCAGCCACGAGGTGCCGGAGATCGGGATTACATGCACCGTCCCGGTAGCCGTCGCCTCCAAGGCGGAGGCAAATGCCACCGTCCGACACGTAGCCTTCATCCCGGCCCGCCTGCTGCGGGATTTCGCGATCCTGGCCCTGACGGGCAACCTGTAGATTGGAAGCCTGCTTTTTCTGCTGCCCCGGAAGAATCGAGGAATCAGCCTCCCAGGCTGCTGCGGATCTGGGTTTGCAACTGCTTGAGGAAACCCTTGAGCAACTTGGGTGGAATCTGATCCAGCGAATCATCCTGGGCCTTGCCCTTGAGGAAATCATCCACGGCGTTAATGGCGGTGTACCCGGCGGGCTTGAGCTTGCGAAGCTGATTCTCGGCCCGGTCCAGGTTGGAATTGGCCATCGCTACGCAGTACCCGGTCACAAGCGGATAGTAGTCCTCCGGAACGACGTCGTTGCGTTTCTCCTCCTGTCCGCCTGCCCCTTCGGTCTGGTTGGCTTCTGAGAGCAAAATACGCTCTTGCTGTCGCAACTGCTCTTTCTCGCGGCGCAGTTGCTCCTCTTCCTGCTCGTCTATCGGCGCCAGCGGAATTTCGCCTTCCTCGATGGCCTCGGGATCCGGAACATAACTGGTCTCGCCGCAGTACGGGCACTTGCCCCGTCTGCCCGCGGCACTGTCGGGGGCTTTGACTTCCTTGCGGCAGTGTTCACAGGTAAAGGTAATGGTCATTCGCCTATTCTCCCATGGCCTTGATGATCAGTCGTTTGGGCCTCTGCCCGTCGAACTCGGCATAGTAAATTTCCTGCCACGGGCCCAGGTCCATCTGCCCGCCGGTAATCGGCACGATCACTTCGTGGTGAATGAGGAGATTCTTGAGATGCGCATCGCCATTGGTCTCCCCCGTCTGATGGTGGCGGTAGTCCTGGCAGAAGGGAGCCAGCCCCTCGAGCCACTGGTCAATATCCGCCAGCAGACCCGACTCGGCGTCGTTGATGAACACGCCGGCGGTAATATGCATGGCCGAGACAAGAACCATTCCCTCTGCGATGCCCGAGTCGCTCACGACCTTCTCCACCTGGGGGGTAATCCGAATATAGTCGCGCTTCTTCTCGGTGTTGAAGGTAAGATAGTCGGTCTTGAAGTTCATGCCGGCTCCTTGCTTGCTTACTTTACAGCAATATCATACCAGCTTCTGCCCGAACCCGAAACTCCCAGATACAAGACCTGCCATGAAGTCCATCGCAGAGAGGATCAGAAACGAACTGCTGCCCCGCCTGACCCAGCCGGGCCAATATGTCGGACTGGAGATCAATGCCCGAAGGAAAGATCCGTCCCAGGCCGACGTAACTCTGGCCCTGGCCTTCCCCGACGCCTACAACCTGGGTATCAGCCATCTGGGCTCGCAGATTCTCTATCAGCTTGTCAACGACCTGGATTTCGCCGCCTGCGACCGGGTGTATTGCCCGGCCCCGGATGCCCAGCAAGAGATGCGCAGCCTCGATATTCCCCTGTTCGGCTGGGAGTCCCGCTGTCCCGTTGGACAGTTCGACCTGCTGGGCTTCGCCCTGCCCTACGAACTGTGTGTCACCAATGTCCTGGAGATGCTGGATCTTTCCGGGATCGACATCCACAGCGAGAATCGGACCCAACCTGATCCGATCGTCATCGGGGGAGACGCCCTGGCCGATTCGCCGGAACCTTTGGCCCCGTTCATCGATGTCTTCCTGCCCGGCGAAGGGGAAGAACCTCTCGAAGCCCTTTGCCGGCGAGTCCTGGAGCACAAGAAGCAGGGCTTGACCGACCGGAAAAGTCGCCTGGAAGACATCGCCCGAAACGTCCCCTCGGCCTATGTGCCCAGCCTGTATCAGCCGCGATACGACTCGACCGGTGCTTACCGGGGCCTCGAAGCCGAAATCCCGGATCTGCCCCCGCAGGTCCCCCGTGCGTGCGTCTCGGATCTTTCCATCCGGCCTCCCTTGCGGGCGCCCCTGGTCCCGCTGACCGAGGCCGTTCATGACCGCGTGGTCGTCGAGGTGATGCGGGGCTGCCCCAATGGCTGCCGGTTCTGCCAGGCCGGGGCTACCCGCCTGCCGGTCCGCCCACGCAGGGTAGACTCCATCGTCTCGGGCATCCTCGAAGCCCTGGATGCCACCGGGCATCGAGAGGTCTCCCTGCTGAGTCTGTCCACGGGAGACTACCCGCAGCTTCGCCCCCTGCTGGAGCGACTGGTTGAGGAACTGACCCCAAGACAAGTCTCGGTTTCCCTGCCCTCCCTGCGGGTGGACCGCCAACTGGCCCAGCTTCCCGCACTGACCCACCTGGTCCGACGCACCGGGATGACCATCGCAGCCGAGGCCGGCTCCGAAACCCTCCGAAGGGCTATCGCCAAGAATATCACCGAGCCGGACATGATCGAGGCCGTCAAGGCTGGCTACCGCGCCGGGCAAAACGCCATCAAGGTCTACTTCCTGGCCGGGCTGCCCGGTGAGACCCAGCAGGATATCGACGAAATCTTCGAGCTCTGTATGCGGCTCAGCCAGGCCCGAAAGGACGTCGACGGCAAAAAGGGCGCCATCAACGCAAGCGTTTCCTGGCTGGTTCCCAAGCCCCATACGCCCATGCAGTGGGCCCCGATGGCCCGAGAGGAGTACTTCTGGTCGGTCCGCGATCGGCTCATAGAACTGGCCCGAAAGACGCCGGTGAATTTCAAATTCCACTTCATCGAACGCAGCATCCTCGAGGCCGTCATCTGCCGCGGCGACCGGCGCGTGGCCAAAGCGATCGAGCAGGCCTGGCGAAAAGGCTGCACCTTCGACGCCTGGACGGAACACTTCAACCCGGAGACATGGCAGCAGGCTTTCGAAGAAGCCGGCGTAGATCCCGACGCTTTCGCGCACGAAGCCCTGGACCTCGATGTCCCCCTGCCCTGGGACCACATCCGCTGCTACCGCGACAAGGCCTATCTGAGGACACAGTACAAGAAAATGATGCAGATCACCGCCGAGGATCGCCCGTCCCCGGAGCAGGCGGATCGTTAGCTCCAGATGATTTTTTCCGCATCGAAGACCGGCCCGTCGGTGCAGCAGAGCTTGTAGGCCCAGCCTCGCTCATTTTCGGCGCGCGTCTTGCAGATGCACGATTGACAGGTCCCCATCCCGCAGCCCATCGAACGCTCCATGGAAACCTGGCACGCAATGGACCGGGCGGTGCAGATATTCGCCACAGCCTTCATCATCGGCTCGGGGCCGCAGGTGTAAACGACCAGTTCAGACGGGTCGAACGGGATCTTGTCCAGCCAATCCTTCATCGCGTCGGTCACGAATCCCTTGCGGCCCAGGCTGCCGTCATCGGTGGCCAGGACGTCCCGTGTCTGGTAGGGGGCGAAGGGTTCCAACAGGGGCGCCGGCTGCCCCGGCGGCCTGGTCTCAGCGCCGGGAAGCAGATTCATCGGCAGCAGATCGCGGCTCTGGGCGCCCAGGAAGACCGTAATCTCCCGCCCGGCCTCATGCAACGCCTCGGCCAGGTAGATCATCGGGGGGATTCCCACCCCCCCGCCGACCAGGGCAGCCTGGGGCCTGCGGGAATCGATGCCAAAGCTGTTTCCCAGGGGCCCGAGGATGCTGAGCCTGTCGCCTGCTTTCAAACGGCTTAGCCAGTCGGTCCCCCTGCCCACGACGCGGTAGATGATGTCCAGTTCCACGCCTTCGGGGCCGTCGCGTCGCCCGGCCAGGCTGAAGGGTCTTCGCAACAGGGGTTGATCTTCAGCCAGTTCACTCTGGGTAAGTTTTGGCGGCTGGGTCTGCGACCAGGCGACCTCGCGGGCCCCTTCGGGTTGGGACAAGTCGCGACATTGCAATTGTACAAACTGGCCGGGCTTGGAAGCGGGAAAGCGTTCCAGTTGAAGGATCAGCAGAAAATGCTCCCGACAGAGCATGGCGTGCCGGAGCGTCCGGGCCTCGAAGACGCCTCGATTCCGACCGGGTTGCACCTGCATGGAAGACTCCAGAAAAGAATAAAAAGCTTCGGTACCGCCAGGGCTCCCTACCTGATCGCATCCAAAGACAGCCGGAAAGATCCGGTGGGCTGTCCCGGCCAGGCCGGGCGGCAGCGTTGACAGCTTATCCGCTCGATCCTACCATCGCCACCTAAAGGAGAAAACGCATGAGCGATGAAAACCCCTCACCGGCCGGCAAATCATGGCAGGCAAGACTCCAAGGCCAGGCCGACCAGGTCACCGCACGCTTTGTTGCGAGTCTGGACGTGGATACCGCCCTCTGGCGATACGACATCTCCGGGTCGCTGGCCCATGGGCAGATGCTGGCCAAGGTCGGGCTGCTCAGCGAGGAAGAATTCGATCAGCTCAAGGCCGGACTGTCGGCCGTAGCTGAAAAGATCCAGGCCGGCCAACTGGATATGCCCATCGAGCTGGAAGACATCCACATGGTGATCGAAAAGGCCCTGACCGATGAAATCGGCGAGGTGGGCAGGAAACTCCACACCGGCCGAAGCCGAAACGATCAGGTAGCCACCGACCTGCGCCTCTGGGCGCGCGACGCAGCCGACCATCTCCTTGCCGGCCTGGCCGATCTTCAACGCGCCCTGGTGGACCTGGCCCGGCGCGAGGGCGACGTGGTCATGCCCGCTTATACCCACCTCCAGCGCGCCCAACCGATCCTGGCCGGCCACGCGATGCTCGCCTATGTGGAAATGCTTCATCGCGACGCCGAGCGACTCCTGGACGCCCGGAAGCGGATCAATGTCTGCCCGCTGGGCTCCGGCGCGGTGGCCGGTACGTCCCTGCCCCTGGATCGCAACCTGACCGCCGCCCTGCTGGGCTTCGATGCCGTGGCCCGAAACAGCATCGACGCAACCAGTGATCGGGACTTCCTGTCGGAGCTGGCCTTTGCCTGCGCGCAGCTCGCCACCCACCTGTCCCGCTGGGCGGAGGACTGGATCATCCAGGCCAGCACCGAGTTCGGCTTCCTCCAGCTCGATGACGCCTACTGCACCTCCAGTTCGATGATGCCCCAGAAAAAGAATCCCGACACCCTGGAACTGATCCGCGGCAAGAGCGCCACCGCCATCGCCCAGTGCGTGGGCCTGCTGACGCTGCTCAAGGGCCTGCCCCTTGCCTACAATCGCGACCTCCAGGACGACAAGCGTTTCGCCTTTGCCGCCTTTGACGCGGTCTACCGGTCTTTGCAGGTGGGCAAAGGAATCGTCGAGACCACCCATCTCCGCAAGGAACGCATCGAGGAAGACCTCGACGAGGGATACCTCGACGCGACCGCCCTGGCCGAATACCTCGTGGGCAAGGGCGAAGCCTTCAGAAGGGCCCACCACATCGTCGGCAGCCTCGTCGCCCGGGCCGAAAAGGACAACAAACCCCTGGGCGAACTGGATCTGAAAGTTCTTCAGGAAGCTTCGCCGAGAATCCAGGAAGATGTCTACGATTTCCTGGGAGCCGCCAACGTCGTCGGAAGATATCAGCCCGAGGGCTCCGGTGGACGGCAGCAACTCGACAAGCAGATCGCCTTCTGGACCCAGGCCCTGGAGGATCGCCCTTGAAGGAGCGCGCCCTGATCGACTGGATCCGCTCGCAGGAGCAATGGGACCGCCAGGACATCCTGGTCGGGCCCGGCGATGACTGCGCGGTCCTGGCCGGTTCGGATAAGTCCCTGGTCGTCACGGTCGATCAACTCATGGACGGCGTGCACTTCGATTCGGGCAAACACGCGCCCCGGCTGATCGGACGAAAAGCCCTGGCCCGGAATCTCTCGGACATCGCAGCCATGGCCGCAAAGCCCCTCTGGGCTGTCGGGACCCTGGCCATGCCCCGGACGATGCGGAACGAAGACGTCCGGGAGATCCACCGAGGACGAAAAGAACTCAGCGACCGGTTCAACTGCCCTGTCGTCGGTGGGGACGTGGGAAGCTGGGACGGCCCGCTGCTGATTACCCTGACGATCTTCGGACAGGTCACCGCACGAGGAGCGGTGTTGCGAAGTGGGGCCAGGCCCGGAGATTCCCTCTGCGTGACGGGCTGCCTGGGCGGGGCCTGGCGGGATGAGAAACATCTGACCTTCACGCCGCGCGTGGCCGAGGCACTGGCCCTGCACGAAGAGTACGAACTCACGGCCATGATCGACCTCTCCGACGGGCTCAGCACGGACCTTTCGCACATCTGCAAGGCCTCGGGCTGCGGAGCCCAAATCCACTGCGACCTGCTTCCCCTTCGTCTTGCCGCCGGCGGGAAAGTCGATCCTCTCCAGGCCGCCCTGAACGACGGAGAGGACTACGAGCTTCTCTTCGCCCTTGCCCCCGAGTCCGCCGACAAGCTTCTGTCTACCCAGCCGCTGGAGGTCCCCATCACACGCATCGGTTCCTGCACGGAAGAAGATGAACAGATCCTTCTGGTCGGTCCCGATGGACGCAAAGTCCCGCTGGACTCGAGAGGCTGGGAACATCAAACCACGGACGAACAGGAATGAAGGAATTCCACACTCACAGTATCGAGGCCACCGAGGATTTCGCCGCCAACCTGGGCACAAAACTGGAGCCGGGAGACTGCCTGGCCCTGATCGGGCCGCTGGGAGCAGGCAAGACGGCCTTTGTCCGCGGGCTGGCCCGGGGACTGGGCGTGCCGGATTCCCGCATGGTATCCAGTCCGACCTATGTGCTCGTCCAGGAGTACTCCGGCAGGTGCCCCCTGTTCCATCTGGACCTCTACCGCATGAACGACCCGCAGGAAGAAATGGAAGACCTGGGGCTCGATGAAATGCTCGCAGAGGGCGTGGCTGCAATCGAATGGGCCGACCGCGCTTTAAACGCCCTGCCCGAAAACAGGATGGTCGTCCGTTTCGAACCCAGCGGCCCGGAAAGCCGAATCCTTCGCATCCACGAATTGTAGGCAATTGGAAGTTGCCCCGGCTCGCTTGGAGGCCTATCTTCGTCGGCTCGTCGGCAGAGTCTTTACCCTTGCCCATTCTTTTGAGGTTTCCATGTTCCGCAACGCGCCCGACCAAGCCAAACCCCTCGATGAAGTCACTTTCTCCCTTGCCGAGCCGGCCACGCTGGCGCTGTACGACGCCGCCGGACGTTGTTACTATCAGGCCGACGGCAAAGAACATTCCTGCATCATCTCCGGCAGCCTGGGCCGGCAGGTGGCTGCGGTTCTCGACGATCAGCAACGACCCACCCATCGGCACAGTTTCCGCGTGGACTGCCAGAGCGGCGTCGTCGATGAAAAGGGCAAATACGAGCGCCTGCTGTTCTATCTCAAGAAGTCAATTTTCGACGACTTCCATCGCCCCAACAACGTCCGGCGCCTCGATGGCCGCGTCCAGCGAAGCTTCGTGCTGACCTCCCGCGACCACGTCCACGGCATGAAGGCAATGAAATACTTTCACAGCATCCTGCCGGGTTGGATGGACACCTTCGCCGATCACCAGGCCGAAGATGGAATGATCTGGGACTTCTGCTCTCCCCGTAACCGGCAGATGTCGCACTTCGAAAACCGCTGGGGCGAGAAGTTCCACAAGGTTGTCGACAACGGCTGGACCGTCTTCGCCCGCCAACCCATGATGAACGACGTGGAGTACATGTTCATCCACGGCGTCTATGCGGTCTGGAAGACCCTCGGCGATGACGAATGGATGGCCCGGCGCGTGGAGAACGCCCTGGCCGCCCTGCGTTACGCCACCAGCAGCCCGTACACCTGGAGCGAAAAATACCAGCTCATCAAGCGGACCTTCACCATCGATCTCTGGGACTTCCAGAGCGAGTTCGACGCCGCACTGGTCGACGGGGACGCCATGCAGGCCATCCCCGGCGTCAGCCAGTACGGCGTGATGTTCGGCGACAACCTGGGTATCGCCCTGGGCTGTGACTACATCGCCGAAATGCTCGACCACCTCGACCGGGGCGACGAAGCCCGCCAAGTGCGTCAGGTTGGCCAGGGCATCCGCAAACGCCTCGATGAGATCAGTTGGAACGGGGAGCACTTCACCATGTTCGTTCCCGAAGACCCGACCTTTGAAAGGGACTTCGGCGTCGATACCGACAAACAGGTTACGCTCTCGAACTCCTATGCACTCAACCGCGGCATCGACCACCAGCAGGCGGTGGCCATCATCAAGACCTACCAGCGAATCCGCGAAGAAACCAAAGACTTCGCGCCGGGCGAGTGGACCTGCTGCTACCCGCCCTTCCCGCGAGGGTTCGGTCATCACTCCCACTGGCATTACGTCAACGGCGGGGTTTCGCCCATGGTCGCCGGGGAACTGGCCCACGGGGCTTTCGAGCACGGATTCGAGTCCTACGGCTGGGACATCATCGACCGCGTCCTGAAACTCGGCGACCGGTACGACCAGATCCCTCGCGTATGGCGGGGCAAGATGCCCGAATATCCCGAGAGGACCTTCAGGACGGTCGACCTTCGCCCCCATGCCAATACCGATCTGGACGGCACCGTCCAGAGCGACGCGATCGCCTGGACCCGGGAAGGCGACAACGACCTGCACAACATGCCCACAGGCAAGCAGACACTCGAGGGCGTGGAGTTCGATGTAATCGACCCGGCCGAGAACGACCGAAAGGCCGTCGTGGGAATCAGCCGCCAAGAGCCCTACCTGGACGAAGTGACCCTGGAGATTCACGACCAGGCCGCCTCGATCTACTTCCTGCACACCATGTCAGGTCAGAACATCGCCGGGGATCTGACGATCCGCTATGCCGACGGCAGCGAGCACAGCCAGTACGTCCAGAAGGGCAAGCACATCCAGGGCTGGTGGATGCCCCGCGGCGACAACGTCAAGGGCCGATGGGACCCCCAGATGGTCGTCGCCTGGAAGGGCGACAACGCCCACAGCAAGGAAGTCGGCGTGATGGCCTGGGGACTGGACAACCCCTGCCCTCAGAAGCAGATCGAATCCATTCGGCTTCGGCCTTCTCTGGAGACCGGCACGATCTGGCTGCTGCTGGGCGTAACGCTCTGCGACAAGCCGGTATTCTTCATGCCCTCGGGGCTCTCGGCCGGGATCCCCGCTCCCTGGTCCTGCGGGGCTGTCATCTACGCTCTCATGGAGGGCCTGGGCGGTGCCTACGACGAAGGATGCAACTACAGCAGCCTGCGCATCACACCGCGATGGGCAGCCGGCAGCGAAACCGACGTCACCTTCTGTGCAAGATACGAGGACACCGGCAGCTACGTCCGATACCGCTGGAAGCGCGAGGACAAGAAGCTCTCGATCCACCTGACCGCCAGTACCGACCAGCGGAAGCTGGAGCTCCTCTGCCCGGCCGGGACCAAGCCGGATCGGGTTGAAGTCGACTCCGAGCAGGTACCCTTCCAGACGCGAACAATCGAATCCTCCACCTACGCCTGCGTGGATCTGCCCGGCCTGGGCGCACGACACGTGCAAGTCACACTTGCCTGAGCACGACAAGTGCAGAGTGGAGCAAGAATGCGCGACAGGTCGACGGGCCTGGGTGGCAATTCGTTGAACGAACATCCTTGACAGGATTGACCCCGGAGCGTATACAGGTGTCTCCTGAACCGGAAGGTTTCCCGATGAATCCCTGCGCTCGCTATCGGGATAGTGGCCTATACCCCAGAAACCCCAAGACTGGATGGGAGAACTATGCAGCAGCAATACGCCGATATTCTGAAATCAATGATGGACGAAGAAAGCTTCGCGAAGCTCGAAGCACTGGACAATGACAAGCTCCATGCGTTCGTAGCCGACGCGGGCCAACTGGGCAAGCCGGATCGCATCAAGGTCTGCGACGACAGTGATGCCGACGAGGCCTACATCCGCCAGTTGGCCATCGACAACGGCGAAGAGACCCCCCTGGCCAACGAAGGCCATACCGTCCACTTCGACCATTACACCGATCAGGCCCGCGACAAGTCGGTCACCAAGTACCTCCTGCCCAAGGGCGTGGAACTGGGTGAACGCCTCAATTCCATGGATCGCGAGGAAGGCCTCAAGGAAATGCGATCCCTGATGGACGGGGCCATGAAGGGCAAGACGATGATCGTCGCCTTCTACTGCCTGGGCCCGACCGACTCGCCGTTCTCGATCCCCTGCGCGCAGGTGACCGACTCTGCCTACGTCGTCCACAGCGAAAACATGCTCTACCGCGGTGGCTACGAGCAGTTCAAGAAGATCGGCTCGAGCGAAGATTTCTTCCGCTTCCTGCACACCGCCGGCGAGGTCGTCAACGGCACGGCCATCGATTCCGAGAACAAGCGCGTCTACATGGACATCACCGAAGATATGGTGATGAGCGTCAACACTACCTATGCGGGCAACACGGTGGGGCTCAAGAAGCTCGCCCTTCGCCTGGCGATCCGCAAGGCCGACCGGGAAGGCTGGCTGGCTGAGCACATGTTCGTCATGGGCGTCCATGGCCCCAACGACCGCGTGACGTACTTCACCGGCGCGTTTCCCAGTGCGTGCGGTAAGACCTCCACGGCCATGCTGCCCGGCGAGACGGTCATCGGCGACGACCTGGCCTATTTCCGCGTGATCGACGGCGAGGCCCGCAGCGTGAATGTCGAAAGCGGCATCTTCGGCATCATCCGGGATGTGAACCCCGACGACGACCCGGAAATCTACAAGCTCCTGACCACCCCGGGCGAAGTGATCTTCGGCAACGTACTGGTCAAGGACGACAAGCCCTACTGGATGGGCATGGGTCAGGACCTGCCCTCCGAGGGCACCAACCATATCGGCGCTTGGACCGCCGGCGCCAAAGGCCCCGACGGCAAGACGGCCGACCCGTCCCACCGCAACGCCCGTTACACCGTTCGGATCCGCGACCTGGACAACCGGGATCCCAAGGCCGATGCGCCCGACGGTGTCAAGGTCGGCGGCGTGATCTACGGCGGACGCGACAGCGACACCTGCCCGCCCGTGCTGGAAAGCTTCGACTGGGAGCACGGGGTCATTACCATCGGGGCTTCGCTGGAAAGCGAAACCACCGCTGCCACCATCGGAGCCGAAGGCGTAAGGTCCTTCAACCTGATGAGCAACATGGACTTCCTGGCCATCCCGCTGGGCAAGTATATTCAGAACAACCTGGACTTCGGCAAGGACCTCAAGGACACGCCCAAGATCTTCGGCGTAAACTACTTCCTCCGCGGGGCCGACGGCAAGTACCTCAACGGCATGCTCGACAAGGCCGTCTGGATCAAGTGGATGGAGCTGCGCGCCAACGGCGATGTCGAAGCCATCGAGTCGCCTATCGGCCTGCTGCCCAAGTACGAGGATCTGAAAAAGATCTTCTCCGATCGGCTCGGCAAGGACTATTCCAAGGAAGACTACGTGGAGCAGTTCTCGATCCGCACCAGCAACCTGCTGGGCAAGATCGACCGGATCAAGAAGGTCTACCAGAGCGAACCCACAACGCCCCAGGCGGTGTTCGACGCCTTGGAAGCCCAGGCCCAGCGCATCAAGAAGCTTCAGGAAGAAAAGGGCGACGTGGTGGCCCCGGATCAGCTCTGATCCCCCGGACACTCCAGCCTGTGAATTTCAGGGCCCCGGCTACCATGGCTGGGGCCCTGCTTTTGCGCCCGCACGATCCGGGGTTTTTTTGCGAACCAGTCGCAAAGCTGGCGGGTTACACTTTGGTAAAGCGTTTGACCCGGTCAATCGACCGTTCGCCTCCAACGGGAAGGAATCACTGAATCATGCAACTTCGACATCTGCTCTGCCTCGCTATCGGCTTCCTGATCTTCTCGACAGCACCTGCCCGGGGCCAAGGCCGCCGGCAGGAGCCGCAAGGCCCCACAAACTACACGAAGCGACCGGGGGTGTTCAAAGTGACCACCGACGTGGTCAACCCCGACCTGGAACCGTTTACCGTAACCGCCGGAGCGATGGGTAACTCGCTGATTCTCCGTCAGAGCGGCGCGTTTGAGCCGGCCAACTACCGCACACGCTTCTGGGCGACAAAGGACTCTCCCGACCAACTTCACGTCAATAACCTGGATGCCTGGGGTTCCTGGGCCTCGGGATATCTCGACGGCGCCGACGTCCGCGTTTATCGCGTCATCAACGGCAAGATGCACCTGGTGCGGCGCGACCGCGTCGGTCCCGGCGGCACAATCATCGCCGACTGGGATTACAACCCCTCCAAGCCTCTCAAGCCCGACACGACCAGCTATCGGTTCACCTGGTCCGAGTACGGCCGGGAAGGCACGACAAGCTGGTTCACGGTCTTTGCCCTGGATGATTCGGGAAACCTTTCCCCCGCAGCAAAACCCGTTCGGTTCACCCGCCCCGAGGGTAAGCATGAGACGCGCGTGAAGAATGCCACATTCCGTTTCCGGGCCAAGAGGCGCAACCGGGATGACCAGGCCCCTCCGGCTCCGAAGGACCTGCATTGCAGGCTTGAAGGCAAGGAAGTTCTGCACCTGAACTGGTCTGCTGTCCAGGCCGACGACCTGGCCGGCTACGTGATCGCCCGGACCGAGGTGGACCCGGCCAGGCACAAAGGCAGATATATCCAACTGGCCGGCAAGGCCAAGTCCGACCGGGAGCAGATCCGCGAGGGAGATATGATCATCGTCTCCAAGGTGATGCGGGCCGAGGACTACAAGCTGCGATCGGCCAAGCGTGCCCGGCAGACGCGCGGCGCCCCGATGCCCGACCTGGTGGGCTTCTTCCCCCACACCGGCCAAGGCAAGCGATGGCGCCTGGTGAACCATGAAGCCGATACACCCGTAACCCAGCCGGGCCGGACTTTCCTGGAGCTGACCCTGGAAAGAGATACATCGCACGACCTGGCCAGCCGAAGCCTGGATGACATCAATCAGACGTGGTACAACGTCCCGTATTCCAAGTCCTATACGGTGGAAGTCTGGCTCAAGGCGGATCGGGAAGATGCAGCCCCGGTGGAATTCCTGGCCGACGGCGGAGGCAATGTGGAGGCGGTCGTCGAGCCGGCCAGCTTTGCTCCAACCACTCGTTGGAAGAAGTTTACCCACACCTTCCAGGCGACGACTCCCGAGAATATTCAGCCAACCTTCCTGATGCTTCGCTTCCAAGGCCCCGGCGTCTACAGCGTGGACAATTTCCGGGTCTTCCGTTCGGACACGGCCTACCTGGATCTATTGCCGGAGGAAAATGCCCGACTCAAGGATTCCAAGATGGCCGGCCTGCGGACTCACGGACCCATCAAGACCGGCTCGAGCACCTACAGCATGGAGCAGTTCACCAACCCCGCCGGCGTGCTGACCGGCGTGACGCTCGGCAACACCCTCGGCCAGGAACTGTCCATCATGGAAAAGGCCGACGTGTATCCGTGGCTCCAGATCGAGTTCCACATGTCCCCCGAGGAATGGCTGGGATTCGTGGAGTACATCGCCGCCCCGTATGACCCGGATAGGGACTCACCCAAAACCAAGCCTTGGGCCTTCAAGCGCTTCCAGCAGGGCCGAAAGGACCCCTGGACCGACGCCTTCGAGCGGATCTACTTCGAGCTGTCCAACGAAACCTGGAACTGGATGTTCCAGCCCTGGGTCTTCGAGGCCATGCCCGACGCCGCCACGGGCGAAAAGCTCCCCCGCGGGCAGATCTACGGCCTGATGAACGAGCATATTATCGAGATCCTTCGCTCCAGTCCGTACTGGAGCGACGAGATCGAGAAGAAGTTCGTTTACGTCGTCGGTGGCTGGAGCCGTTCAACCTATGGCTGGGATGCGGTCAGGGGCAGTCCATCGGCCCACTTCCAGACGATCGCCGCCTACAACGGCGGGTGGGACGAAGGCGAGGGCCCGCCCCAGGTGAACCCCGCCAGCTTCTTCAACGTCCTGGGGCAGGTCTATCAGTCGGCGATTCCCACAGCCAGGCTCAACGCCGAGCGGGCCCTGGAGGTCCGCAAGACCGGCCACGATATCCGCCTGGGCACCTACGAAGCCGGGCCCGGCTACGCCCTCAACGGGCTCAACGGCGCCAACGTTACCGCCGAGCAGGCCCGTCAACAGGAAGAAGTCATGAAGAGCAAGGTCGGCGGCACGGCCACGCTGGACAGTTTCCTGATGCGTGCGCGCTACGACTTCGATCTGCAGAACTTCTTCACCTTCAGCGAGGGACGCACCTGGAGTTCCCACACCAAGTGGTACAACGGCGGGCAGAGCTATCCGTGCTTCCTGAGCCTGGAGCTGTTCAATCGCCAGGGCCTGGGCGACCTCCTGGCCGTCAAGACCCGAAGTGTCTCGACGGTGGATACCGCCGGCCATCGTCGCAGAAAGGCGATTCAGAACGCACCCCTCGCAGCCGTCTATGCCACGCGGAATGGCCGGCGGGTCAACGTTTTCTGCATCTCGCGAACGTTCCCGGGCTACCCCGATGCCGGAGACGATGGCCGGATGGAAATGACCCTCAAGCTGCCCTTCAAGACCGCCCAGAGCGTTACGCTTTATCGCATGACCGGAGACCTCACCGACCACAACATCGAGGCCAGGCGGGTCGACATTGAGAGCGTCCCGATCGGCCGGAACATGCGGGAGCTGTCGGAATTCCGGATCGATCGCAAGACCGGCTCGCCGATCGACGGCCTGCCCGCCGGGGAGACGTATCTGTACGTTTTTGAAGGAACCGACATCGGCGCCCCGGGCAGAGAGATTCCTCTGGAAGAGACACTGGCCAAGCCGGTGAGTTTCCAGCCGGCCAAATAGTACTCAGCACCGAGGCGTGGTGCATCGCCCAAACGGCGGATTACCGCTCGTCCACCAGGTACAACTGAGCCAGGATCAGAAACACCGCCGCCGTCCAGGAGTAGGCCCGGTCGCGAAGAGGCAGGCCCGTCTGGGCATCGAAGTTCTCGGCAAATCCGGACGTTGCGCACATCCGGCAGAAACGGCGGGCGATTTCGTGGGCAAGCCCTTCCTGGTCGCAGCGCTGAAGTCCGTCGGCCAGAATCATCGTGGACGGTGCCCAGATCGGTCCGCGCCAGTACCCGTCGTCTTCATAGAGCGGACTTTTGGGGCTCTCGGTGGCATAGCCGTGCTTGGTGAAGAAGCGACCGCTCTGGCGAAGCGATGCAACCATCTTCTCTCGCGTCTGGTCGCTGAGGCGTCGGCCCAGGATAATGGGCATGTACAGCAGCAGCGTGTCGCCCGTCTCTTGCGGCTGACGCCACTGCGTCTCGGGTACGCGGGCGACGAACTGGTCCTCCAGCCAGAGAGACTCGAGCATCTTTTCGAGCATCTCATCGGCTTCCTGTTTCCACCGGGATGCCTCGGAGTCCCTGCCCAGCCGCCCGGCCGCCACTGCCAGCCAGTCCATCTGAAGCACAAGCCAGGCCGAGAGGTCCGGAGATTCCACCGGGCAGCCCACGGCAAAGATGGTCCCGTTGTCCCAGCCGCTGTCGTTGCCGTGGTGGTACTGGCAGATACCGTCCTCGTCGTCGTCGCGATACTTCAGCCAGAACTCGGTAAGACGGACGACCTTGGGGAAGATCTCTTCCACCCGGGCTTCGGTGATCGCCTTGGTGTGCTCTTGCATCCAGGAAAGGGTCCAGCCGTAGACCGGAGGCTTGACAAACTGCCACCTGGCCCGCAGGTCGTCCACGCTGTCGGGCAAAGCGCCCAGATCGCTCTGGTAATCCATCATCAGCATCAACTGGTCCCATGCCAACTCATCCTCACCTCCCAGCGCCAGGGCCATCGCATTGAAGCAATTGTCCCAGGACCAGACGTGGCACATCTTGTTCTTGCTCATGAGCATGGCCGGACGGGTGAGGACCCCCTCCGGCTCGACCACGCAGGACCAGAGAACGTACCCGGCCAGTTGTCTGGTAGCGGCCAGGCTGCGAGGTGTGCGGGGGATCTTTCGCATCCACCGGTCAAACTCGTCGGCCATCTCCTGCCTGCACTGCTCGAAACTGCGGGAGAAGTCCCTGGCTACCCATTCGCCGGAGAACTGTTCCAGTGCGAACTCGAACTTCCTGGTGGCCAGATCCGCGCGAAAGTCCAATACGATCCGTGGGCAGCGGGATTCCTCCCACGGAGCGTCGATTTCCACCGGGCCATGGAGACTGACCTGCATCAGCGAGGTCTTCGAGTCGAAAAGCTGGATCTGCCTTCTGTCGGGCGAGCGAGGGAGAATCTGGTCAAATTCTCCGTCCTGGGCCTTTTCCACGCGCAGATCCACATCCTGACCGCGAACACGGAGGCAGTTGCGCCCGTCGAAAGCAAACTCGATCGCCCCGGCCCCTTCGACATCCAGCCGCAGATGGTCCGGCTGGCCCGTCGCACTGAATGCCCTCGGCTCGCCGTCGACCATGGGGGTAAACTTGAGACACGCCATTCCTTCGCTGACCCCGTGAACATCCCGCAGGTAGATTCCTTCGCCCATGGGGGCGTTGTCAACCATGTGAGAAACGGCCAGGAAGGAGCCATAGCGACTGAAGGGAAACGTCTTTGGATCGTAGCTCATCGAATCTCCGCAGGCAGAGGGCACGCTTTTATGATGAATTCGTGCTCTATGAGTACCGCCATACCGCCCCTTCCGCAAGGAGCTGTTCCACACCTCGAGGAATCGAAGACCGTGTTTAGTTTCGATTTACCTTGTCCGAAAGGCCTTTCAAGACCTAGAAATCAAGCAGAGAGGTCCTCTGTATCCCGTCAATCCGGCGGGTCTCGTAAGCTGCGCTTTGGTACCCGCCGTCAACCGCTACTTGGTGAGCCGATACCGTTTTCGGCTCTTTCTGTTCCCTTCCAGCCCGGGGCACGGAGGTATGACGCGATGAAGCTCTATCCCATCTATTGTGTTCTGTTCGGCGTCTGGCTGCTGTTTGCCGTGGCCGACGTCCAAGCCGACTGGGACCCCATCCCGGTAGACCAGCCAACCAATCACAAGATGCACTATCCGCAGTTGCCCGATCTGGAAACGGGCTTGAATGTCCTGGACACGCTGCCGGCGGTATTGGCAGACGACTTCCTTTGCACCGAAACAGGCCCGATCCGGGATGTGCATATCTGGGGTTCCTGGCTCAATGACATACTGCCCGTGCGTGAGCCGTCCCCGGGCCAGTTTGTTCCGGATCCCGGTGCGGTGCGCTTCCGCCTGAGCCTGCACACGAACATCCCCGTCGATCCGCCCACCATCGAGTTCAGCCGTCCCGGTCAAGAGCTCTGGGCTCGATGGTTCGACCCCGGTGAGTTCACTGTTCGGCTCTGGAGGGATCAGATCCAGGAAGGCTTCTACGACCCGTTCGTCCCGGCCGTCATTGGTACCGACACGCAGGTCTACCAGTACAACTTTTTCCTGGACAGAATCCTTCCCCTTGAAGAACTGCCCAAACAGGAAGAGGGCCAGATCTACTGGCTGGACGTATCGGCCGACCCGTTTCCCGGGGAAGCAGGAACCGTCGAAGCGGTCTTTGGCTGGAAATCCTCACTGGATCATTGGGAAGATGACGCGGTCTACGCCGGCTACGACCTGGATGCCCAAGGCAACATTGTCGGGCTTGGGCCTTGGGCCCCGCTGAAGTATCCTGTCGGTCACCCCCTGGAAGGGCAGACGATGGACCTGTCATTCGTGATCACGCCGGAACCGGGGACGGTTTCGGTGATGACCCTGGGAATCCTTGCCCTGATTCGCAAAAGGCGAAGGTAGTTTGGAATCGGCTCAGGTAAAAGGGCCTCAGTGGCAGACCTGCCCGCCCTTTTTGGCGATGTAGTCCTGGTGGTAGTCTTCTGCCTCCCAGAACGTGCCGGCCTTTGAGATCTCGGTGGCGATGGGACGAGTGTATCGGCCGGAGCTTTCCAAAGCCTTCCTGGAAGCTTCGGCCGCCTTCTTCTGATCTTCCTTCAGGTAGAAGATGCCCGTCCGATACTGCGTGCCGAAATCCGGCCCCTGCCTGTTGACCTGTGTGGGATCGTGCATCTGCCAGAAGAGATCCAGCAACTTCGCATAGCTGACTTTGTCTGGATTGTAGATTACCCGAACGGCTTCGGCGTGACCCGTGCGGCCGGTACAAACCTGTCGGTAGGTCGGATTTTCAGTCGTCCCGCCGACATATCCACTGACTACGTCGATCACGCCATCGGTATTCTGGAACTTGTGCTCGACGCCCCAGAAGCATCCGGCCGCAAAGATGGCAGTGGCGGTCTTGGCTTCCACCGGAGCCTTTGGGTCTGCCTGGTCCTTCGTCAGAGCTTCCTGGGCCTGTGGGGGCTGCTGTTCATTCCGGCTGGTCATCTTCATCTCCTCTCCGGTCTCGTCGCACCGGGCTCCCAGAAGCATCAGAGACAATCCCGAAAGCGCGACAACGGCCAAGTGCGTTGCAATCCGAAGCATAGTTCACCTCAATTCATCATAGCCCCGCACTTTTACAACGGCAATACAGCGGGCCGGGTTCCGCAAAACGCGCCTTACCCTTCAAGCCGACGAAGGCTGTGGGACTTGAAGAGGCACCAGACTCTCTGGCCCGGGCTGAGCCCCAGTTCCCTCCTGGCCCGGAGAGTGATTTCGGCAAGCAGCTTCTGACCCCCCACATCCAGGATGCACACGCATCGGCCTGAACCGATGACCAGATCCACGATGCGGGCAGAAAGGCGATTCTGAATCGAAAGATCGTCCGCAGGCAGCAGGGCAAGCGTCAAGGCCCGAGCGGCCAGGCAAACGCTGATCTTCTCTCCAGGCGATGCCTGCGTCAGTGGCAGGCGGATCCGGCCGTTTTGCATCACAGACCCTTGAGCCTCCCGGACGAGACGACAGAGAGTCACACCGTCCTGACTGTCGTGACGGAGCACTTCCAGTCGCAGCACGTTTTGCAGGCCCATCTCATGAAGCAGGGGCAGGATCCGCTCGTCGCGGACCAGATCCAAAAGGCCCGCATTGCCCAACAGGATCCCCTGCTGAAGAATCATCAGGTGATCGGTGAGTTCCAGAATATCGACCAATTCGTGGCTGACCAGGATCATCGGCAGATTACACACCCGGCGAACGCGACGCAGCAGCGGCAGGATCTGGCGGCGCAGGCCGACATCCAGGCCGGCCAGGGGCTCATCCAACAGGAGCAGACGAGGTCTGCACAGCAGCGCTCTGCCCAGCGCGACACGTTGCCGCTGACCGCCGCTGAGCTGGGCGGGTCGACGATCCAGCAGGTTGGAAATCTCCAGCAGCTCGGCCACCTGTTCGGGCAGAAAGCTTCCCACTCCCGGCGGGGTTCGCCGATACCCGTAGAGCAGGTTCCGCCTGACCGAGAGATGGGGCAGAAGGCGATCATCCTGGAAGCAGACCCCGATGCGCCGCTTGTGGGGGGGGATGAATCGGCCCGATTCGCTGTCCTGGAGAACTTCTCCCCCCAGGACAATGCGCCCCCGGGCCTTGCGTTCCAGCCCGCACAGGGCTTGGAGCAGACTGGTCTTGCCCGCACCGCTGGGGCCAAACAGACCCGCCACCTCGGCCGTGAGGCCCGCCCGGACCTCCACGTCATGCGGCCTGCGGGGAATTCGCACGTCCATCTGCAGGTTCATCGCAGGGCCTCGAGTTTGCGTCGCAGTCGGCCAATCAGAAGCTCCGAAACCACCAGGGCCCCGACGGCAAGTGCTGCGGAGATAAGCACGAGTCTGTCGGCCTGGGCCTGGCCGGTCGGACTCTGGAGCCGGGTGTAAATCGCCAGCGGCAGGGTCCTTGTCTGCCCCTGGATATTGCCGGCAAACGTGATCGTCGCGCCGAATTCGCCGAGGCTTCGGGCAAAAGCCAGTACCATCCCCGCAAAGACCCCTCCCGAGGACAAGGGCAACGTGACCGTGAGGAATCTCCGTATCGGGCCGGCCCCCAGCGTAGCCGCCGCCTGCTCGAGGCGTTTGTCCACGAGCTCAAACGCCAGGCGAACCGATCGCACCATCAGTGGAAACGCCACCACCGACGCCGCCAGGGCAGCTGCCGCCGTTGTGAAAGCAAGGTGAACACCAAAGGTGGATTCCAACCAGGCCCCCGCCATGCCGCGCCGGCCGAACATTCGCAGCAGCAGGTAGCCGGTCACCACCGGCGGCAGGACCAAAGGCAGGTGCAATACGGCATCCAGGACCACCTTGCCCGGAAAGCGGAACCGCGCCAGGACGTAGCCGGCTGCGATGGCGGGAAGACTGACACATCCCACACACAGCAGGGCTACCTTCAAGGAAAGAACGACCGCATCGGCCGCTTCCGGCTGTAGCCAGTTGGCAAGCATCAGGTACCGTCCTGGAGGACCTCAAAGCCATGATTCCGGAAAATTTCAGCCGCCTCCGGGCTCAATAGAAAATCCAGAAACGCCTCCACCGACCGGTTGGAGGCTCCCTTGATAATGGCCGCGGAATATCGAATCGGGCTGTGGCTCTCGGGCGGGAAGAGAGCCACCACTTCGACCTTGGCGCTTGCAGCGGCATCCGTCGTGTAAACCACACCGCGCTGCGTCTGTCCCGTTTCGACAAACCGCAGGGCTCCGCGTACATCCGCCGCCGGGGCCAGCCGCGATTCCAGGGCTTCCCACCACCCGAAGTGCTCCAGGGCCTGCCTGGCATACATGCCGGCCGGAACGTGCGAGGGGTCGCCCAAAGCCAGGCGACCGGAAAAGCTGCCGGGCAGTTCGAATCCCTCTTCCAGCTGCGCAGTTGCCCCCGAACCGACCGGGGCCACCAGGGCCAGACGATTGCCCAGAAAGTCCCTGCGCGATTCAGGCTCGATCAGGCTCCTCCGGGCCAGATACTCCATCCACCCCGGGTTGGCCGAGATGCACACCTCGGCCGGGGCGCCTTGTTCGATCTGCCTTGCCAGCGTGGAGGAAGAAGCAAAGCTCATCTTGATGCGAATTGCCCCCCGGGACTCCTCGAACGCCTCGGCCACCTCCCGGATGGCATCGGTTGTACTGGCAGCGGCGAAGACTGTCACGACAGTGACATCCTGCCTGTCCTCTGCGTCTTGCCAGCAGCCCTGGCAGAATACCAACATCAAAAGGACAATCCGTTCGAAGACCTTTCCCGCCCCCGCAATCTGCGAATTCATGCGCCACATCATTATCTCTCCTGATAGAACGCAAATACTTATTAGCGTTATACCCTATGGCGCTTTCCCCCGGCCCCAAATTCGCGAAATAGCCCCTATCAGCAGTCCTGATCTTCGCCTGTCTGGCCGGCCAGGCAGATCCGAGCGAATTCGGCAAGCAGGGACGTCGCTTCGGGCGTGGGGGCTACCTGCTCCAGCAGAGCTTGGGGGTCATCCCCCTGGTCGGACAGAGCCTGGGAAGTCCGGCAGATGTACTCCCGACAAGCGTCCGGATCGAATTCGGGGTGGAACTGCACCGACCAGCAACAGTTGCCAATGCGCATGGCCTGGCAGGCATCCCGGCTGCTGCGGGCCAGAACCACCGCCCCGGGAGGAGGTTGCAGGACGATCTGTTTGTGGCAGGTCTGGCCCGGAAAGCTCTCGGGAAGCCCTTGAAACAACGGGTCATCCCGGGCCTCGGGCTCCAGGTGAACCTGAACCGTGCCGAACTGGCGCCCCCGGGGATTATCTCCCGCTCTGCCGCCAAAGCATTGTGCGAGCAATTGGTGTCCGTAACAGATCCCAAGAACGGGAACCGACTTACCCACGACCTGTGTCAGCCATTTTCCCACACGGACCGACCAGTCCTCTCGGTCGGTGACCATCTCGTGAGCACCGGTCAGGACGACTCCGCCCATCTGGTCGGGCGCCGGCAGCGGCTGGTTCTCTCGAGGGTGAACCAGCCGGTAAGCCTCTGCACGGACATCCAGACGGCGGGCAACCCACTGCTGGAAATCGCCCTTGCGCGAGGCCAGGTCCTCGAACGTGCTGCCCAGTTTGATAACGCAGATCGGCTTCACAAGCCCGAGACAGAAATCGCTAGAGCAGTTGCTTCAGGGCCGAGATGAGTTTTTCCACGCTCTGGGCTCTGGCGGTGTGGCCCATCAGGCCGATACGCCAGATCCGGCCGGCCAGGGGCCCCAGACCCGCACCGATCTCGATGTCGTGTTCCATCAAGAGCTTGCGGCGTACTTCGGCCTCATCCACGCCATCGGGGATCTTCACGGCGTTGAGCATGGCAAGCCGGTACGGCTCCTGAACCAGCAGTTCCAGGCCCATATCGCCCAGGGCATCGACAAGCATCTGGTGGGCCTGGCGATGTCGGGCAAAGACCGCGTCGAGACCTTCATCGACAATATTCTTCAGGGCAGCATAGAAGGCGTAGAGCATGTTGATCGGTGCGGTGTGATGGTAAGACCGCTTCTGGCCCTGCCAGTAGTTGATGATCATCGTCAGGTCCAGGTACCAGCTTGCCACTTTTGCCTTGCGGTTCTGGAGTTTCTCGACAGCCTTGTCCGAGAAACTCACCGGAGCCAGGCCCGGGGGGCAGGAGAGGCATTTCTGCGTTCCGGAGTACAACGCATCGATGCCCCAGGCGTCGGTCTCCACGGCCATGCCGCCCAGGCTGGTAACGGCATCGACCAGCAGCAGCGCCCCGGCCGGCTTGACCACCTCGGAGATTTCCTTTACCGGGTTGCGGACGCCCGTGGAGGTTTCGGCATGGACGACGCAGACCAGGTCATAGCGCTGGCTTCGAAGTTTCTCGGAGACCGCCTGGGGCTCGACGGGCATGCCCCAGTCGAAATTCACGACATCGACCAGAGCCCCGCAACGCGAAGCCACATCCTGCATCCGCTGGCCGAATACGCCGTTGATCAAGACCAGGACCTTGTCACCGGGTTCGATGAGGTTGACCAGGCAGGCCTCCATGCCGGCAGAACCGGTGCCGCTGATGGGCAGGGTCAGTTCGTTGTCGGTCTGCATAACCTGTTTCTGCAGGACCTTGATCTCATCCATCAGCGAGACGAACCGCGGGTCCAGATGCCCGATGGTGGGCTTGCCGATGGCCTCGTAGACCTCGGGGGGCACAAGGGAAGGGCCCGGGCCCATCAGGAGGACCTCGTGAATGTTGCTGAAAACATCGGCCATGATCAAACCTCCTATGCCCGAGGGGCATTATGTTTTGCGTTTAGGCGTGAAACGTTTTTATCGTCAATGGGGGCCGGAAAGTCAAGAGCTCCTCATGCCTGGCGCTTCTGGGCAGCCTTGGCAGAACCTCCGGAGTCCTGGGAATCCTGGGCAAACTTAGCCTCGCGGATCCGGCAGGCGATCCAGTAGCCGGTCAAAACCCCTCCCACCCCGGCTGAGAGCCAGTCGATCGGCAGGATTCTGGCAGGAAGCCAGATGTTTGCCCAGGCCTGCAGTCCCTGGCCGGCTGTGGCCATCGCGTATCCGTAGTAGAACAGGCCCGAAAGGATCGGAAGCGGCAGCAACAACACCACCAGGCGCGAGGGCGCCACCAGGTTCGCCGCCAACGAAGCGATCAGGAACGCCCCGCCAACAGCAAAGAGCAACTGGCCCCTTTCATCGCTTCTGCACAGCAGCAGCAGGATGGCATTGGCGACAAGGAAACAGACCAGGATAGCCCTTCCCGCCTGGACAAACTGCAATTTTGCCGCATTGCCGGCGGCGGGATCGCTTTTGTCCATCAGGGACCCTGCTGCCTTTCGCACGGGAGCCGCCAGGCCCAGTGGACTTCTCTGGTCGGCCTGAAAGTTAGCTTCGTCCTTGCGCAAATGGCGGGGCTGCCATCTCCAGGCGGGTTTGGAACCGGCCACCAGAGACCTTCCGATGCCGGCGGCAATAACACCCACCCCGGCCGCCACAAGCAGCAACAGCAATTCGCCCATCAGCACCGGGTAAGCTGAACCCGGGTGCTGTTCATAGCGAAAGAGCAGTACGTTGATCTTCTCCGAACGGAAGCTCAGGGCAAGCAGGGAGAGAATGCTGACCATCAGTCCGCCCACGGGCCTCTGGTGGACGGTGACGGCCCCGGCCAGCAGCGAGAGGACGGCCACCGCAGTCAGCAGGGACAGGGGGGCCCCGAGGGATCCGCCCGAGAGAAGGATCATGGGGGCCAGGCTGTCGCGGGGAGCCATCAACGGCCAGATGCCGAAGAATACGACCAGCCCCAGCGCCACGGTGAGCACCTGGACCTGGATCTTCTCGAACAGGTGATACTTTTGATGATCTATATTAGCTGGCATCGGCGTTGCCTTTTTCCGATTCTTGCGATACTGTTGGGTTTCCGTCGGCCACAGGCCCGAAACATCCTACAGCCCGCCAGCAACAAAGGCAATCGAATGAGCTCGACCGTCGTCAACAACATCACCGCCAAAGCCATCAAGGAACAGAAGAGAATCCTGCTGCCCGAGACGCAGGACCCGCGCGTCCTGCAGGCGACGGCTGAGATCCTCCGTCTGGGCTATGCAAAGCCGGTGCTTCTTGGAAATCGCAGCACGCTGGAAGAAAAGGCCGGGCAGTTGGACGTGAGCCTTGAAGGCGCTGCGTTTGTCGATCCGGCCTCGGATCCCCAGCGCGATATGTACATCGACGCGCTGCACGAGAAGCGCAAGCACAAGGGTGTGGATCGCGCCAAGGCCGAGCAGATCCTGGGTCACAACGTGTATTACGGCGGGCAGATGGTCGCGGCCGATGCCGTCGATGCAATGGTGGCCGGCTCGGACTGCCCCACCGCCGATACCGTTCGTGCCGGTCTCTGGGGACCGGGGCTTGAGCAAGGCTGCAAGACCGTCAGTTCCTGCAGCATCATGAACACCATCGTCCCGGAGTTCGGCGTGGATGGTTCGGTGATCTTCGCCGATACCGGCGTGGTGCCTGAACCGACCGTGGAGCAGTTGGCCGATATCGCTGTCGCTGCCGCCAAGGCCTGCCGGTCCCTGCTGGATACCGAGCCGTACGTCGCGATGATCAGCTTTTCCACGAAGGGCTCGGCAGAGAGTCCGGCCGTCCGGAAGGTCATCGAGGCGACAAAGATCGCTCAATCCCGCAGACCCGATCTGAATATCGACGGAGAACTGCAGGTCGATGCGGCCGTGGTCCCTTCGGTGGGCAGCAAGAAAGCCCCGGATTCGCCCGTGGCCGGCAAAGCCAATACGCTCGTGTTTCCGGACCTTTCCTGCGGCAACAGCGCTTACAAGCTGGTGGAGAGATTCGGCAAGGCTACGGCATTGGGGCCGCTGCTTCTGGGCCTGGCCAGGCCGGTAAACGACCTTTCCCGAGGTTGCAGCGTGGAAGATATCGTCCTGGTCACGGCGATCACTGCCTGCCAGGTGGACTGAGCTTGGGCGATTTGCAGATCATCCCCTCAGCGGGGGCGAGGGTAAATCAACCGCTCATCGCCTGCTCGACCGAGTCGTGAACCGGGAAGATTTCGGTAAGACGGGTTCGGGTGAGCAGGTCGCGGATCATCGGTCTGGGGTTGACGAGATTGACGCTTCCCTCCCACGTGCGGGCGCGCTGAGCGAGTTTCAGCAGGACGGTCAGCCCGGGCGAACTGATAAAATCCATCTCCGAAAGATCGATGACGATGTTCAACTCGCCGCTCGATGCGACCTCGGCAAGCCTCGATCGGAGCACTTCAGCCTCGGTTACCCCCACGCTACCGGCGATCTTGACCAGCTTCCCGCCGGGAAGCGATTCCATGTTCAGGGTCAGTTCAATAGGTGGAACGCGGTGCATGATGTTCTCTGCCCGGCCTGCGGGTCGACCCCGCCGTCAGGCCTTGCGGTATTTGATCATCCGGACCCGGTTGCCACGCTGATTGTACTCGACCTTATCCATGTAGGCATGAATCAGCATGATTCCCCTTCCGGAGGGTTTCTCGAGGTTTTCATCCGCCGTCGGATCGGGAACCTGCTCGGGTTGGAATCCGGGGCCCTGGTCCTCGATACAGATTTCGACTTTTTCCGGTGAGACCTCGTACTCCACTTCCACGTGTTTGTCCGGATCGCACTGGTTGCCGTGACGGATGGCGTTATTGAGTCCCTCCTCCAAGGCCAGGCGGATTGCAAAGGTTGCGCATTCGTCGTAGTCATGGTCCTGAATCTGCCCGAGAATCTTCTGCTGGACCTCCCGGGCCTGTTGGAAATCGGAGCCTATGACAACGCTATTCACGAAAAAGCACCGCCGCCGAACAGGCCTAGAGACCTTTGAGGGCTTCGTCACGCGACTGGTTGATCTGGAAGATCTCGTTAAGACGCGTGATGACAAAAACTTCGTAAATTGCCGGTTGAACGCAGCAAAGCCGCAGGTGTCCGCCCTTCTCGCGGACCCGCTTGTGAAGCGTAATCAGCATCCCCAAAGCGCTGGAAGACATGTGCGAGACGTGCGAGAAATCCAGAACCATCCGCGGGTATTCCTGCTGACCCACCAGCTGATTCAACTGCTCCCCGATCTCCGCAATGACCATCTCATCCAGAATCTTCTGACTGAGAAGTTCCACTACGGTGATATCGTTCTCGACCTGCACGCTGAGACGCGGGCTGTTTTCGGCCATCGGGATCTCCTGTTCTAGGCTCGTCTGATAGTAAGCCCGCGGGATGCGGAATGTCAAGTCCGCAAGGCCCGCCCAACCAGAGTGAGTGACAGAAGCGTTTTCGATGTTGAGCGTCAGCCAAGGGTGGCCCGTCAAGAACGGCGATACAGGCAATGCTCCGGCATTGTGCCCTGCCGGCAGGCAGGCAGGAGCAGCCGGACGACGACAGGGCTCCCTGCAAGTAGCTCTACGCGAAAAGAATTTTGTCACTCGCTCTCTCTCTATCCTACCCCAGAAGCAGCAGCAGGTTCAGCAGCAGGCTGCCTCCCAGTGCAATCGCCAGGGCCACCACTACCTTCATCCAGGGCGAATCTTCCCCAATGGCAGGGGCTTCCATCGTGTCATCGGACTGGCCCGACGTGGCCAGCTCAGACAGAACGTTGCTGTCGATGGTCTTGCGAGCCTGGAGCGGGGGCTGGCCTTTCTGGATGGCCTCCAGATCCAGCAACAGGTCCGAAGTCGTTCCGTATCGGTGCTCACGCTTCTTGGCCATCATGACCTCAACAACCTCCCCCAGCCCGCTGGAGAGTTTGTCGTTGATGTGGTCCGGGGGAACCAGTTCTTCCTTCAGGTGCTTGTGCATGACGGCAGTGGGCGTTTCGGCCTCAAAGGGAACCCGTCCGGTGACCATGTGGTACAACGTGGCTCCCAGGGAGTAGATGTCCGCACGGAAGTCGATGTTCAACTCGCCCCGGATCTGCTCGGGACTGATGTAATAGGGTGTACCAAAGGCGCGCCCCGCCTCCGCGCGGGCGGTTTTCTCGTCACTGACCTGCCGGGCAAGCCCCATATCGACCAGCTTGGCCATCGAGTCGCCGGTCATCATGATATTCTTGGGCTTCACGTCGCGATGGATCAGTCCCTGGCCATGGGCATGTTCCAACGCCCGGGCGATCTGGATCACCACGCGAAGGGCCTCGTCTTCACTGAAGACCTTCCCCGAGGCCAATTCGTCATAGAGCGTATGTCCCTCGACGTACTCCATGACGAAATAGTGATAGCCTCCCGCTTCGCCCACGTCGAATGCCTGGGCAATGTTGGGATGGTTGAGCTTGGCTGCAGCGCGACCTTCCTTGTAGAAGCGCTCCACGTACTCGGCGTTCTCGCTGAGGCGCTTGGGCAGGACCTTGATGGCCACCAGGCGGTCCAAGCTCAGCTGGCGGGCCTTGAAGGTGGTAGCCATCGCGCCGCTGCCGAGGCGACCGAGGATCTGGTAGCCGGGAATCTGCTGGCCCTTCCGGGAATCCTCGATGGTCTTCTTGATCCGACTGATCTGACTCACGGTCACCACGCCGTGATGAACCAGAACATCGGCCAGGCTCTGGCCCGAAGCATCCGGCTCGCTGCGATGCTCGAGGCACTGCTGCACTTCCTCGCTCGTCGCCAGACCGTGATCTACGACCAGTTTGCCCAGCTCGGTATCCACCGAGGGAGAAACCTTTGTCGAATCGCCATTTGATTTGTCGGAATTCATCGAGTTTCCAGCTGATTCTCTGACAGGTCCCAGGGGCCCGTCGGATGATGTGTGCAAATCGCCGAAACCTTATCCACAAAGGTAGCCTTAGTCAAGACGCTCCCTTAAGGACGAACTGCTGTTATTGTACGTCATCGGAAGGCGTTTGGTTGCCAAAACCTTCCGATTCTTCCCGGTACAACCAGGCCGGCGCCAGTTCATCGCCTCCCCGGGCGTCAACCACCAGCCGCCGTCGGACCTGCCGGCACAGGGCACACTTGCTTGCGAATCGGCCGCGGGCAAGCTCGGTACGTCCCGACGCTTCGGCCAGGCCAACAGGGCCCGACGCAGCAAGAACTCCCACAACAGGCCTGGAAGCATAGTCCGATTCCAGTCCGGACCAGAGTTCCTCGACCGACTGCTCCTGGAGTCTGCCCAGGACGATGCCGCCGCAGGTACCGGGCATCACAAGCCCCTCGGGGTCCACATGCACATGCTTGGAGCGCAGCAACGCTCCATGGCAGCTTTTATCGACAAATTCCGATGCACACTTGAGGGTAGCCCACTGGGCGAGTACGTCGGCGGCCCGGCCTGCCCAGCGGTCCCGCCCTTTGTTTGCGAAATCTGCCAGAAGCTCCCGGCGCTGCGGGTCCGTCAGCCGGCGGACATCCGGGGCCTCGACCAGCCAGTCCTCCCAGCGCACCTGTACCCGCTTGGGGCCCAGAATCTCAGAGGCGAGGCGGGCCAGTTTTCGCACACGGTCGATCGGGACGAACATCTGGTGGTAAGGGTCGGCCGAAATCGAGAGCTTTTCCATGCCGGCTTCGTCGAGAAGCGAAAGCCTCTGGCGGATCGTAGCATCATTTACCGCCCAGTCGCCGTTGGTCTCAATCTTCTCCAGTGGCCTGAGGCCCTGGGACCGCGCCCGGCGGCAGATTTCCGAAAGGACAGGCCAGTTGCCCATGGGCTCACCCCCGGTCAGGTGGATTCTACACCCGTGGGGGCTGGCCCGGATGAGTTGCTCCCACCAGGTCAGTGCGTTCTCGACCGACATCCAATGGCTATGGCGAGGAGAGCAGCACAGATAGCAGGAGGGACATCGGGCATTGCACCAGTAGGAGAGGATCAGGCCGGCGCGGCTCCAGTATTTGACAGGCATGGGCTCATCGCGTCTTCGCATGGGCCGGATTATACCACAAGCTTCGCCGGCCGCCGCGCCGCGACCGGCCTGTGCAGCCGAGTCGGTTTATTTGCTCCCCCCCGCCAAAGACAGTACACTGAAACTCAGATCCGGTGACTCCGAAACAAGGGAAAAGGAGACGATCCATGTACCATCAATTTCTGCTGATAACGGCTCTTGCCCTGGGTGGACTCTGGTTGACCCAGGATGACTCCACGATGCCCGATTCGAGGCAGGCCCGGGACGCATCCGCCCCTGCCCGAATTGGACTCCAAGAGGAGAAGGCTCCTGATACCCAAGGGCTGAAGGAACTCGATCCGGATCTCCCGGCCGAAGTCCGATTCACCCAGGCCGATGCCCGCCGCATCGAGCAATGGATGGCCGCCCAGGCCCGGCCGGGCGCGCAGGTTCAGGAAAAGGGGGATTCCGACCAGGAAGAAGACCCCGGAGATTCCGAAGGCAAAGGACTTTCTGCCTCCGAGGCGATCAAGCTCCTGTTGAGCACGCAAGACGATCGCGACGTTACGGAAGACCAGGCCCCGGACGACCAACCGGACGCTGAACGCAAGCCGGAATTCAACATCGCCCAGATGACTCTCAGCGGGGTCGTGCATGACTCGCCTCCAAACGTTTCTCTCTTTGGCAGTGATTCGACCCAGATGAGCCTGCGGGACTGGCTGCAACGCCTGGCCAAGGCCCGAAACGATGAAAACATCCACGCGGTGGCTCTGGAGATCGATTTTCCTCAGATGAGCTGGGCTCAGGCGTCCGAGTTGGCCGACGCCGTCAAGCGACTGGACCAGGTCAAGCCCGTCCATGCGCATCTGGTTTCGGCCCGGGCGTCGGACTACCTGGTGGCTTCGGCGGCGCGCGACGTGAGCCTCGAGCCGGCCGGGGAACTCATGCTCGTCGGTCTCGGTGCGGAACTCACCTTCCTGGGTGAGACGATGGAATGGATCGGCATCCAGCCGCAGATGATCCAGATCGGCGATTACAAGGGCGCGGCCGAGCCTGTGACCCGCAGCGAACCTTCCGAGCAACTCAAGGGCGAATACAACAAGCTTCTGGACGGTCTTTACCAACAGATGGTCGGGCAGATCGCCCGGCAGAGAGACCTGGAAGCCGCAGCGGTCCGCAAGGCAATCGACCAGGGCCCGCTGCTGGGCCAGGAAGCACTGAAACACAAGCTGGTCGATCAGCTCGTGACTCGACTGACATGGCGGGAGAAGGTCGAGAAACACCTGGATACCCAGGATGCCCTGCCAAGCTGGAAGGAAGGATTCGGCAAGAAGGAGCCTCAGGGCCTGGATCTGTCCAACCCCTTCGAGTTGCTGGCCATGCTTACGCGAGGACCCTCCGAGCCCCGGACGAAGGACCCGACCATTGCCATTATCCACGCAGACGGCATGATCGTCATGGGCACAAGCGGCGAGTCGATGTTTGGCGGAAAACACGTTGGCCACAAAACACTTACCGAAGCCTTCGAGCAGGTCCGCAAGGACGAGAATATCAAGGCGGTGATCTTCCGGATCGACTCTCCGGGCGGCTCTGCCCTGGCCAGCGAGTTGATCTACCAGGCCGTGGAGGCCTGCAGCCAGAAGAAGCCCGTCATCGCTTCGGTGGGTTCGATGGCTGCCTCGGGCGGATACTACGTCGCCATGGGGGCTGACTACATCCTGGCCGATCCGGGTGCGGTTGTCGGCTCGATCGGTGTGGTGACGGGAAAGCTGGCCACGAAGGAACTGCTGGGCAAACTCAAGATGCACACCTGGGAGATCACCAGGGGAGCCAACGCGGGCCTGGGTTTCTCGCGCCCCTGGACGGCCCAGGAACTTGCCAAGGTCAAGAAACACGCCCAAAGCGTCTACGACCTGTTCATCAAGCGGGTCAAGCAAGGCCGAGGCGAGAAGATTGCCAAGCTCACGTCGGTCGCCGGTGGGAGGATCTTCACCGCCGCCCAAGGCAGGAAGTTGGGAATGATCGACGCGATGGGCGGACTGCGTGAAGCCGTGATGGTCGCCCAGGAATGGGCCGGCGTGGAACGCTCCCACTTTATCGAGCTGCCCCGGCCCAAGACGCTGGCGGACATCCTTTCCGGCTCGATGGGAACCCGCGCGCCGCGTCCGGTCGGGCCTGAGAGTATCCTCCTCCAACGGATTCTCCAGAGCAATCCCGGGGCGGCTTATTGGCTGGATATGATGCAATTGGTGGAAACGCAGCGTTATCTGACCGCCCTGCCCTACCACTTGGAGATTCGCCGTTAATTCCGCAAGACAACGCCGACCCCGCAAGCCGTTTCACCTGTTCGTTTACGGCACGCTGATGGATCCGTCGGTCTTTCGGGCCGTGACGGGCACCCGGCTGGTTATGCGCAAAGAGGAAGCAGACGGAGTCGAGGCCGTCTGGGCCCGGGAGGCCGTATTGGACGGCTACCGAAAGGTCAGCCCGGACAACACCTACCTCTACGCCGAACCGGACGAGCACGGGCGCATCCGGGGCCTGGTGATCGGACCCCTGCCCCCCCAGATTCTCTCCGCCCTGCGACGCTACGAAGGCGACAACTACCGCCGCAGAACCCTGAAAGTCTACACCGCCGACGACCAGGTACGAGCCGTCGTCTTCGTGGCCCATCTGGACAAGCTCAAACACGCCTTCGGCTATGAATTCCGCGACCCGCTCAAACAGGAGGTCCTCCTGGATAAGAAGATCCAGGCCGCCCTGCTGGAAACCGAACGCGAGAAGCTCCATACCACCGAACGCACCGCCCGCCGGGCCGTGGGGGAGCTGCGCGGCTCGACCATTCGCGACCTGATCCGACAGCATTTCGAGTCCGGGGGAATCAGCGACTATGCCATTCGCCATTCCATCAAGGACGACCCGCTGCGCGATTTCAACCGGATCATCGAAGACTCCGAAGCCCGCGTACTGGCCCCCAATTACCTGTCACTGGTCATCCGACAGGTGATCTTCAACCAGTTTGAAGAGCGCATCCGCCGCGACCTGCGGTTCGAACTGGATCACCTGGGACTCAGCAAAAAATACTACGACCGGACGATCAGCTCGCTCATCGGGCTCCGCCTGCTCAACAATAACGACACCACCCTGGGCATGGTCACCGGCGACTGCCTGACCGACCTGTCCTTCCAGACCGACCACCTTATCGACTTTGTGCGATGGTCGGTCGTGGCGGCAGATGCGCTCTATGATTCCCAGGAGGCCCGAAGGGAACTCAACTATATCCGCACGCACATGGGCTCAGGAGGGATACCCCTGGGGACCGAACTGGAGTTTTCCAACATCGGCCACGAGGTCATCCACGACCCCCGTGGCGACACGATGCGGGACTGTCAGTACGACGGGTTTCTCTATTTCAGCGATTTCGGCCTGGACGTGCTCACCTGGAAGCTCGGGGGACACGTGGACGACCACCACGACAAGGCCTCGGCCCGGCCCCGACGCGGCTTTTTCGAGGTGGCCCCGGGCAATCTTTCGCTCGAGGCCAACCTTTCCAAGCCGATCACGGACGACCCGTGGGTGCTCAACCAGTTCATTCACGAGACGCGAAAGTTCTTCGACGTCCGTCCCCACAGCGTGCACATCTCCATGCAGCTCAAAAGCCAGCAGCACAAACCGGTCACAGATCGCCTGGTCCCCCTGGCCGTGCTCAAGTGTCTCTTCGCCATGGCCGGCGAGCTCAAGCTCGGCTCGGACGACCGATACCGCGTGACGCGACTGTCGACCAACGAAATCATCGGCTGCGCTCCGGGAGGATCGCACATTCTCTTCTCGGATATCCGAAAGAGATACTCGCGAAGCACGGCGGATCTCTACCCGGCCACAACTGGGCTACGCGAAGGCGTGTACGTCCAGCAGTTCCGCTTTTTGAGACTGCACAGTCAGATCAACTACGAGCCGATTATCATGGCCCTGAAGGGGATTCAGATCTCGATGCTTCCCGGTTCCTTTCTGACCCCCAGCCAGTTCCTGCGTTCCCGGCGCCATCGGGAGCGTTTTCTGGACCTGCTGGAATGGGGATGCAATCCCAAGCCGATCACCGAGGAAGAGGCAGACCTGTTCCTGACACACGTGGACAAGGGACTCAAGGTCGAGAAGCGCGGAAAGCCCTCCCACAGCGAAGCCTACATCGCCTGGGCGATTTCCGAGTTGAGACAGATGCTGCGTGATTTCAACCGGCAGTTGAAAGGACAGCCCGCAGAGACCCCCGAAACCTTCCATATGAGCTAGGGGGAGGGACAAGAGTTTTCGCGCCGAGCGATGGGCCGAGACTGTCGTCGTAATTGCACTGAATCGACGATACCGGCCGCAGTGCCTGGCTGGAGAGTTTTGACAGCCCTGGTCCAGCGCTCATCCCGGGATTTCGATCAGTCGCTCCTGGCAGAACGCCCCCGGCTTGTTTGCCGTTGCGCTGCGAGGGGCAGAACCGATCAGTCTCGAAGTCCGGAGATGCTTTCCAAGGCTTCTGCGGGCATCTCGCTTGTGGGATCTTCGGCGCCGGCTTGCCTGCCTGCCCGCAGATGAAGGCGACGGATTTCCATCAGAACCTGCTCGTGTCGACTGGGTGGAGCCACTTCCGAAATGCTCAGCCCGTTGGAATCGGCCCCCGCTCTTGGCCCAGCAGAGCTAAGCCCGGAAGCCCCGGCCCGAACCACCTGTGTAAGACTCCAGACGCCGGCGGTGCCCAAAATGCCAATGAGCACCAGAAGTACAGCCAAATCCGCAAGCCTATGCAATCGATTCGCTGACATACGCTGTGCTCCTGTAAGAGTAGGAGAAATGCTTCTATCTTATATTATCGCTCTTGGTCAGCAGCAGCAAGAGGGGATTTCTCGAATCGCGGATTTGACGGATAAGCACAATCCCCACGCCGGGTGCAGAACGCCCCAAAAAACGACCCCCTGGGCATGACTGCCTGCAAGATACGGATTGAAAAGGCCGTGGTGTCTCACCTCTCGGCAACAGCCTGGAAGGCGCGGCGGAAGCAACCGGTCACAGGGAAATCTGCTGGCCCGGCTTGGGAGTTACAACGTTTGAGCATCCTGCTTCCGAAAGGATCTTTTCCATCGCCTGAGTCTGTTCGGGCTCTCCGTGGACGCAGAAGGCCCCTTTGAGGTTCGTTGCCAGGGGCCCAAGGCAACGAACCAGGTCGGCATGATCCGCATGGGCGCTGAAACCGTTAAGGATCTCGATCCGGCAGAGCAGGCGGTAGAACCGCCCGAATATCTTGATCTCCTCGCGACGTTCGACGATGCGTCGGCCCAGGGTATGCTGGGCCATGTACCCGACGATTACGACGGTGTTCTTCTCGCTCTCGATGTTGTTCTTGAGATGGTGAAGGATTCGGCCGGCTTCGCACATGCCCGATGCGGAAAGAATCACGCAAGGCTCATCGAGGGAGTTGAGCCTCTTGGATTCGTTCACATCGGTGATGTACCGCACGGTTTGGCGTCCGAAGATATCCCCGTCGGACCACCAGAAGTCCCTGGCCTCGGTGTCGTAACACTCCGGATGGCGTTTGAAGACCTCCGTAGCGTTGGTGGACAGTGGAGAGTCGACAAAGATCGGCAGCGGTTCGAGCTGGCCTTCGTGAATCGCCTTGGAAAGGTAGTAGACGACGTTCTGGGTCCGACCGACGGAAAAGGCCGGTATGATCACCTTTCCGCCCTCTGCCCGGGTTTCGTTGATGATCTTGACCAGGCGATCCTGCATGTCGGTGGGGTTGTCATGCGACCGGTTGGCATAGGTGCTCTCGGTGATCAGGTAATTCACCGGTGGCATCGGACAACTCGGGTCCCGCAGGATGGGCATCTTGAATCTACCCAGGTCACCCGTGTAGAGCAGGCGGATCGGGTCGCTGTCTTCGGACAACTCGACCAGGATGCAGGCAGAGCCCAGGATGTGCCCTGCCTCGATGAACGTCGCCGTGGCGCCGGGGGCAAATTCGAAGGGGGCATCGTAAGGCTGGGGAACCAGATGCGTCAGGGCTTCAACGGCGTCCTCGACGTTGTAAAGAGGCTCGATGTGTTCGCTGGGATCCTTGGCCCGCTTTTCGTTCCAGAATCGGGCGTCTTCCTCCTGGATATGCCCGCTGTCGGCCAGCATGACTCTGCACAGGTCGCACGTGGCGGAGGTCGCGTGAACGGGCCCGTCGAACTTTCGCTTGACCAGCCCGGGAATGTTCCCGCTGTGGTCGATATGCGCATGCGAGAGCAGCAGGCCCCTTAGACGATCCGGACGAAGCGGGAACGTCTCGTTTCGTTTGCGGGCTTCCTGGCGGCGCCCCTGATACAGGCCGCAATCCAGCCCCCAGGCTCCGCCGGGGATGTGCAACAGGTGCATGCTGCCGGTTACCGTGTCGGCCGCTCCGAAGAACTCCAGTTTCGCCATCGAGATTCCTTTGCTGATATCGCCGGGTCCAGGCAGGAATCTACCTTTTCAGGCCCGGTTTTCCAAGCAGATCCGCGTCGGGCTTCTCAGTCCACCCCTTCCAGTTCGATAACCTTCTGGGTCTCTTCCTGCTGCGGGGCTTCTTCATCGGCCTCGTCCGTCTCCTCCTGGGACGACTCTTCAAAACGATACTGGTCTTCGATCCGCTCCAGTTGCACCGATGCATCGTTGACAGCGTCGCGAAGGGAATCCGTCGATTCCACGATCTCGGCTACCTGTTCGAGCAGATGGGATGTCTGGTTGATCTGTTTGCCTGTCTGCTCGATCATGGCCTGGCCTTGCCGGCCTATCCGGCTGCGCAGTTCGTCCAAGGCGGCTTCAAAGGCCATGCGGGGCAACTCGTCCGAGGCCTGCTTCAGAAGGCTGTCGAGCTGCTCGACGGCCATTTGGCGCATGGCATCCCGGCCGGCGTCGCCGATCCGTTTACTCTTTTCGGCGGCATCAACCTGGCAGGTCCCGTCGCCCAGAACTCTCTTGCGAACCTTGCCGGTGCTTCGCAGCAGCAGCCAATCCCAAAGGGTTTTGCGGATGGGGATGTTTCCCGGTTCGAGCCGAGGCTGGATGTGCTCGAGGCGAATTTTCTTTTGCCCGATTTCGACGGCTCCCTGGAGGATTTCCTCCAGGTCGATACCGGCTGTCTGGAGGTCTTTGCGGACCGAAGCATCTTCGAGCCATTCGACTTGTTTCGACGCCAGCCCAGCCAACTCGTGCCTGGCCAGTCGGAGCAGATCTTCCTGGGCGGACTTGAGCAGTTGCCCCGCGCGATCGTTAAGTGCAACCAGGGGCTGGTCGTTCTGGAACCACTCGTCGATGGCACCTGTCAGGGCCAGTGTGATGTTTTCGTGGAGCCTGTCTGCCTCTGCGCTCATAGAGGCCGTCATCTGATTGGCCCGGTCGCCGGCCTGGCGGTTCCAGTCCACCTTGGCAATGCGCTTGAGCGCTTCGCGGCGGTCCCTGCAACGCTGGAGCTCGTCCTGGAGCATTCGTCTCTGGTCGCCCAGATCCTGGACGCTTTCGTCTTCCACCAACTGGGCCAGTTCTCCCAGCAGGCTGGAGCCGCGTTTGAGCGAGTCGCGAAGGAATTCCCGCAGGTATTCATTGGAGTTCAGGTAAGAGCCAAGATCCTCCGCGAGCGTTTCGAAGCGGGTCTCTCCGTGGGTAGGTTCTTCCGGGTTCTGCTGACCACGGATCCGTCGGCTGGCCGAGCGAAGCAGATCCACCGGGTAGATACGGAGCCTGCCTTCCTCGGCGGCCTGGCTCAGCGAAGCGCTCATGGACAGGTCCTGGAAGGTTCGAACAATCCGGGCCGGGTCTTCCCGCTCGAGGCTGGGGGCCAGAGATCCGTCCGGTTGAAGATCCTGCTTGGAGTGGTCGAGATTCACGACCAAAAAGACGCGGCTGAAGAGCTCCAGCAGTTCGCCGAATTCGTCAAAGACCTGTTCGAGGAAGAGATTGTCGGTTTTCACGATGAAGATGGCACAGGCGGCAGAGCTGCGAAAGTCCCGGGTCATCCTGTCGTAGCCGAACTTCATCTTCGTATAGAGTCCCGGGGTGTCCACCAGCACCGCACCCGAGGCCCCGAGCTGACCGGCGGGAAGTTTGACGTCAATTTTCCGTATGGCCTGGCTCATGTGCCCGATCGGATCGAAGGATTCCCCCGAGGCCTCGACCTGGCGAATCCGTTCGATCAGGGCTACGTGGTCTGCCTCGACGCGTTGCCGCAAAAGCTCACGGCCCTGTATCTCCTCACTCGAACCGTCGTAACGAGTGATGGAGAACTGTTCCTTTTCGCTGTGCGAGACGTTGACCAGGCAGGGATAGGCCGGCAAGGCGGTTACTTCGCTGATGTAGGAACCGCACA
Organism: uncultured Planctomycetaceae bacterium; assembly: GCA_964583095.1. Classification (GTDB taxonomy): domain Bacteria; phylum Planctomycetota; class Phycisphaerae; order SM23-33; family SM23-33; genus CAZOVB01. The sequence goes on from CAZOVB010000007.1 coordinate 93,545, forward strand.
TGGCGTTCATGAAGGTGCTCTTGCCGCTCTTGAGCGGGCCGAAGATCAGCACGTATGCCTGCTGGGCCGAGACCTTCTCGATCAAGGCAGAGACCTGATGGTGAAGGTCTCGCAGGTCGGGCAAAATGGTCTTAGCCCGGCAGGATTCGCCCGCAGTGTCGAGTGTTTCGACGGTTTGTCGAATGGGCTTCAGCAGGGGCTGGAGCCTGTCGGAGAATTCGTCGGCAAAGGCTCGCAGGAGGGTCCGCATCGCCCCGCCGGGTTGATCGGGTTCGATCTGGGATGAGTCGGACTGCCCGGTGTAGATTCCGCGGATTTCCGGAAGGGGCGTCTGAGAGGATTCGCGCTGGCTGGCGAGCCGAAACAGGGCCTTTTCGGCGCCGGCTTTGTCTTCGTTGGCGTACATGCATGTGCCTCCTTGCACAAGACTGAATTGTCCGTTTGGGCCATGGGCCTTTTTATGATTATCGGACATCTGCCCGCCGTGGCATTACCCGGAATCCCTTTTGATTTCCTCTGTTTCGGCCCCGGAGGAGCAGGCGGTTTCCCTGGTCGACAAATCCTTGCTCAGGTAGAACTTGCAGGGAGATCACTTGAGATTTGTCTCAACGACAGCCCGGATTTTTGTCGCAAACAGAGGCTTGTGGTCTTTTTTACGCCCGATTTGCCCTTCCCTTGGATGAATCATAGGTTTCAAGTGCCGAGGAAGGCGGCCGACGCCTCCGGTAGCAACTGCGGATGACTGAGCGGTCAGTCAGTCCTGAAAGACGAGAAGGTGAGATCATGTTTGCCAGAACCACAAATCTTATCGGCGGACCCTTCTACTTCGCCCTGGCAATAGCCTTTGGTCTGCTGGGCTATGCCCTTGGGCTTGGCGGCGGATTTTTGCTGGCCTTGCTGGCCCGGGAAGCGGGGTGGTCCAACGAGGTCCTCACAGCTGCCCTGGGGGGGCTATGTGCGGGTTTCTGGCCTGCTTTCCTGCGCCGGGAAAAACGGAGGTTTCTGCTGGGGCTGGCCCTGCCGGCCAGTTGCATCATGGCAGCGCTGACCATCAGCGTCCTGGCGACTCCGGAACTGACGGGCATCGACCTGTTCGATACCGTTCTGTTCGGCACGATCGTCGGCGGAGCCACCGCCATGATGATCCTCATGCCGGTCCCGGTAAGCGCCCAGAAGCCCGAGTAGCGAAGCCGGCGCCTCCCTCCCGTCGGCTTCAGGGACGCCCGTGGCACCATGCTGCGGGCGTCCTGTTTTTATACCCACCTCGACAAGAACACTGTGCGCATAAAAAAGCAGACTTGGCGGGGGGGGACCAAGTCTGCATAGGACAGGCTGGCAAGGGGGAGAACCAGCCTGTATGGGATCTTGTTTTCAGGGCCTCAGAAGCTTCCTCTCGTCCTGAAGTGCATGGATCTTAGATCCGGTCAGATAGGCTGTCAACAGGCAAAAAAAGGATTCCGCAAAATTTGTCGGATCCAATTGCCCCGAGCAGCCCGTCAGTCGACCTCCACAGATAGATACCGGATTACACTCAAAACGTACCGGGCTTACCGTTGCCCTCATTCAACGCTGTAATTGTACCCGATGCTGTGAAGTTGGCAATACGTAAGAGACGGAATTCTTTCCTCCGGAATGCATTTTACCAAAGCCCTGCCGGGTAAAAGGCAACCCGAGCGATGGTTACGGACCTCACGCATCCGAGTCCGTCATCAGATATTCTTCGTGCTCCCGGGTGAATTGCTGGGTGTACAGCTTGAAGTACTCTCCGCGACACGCGATCAGCTCATGGTGGGTTCCCTGCTCGACGACCCGGCCTCTGGCGATCAGGAGGATCCGGTCGGCTGAGCGTATCGTCGAGAGCCGGTGAGCGATGACAAAGCTGATCCTGCCTTCCAGGATCCGCCCGAGAGCAGACTGGATCCGCTGTTCCGTGCCCGTATCTACCGAACTGGTCGCTTCGTCCATGACGAAGATCTGCGGATCAGCCAATACCGCCCGGGCGAAGCTGATCAACTGCTTCTGGCCCGTACTGAGGCGCGTTCCGCCCTCGCCCACGGGGGTGTCATAGCCCTGCTGTGAAGCCTGGATGAAGTCATGGGCGTCGACCCAGCGGGCCGCCTGTTCGACCTGGTCATCGGTGGCATCGAGGCGGCCGTAGCGGATGTTCTCCCGAATCGTCCCGCTGAACAGATGCGGGGCCTGGAGGACGATGCCCAGGTTCGACTGAAGCCAGAGCAGGCTTCGCTTGCGGTACTCGACGCCGTTGATGAGAATCTGCCCCGCAGTGGGCTCATAGAATCGGCAGAGCAGGGAGACGATCGTGCTCTTGCCTCCCCCGGTGGGTCCCACAAGGGCGATGGTCTCTCCCGAACGGACCTGCAGGTTGAAATCCTCCAGGACATTTCGACCCGGCTCGTAGGCGAAGGTCACATCGCGAAATTCCACGGTCTCGATCCGTTCGGGTTGTCCGTCCATGGCGAGTTCCGGCTGGTCTTCGCGGTCGCCGGCCCCGGCCATGGCGGCCTGGACTTCCGGTGCATCGCGGATTTCCGGCTGGGTTTCCAGCAACTCCGCGACGCGTTCGGCAGCGGCCTGGGCAGCCTGGGAATCGGCCAGGAACCGGCTCAATTCCTGCACCGGGAAGAAGAAGTGCAGGCTGAAGGATACGAAGGCAAAGAGCGTTCCGAGGGACATGCCCCCGGCCTCGGCGCGAAGGACTTCCAGCCCGCCCTGCCACATGGCCACACCGGCTCCGAGGCTGGTCAATCCCAGCATCAGGGGGAAGTAGAGCGAATGGAGGATCGCATTTCGCACCGAATCGCCGTACATGTTGCCCGAGAGTTCCTTGAACTCGCGGAGGTTCTGCCTCTCACGGACGAGGGTCTTGGTCGTGCGAACCCCCATGATGCCTTCGTTAAAGGCAGCGGTGATGCGCGAATTGGTCTTTCGGATCTTGCGGTGTCCTCGCAGCAGGCGCTTCTGGAACCAGTAGCTCAGCACCAGCAGCGGGGGCAGCACCGACAGGACGCACAGGGCCAGTGTGGAATTGAGCCAGAGCAGCGCCGCCGCAATCCCGCCAAGCATGCAGACCGACCAGACGGCATCGAGGCTGCCCCAGGCGATCAGCCGGGCCAGTCGATCCGAGTCGCTGGTCAGGCGCGTAACCAGCCACCCCACGCTGCGACGGTCGTAGTACGAAAAGGACAGCTCCTGGAGCCGGGCAAAGCCGCTGGTGCGAAGCTGATGACTGAGGCCTGTGGAGATCCTTCCCGCTATCAGGATGAAAGAGCCGACGCAGATCGAGAATCCCACCGCCAGTGCGGCAAAGAGCAGCCCGTAGACCCACGTGCGAGAAGCGCCCGCCCCGTTGGTTGCGTCGTCGATAACGAACTTGGTCACCAGCGTGAACCCGGCGTCTCCCACCGCGGTCAACGGTGCGATGCACATCATCAGAGCGATCCACTTCCAGCTGGAGCGTCCCTCGCGAAAGATCCGCTTCCAGGGGGCAAGGTGGAACCCGCCGGAGAATTCCTCTTCCTGCAGTGTTGAATGAGCCATGATCGTCCTTTTATGCTTCCGGGGCCGTGGCGGCCCCCATTTCGGTTTTGAGATCTTCTTCCAGGCTGCTCTGGATCTGCCAGAGCCGGCTGTAGAGCCCTTCCTGGGCGAGAAGCGTTCCATGATCGCCGCGTTGGATGATACGTCCGTGATCCAAAACGATGATCTCATCGGCCTCGGCAAGGGTGGAAAGCCGGTGTGCGATGACGATGGTCGTATGCCTGCCCCGACGGCTTCGCAAGGCATCGAGGATCATCTGCTCGGTCCGGGTGTCGACTGCGGAGAGGGCGTCGTCCAAAATCAGAATCGGCGGATCCTTGACCAGCGCCCGGGCGATGGCCACGCGCTGTCTCTGTCCTCCCGAGAGAGTCACTCCCCGCTCGCCGACAAGCGTGTCGTAGCCTTCGTCGAATTCCTCGATATTCTCGCGGACGCACGCAGCCGCAGCCGCCTGGACCATTTCTTCATCCGAGGCGTTGATGCGCCCGAGTTTGATGTTCTCGCGGATGCTTCGAGAGAACAGGAACGGCTCCTGGAGGACTGCGCCGATCTGCGAACGCACCAGCTTGCGGGGCAGAGAGCGGATTTCTTTGCCGTCCAGGAGGATCCGGCCCTGCCGGTAGTCGTACATCCGCAGCAGGAGGTTGATGATCGTGCTCTTGCCCGACCCGCTGGGGCCGAGAATGGCGAGGGTCTTTCCGGTCGGGATCTCCACCGAGATGCCGTTGAGGACCGCTTCGGTTCCATGGTGGAAGTGCAGATCCTCGATCCGGATGTGTCCCTTGCCCCGGCGATTGGCGGCCTGGGCCTGGCCGTCGTCGTCCTCTTCCGGCTGGGCCTGGAGGATTTCGTTGATTCGCCCGATGGCGACGGTGGCTTTTCCGGTCTCGGCCAGCATCCGCCCCATGTGTCGCACGGGCCAGAGAAACTGGTTTACGAGCATCTGGAAGGCAAAGAACGTGCCGACGGTAATCGCCCCGCCCAGGAGGTAGTAGGCCCCTGCGACGGTGACAATGCCCAACTGGAGCAGGCACATCAAATCGCTGATGGCCCAGATGGCAGCCAGCGCGCGCATCAGGTGGTACCACTTGTCGCGGTAGTCGTCGTTGCGTTTGGCGAAGCGCTGTTTTTCGAACTCTCCACGGGCAAAGGCGCGCACCACGCGGATGCCGGTAAGGTTCTCCTGTATGCAGGCGGTCATGGCGCCTTCCGATTCGTCCATTCTCTGGAAGTCAAACCGCACGCGAGAGAAGTAGACAATCGCGAAGATCAGGATCGGCACGATCAGGACCATCGACCAAAGGGCCAGGGGCACGTGCAGGGCGAACATGATCGGCACGATCGCCAGGAGCAGCACGATCGAACGTCCGATTTCCACCACCTGCTGCGAGAGGAACATCCGCAGGGTCTCCACGTCGCTGCTGCAGCGCTGGACCAGGTCGCCGGTGTCGGCCTGGTCGTAGTAGGATGCAGGCAGATGCTGCAAATGCCCGTAGAGGCGATCGCGCAGGTCCCGGCAGATCGACTCGGAGGCGATGGCGCTGTAGCGTCCTTTGAGGTACATGAATGCACCGGATACCACGGTGACGGCGACCAGAGCAGCCCCGACCAGCCAGAGATGGTTGCGCAGCAGTTGCCGGCCTCCGATAGCCTCGATGGCGTTTCGGACGAAGCCCGGAGCATCCAGTTCCATGCCGTTGATGACATAATCAATCGCTCCGCGGGTGACCAGCGGCTGAAGCAGGATGACCAGCGAGGCCAGGACCATCGCGCCCATGGCCAGGGAGTATCGCAGCCGGTGGCCCTTCATCAGGGCCCATAATTCCTTGATTCTTGAAAACATCATTTCCCTCTGAAGCCCAAGAGCGCTGTCGGCGGTTGGGCATACCACAAAAAAAGCCCGCGAACATGCGGGCGTCGAGGCCGGGTCGGCCTGGAAGTAACGAACCCGCTCACGCCTGGGCGAGCGGGCTCGGAAAGCATCATGTACAAAGGAGCCGGCTCACCTCAGGTCGGTAAACACCTTGCCTGTTAAGGCAGTTTGGTCTGTACGAATCCTGATCATGAATGACTCCTTGTGTCTGAACACTGCGCGGCTGCGTGACAACCGCTTGAGCACCAGACATTATTGCCGTTTTTTTGGTCCTGGCAAGTGCAAAAATCGTGAATTTGTATCGCAAGATCGTTTCGAGGCGTCGGGCTTCCTAGCATTCCCTATACCGCATTGCCGAATTCCGGGCCGCTGAAACCCATTCCAAGATGGAGGCTGGATGTTTTTGATGCAGTTCATGCTGTCTCTGTTGCTTGCAGGGATCTTTACGCTGTTCCTGATGGCCGTCCTTAAACAGCGCGCTCCGGGCCCCCTGCGGGGGGCGCTATTTCTCTTTGTGCTCCTGTTTCTTTCGACCTGGGCCTTTGGAGCCTGGTTTTACCCGGTCGGACCGGTGGTCTTCGGCGTCGCATGGCTGGGCTTTGTCATTTCAGGCATTCTGCTTACGATGCTCTTCGCCGCCCTGGGCACGGTCAGCCCCCAGGCACGCAGCCCGCGGAGACAGGAAATGGAGCCGTCCCATCGCGACCCGCAAAGTGTCGCAGTGGCTCTGGCAATGGGTATCTTCTTCTACTTCGCTGTAGCCGTACTTCTTGTGGCCGTGCTGGTGCGTTACTTCACCGCCATCGCCGAGCTCTACCCCTGAGGCGCAAATGGCCGGACCGATCAGCCAATTCGCAAAAGCTCGCCTCTTTCGGCCAAGCCCGGCGCTATCATGATTCGAAGGTAGTAAAGTCGTACTCAATACGGAGGCGTATCGATGCGTGATCTTCGCTTTACCCTCGATGATTCCAGCGGAGTCTTGCGGTTCGAACAGTTTCTGCTGCCGGAAGGAATCCTGGATCCCCCTCTGAAGCAGCAGGTGGAAAGCTACTTCCTGGGCCGGGCCCTGAGCCAGGTGGACCTGCTGGAACTCAAAGCGATTCTCTCGGGAATCGACCCCCACACCCGCAGCGAACTTGTCGACCTGATGCGTCAGTACAAGGGCCTGTTCGCAAGGTTCTCGCGCTCTGCGAGCCAACATGGCCCGGCCCAGAAGGGCAGCCCGGCGGAAAGACCGCAGCTCGCGACGTGTTGACAGCGCTGAGACCGGCTACTCGGACCAGTCCGGGTTGGGTTGGGGAATCCGGGCATCGACGTCTTCCAGCCAGGCGTGGAGCATGGACCTGAGGCGCTGGACGATCTCGGGCTCCTTTGCGGCCAGGTCGGTTTCTTCCGAGACATCGTTGGAGAGATTGTAGAGCTCCACGTGGCGATCTTCGAAGAACTCGATGAGCTTCCAGTCGCCGCTTCGAACGCTGCAGCCGGGCCTTCCGCCCTGGTTGGCGTAGTGGGGGTAATGCCAGAAGATTCCCTCGCGGTCCAGCTCCTTGCCCCCCCGTAGAAGATCGACGATGCTGACGCCCTCGATCTTGCGTTTCTGGGGAAGCCGGGCCTGGGCCAATTCGCAAAACGTCGGCAGAAAATCCACGCTGGTAATGGGCACCGAGCAGAGGCTATCTGCGGGGATCTGCCCGGGCCGGCAGAAGATCATCGGCTCGCGGGTTCCGCAGGTCCAAGCCAGTCTACCCGACCGTTGCGAGAGGCACAACGGCCCCGCCGGAACAGAAAAAATCAGCCGGAGACCTTGGAGGAGCTCTGGAGCTTTCGACTGTAGTAATACGTGGACCCGGCAGCCAGGAGACCGGCCAGTAGATTGGAGGCTGCAACCCCCCCGAAGATGCCTCCCACACCCAGCCACAGTCCACCCAGCCAGGCCAGAGGCAATGTCAGCAGGAACATTCGAACGACATCGATGGCCGCAGCCGGCAGGGGTCGCTTCAGTGCGGAGAAAAACGCCCCGGCCAGGACGGTAATCCCGCGGAAGCCCAGCCCCACCGCGGTGATGCGCAGATACAGCACCAGCGGAGGACGGACCTCGGGTTCAGCCACCAACCCCTGTGCGATCGGTTCGGCCAAGGCCCACAGAATCACAATACAGACCGCTCCCCACGCCAGGCCGAGTCGGGTCGCGGACCTCTGAACCAGGTAAACGCGCTGCAGCTTGCCGGCCCCGTAGCTCTGCCCGGCCAGCGGTGCCTCCACGCGGGACATGGCCCAATAGACGACCATGCCGATGCTGTCCACGCGTTGCCCGGCCCCAAAGGCAGCCACGGCAGCCTGTGAAACCCCGGAAACCAGGCGCGTAACCACTCCGATGGAAACCGGGAACAACAAGCTCGTGGAAACCGACGGGATACCCACGTAGAGAATCTCTGCCCAGGACGTGAGCAACTCGCCCGGCTGAAACTTCCCGAAGCGAAGAAGCTGCATCGGGCCTGCAAGATAGAGAATCGTGAACAAGACCATCGCCGCCCGGGCCAGAAAGGTTGCCCAGGCCGCCCCGGCAATGCCCATGGCCGGCACAGGGCCCCACCCGAAGATCAGCAGCGGGTCCAGCAGGCCGTTGAGCAAGGCCCCGGCGGAGAACATCGCCCCGGAGACCCCGGTCGCCCCGGCCGACTGCAGCGTCGAGTTACCTACCATCACCAGGATCATCAACGGAGCGCTGAGCAGCCAGGGCACCATGTAGGCATGAACGTAGGGCATGGTCGGATCATCGGCCCCGAGCAGGCGGAAGATCGGCTCCAGCAGACCCCAGCCCAAGGCCAGGAAGACAAGTCCTGCCAGCAGGGCCAGAAGAAGGCTGTCGCGGCAGAGCCTCTGGGCAGCAAGGGTATCTTCTTCTCCCAGGGCCCGACTGACGGCAGAGCTGGTCCCTGCACCGATTCCCACCGCGAAGGAAAACATGAGCATGGTCACAGGCTCGGCAAAGCCCATCACGGCCAGGGGCAGCTCACCCAGTCTGGATACGAAGTGGGTATCGACCACATTGAATGTCAACGCGCAGAAGTAGCCGCCCATGATGGGCAGCGACTTACGCAGGAGCGTCCGGGTCACCGGCCCGGTGAGGTAGCTGTTGGCATTGGAGGGCATGTCTTGCGAAGTCTTTCCAGTTCCCCCGGGCTTCTCACCGGAGCGTTCGGGTCATTCTACACAGCTTCGCAGACAATTCATCCCCGAGTTCCGGCAGGTTCCGGACTAAAAAAGGCGGCCACCCTCGGGAAACAAGGTGGCCGCCATGGGTTCAGAACTTCAGGAAAGACTATCAGTAGACAAGGTTCTTTCGCACCAGGGCCGAGGCCTCCATGCGAGCCGACTGCTCGTTGGCCTGGACCTCCAACACCACCGTTACCGCGGTGTTGTAGACCTGGCTGGCTGGATCGTCGGGATCCACCAGGTCATAACGCTTGGAAGCCTGGAAGTCCACCACGGTGACTTCATCCCCTTCTCCGCCGAGCAGCGCGTGATACTCGCTGGACCCGGCCGGCTTGAAGAGCAGTCTCTGCCCGGAGATTTTATAGTGAATCGTGGCGTTAATGTCGTCGCCGGGGACGATCTCCAGTCCCTTTCCGGCATCGGTGATCACAACATCCTGGGCGGTACGGATCTCCGAGAGCATGCGATTGAGCACACTTCGGCCCGCCTGGGTGGTCAGGGCAACGCTTTCGTTGTGGGAGTAGTTTTCCAGCGCGCCGTTCATGGCTGCGGCAATCGCCGTCATCACGACCGCCAGCACGAACACCGTCACCAGAAGCTCGATGAGCGTAAATCCGCCTGCCTTTGCCTTGCGTTCCATGATCAGCCCCCCATCCGGCGCTGGCTCAGCGCCGCAAGCCAACCGGTCACGAAAACCGTTTCGCCTCGATCCCGGATCTCCACCTGGATGTACACCAGTGGAAAGGCCGTCTCGTTGGGGCCCGGAGGTGGCTGCGGGCTCTGGATATCTTGCCGGTCACGCAACTCCACCGTCACCTTCTGGGACCACTGGGAAAGCGCCGGATCGGTAATGACCTCTCCCTGTCCATCCCGCGGCGGGGAGAACTCCACGTCCTGAACGTCCCAGATGTCGTCGTAGTCTCCATCGACCTGGTCGTCGGGGTCGACCATGGGCAGGCGGATCGTCCACTCCCGGATCTCCTGGGCCAGGAAAGACGCCTGGGCTCTTTGTGCGGCCTTGACATTCACCCGCGTGCCGGAACTGATGGCCGCAAGCATCCCGGCCAGACCGATAGCCAGCAGCACGATGGCCATCAGTACCTCCACGAGGGTCATGCCTCGCTGCCGGAGTCTTCTGTCTGTGGTATTCATCTCGACCTTACCTTTCTCCTGCCATGGTGGACATCTTGAACACCGGCAGAATAATACTCATCGCGATGAAACCGACGACAACACCCATGATCACGATCATGATTGGTTCGAGCATGCTGGTGAACGCCTTGATGCGTTCCTTCAACTCACGCATGTAATAGCTCGAAACCTCGGAAAGGACCTCGCCAAGGTTACCTGATTCCTCGCCGGCTGCGATCATCTGGGTCACGTTGACCGGCAGGATGCCCATCTTTCGAAGCGGAGGAGTGATACGCGAACCTTCCTTGACCTGTTTGCGGACCTCCATCCACATGTCGCGGTGGACGCGGTTGCCGCTGATGGCCGCGGTAATCTGAAGCGTTTCGAGCATCGGGACGCCCGCGTTGACCAGTTCGCCCATGGTCTGCATGCCTCGAGAGATATACAGCGCCTTGAACATTTTGCTGGCCAGGGGCATCTTGAGCTTGGCCCGGTCCCACCAGAGCTCGCCCATGGTGGTTTTGGTGCCGAATTTGAACGCCACAACCACCGCAACGATTCCCGCAACCAGCAACTGCCAGTACCCGCGAAGAAATGCGCTGGCCCCCATCAGCATCTTGGTGGGTTTGGGAAGATGTTCTTCCTTGCCCTTGAAAACCACGGTGAAACGAGGCAGCACCCAGGTCAGCAGGAAGACCGTCGCGCTGACTGAGAGAAAAGCCAGGATGGCCGGATAGACCATCGCTCCCCGGACCATCGAACGGGTTTCCAACTGCGCATTGAGGTTGGCTGCGATCCGCGTCAGCATGCTGGCCAGCGAACCGGAAAGCTCCGAAGCGCGGATCATGTTGATATACAGCGGCGGGAAGATATCCGGATGCTCGGCCAGGGCGTCGGAAAACGGCTTACCGGATTCCACCTGGTCCCGAACGTTCAGAATCACCTTCTTGAAACGATAGTTCTCGATCTGTTCACTGATGTCGCTGATCGCATTGCGAATGTTGATGCCCGCACGGATCATCACCGACAGCTCCGTGGTGAACGAATGCAGATCCTTGAGCCCCGGCCCGAGCTCCACGCGGAAGTTCCGGAGCTTCTCCATGAAGTCCCCGCCGCCGGCGGGGGCAATGTTGACCAGGTACCCGCCGTTGCTGCGGATCCGCGCCGTGGCTTCGCTCATCGAGGCCGCTTCGATCTGTCCCGAAACAACCTTGCCGTCAGCGCCTCGTACGTCGTACTTGAATTTGCCCATAATGAACCTTCTTTACAGGCTCAACTGCTTGCTCAGGGCCGCGGGATCCACGGCGCGAGTCAATGCCTGTTCTTTGGTGATGTATCCATTGAGTACCAACCCCTTGATCGAATCATCCAGCGTGCACATCCCCTGGGAACGGTTCGTCTCGATAATGCTGGGAATCTCGTGAATCCTGCCTTCGCGAATACAGTTGCGAACCGCTGAGTTGCAGACCATGACCTCGCAGGCCGGAACCATCCCCGGACAGTCCACCCGCTTGAAGAGCGTCTGGCCGATCACCGCACGAAGCGTCGTCGAGAGCATCGCGCGAATCTGATTCTGCTGGGCCCCGGGATAGATGTCGATGATACGTTCGATCGTCTGGGCCGCTCCCTGGGTATGCAGCGTGGAAAGCACGAGGTGGCCGGTTTCTGCCGCTGTGATCGCCGCCGAAGTCGTCTCCAGGTCTCGCATTTCGCCAACCATGATCACGTCCGGATCCTGACGCAACGAAAACTTCAGACCAGAGGCGAAGTCCGCCACGTCCGAGCCGACTTCGCGCTGCTCGATGACGCACATCTCGTCGTGAAGCAGATACTCGATCGGATCTTCCAGCGTGATGATATGCGACTTCTGGCGCCGGTTGACCTCGTTGAGCATGGCCGCCAGCGTCGTGCTCTTGCCGCTGCCGGTGACGCCCGTGACCAGAACCAGCCCGCGGGGGGTCTCGACCAGCTCTTCAATGACCGGGGGCAGACCCAGACTCGCAAGCGGGGGAATCTCGTCGGTAATCGATCTGAACGATAGCGCGATGCTCTCCCGCTGGTGATGGGCGTTGACACGGAATCGGCCGTGGCCCTCGATGAAGGTCGAGAAGTCCAGGTCCTTGCGTTGTTTCAGGTCTTCCACGCGCTCGGGGGTAAGCATCTCATCGAGATACCGATCGATCAGCTCGGCCGTGACCGGATCACGCCCCTTGACCGGCTCCAGCACGGTGTGCGTCCGGTACAGGGGAGGCCTTCCGACGACCAGGTGAACGTCGCTCGCGCCGCCTTGCAGGGCTTCTGTCAGAATCTGTTGAAGTTCCATTCTGTTTGCTCCTCGGTTACGTCTCGGTGACGCGAAGGATTTCTTCTATGGTCGTCTGGCCGGCGACAACCTTGTGGATGCCGTCGATCCGCAGGGATTCCATGCCCGATTCACGGGCGGCTCGTCTCAAATCGCCCAGCGTCGGATTGCTCGTGACCAGGTCGCGCATCTCGTCGCTCATCACAAGCAGCTCATGTATGCCGGTTCGCCCCTTGTAGCCGGTATCGCGGCAGGTCTCGCAGCCCTTGCCTTCGTAGACCTGGTCGTATTCGATGCCGCTGTCGTCGAGGTACTTCTTGAGCCGATCGTTGAGGTTCTCCACCGGCTGCTTGCATTTGCTGCAGATCCGCCGGACCAGGCGCTGGGCCAGGACCGCATTGACCGCCGCGGCAATCAGGAACGGCTCGATCCCGATGTTGATCATTCGCGTGATGCTGCTGGGCGCATCGTTGGTGTGAAGCGTCGAAAGCACCATGTGACCCGTCAGGGATGCCTGGATCGCAATGCGGCTGGTTTCCTGGTCGCGGATCTCGCCGACCATGATCACATCCGGGTCCTGACGCAGCAGTGACCGCAAGGCCGCCGAAAATGTCATCCCGATCGAGTCATGCACATTGACCTGGTTGGCAAAACCCAGTTCGTATTCCACCGGGTCTTCCACCGTCGAAACGTTCAGCGTGTCGCCGTCCATCACCTGAAGGCCGGAATAGAGCGTCGTGCTCTTGCCGCTTCCGGTCGGGCCGGTGACCAGAACAATTCCGTGCGGCTCGAGGATCTGGTCGCGAAACTCCTCCATGATGCACTTTCGCATGCCCAGATTCTCCAGGCCCACCGAGATGGACCGGTTGTCCAGGATTCGAATCACGCATTTCTCGCCGGTCGTCAGGGGCAGCGTACTTACACGCAGATCGACCGTCCGCCCGTGGACCGTCGCCCGAATGCGCCCGTCCTGGGGAAGACGCCGCTCGGAAATGTCCAGGTTCGCCATGATCTTCAGACGCGAGATAATCGCCGCGTGCATGCTCAGCGGAGGCGATTGCTGCTCAAAGAGAATGCCGTCGATTCGAAAACGAACCCGAAGGCGATTGTGGCCCGGTTCAATATGAATGTCGCTGGCGTCTTCGCGGACAGCCGAACTGATCAGGTAGTTCACGTATCGGATGACCGGGCTCTCGCCGGCCGCCAACTCCAGGTCGCTGACCTCGTCCTCTTCTTCCTCGTGAACCTCCACCGAGTCTTCCGCGTCCTGGATGATCTCCTGGACCTGCTCGGTCGGATTGGCCGAAAGATCCTCCAGGGCCTGACGAATCTCGCTGATCGGACAGACCAGCACGCGCGTGGGGGCTCCAAGACGCTGGCCCACTTCTTCCAGAAGGAACATGTCCGCCGGGTCGCTGGTGCCCAGGACAATCTTCTTGCCCTCCCGCCGAATGGTGATCAGGCCCTTGGCCTTGAGGAAATCCAGCGGGATCTTGTCCAGCAGCGAAGGATCGCACTCACTGCTGGAAACACGGGAAAACGGAAGGTTGAAGTACTCCGCCACCGCCTGGTAGGCGGCCGCCTCGTCCACCACGCCGCTGGAGACCAGTGCATCGATCGTGCTGATCTCCGGCTTCTTCTGCTGAAGCTTCTGGGCCTCGGCCAATTGCTCAGGGGTAATCACCCCCTGCTGGAGAAGGATTTTTGCAGGCCCGCCATTAGCGCTGTGCCCTTCTTCCGGGGTGAACACCTGATGAAACTCCACCGTGTCGGTGCCTCGGGCATCGACGTCCGGCGTTTCGAGTTCAGCCTGATTTTTGCTCTGAGGGGCCAAGGAGATCCTCCGTGGGTCTACGGCTTCGGACGTCCGACGACGGCGCGAACTACTGCGGCATGTTGAGGGTGTGCGTGAATTTCTTCCATCCAAGGACGACCCGGTCGGGGTGAACTTCCTGAATCTTCCAGCCCTGGATCGTATCGCCCGTCTTGAGCACAAAATCACTGATCAGGGCCGTGCTCGCACCCTCGGGACGAACCATCGTGGACTGGAGCTTGAGGCCGTCGAGCCGGGCCACCGCCCCGGCCAGGGCCCTGGCCTCGAGGGCTGCCACTTCCTCGGCCCGGGACCGTTCCGTGCCGCCTTGGGGAAGGTTGGAACTGTCGGCATTCTCGGCCGAGGGATCGGCGATTTCCTTGCCGATCAACGTGGCATCCAGACGAAGCAGGAACGGATTCTCTTCAAAACAGGAGCTGGCCACCTGCCTGCGGGACGGTTCGTAGTAAAAGGAAGCAACCAGCGCTTCGGTTCGCGAAACCGCCTGGGGATCGATTTCTCGAATCCCATCCAAGGCTCTTTCCACCTTACTGTGGGTGTTGATCTCGCTGGCCGACGCCTGGGCCGGACCGCAGTTCTGCTTGAGAACATACACCGAGGCAATACCCAGAAGCATCAAAGCTCCCAGGACCACCGTGAAGGCATCCACCTTCTGCCAGGGCTTGGAAGAGGGTTCGTCGGCGAAACCTTTTCCCGGCAACTGGCCGACAGGGGAGGGGCTCCTCTCCTGTTCTTCCTGGCCGAAGGTACCCATCTCGGCTCCGGAGGCCTGAGGAGTTTCGGGAGTCGATTGTGGGGCTTGTTCGTTGGCTTCCATGATGTGCCTCACTTGCCTTTGCCGGCGTAGAAGATCGACATGACAAACGTCGCCTTGATATTGCCGGGCGTCTTCTCGTTGATTTCTTCACCATCCAGAAGTGCTTCCTCGGCTTTCTGGATGTCCTTGAGGTTCAGGCCCTCCATCTCCAGCTTCTGAATGCGGGTGATGCGAGGTAGGGCCTCGACGGCCTGGAGGAATCGGTAGAAGTCCATGAAGTTGCCCGATACCTCGATCTCAAAGGCCATCTCCGAATACGGGCTGTTGCCCGGAAGCAGGTTCAGTGCACGGGTGGCCGGCTGAATCTGCCCTTGCTGAAGCTTGTTCTTGGTAACCAGGTCCGAGATGTCACCTACCACGTCGGGCACCTGCCGCTGGTTGGGCAGCTTCTCCTTGAAGTAGGTCATGGCCTTTTCCAGCGCCTGGATCTCCTGCCGCAGGCCCTCGATGGTCGCCGATGCCCGGGAAACCAGCGCCAGCTTGTGTTTCTTATTGAAGATCTCTTCCCGCATCTGCTCGGCCTGGCGATTGTTGGGCTTGAATACGAACAGCCAGACCGCAACCGGGATTCCCAGCAGGACCAGGAAGAAGACAGCTTCTCTTAGACCGATACGCATGGTTCTACTCCTTGTCAGCTGAGCCGGACAGGCGGCTGATCCAGCCGGAAATGGACCCGCTCGAGGACACCGGTGCGTCCGATTGGGCGACCTCGGAAGATTCCAGGTGTTCGATTGCGTCAATGCCCATCTTCACGAACAGCTTTACCTCGAACTCCCGGACCACCATCTGGTCCCGAAGGATCACGTCACTGCTGATCAGGTCGGCCCGGTCGACGAACTCCATCGACTCCAGGGCCTCGAGATACCGGGCCAGGTCGCGGTCCGTGCCCCCCTTGACGAAACCCGTCAGAACCATCTCCGTGTAGTACTGGGCGTCGCCCTTGGAACGGATGATCCGACCGGCGCGGTTCTTCTTGGTCTTCTCGTTGAGATAGATCTCCATCTTGCGAAGGCGGATCGTCTCCGGGCAGCAAAGCGAAGCCTTGGCCATCAGGAAGCTGCGAGGCAGCTTCTCCATCAGGTCGGAGGTGTCCTTCGCACGCTTTTCCATCAGCGACTTGCGCTGCTCCAGATCATGCATGGTCGAGATAACCTGCTCGGTACGCCTGTATTGCTCGTTCACCGCCAACTGGTCTTCACGAAGGCTCTGGTGCTTCTCGTCCGAAACACGAGACGCCCACCAGACACCGGCCATGATGATCCCAAAGAGCACCACGCACAGAACGCTCGCGCGGAATTGAGCCTGCTTCTTGGCATAGTCGTCGGGCAGAAGGTTGATCGTACTCATGATGGCACCTTACGCGGCCTCTTCTTCGCCGCCGAGAGACAGTCCGATCGCCACCGCCCAGTTCGGCTGGGGATCGTCACCGGTCAGGGTCGTTGCTTCGCTGCGGGAAATCCGAACCAACGGATCCCCGATCTGGGCCGGCAGATTCAGCTTGCGGGCAATCATCTGGCACAGGCGGCGGTCATAGGCCTGGCCGCCAACGAATATGCTCCGCTCGATCCCCTGGTTCCGGAAGACCGACTCGTAATAACGCACGCACTGGACCAGTTCCTCGGTGAGCAAGCCGATCGGCTCTTCCAACGCCTCGTAGGCCTGCTCAACGTCGATCGACGCCTCCTGACCCGAGCAAAGAAGCTGCCGCTGCTGGGCGGCCTGGCCCACAGAAATCTCAAGATTCTTCGAGATTGCCTCGTCCAGCGCCTGGCCCCCGATGGCAAGATTCCGGGCGAAAACGATCCGGGCGCCCTGCGAGAAAACCACCTGCGTGGTATTAAAGCCGATGTCCACGAACAGAATCGTCCGAGAACTGTCGCTGGCACGGCGGAACAGCCGCGCGAAACACTCGACGATCGCACACGGCTCGATGTTGATGCCCTTGACATTCAGGCCGCTCTTGGTCACCGCGCGGGTCAAGTTCTCGACATCCTTGCGAAGCGCACAGACGACGATCACCTCCTGCTTCGGGTCGCCCTCGCCAAAGGCTTCCCCAGCCACTACATGCCGCATCACCGTCTCCGAAATCGGATACGGAAGCTTGTTGGCCATCTCGGCGCGAATCGCGGGGACAATGCCCCCCGCGGCGCCTTTGGGAATCTTGACGTGGTGGACGAACGTCGCGCTGGCCGGGATGGACACAATGCAGTTGCGTCCCCGGAACCTCCCGGCCCGAACAGTCTGCTTCAACACCTTCGTAAGACCCCCCAGCCGCGCCGAATCCAGTGGAGACGACGAGGGAGGGACCTCTGCCGAGGCGTTGGCAATCAACTCTCGACTGCCGTCGACGCTGTGCAACTGGGCGATCTTGAGCGTTTGAGACCCAAGATCCACGCCGATCGGCAGTACCGATCCTTTGCTTCCTGTAGACATTTCGCTCTCCCATCACATCGCGGCACGGGCGGCGAGCACCGCCGGCCAAAGGGAACGAACCAGGAGCGCGGATGGACCTGCCTCCACTGGGCCTGCCGCTGCGCACTTGCGCAGCCTGGGCCGGGCAGCAAGAGTCGGTGACGTTTGCGATGCACCAACAGGAAACATACGATCCAGGCTTGCTCCGTGGCAAAATTGATACGATCCTACGAGCCGTCCCTGACATTATCGGGGCATGCACGTCTGGCTTTAGCAGTCCCTTCGGATTTGCCCCCTCAACCAGAAATGTCTCGCCCCAAAACCGCAGCTACCCCTCGGCCAGGAAGTCCGCCATAACAGAATCTGCCACAAACCAGGCACTGCGGGCAATACGAAGCCCATCCTCCGTCAACTCGATCGTCCCCAAAGACTTGTGACGCCCGACCGTCTCGCCAAACGCCTCGGCCACATCCACCCCGAAACGATCGGCAAACGCCCGACGGTCGATCCCGTCCCGCATCCGAAGAAGCAGCATCACCGTCTCTGCCATGTGAGCCCTGCCAACAAGCTCCTCGCTCCGGCTGGGCGGCTCAGTGCCCCCCAGAAGCGATTCGATATAAACCTCCAGATCCGCACAGGTAGTGCTCCGCCGGCCAAAAACGTAACTCGCCGCCCAGGGCCCCAGCCCCACGTATCCCTCGTTACGCCAGTAGACCTGGTTGTGCTCGCTGCGGGCCCCGCCACGGGCAAAGTTCGACAACTCGTAAGGATCGTAACCCGCATCGCTGAGAACCTCCACCGCCAGAAAGTACATCTCCTCCTGCAACGTATCGGCCGGGAGTTCCACCTGCCCCAGCCGAACCTGCTCGCTCAGCCGGGCCGATTCGTCTAAACTCAAACAGTAACAACTGATGTGCGCCGGCTCCAGGGCGATCGCCTCGCCCAGACTCACCCGCCAAGAATCCAACCCCTGTCCCGGAAAACCGTATATCAGGTCCAGGCTCAGATTCCCGATCCCCCAATGCCGCGCCCGGGCCAGCGACTCCCCGATCTGCCTGCCGCAATGCCGTCGGCCCAGCCACGCAAGCTCCGTATCCACAAAGCTCTGGGCCCCCACCGAGAGCCGATTGACCCCCGCCTCAGCCAGCATCTGCGCCCGCAGATCATCCAGATCCGCAGGATTCGTCTCGAACGTGTACTCCCTCACCTCCCGGCCGGGCCCCGCCAGCAGGGCCAGAAGACGCCCAAGATGCTCCGCCTCCAGGCACGTCGGACTGCCTCCCCCGACATACAACGTCCCGGCCGGACGGGACAGAACGCCCCCCCGAAGCGACATCTCCGCCTCCAGGGCCTGAAGGTAACCCTCCGCCAGGCCCAGCCTGTCCGGCTCCGAATAGAACCCGCAGTACCGGCACTTGCTCGGACAAAACGGTACGTGTACGTACAGACTCCCGGGCCGGGCCCGCGAAACTTCGTCCCGTTTTTCCTTGCAGCTTTCCGGGCACATCTTAAAATTAACAGTCCTATCTATAAGCTGTTGCCACGTCGCGCCGCCCGCCGGCCCGACCAACACTGAGCGACAAAAGGCAGGATACCGCATGGACGTACAACTCGTGATGTTCAAATCGAGCGGAGAACGAAAAGACTTTCCCGTCTCCGGAAAAAACACCGTCATAGGCCGCGGAGAAGACTGCGACCTGCGAATCCCCCTGCTGAGCGTCTCCAGGCACCATTGCCAGCTCACCGCAGATGGCGACAAACTCCTCTGCCGCGACCTGGGCTCCTCCAACGGAACCTACGTCAACAACCAGCGCGTTACCGAAACCGACCTCAACGCCGGTGACCGACTCGCCGTGGGACCCGTCATCTTCACCATACAGATCGACGGAAAACCAGAGCAGATCAAACCCGTCAAGTCGCGAGGCCAGAAGATGGCCGACTCCTCCGCCGGCAATCCCCCCGCGCAGACACCCGACCTCCAGGACGAGGAAGACGAGGAAATCGTCGACCTCGAAACCGGCGATGTCTTCAGCGGAACCGACGAGGACGAGGACATCGACCCCATCGCCGCACTCCAGGCCCTGGCCGACGAAGACGAAGACGAGGACGAGGAAGACGACATCTGAGCTTCCCCCTCCCCCCCCATTTTCGCTCTGCCACTCTTGGACCATTCGCGCAATCTCCCTGTCCCGAAATCCGCGAAAATCCTTGGCCCACGGAAAAACGCCACCCCCAGCTACCGGATCCGAACAATCCAACCCCATCAACCCATGGTTCGCAATTCCTGTAATACTTTTCCCTATAATACCTTACAATTCTTGTGCCTCTCCTTTTCGCTCTCGCTTTCCATCCGCAATTAACCCGCAATTGACTTCAAAATCCCGCAAGGAGAGCGCAATACGCTTCAAGAACCCACCCCCGCAGACGCCCGAACCTTCAACCGACTTCAAAAACTTCAAACAGGCCATCTGGCCCCGATTCTTGGACCATTTGCGCAGTATCGAGCGAGCGAAGCGAGTCGAGATGCGCAGTATCGAGCG
>CAZOVB010000008.1:0-102782 GCA_964583095.1 uncultured Planctomycetaceae bacterium
GTGTTCGACAGACAGCCCACCGTGTAAAGAACCGATACCAACCCTTATGGGAAGCTGAGTCGAGACGAATGAGCTCGCTGCTGCCCCCCTAGAACTAAGGGTTCTTTCACCAAGGCTGCCACCGGCACAATGTGGAGGCTTTTTTGCTGCGCCTCGGCCTCACAGGCCCGGGAAACAGGCTTGACCGATCCGCCGATTCGCGTCACAATTCACTCTCGATACACCGCCAGCGTAGCTCAATGGCAGAGCACGGCTTTTGTAAAGCCGCGGTTGTGGGTTCGATTCCCTCCGCTGGCTTAGGGTTGACAGGGACCTTCAGTTCGATGCTTGCGAGGTCCACCTTCGAACTCAACAAATCAGATCTGTCTTTCACACGTTGAACCGACCTGGGTAAAATGGTTGATGCCATGCATCTGCAACGCATTCTAACCGTCGCATTTCTCCTGTTGGCAGCTGGATGCTCCAAGCAGGATTCCTCCGGGGAGCTCCCGAACGATGCCTCTGGGAAGTCTCAGAGCCCAAAGAGACAGCCTGCACAGCATCCACTGCCTCCGCAGCCGATGGCCGAGAGCCCGTTCCAGCCGGAGATTCGAGATCAGACGGCCGAGATTCGGAATGTTTTCGTGCACGGCCGAAATCTTACGAAATTCTCCCATCCCCACCACATTTACGCGGCAAAGGTTTCGCCCGACGGGAAGTTTCTGATGGTCTGGCACATGGACTACCCCCCAAGAAAGGTAAGCATTTATCGGCTCGAAGATAACCGGAAGATCTCGACCTTCGAGCCCGGTGCCGGCGGCTGGATGGGCTGGGCCGCTCACGGACTGCTCTTCCATAGGTTCGGCGCAGGGACCAATACCGCCCTCTGGAGGGTTTACACCAAGCAAGGCCGGGAACTCTGGCGAGGATTCACCAGCGGCGCGCTGCTCGATGCCTCCGGGAGGTACGTCCTGAGCTTTCCCACGCTGCCAGCAGCCGATGAGCCGATCGCACTGGCCGACATTCGAGACGGGAAAGTGCTGGCAGAAGCCCGCCCCGAGGACATCGGCAGTTTCGTGACACACCGTTGGCTCGATGGGCAGACGCTGCGCGTCTGGTACGTGGACCTGGAATACCAGAACCGATCGATTGACCTTTACCTTTCGAAAGCTTCCCCGGCCGAAAAAACCAAGCCCTGACGCGGGCGCAGGTCAGTTTGCATCCTCCCGAGGGCTGTACCAGAGGCTCTTCCAGTATTCCCGGTCGGTGCGGTAGAAGTCGATGGGGTCGTTTTCGATATCGAAGTCCGACCGAAGGATGCCGTAACGGATCATCTCCCGGATGTAAGGCCGCGGGGGCCTGTAGCCGGGCATGGTCCACCGCTTGATCTGGTCGAGCCGCTCCTTGCCGTCGCGAACGAAAGCCAGGATCTTCTGGTAGTCCGGATCGTCGGTCGATTCGAACACCCAGTGAACCTTGCCCACCGGCTTGCCCTGTTTGTCCCGCTTGACCATGCCCATGCCCCCGGCCTGGGGCGAAAGCGGAGCCAGACAGACCAGCGACTTGCCCGGCCTGCTCAGGTTGAACACGATGTGCTGGAGGAAGGGGATCTTGGCACTGTCCAGCCGGACCTTCTCGGGATTCATGCCCTTGTTGTCCGAGATGGCCGTCGGGATCGACTTGTCTGCCTTGTGGCATCGGCTGCACTGCTTTTCGAGCACCTGGGTGTAGCCCTTGTGGCTGGGCCGGCGGGTGTCGATGCGGTCGAGCCGATGGCCACTGTGATCGCCCCCGACCATCCCGCCATCCAGCGCGGCGTAGGTGCCGATCCAGGCCGCCCCGGTATGGATCCAGTAGCGGATCTTGCGTTTCTCTGGCGCCGAGAGTTTCGCGCCGTGATGGGCTCGGTCGAGTTTGTCCATCAGCGGGCTGACCGGGTCGCCGATCTGGTAGGGAGCGTAGTTGCTCCGGGCGAGATTGCGTCCCACGCTGACCTGCTTGTACGCGATCAGCGACCAGTAGCTGTGCGAGTAGAGAGGACCGTGGTCGCCGGTGAGAAGGATACGCCCCTTGCGATTGTCGGGGTTGTGGCACTTGACGCAGTGCCTGTCCAGAATCGGCTGAATGTCGCGGGGATAGTCGAAGACCTCCGGCACGCCCTCTACGGGAACAGGAGCGACGGCCGGAGAACGCAGGGCCCGGGAGACGTTCGCCCCGGCCATGCTCTGGATCGACTGCGTCCGGGCCTCGTGACATCCCACGCAGCCGCTCCGCTCGCCGGGCATGACGGAGGTGAAACTCTGCATGCGCCGCACGGCCGAGTCGTTTTCATCCAGGGCCAGGAACAGCACGGGTCGAAGGGCGGGAAGTTCCATGTAGGCCGAGCCGTCCGGGGCCACGGGCACCTTGCCCAGCACGCGCTCCAGGGTGAAAGTCCCTCCCCAGCTTACCGGTTCCATCGAGCCGGTGTAGTTGATCGGCTTGGGCAGTGTCTCGAGGACCAGCAGATTCTTGATGGTTCCGCGCTGGACGCCCCGCATGTTCCTGCCGGCGTAGACGTCGGCCAGGAAGAGTTCGCCCGTAGCCTGGGACAGATCCACCCGCGAGGGAATTTGCCTCGGCCGGGCCGAGGGCATCAGCGGGCGGGGTTCGTGGAGCCCGCGCCTGCCCTCGCCCTGGCCCGTGTGGAGCACGACCTCGCTGCCGTCGCGACGGATCAGGACGATGGATCTGTCACGCGAAGCCAGGAAGTGCTCGGCGTCCAGTGCCCACGGATCGCGGTACTTCGAGGAAGGGGTCCGAAGAACCTTCAGTTGCGAGTTCTCGTCCGGGCCCTTGTCGACCTCCAGCAGGCCGATGCGGCCCTCGTGGTCGCGGCGGCCATGACCGGGCGAGACGATAGTCACCACTGCCTGACTGTCCGGGATGGGCTTGGCATCGATATAGACGTTTCCCGGCTTCTGGTTTCCGAAGTAGACCATCTGGCCGGTACCGTCGGGGTTGGTCGACCAGAGATGATGATACTTGACCTGGCTGCGATCGACATATTCCCACCGCTGGTAGATCACGCGTCCGTCGGGCAGGGGCCAGGGTGTGTTGTCGTGTTCGATGTTGGCAGAGATCTGGTGCAGGTTCGTCCCGTCAGCCTCGCAGCGGTAGAGGATAGCCACCTGCGTGTGCCAGCAGTTCACCCATCGCTTGCCGCGGGAGCTGACGAACATGATCGCCCCGTCGGCCAGCCAGGTCGGCTCGATGTCGTCGTAGGTGTCGCCGGCGGTGATGCGTTCGGGCTTGGAAGCACGGACTTTGCCGTCGGTCCCGGCCTGGACCTGGATCGTGTAGAGATTGAAGGTCTCGCGATCCGGGGGCATGTAGGAAAAGAGGACGGTTCGGCCATCGAAGTGCACGGCCGGGTCGCGAACCACCCCATCCGAGGCATCCAGGAGTGTGTGAATCTTCCCGGTCTGGAGGTCCAGCAGGCGCAATCCCCCGCCGCGATGGTAGGCCTTGCGATCGACCGAATCGGCGTAGTAGCCGAAGTTCGCGTACCAGTGGCCGTCGCTGTGGCTGACCCGGTCGGCGAAGACGATATGGCGGAAGCCGAACCTGCGGGAAAGGGCCCTGCCCGGATCCTCTCGGCCCTCTTTCCGGGCAGCATCCGGGGCATCTGCAAAGGCGACCTCCTGCCAGGAAGAGACGCTCGCAGCAATCAAAACGGCGGAAACGACCAGGGCGAATCTGAGCGACGACATGCAGTACCTCTGTTTGAAGATGCACGGATAGTGTCCGAAAACCGAGCGGGGTTTACAAGATGCAACACCTTCGGCCGGCGGGTGTATCGCTCAAGCCGATTCTCTCCCCCCCCGGAAAACAAAGGCGCTCTCAGCCGATGGGTGTCCGGTTGGCGGTTTCGTACATCGCCACGATATTCTCGATAGGCACGTCGTGGGTCAGCCCGTTGGTGGGGCCAAGCACGTACCCCCCGCCTGCTGCGCAGTGGTGGATCAGTTCGCTTACCTCATTGGCCACGTCCTGCGGGCTGCCCAGCGGCAGGGTCCGCTGGAGGCTCACGCCGCCATGGAGGACTAGGCGATCCCCCCATCGCTTTTTGGCCTCGAAGGGGTCCATGCTCTCGGGCTGGATCGGGTTGAGGATATCCAGGCCGACTTCGATCAGATCATCCACGATGGCCGTCATGTCCCCATCGCTGTGGAGATAGACCAGCACGTCGGGGTTGGCCTGCTTTGTCCGGCGGATCAGCTCGGCCAGGCGGGGCTTGTCGAACTTCCGCCAGGTCTGCGGAGCCATCAGCAGCCGATCCTGCATGGCCAGGTCTCCGTGGATCTGCACGACGTCGACCCCGGCCTGGGCGGCCAGGACCATGTATCGCGTCCCGACCGCGTAGATCCGGTCGTAGAGGAACTCCACGAATTCCGGGTTGACCAGGAAGTCGCACATGAGGTTTTCCATGCCGCGGATCTCCCAGGCTGTCTTGAAAGGCTGGGCGATGCCGGCCTTGACGATGGCATCCTGCTGCTTGATCTCCCCGACGGCCTGGAGCGTCGCCTCGTCGATCTGGATCCACTCGGGTTGAACGTACGAGTAGGCCTCGAAGTCCTCGAGCTTCTGCGCATCGGCCAGGGGATGGTGGATGTAGTAGCCGTTGTCGATGGCCGCCCCGGCCGAGTTGATCCATCTGCCCTCACCCTCGCCCAGCGCCTTGGGGGTGTGCTGGAAGACCACCTCCCAGTGGGAATCGGGGATCTTCTCGCCCGGGCCGGCGCCTTTCCACGGGGTGCAGCCCAGTTCCAGCTCGGCCGGCTGGTCCTGGCCGAGTCCCATGTATTCGCGCAGGCGCTGCTCGATATTCTTGTCCCACCAACTGAAGGTTGGGCATCGATCGGGCTGCTCGTGATGCAGTGCAGCCAGGGTTCTCTGGCGAGACGTCATGGTTTCGGTCATGCTATTTCTCGTTTTCGCTTAGGCAGTAGAGCATTTCATCGATGCGGATCAAAAGGGCGTCATCGCCCAGGGGTACCGGAGTGGCCGTCGCGCGCCGCTCGCCCTGGTCCCAGGCGTTATGGGCCAGCAGGTTGTACTGATCTCCGCTCTCCAGGACGTACATCCCCTTCTGGAGCGACTGGAAGTAGATCTTCCCGCCGGCCAGGATCGGAGAGGCGTAGATGGTTTCGGGCATCGGGTCGGGCTTGGCATGATAGAGAATCTTTCCGGTCGCGGCGTCGGCGCAGTAGAAGCCTCGCTGCTGACGGGGGGTTCTGCCATCGACCATCGACCAGTAGAGTCGGCCCTTCCAGAGCAGGGGCGTGCCGCAGACGGCTCCGACCCGATCGTTGCTCCAGAGGGTCTCGGGCTCGGCGTTTTCCTTCAATTTCAGGGCCATGGTCAAAAGCCCGCCGTGCGTATTCCGAAGCGAGTAATACACCACGCCGTCCTCGACGACAGGAGAGGTGGTGGTATAGTCTCGGGCACCCTCGACGTACCAGAGCCTCTCGCCGCCGGAGGGGTCAAAGCCGGCAATTCCGTTTCGCACCAGCAGAATCACCTGCTCCTGGGATCCGACCCGGGCAATCACCGGCGTGGACCAGCTTCGCGAGTCGATATCCGTCTCCCAGACCTCTTTACCCGACGTGCGGTCGTAGGCGATGAGCTTGCCGGCCTCGAGACTGGCGTTGACAATCACCAGCTCCTTATGGGCAACAGGCGACGTGCCGTGGCCCCACCCGACGCGCTGGCCTCCCAGGTCCACCTTCCAGCGCTCGTTGCCGTCATGGTCCAGTGCGTAAAAGCCGTTGGGCCCGAAGTTCATGTAGACCCCCAGTTCGTCCACCAGGGGCGTGCCGGTCGCGTAGCCGTGCCAGCGCGTCCCGCCGGAGCCGCCGCGAAGCTGCTCGGGGGTGTGGGGAATCTCTTTGCTCCAGAGGGTCTTGCCGGAGCTGTCCAGGCAGACGGCGCTGAGGCCGAACTTGCTGAAATCCGTCTCCCGCTCCCAGCGATTGGTGCCCTTGTAGCAGGTGAGGTAGATTCTGCCGTCGCGCACGGCCGGGCTCGATGCCCCCGGACCGGGCAGCTCGACCTTCCATCGGCAGTTCCGGTCGGGGCTGTACCGTGCCGGGACGGCAACATGGTCAGCCAGTCCCTTGCCCTCGGGCCCGCGGAAGCGCGTCCAGTCACCCGCAAGAGCGACCACGCCGGCCATGAGTCCAACAAGAGCCCCTGCGAACAATGTGCGTTTCATCGGTCCTTTTCCTTTCTCGCGGGGTTGGGAACCAAGGCAGTGAAATTGCTTGGGTGTGTAGGTATCGGTCAGCCGCGAAGCACAGATTTTACTGCCTGGCAAAGTTCTCCACAACGACAGGCGTTGCTGTTAGACTGTGTCAGATTGCTTTGACCCTGTATCCGAGGCCCCCATGCCCCAGACGCTCCCCCGGTACCACAGTTGTCTTATCGCCCGCATGGAAGCCCCCTGGCGGATCGGGAGGCACGTCCACCACGAGTATCACGAGCTGTATCTGGTCATCAAGGGGGCCATCCGCACCCGGGCTGCTTCGGCGACCTTTACGGGCCGACGCGGCGAGTGGATCCTGATCCCCTCGGGACTGGCCCACTCCAACCATGTTGACAGCGGACAGCTCGACCTGGCGATGATTCGCTGGCAGGGCGGGGAGGATCTGATCGAGCCGCGTACAGGCGAGTACCGTTTCGACGACCAGGGCAGGCTGCGATACCTGTTCGAATGGATGTACGATCTGCACGACCCGGCCGACGCGGCCCAGCTTGGGCAGGTCGAGGCGATCCTGGCCCTGGTGCTCCACGAAGCCCGCAGGCTGCTGCATACCGACCCCAGCGCTCTGGTGGAACAGATCCGCCGCTATGTCCGGCGAAACGTGGAAGCGCCCATCCGCCTGGAGGACCTGGCCCAGGAGGCCTGTTTGAGCAAGTACCACTTTTTGCGGAAGTTTCGCCGCCAGGCCGGGATGACCCCGATGCGCTTTGTGACGCGGGTGCGGATGGAGGTAGCCCGCAACCTGATCCGCCACAGCCACCTGAGCCTGGAAGCCATCGCCGCCCAGGCCGGCTTTGCCGGGGAATCCCACATGCACCAGGTCTTCCGCAAACACCTGGGCCAGTCGCCCGGTTCGCTGCGAAGCCCCTCCCAGGCAGATTCCCAGCGTTGACGCGAGGCCCTGCCCAGCGGTACCATGTCCCCTTGCACAGAGAACATGAACCGGGCCGGAATGGGCCCGAAAGGAGAACGTTTCGATGAAGATCGCCGTGATCGGTGGAGATGGAACCGGGCCCGAAGTGGTCCGCGAGGGGCTCAAGGTCCTCCAGGCCGTCAGTGAGAAGGTCGGCTTCGAGTACACCACGCAGGACTTCAACGTCAGCGGCGACCGCTACCTCCAGACCGGCGGCGACCCCGACCAGGCCTCGCAGGAGATCATCCACGACGAGGAAATCGAGCAGCTCAAGGGTTTCGACGCCATCTATCTCGGAGCGGTGGGACACGACAAGATCGCCCCGGGCATCCTGGAAAAGGGCCTGCTGCTGCGACTGCGCTTCGAGCTGGACCAGTACATCAACCTTCGCCCGGTTAAGCTGTACCCCGGCGTGGAATGCCCCCTGGCCGGCAAGACCAGCGAGGATGTGGACTTTGTCGTGGTCCGCGAGAACACCGAGGGCCTTTACACCGGCATGGGCGGCAACCAGTACAAGAACACCGCCAACGAGGTGGCTACGCAGGTCATGTGCAACACCCGCATGGGCGTGGAACGGGCGATCCGCTACAGCTTCGAGCTCTGTCGGCGCCGCAACGACAAGAAGCGCCTCACACTGGTAGGCAAGACCAACGTGCTGACCTTCACCCACGGGCTCTGGTTCCGTGCCTTCCAGGAAGTCGCCAAGGACTACCCGGACATCGAAACCGACTACAACCACGTCGACGCCTGCTGCATGTGGTTCGTCAAGAACCCCGAGTACTACGACACCATCGTCGTATGCAACATGTTCGGCGATATCATCACCGACCTGGGCGCGATCATCCAGGGCGGTATGGGCGTGGCCGCCGGCGGAAATATCAACCCCTCCGGCGTGAGCATGTTCGAGCCCATCGGCGGCTCGGCCCCCAAGTATACCGGGCAGGATGTGATCAACCCCATCGCCGCCATCGCCTCACTGGCCATGCTGTTGCGGGAAACCGGCAACAACACCGATCAGCCCCAGCTTGTCCAGGCCGGCAATCGCGTGGAAGACGCCGTCATGACCGTCACGCCGCAGATGAAGTCCCAGTCGGCCGGTCGAATGGGCTTCTCCACCACCCAGGTCGGCGACCTGGTCGCAAAGGCCGTCGCCGACGCCGACTGAGAACCTTCCCGGCCATGAACAAGAAACCCAAGGACATCCCCAAGCTTTCCGACGCCCAGAGCCCGGCGCCCAAGAGCGTAGCCCGCGACGAGGCCGGCCGCATCGTCGTCTGGCTCGATGGCCAGGCCCAGCCGGTCCGCGACGCCCAGATCGTCCGCTGCTTCCCCTGGTCGCTGCCGGATCAGTACATCTCCCTGCGCAACTCCGACGGCAAGGAGGTCGCACTGGTCAAGGAACTCGACGACCTGGACGAAGCCAGCCGAAAGGTCGTCCAGGAAGAGATGGATAAGAAGATCTTCAACCCGAAGATCCTCGAAATCCTCGACTACGCCCACGAGTTCGGGGTCTCATCGGTCAAGGCGCGGACCGATCGGGGCGAGGTGAAGTTCCAGATCCGCAGCCGCGACGACGTGAGACTCCTAAGCCCCACCCGGGCCCTGTTTCGCGACGCCGACGGCAACGTCTACGAGCTGGAAGACCTGACCCAATTGGACCCCGCAAGCCAAAAACACCTGGCCCACTATTTCTAGCCGAGGCGCCAGCCCAACCACGGTGACTATCCGTCGCTGGAGTTTTGGTCCTCCAACGGGTGGCGGATGCCCTCGAAGGTCTCCATCGCCCAGGTTCTATCGGCCGGGTCGTCGAAGGTAACGGTTACCATCGCCAGCGAGCCGGGAACGGCCAGGGTCCCCTGAAGCTGGAACTCCCCGCTGTTGCCGGGGGGCGACCCGGTGACCTGCGCCCAGCCGATGCGACGCCCGTGGCGGAATTCCAGGTCCGGCTCGTCGCTGGGGCCCGGATGGCCTGAGAGCATCGCCTCGGGATCGGGGACCTGGCCATCCTCGCCCTCGACGCTGAGGGAACTGATCCGGACGCTTCGATCGTCCCACCAGAAGCAGACCTCGCTGCCATCGTCGGTCACCTCGCGATGCCACCAGCCAGGAAGCTCCACCGACCAGAGCCCCGTAGCCGGCAGGGTCACCACCTGGCGGAGATACCCCACCCCCTCGGGCCTTGGCGGCTGGGTCGTCTGCGGGTCGGCCCCGAGCAGTTGGTCGATCTCGGCCAGGAGGTCCGTATCAACACATCCCGGATCCATGCCCTCGGCTTTGGCAAGGGCGCGGCGGACGGTTTTCATGTCGCTGCGCTGGGCGGGATCCATGGGCAGGCGGTACTTCAGGTCGCACCAGGCGATGGCCATGCCATACTTGCGCCAGAAGTCCCCGTCGCAGCCTCGATTCCACCAGGCGTAGAACTCCTGGGCTGCGGAAAGCAGATCCTGGCCCTTGCTGCGGGCGACCCTCTCAAGCCACTGCCATCGGACCGGCCCAAGGGGGGTGATGACCTTGTCGCTTCGGATGACGGCGTACCCGGCGGGCATGTTCAGAGCCACCCTCCTGCTGTTGCGATAAGATTCCACCACGCCCTGGGTCAGGGCTCCCAGGAAACGGGCCATCTGTTCCTGCAGATCGTGGAAGTCGCGGATGAGGGCATACTCGGTGTCGTCGCTCGCCTGGGGACCCGACCAGGCCCAATGGAGCTGACAGCACCGCCCGACCTGGCGGAGCATGTCGACAATCTGGGCGTGATAGCCGGGCCCGCAGGTGGAGGTCTTGGCCGAGAATCGCAGCAACCCCTCCGGAGCCCAGGTGAAGCAGAGCGGCTCGGCCACCGGGTGGAGTCGCACGCGAAGCGTATGGGCCTGGATGTCCTGATGGGTCAGGCTTCGCAGGAGGGGATCGGCAATCGCCTGCATGACGGCGGTGGCCGCCTCTGCGAGGATCTGATCGCGCGGAGGTTTGCGCCCCAACAGCCGAAGCGTCGGGATTTCAGCGAAGGTTTTGATTTCCAGTCCCATCGCAAACGCTCCTGCTGCTTCTGCCGGCGGGTTACGCCGCATTGTACGCGTTTTGCGGAGGCTTTCAACGGGTGCCATCTCCGCCGGGGAGGGGATGGAAGGCTCTTCGGGGCAAGCTTGTCGTCTTGGTAACCGGATCTTCATGCAATCTGAACCACCGCCAGCCACAGTGTTACTTGGAGAAGAATCGGCAGACAAGGCCTCGACGGGAGCAGGATGCCCCGACGGGAGTTCTGCCTAGTACAAACAGTTGAGGGAGAATCATCATGAAGCACCACAGCGCGCTGCGCCTCTGGACAGGCGCCCTGGTAATCGGCCTGACCGTTTCCTTGGCCCAGGCAGGACCCATCGAACGAATCGGGCGTTACTCGACGGGAATCTTCGACGATTCGGCGGCCGAGATCCCCGCCTACGACCCGATCAACAAGCACCTCTTCGTAACCAATTCCACCGTGGGCGTGGATGTTCTGGACCTGAGCGACCCGACGGCTCCGGCGTTGCTGACAACCATCAGCGCACCGGGCACCAACAGCGTGGCTGTTCGGGACGGCCTGGTCGCCCTGGCGGTGGAAAACAGCAACACCACCCATCCCGGGACGGTCCAGATGTTCCGGATGAGCAACGCCTCGGGCGCCTGGCAGGCCCAGTTCCAGGCGGCCGTGGCCACCGGAGCCCTGCCGGACATGCTCACCTTCACCCCGGACGGCGGCCGGATTGTCGTAGCCAACGAAGGCGAGCCGGATGACGGAATCGACCCGGTCGGGGGCGTGACGATCATCGACGTAGCCGACTTTGGCGGGGTAACGATCGGGTTCGAAGGCTTCAACGGGCAGGTCAACGATCTGCTGGCCAAGAAGGTCCGCCTCTTCCCGGAGGTGATCGAAGGCTCCCGCAGCGTCGCCCAGGACCTCGAGCCGGAGTATATCACCGTCAGCGCCGATTCGAGCACGGCTTACGTGGCCCTTCAGGAAGCCAACGCCTTTGCGGTAGTCGACCTGGCCGGCCAGAGCGTTACCGATATCCTGGGTCTGGGCTACAAGGACCACTCCCTGCCCGGCAATGAGCTGGACGCCTCGGACAAGGACAGCGGCATCAACATCCGGAACTGGCCCGTCAAGGGGGCGTACATGCCCGACGCCGTGGCCTCCTACAGCGTCGACGGCAAGACCTACATCGTCAGCGCCAACGAAGGCGATGCCCGCGATCAGGACGAGCGAGTCAAAGATCTGACCCTCGACCCGACCGCCTTTCCTAATGCCGCCGACCTCCAGGACAAGGCCAACCTCGGACGCCTGGATGTCATGAAGGACCTTGGTGATACCGACGGCGACGGCGACTACGACGAACTCTACAGCTATGGCGCTCGCAGCTTCACCATCTGGACCGAGATCAACGGCGAAATGGTGGCTGTCTACGACAGCGGCGCGGACTTCGAGAACTACTTCGCCGATCCGGCCAATGGCCTGACCGATCACTTCAACACCGACAACGACGAGAACGACTTTGACAGCCGTTCGGACGCCAAGGGCCCGGAGCCAGAGGGCGTGACCCTCGGCGAGATCAACGGCAAGATCTATGCCTTCGTCGGACTCGAACGGGTCGGAGGCGTGATGGTCTACGACGTGACCGATCCCGAGGCCCCGATCTTCCGGACCTACTTCAACGATCGGAACTTCGATGTGGACCCGGACTCGGCCGCCGATCCCCTCGATGCCGGCGACCTGGGTCCCGAGGGGCTCCTCTTCCTCTCCAAGAGCGAGAGCCCCAACGGCGAGTACATGCTCATCGTGACCAATGAGGTCAGCGGCACCACGAGCATCTACCAGATCGACGAGCAGACGATTCCCGAGCCGGCCACGCTGGGCCTGCTGGGTCTGGGATCCCTCACACTGCTGCGTCGCCGCAGGAATCGCCGCTGAATCCCCTAACCACTAAAGTGTACCAAAGCGAAGCGGGCGCGGGTCTCGGTGAGACTCGCGCCCGCTTTCGTTTCCATACAAGAAGGTCAGCCCGGCAATGCGCCCAAGAGGCGGCCTCTCTCAGCGCCTGGGCATCTGGGTCAGTTCGTTGATTCTCGCCCTGGCGAAGCGCTCGTTGCCCAGGCGGTACGGGTCGTGCTCGATCGACGCTCGATAGAGCTCCACCGCCTTGGGGACGTTATGCAGTCGCATGTCCCAGACGGTCGCCGCCTGGAACCTGGCGGGCTTCTCGATTTCCGGATCCCACTGCCAGGCGCGCTGGTACCAGTGGACAGCCAGGATGTTCTCCTTGAAGAATTCCTTGTAGATCTCGCCGATGTAATAGGCCGACAAGGCGACCCGCGTGGAACTGGGGTGCTCCTCGATGAGTTTCTGGAACTTCACCAGGGCCTGCTCTTCCTTTTCCAGATCCGGGGTAACCTTGAGAAGGACCTTGCCTTCTTCGTAAAGTTCCACGGCCTCTTTGAAGAGTTTGTCGGCCTGGGAATCCACCACGGCCGGGGTCAGGTCGGGCCCGGGCAGGGCGCTGAGGTCGTAGACGTACGTCCTGGCATGGTTGAAGACGGTCTGCATGTGACGAACCTGTTGGAGCTTCTCGACCGCACCGGCCTGCTCGTATGTCCGGGCCAGGTTCTCCAGGGCGTCGAGGTAGTCGCGTCGGGCGCGAACCGCGCGTTCGATGAGCACCCGCTGGTCGCGCTGGAGGACGGGTTCGGCCTCGGGCGGGATGACCTCGATCTCCCGGCGGGTGCGGATTTCCACCGCCGAGGTGGTCTCCTGGAGGTTCTCGCTCTCGCGCCGCGCCCAGCGGAGCTTGTCCAGGTTGCCCGTGTTGCGGTAGTAGGCTTCCAGCACGCTTAGCCGGTGGGCGTATTCGACCCGTTTCTCCTTCAGGTTGGAGACGGCTTCGAGCTCGGACGAATCGGACGGATCCACCTGGATCGCTTTCTGCCCGCATCCGATCACAGCGCCCAAGGCTGCCAGGAAGATGGTGCACGTGACGGTTCGCTTCATGATGGGTACTCCTTACCCAGGTTGCTTGGCATCGGTATTATGCGAGGCCTCGACACCGGATGCAAGCGGACACAAAAGCCAATGCGCGCAGCGTCTGCGCCTCAGAATCTCTTTTCGGCAGAATCGCTGCCGGCCCGACAGTACCATTTGCTCCCGACCCCCCGGGGAGGATAGACTCCTGTACACCCGATCCGGGACCCACTGCGAAAGGAATACGGCATGAACCATCGAAAATACTTCCACCGGGCCTGGTTGAGCGCCCTGCTGATCTGCGCCCCGGCATTTGGACAGGATTCCAACGACCTGGGCCAGGAAGAACTGCCTGCCTGCATGCGCGCCCAGCACGGCTTTTTTGTGGAAGCCCCCGGGCTGGGCAACAAGTTCCAACCCAGCGGACTGCACTTCAAGGACGAGGGCATCGAGCGGACGGTGACGATTTCCAGCATCCGCTTTGTCAAGGAGAAGGATTTGCTCCGCCGCGAAGCCCTGCCGGGCCAACCCGACAAGCACAAACTCATCCTGCGAAACGACCGCCAGGCCTTCTGGGAGGTGGACAACCAGGAGGACCGGGTTTCCTTCGTTTTCCAGACCCCGAAAACCCAGGGCTCCGTGCGCCTGAAGATCCTTGGCGCCACCCGCGCGGTGGCCACCGGCGGCGGAGCAGTGACGGTGATTCGCGATTTTTCCACCCCGGCCCGTGTGTCCTCTCCGGTCGCCCTGCAGAACGGCCGGGACCAGCAGGGCCTGACCCTGGCCTGGGCGGTTGCGGGCGATCCCGCCAGGGCAGCGATCAAGCAGGACAAGAGCGGCCTGCTGCTCGAGCTTCCTTACCAGGCGGGGCAGGAAATCCGCCTGGAAGTGACCAGCTTTGCCGGCGATTCGCTGCTGGCCCTGGAGAATGTGGACAGCGGGTTCCCGGAGGCAGGAGAGGATGGACAATCAGCCGCGTTGGCCTCGGTCCGTGCGCCCCGTAGCGGAGCCGGAGAGACGGTCACCTACATCGGACCGTCCAGAGCCACAGACGAAGCTTCCCCGGTGGAGGTGGATGATGGGTGGTTCACTCTCTTCCCGGCCAAGAAGCGTCTGATGGCCCCCCTGCCGGCGGATCAGCGGGAAACCACCATGCGGTTCGGATACATGGGCGACAAGGAACACGAGACGCATTTCGATGTGCAGTTCGGCGGGGACCTGGTGCTCTGGTGGTGGAAGCTCACCCAGGAGCAGGAGATGACACTGAGCGTCCGGGGCCTGGCCGGCACGCGGTTCATGGTGGATGATAATTTCCCGCAGCTCAATACCGATTACATCGGCGGCCTGGCCCTGGGGTACCGGTGGGATCGGAACGTCTTCGAGCTGCTGCTCTACCACCAGAGTTCGCACCTGGGCGATGAGACGCTTGATTTCGGCCGGAGGAATCGGATTGATTACGCCCGGGAGGCCATCCGCCTGCTCTGGTCGCGGGAGATCCTGGAAGACTTGCGAGTCTATTTCGGCCCGACCTACAACTTCGGCGGGGCTGACCCGAAGGACATCGCCGGCAAGTGGATCGTCCAGGGCGGCGCGGAATACCAGTTCCGCCTTGGCCAACTGCCGATGTACGCAGCCGTGGATCTCCAGACCAAGGAAGAAAACGACTGGCGTGTGAACACCAACGCCCAGTTGGGGCTGTTCCTGCTGGAGCAAGAGGATGAATCGATCATCCACCGGCCGCGGGTCTTCCTGGAATACTTCAACGGCAACAGCAACATGGGCCAGTACTACAACGAGCACGAGGCTACCTGGATGCTGGGCTTCGGCTTCGAACTCTAGAGCGAGTGAGTCAGAGGACCAACAGCGGGCGACGCGCCGTTTCAGCGCGCCGCCCGCATTGCCCTGCCCAAGGGAAGGGCCGGGCAGTGACGTCTCTATCGATACCCGCCGGGGTCAGAAGGAGCTGATCGTCTCGACCTGGTCCTGCTGGTCATCGGAAAGCTCGAACTGCTCCTGGGGGGCCTGGCTGGACTTGACAGTCTTGCCCGCAGGGGCCTTGCGGGGCGCGGACCTGGCAGGCGGATCGGCCCGGAAATCGGCCGACGACTGCCGGCCGGCGGCATTTCTGCCTCCGACGATGGCCCGCAACTGGTTGACCATTCGGTTGAGTTCCTCGGCCTGACTGGTGAGTTCCTCCGCGGCAGCGGCCGATTCCTCGGCGTTGGCGGCGTTGGACTGGGTCACCTGGTCCAGTTGGGTAACAGCGGTATTGATCTGCTCGATGCCCTGGGCCTGCTCGTTTGAGGCGGTGGCGATCTGTTCGATCAGGTCGCTGACATCGCGTGAGCCGGTGGCGATTTCTCCAAGGGCCTTGGCGACCTCTTCGTTGATCGACACGCCGTTATCGGCATTCTTGACGGATTCCTCGATCATGCTGGAGGTGTTGCGTGCGGCTTCGCCGGCCCGCTGGGCCAGGTTGCGGACTTCCTCGGCCACGACGGCGAATCCCTTTCCTGCCTCGCCGGCCCGGGCGGCCTCGACGGCGGCATTGAGGGCAAGCAGGTTGGTCTGGAAGGCGATCTCGTCGATGGTTTTGACGATCTTGGCTGTCTCGTCGGAAGAAGTCTTGATGTCCGTGATGGCCGAGGAAAGCCTTCCCATGGCCTCGTTGCCGCTTTGGGCGCTCTTGCGGGCCGAGCCTGCGATATCCTTGGCCTTGTCGGCATTCTGGGAGTTCTGCTTGACGATCGTGGTCATCTCTTCGACGCTCGAAGCCGTCTCCTCGCAACTGGCTGCCTGTTCGCTGGCCCCTTCGGCGAGGCTCTGGCCGGCCTGGGAGACCTGTCCGGCAGCCATGGTGGTCTGATCGGCCCCGGCGGTGAGCGATTCGATCACCCGGTTGATGGGCAGAGCGATGCTCCGGGCGACCAGCAGGGCTACGCCGACGATCGCGGCGATGCCGACGATGGCCATGATACCCATGGCCCATTCCAGGGCGACGATCGCCTCGAAGGCTTCGGCGGTGTCGATCTCGGCCAGCAGGGCCCAGGTCGTGTCCCCGACGGTCACCGGTGCGTAGGCTGAGAGCACCTCCGAGCCGTTGTAATCCTCGACCGTGTGTGCATCGGTCTTTCCTTCCAGGGCGTTTCGGGCGGCCTGGGTGTCACAGCCATTGCTCTGGACCGTCCCGGCAAACGAGGCGATGACATTTCGCCCTTCCTTGTCCAGGCGGGAATCGCTTCGCATTCTCAGGTCGGGTCCGACCAGGTAGGTCTCGCCCGTCCTGCCCATGCCGTCTTCTTCCCCGCAGGCCATGATCGAGTTGATCGCATCCAGCGAAAGCTGAAGGGCTACGACCAGTTCGACCTCTCCGTCGTCTCCCAGCAAAGGTTGAGCGATGAAGGAAGCCGGCTGGCCGTTGCTGGGAGCATAGGGGGCGAAATCCGCCAGAGCGAAGCTGCGGGTGGACATCACCTTGCGGACCAGCTCGCCCAGGTTGCTGGAACTGTACTTTCCCGTGATGATGTTCGTATCGTAGTCGGCTTCACGGCAAACGGTGTAGAAGATATGTCCCTTGGGGTGGATCAGGAACAGGTCGTAGTAGCCGTACCTCTCGATATAGCGGGCGTAATAGTCTTTTTCCGCCCCCTGTTCGCGCGGAGCGATGACTTCTTCCAGGTTGACCTTGGAGAGGATGGCCCAGTTGAGACCTTCGATCTCCAACGGGGCGTGGGTGACCATGACCAGGCGACCCGAAGAGTCGGTTTCGATGCTCCAGCCGGTCTGTCCTGAAAGGGCGCGCTGAATGTACGGTGTGCTGATCGGGTAGCCGATCACGTATTTGCCCTGGCCCATGGTCTTCATGTCGCTGCGGAACTGGGACTGCCCGTTGCTGTCCTTGGCCACCAGGTAGGATTCGCCTGTTTTGCCCATGCCGGCCCGGCTCTGGACGACGGCGTTGATCGGATCGGTGGGAATCTGCATCGCCACCACACCGATGGTCCGACCTTCGGAGACAATTCTCGCTCCCACAAAGGCAGCCTGGGCACCGTTGGACGGTGCGTAGGCCCGGAAGTCGCCGATGCCCTTGCCGCCCAGAGCGTCGGTAAAGCAGTCGCCCAGGGAAGAGTCCTTCAAGGCACCGGTGGATACG
The DNA here is from genome assembly GCA_964583095.1 of uncultured Planctomycetaceae bacterium. Lineage (GTDB taxonomy): Bacteria > Planctomycetota > Phycisphaerae > SM23-33 > SM23-33 > CAZOVB01. The sequence continues at coordinate 17,336 of CAZOVB010000008.1, forward strand.
TTCTGGCCCAGGTCGGGCTCTTCGCAGACGCTGAAGACCACATCGCCGTCGGCCGAGATCAGGAAGACATCGTAGTACCCGTATTCCTGCTGATACCGGGTCAGCCAGGGGCCGAATTTCGCTTTGGCCTGTTCCCAGGCGGCGCCTCCGGTCTGCTCGCCTTCGGCCTCGAAGGCCGACTCGAAGGCTCCCATCGCCTCGCGAACCGTGGGATTGGAGGCCAGGACCACCGCATCGCCGTATCGCTCGGCAAAGAAGCCCTCCAGTTGGGACTTCCGCGTTTCCTGGACGGCCTGGAGCTTCTGGATCGCTTCATCCTTGAGGCTGTTGACGGTCTCCATGAGCACGCCGACATCGCTCTGGCGTTCGTCGAAGAAGCGTTCAATCTGTTTCTTCTTGGTATTCCTGGCTGCGATAAGCTGATTGGTCGCGTTGGTCTCCAGGGCGTTGCTGCTCTTGTAGAGCGATACGATGCCCATGACCGCGAAGGGAATCACGCCCACGGCCAGAAACAACACCAGAAGCTTGGTTTTCAGAGCCATGTTCTTCATTCAGAGTCTCCTGCTTTTCATGGAATTACGAGCGGCCGGGAAGGGACCTGAAGAGCTGTCTCGCCTGTGCCGGCGCCATTGCCCGCGCGTCCGGCACGGTCGGCTCGGTTGGCATCGAGAGGTCCTTTTCCCTTTTGACCTTCTGACAATCTGTTTGAACAGTGCCCCGCAGAACGAGCCGATGCCGCTTGACCTCGACCCATCAAGGTTCCTTATCGGCAATTCCTGACTCCCTTATAGGAAAAACCGTGATTTCCTGACAAAATGGGGTTCCCGGATAGGTTCCAAGCCCGGCAAAAGCTCCTTCTGCGGTGCCTGCTTGTGCCCAATCCGCTCTTGCTGTAGGCTTTGCCGGCATGGAAACTGGATCGGTCCAACTTGAAAAAGCGAGATCCCTCCTGGAGCAGACCTTCGGGTATTCGGACTTTCGCGAGGGGCAGGCCGAGGCGGTGGCTTCGGCCCTTGGGGGGCGCAGCCTGCTGGTAGTCATGCCCACCGGCAGCGGCAAATCGTTGATCTATCAACTGCCCGCCCTGGTTCAGGAGGGGCTCACCCTGGTCGTCTCTCCCCTGATCGCCCTGATGAAGGACCAGGTCGATGAACTCACCCGCCGGGGCGTGCCGGCTGCCTATGTCAATTCCTCCCTCACCCAGGCCCAGCAGCAGGATCGACTCCGGCAATGCCGCCAGGGCGAGCTTCGGCTGCTCTACGTAGCCCCCGAACGATTCCGTTCCAGCGCGTTTGCCTCCGCCCTGGCTCAGACGCAGGTCCGCCGACTGGCCGTGGATGAAGCCCATTGCATCAGCCAGTGGGGACACGACTTTCGCCCGGACTATCGCAGGCTCGCAGAGTTTCGCCGGCAACTGGGCAATCCACCGGTGACGGCCCTGACGGCGACGGCCACCCCACGCGTCCGTCAGGATATTCTCCAGGCGCTGAATCTCTCAGCCGCCGAGGCGGATGTGCATGTCCACGGCTTTGACAGGCCCAACCTGCACCTGGGGGTCATCCCCTGCGTTTCGGGAATCCGCAAGACCGAGTACATTCTGGAGTTCCTGACCGAGGAGAAGGGCCCGGGCATCATCTATACCGGCACGCGGAAGTCGGCCGAGGAGGTCGCCGAAGCCGTCAGAGCCGTCGAACGGCGCGTCACCCTCTACCATGGGGGAATGGACGCCCAGGCGCGCGATCGGGCCCAGGAGGACTTCCTCTCGGGCAGGGCAAGGATCGCCGTAGCCACCGTCGCCTTCGGCATGGGCATCGACAAGGGCGACATCCGCTTCGTGCTGCACTACCACCTGCCCGGCTCGCCGGAGCAGTACTACCAGGAAATAGGCCGGGCCGGGCGAGACGGCAAAGACTCCCGCTGCCACCTGCTTTATCAGACCCATGACCGGCGGTTGCGCGAGTTCTTCATCGATATCAACTACCCTGTGCCGATGCAGGTCCAGAGCGTCTACAACGTCCTGCGCAAGAGCAAGGACAAACGCATCCTGCTCACCCACGAGCAGATTGCCCAGAGCTGCGACGAGCCGCTCAAATCCGGCCACGTCGGCGCGGCGCTTCGGCTGCTCAGCTCGGCCGGCTACCTGCGTCCCCTGGCCGGGGACCATCACGGGCGCATCACGATGGGCATGAGCGGCCCGGCCCTTCGCAAACGATGCAAGGGAACCGTGCAGAAGCAGCTTATCGATGGCCTGGCCGGTCTTGTGAACCTCGAAAAGCCCGACTCGTTCCAGGTGGACCTGGAGGAGTTGGCCTCGGCCTCGGGCCTGGAGAGCGCCCAGGTTCGCCGGACGCTGTCCCAACTGGACAAGAGCGGCTATATCGAATACCTGCCCCCCTTCCGCGGGCGCGGAATCGAGAAACTGCCCGAAACCGACCCGCCCTTTGACGAGCTGAAGATCGACTGGCAGCGTCACGAGAAGCTTCGTAGACACGAAACTGAAAAGCTCGACGCGATGATCCAGTTCGTCGAATCCCCACAATGCCGCCGGGAATTCATCCTCAACTACTTCGGCCAACAGCGCGACCTGAACTGTCACACCTGCGATCGCTGCGCGCTTCGCGACAGCGTCAAGAAACGATCGGATCCTGCGGCAGAAGATATCGTCGCTCGCAGGCCGGACCTGGCCCTGCCGATTCTGGTCTGCATCGACCACCTTCGCTTTCCCGTCGGCATCGGCCGGGTGGCGCAGGTAGTCACCGGCTCACGGGATACCAAGCTTCGAAAATGGAAGCTCGATCGCAACCCCGCCTATGCAAAGGTTTCGGCCAAACAGAGCGATGTCTGCGAGATCTGCCGACTCCTTCTCCAGCAAGGGTACCTGCAACAGGAGGGCGAGGCCCAGCGGCCGGTGCTGGCCCTGACAGCGACCGGATCGGCTGCGATCTGCGACGTGGACCCGGGCAACCTGCAAGCCCTGGCGAACCTGGCGCCCGAGACGCCGCAGATCGCCGCAAATGCCGGTGTTAAATCTTCCAGACACCAGATCCGAAAGGCTGCCCTGCAGTGCGTCCGCGAGCTGCCCCTGCCCATGGGCGTCAGTCGCGTCGTGGCCATCCTCCGAGGTTCCCAGGCCTCGTGGGTCTCTTCCAGCGGGGCAGACAGCCTCAGCGTCTATTCGACCATCCACGCACCCCGCAAACAGGTGCAGGAGACTGTCCGGGATCTGATCCGCGAGGAGCTTCTGTCCCAGCAGGCCGACGATACCCGCTACCCTGTCCTGCACCTGACCGAAGAAGGCGAGATCACCCTGGATGAGATGGAATCATCTCGGGCATCGCCCGAGGCCGGGACGCAAGCCCCGCTGCCGGCCCGGGAGTTGGAGCCCCAAGCCACCTCGCCGGAACAGGAAAGAGAGTTTTCCCCGCGTGAAGAAGATCAGCCCGAGCCGGCGAGAACGGATGCGGCGCCGGCAAGTCCGATACCGGACCTGCACGCTCTGCTGACCGACCAGGTGAATCTGTTGCTCGAGGCCCCGACCGACCGGGCCCGGGAAGCGGGCCGCAACCTGGCACTGCTGAACCCCTCGATCGTCGCGGGGGAACTGGACAGGAGAATGCAGGCGGGCCTGACCGAGAAGCACGCGGCCCGGATCGCATGGGCGGCGGGACAAATCGACGCGGCCTGGACCCTTGATATCCTGTGTCGGCTGGCCCGGCACGAGTCGCAGACCACCCGCCGCACCGCCCTGCAAGGCCTGGCCCGGGCGGTCGAGGACCTGGGCCGGCGGAAAGCTCCCAGCCTGCAGCAGGCCAAGCTGCTCCTGGCCCGGGCAACGGCCGAAGGTTGATGCTCAACACGGAGGCAAGGGAGGGACTCGGGAGACACAACAAGGCCGACCCGGCCTGAGACTCCCTCAGGCCGGGCCGATCCGACTGCGTCTTGCTTGCGTTTCCGGCCATCCGTGGCGGGTCGATGGACTTACTGCAGGAGGCTCAGGGCCATCTGCGGCAGGCTGTTGGCCTGTCCCAGCATGCTCATGCCGGCCTGGGCGAGGACCTGGTTTCGGGTCATCGCTGCCATTTCCTTGGCGACGTCCACGTCGGCGATGCGACTCTCAGCGGCCAGCAGGTTCTCCGCCTGGATATCCACCACGCTGATGGCTGATTCCAACCGGTTCATGAGGTAACCCATCTTGGCTCGATAGGAATCCTTCGTTTCGATGGCCTCGCCGATGGTATTCAGCGCTCCCAGCGCCTGGGTGCTGTCCTCGATGGACAGCCGGGTTCCGGTTCCCGCGGTCTGGCTCCAGGTGGCCAGGTCGTCGCTGCCTCCCTGCACGGTCACCGTGTTGGTGGCCGAACCCCACATGGCCGAGAGCTTGATTCCGTAGGTCTTGTCGGTTTCGTCGTACGAGATCGACGCGATGTCATACTCCTGCCCGCTCACCTCACGCGAAGCAGCGTTGAACTTATCCACGACGGCCTGGAGGGTATCATCGCCGCTGCTCAGGTGCACCGAAAAGGCCGTCTGGTTGCTGCCACCGCCGAAGCTCACCGTCAGCGTGTGCGATGTGACGGTCATTGTGTCGGTGATGTGGCTGACCTGGGCGCCGGTGTCCAGGACGGCCGAGCTCTTCCGGCCTCCGAGTCCCAGGCCCGAGGCGGTCATGTCCGCCGTGCCGATGTCGATCGTCTCTGTCGAAGCCAGGTGGATGCTCAGCGTCTCGGTGGTCTGATCCAGCAGGTTCTGATTGTTGAACTCCGTGTTGTTCGCGACGCGGTCGATTTCGCTGATGAGCTGCTGGAACTCCTCATCCATGATCCCGCGCTGCTCGTCGGAATAGGATTCGGTGGCGGCCTGCTCGGCCAGTTCCTTCATACGAACCAGGACATCATCGACCACGCTCAGGGCTCCCTCAGCCGTCTGGAGCATGCTGATCCCGTCCTGGGCATTCCGGCTGCCCTGGCGCAGAACCGCTACGTCGGCGCGGATCAATTCCTGGACGGCCATGCCGGCTGCATCGTCGCCGGCGGTGACAATCCGCTTACCCGAGGAAAGCCGGGCCACCGACTTGCCAAGATTCGCATAGTTCACATTCAACTGCCGCGATGCACGCTCCGCCATCAGGTTGTTCTTGATTGCCAACATGATCTTCTCTCCCTCAACGTTTTCCTCACTTGAGCAGGCCAACGTGACCCGCTTCTTGTCGTGTTTGAGCCGCCCCGACTCGCGGGGCCTCGCTGCTCCAAGAGACATTCTCGCCGGAGACGTGAATCGCTTGAGTGTTTTCCCCCAGAATTTACCCCGCAAAATCCCTCAGTTCGTAAGTGATAGCCCCCTCTTCAGATACGGGGAAGAAAAACCATCCGCGCCTGGCAGATTCCCCAGGATCGCAGTGGAAAAAGAGGCACACCCGGCACAAGGCCCCCTTGAAAGACCATTGAAAAGGGCGACGCATCGCTGCGCCGCCCTTATAGGTACTACGGTAAGAGCTTGTGAGATCGGGTCAGATGGTTACCAGGCCGTTCTGGATGGCATGTCGCATCAGTCCGGCGATGCTGTCGACCTCGCACTTGCGGTAGATGTTGTAGCGGTGGTTCTCGACCGTCTTGGCCGAGATGTGCAGCCTGCGGGCGATTTCTTTGCTGCTCAGGCCCTCACAGAGCAACTGCACCACCTCGATCTCGCGACGGGACAACTCGACGCTCGGCAGGCGGGGCGATCCGGAAGGTTCGATGGCCACCGAGATGTCATTGACAAGCAGTTCCGCGGCATCCGGGGCCAGGTAGACCTTGTTCTGCGAGGCCATGTCGATGGCCTTGACCAGTTCTTCCGGCTCGGCCTCGAGGTTCACGTAGGCTTTGGCCCCGATCCGCAGGGCTGCATAGACCTGCCCGCGACTGGCCTGCTCGGAGAGGATCACCAGCGGCACGCTGTGGCCCGTCCGGTTCATGGCATCGTGGATGCGGTGATAGGTGGTAAAGGGTCCCCCGGAGATCAGCAGGACCAGCACGTCGGCCTCGGGGGCTTTCTCTGCTCCCAGGGCGGCTGAGAGCTCGTTCTCATCGACATAGCTGCTGACGACCTCGAGCCCCTCATGGGCCAGCAGATGCACCAACGCCCTGCGAAGGATCTTGCTGCCACCAATCAAACCAATCGCTTTGGTGGTGTGGTACTCGCGGGTCTTGCGAGTTGAGGAGGACTGGTTTTGATCGGCAGAAACACCTTCCATCGGCGTCATCGTTTACTCCCATCGCTTGGAAAGGACAACACAGTAGCCTTCCATGATCCGTTCTTCGGGCCGTGACCATCCTTGCCGCGGCCGCCGGAGTCCAAGTTGCGAAGGTGAAACGCCCTCGTCGGCTCTCGCCTGTACTGTCCCTGGCCGTAAAGTACCCAACCAGTTGCATTTCCCTGTAAGACCGGACTCGCATTATATCCATCGGATCAGGCAGGGCAAAAGCGAAAATCTATCTGTTTCGCCAGAACCGCAAAAACCGGCCGGACTTCCCAGTTTCCGTTTTGGCCTGAGACGCCGATCCAAGGATCGATTCGCTCCTAACATCGGAAATTGCAATGCACTTGTGCATGCCTATTTCGCTGTTTTCGAAAATGGGAAAAATTCGCAAACCGACTATCTCGTGGTCCCGAAAAAAACTTTCCAAACCCCGGTAATCCCCCCAGTCAAGCAGTGGTTTTCCCCCATCGAGCTGCAAGAACGGTGGCTTCGGGAGCATCGGGCAGCGGGATCAGCTTGCCCGGCACGCACTCTGGTCGGGGGTGCGGATCTCCGAGGCGACCTGCTGGGAAAGCTCCTCGAGCGTGAACGGCTTGGCCAGGAACCCCTGCGCTCCGCTTCGGAGCAGATCGTCCACGACCTTCTGCTTGCTGTAGCCGGACATGACCAGGATGCGCACGTCCGGGCGAATCCTGCGAAGGCGTGCAAAGAGTTCATCCCCGCCTGTTTTGGGAAGGATCAGGTCCATCAGCACCAATTCGAACGACTCGGGATCCTTTTGAAAGGCATCCTGGGCGCTTCGGGCGTCCGGGGCTTGGATCACCTCGTAGCCCAGACTCACCAGCGCTTTGGCCGCGAAGGTCCGAACCATCTCCTCGTCGTCCACGATAAGGACTCGCCCCCCGCCCGTTGGCATGGACTGCGCATCGGCCGGGTCCTCGGCCGGTTCGGAAGCCTGCTGCGAAGCCTCTGCAAGGGGCAGGAGCAGATGCATGGCCGTTCCGGAACCGACCTTGCTCTCCACGCGAACCAGGCCGCGATGGGCCTTGACGAACCCGTGGACCCCTGCCAGGCCCAGGCCCGTGCCCCTGCCGACCTCCTTGCTCGTGAAGAACGGTTCGAATATCCTTCTCTGAACCGCGCCGCTGATCCCCACCCCGGTATCGCGGACGATGATTTCGATATGCTTGCCCGGCTGGAGGTGTTCCTCCCGCTGGCGGTCGCAGAATTCCTGTTCCAGGAAGGCATCGCGCGTCTCGACACTCAAAACTCCTCCGTTGGGCATGGCGTCCCGGGCATTGAGGCAGAGGTTCAAGATGGCGTTCTGGAGTTGGCTGGGATCCAGCAGCAATTTCGTCCCCGAGGCCTGGAGATCGTGAAGGATCTCGATCTTTCGATCCAGGCTGTGGGTGAGCATGTCCACCACCTCCCGGATCGAGCTATGCACGTCGGTCCATTCCTGGCAGAGGTCGTTCTTGCGGGCGAAGTCCAGCAACTGCTGGGTGAGAACCGATGCCCGCCGCGAGGCCTGCACGATCTGGTTGAGGGTATCGGCTTCTTCGCTGGTTCTGCACAGGTCGAACATCTGGAGCAACTGGGCGTTGCCCTGGATGACGGCCAGGAGGTTGTTGAAGTCGTGGGCGATGCCCCCGGCCAATTGTCCGATGGCTTCCATCTTCTGGGAGTGGCGCAACTGGCTCTCCATCTGCCGGGATTCGCTAATGTCCTGGAAGAGCCCCAGCACGCCCCGGGCCCTGCCGTCCTTCTGGAAGATCGGGGTCCGCGAGGCCAGGATCGTCCTAGGCTTTCCCGCGGGCATCTCGAAATCCTCCTGCACGTTGGAGGTCGGCTGATTCGACTCGAGCACCTTCCGGTCGGCCTGGAGGATCGCCTTTCGCTGCCGGGGGGCAATGGGCAGGTCGTCGTCGGTCTTGCCGACGATCTGGGCCGGGCTCTGGTATCCCATCAGGCCGGCGAAATTCTCGTTGCAGCCCTGGTAGATTCCCTCTTCATCCTTCCAGTAAACAAAATGGGGGATGTGGTCCAGCACGGTGCCCAGTACGTCCCTGCGACTCTTCAGGTCCCGCTGGATCATCGCCCTTCTGCGCAGACGCGCGCCGAGAACCGCCACCAGCCCCAGCAAGGCCGAGATGAAAACCCCCGCCCAGAAGACCCCCTCTGTCAGGGCGAACGGGAGCCGGCCGGGAAGCACAGACGCCAGGTCGAAATAGTCCATGGGAGAAGAAGCCATTGTTTTTCCTGTCCAGGCGCAAGATCCACAGGCCACGAATGGTGTTACCATCATCGGAAAACCAAAGCCCGGGCCCAAGGCGAAAAGCCCACTTAGTTCCTGACTTTCTCCTGCGGAAAATCCCGATCCCCCATCCGATATCGTCGCCGCATTGGAGCCGTAGCGGGGCGCCGCCCCTTCGCGGAAGGATCCGACGCAACGTTAAAGCCCTGCTCAAACCGAGAGGTTGGCCAGGCGATGGGCCTTGTCGCGGGCGATGAGGGCTTCGATCAGCTCATCCAGGTCGCCCGAGAGGACGCGGTCGAGCCCGAAGTTGGCCCCCTCGGAGCCTTCGCCCTTGAGGCGATGGTCGGTGCAGCGGTTCTGCGGGAAGTTGTAGGTCCGGATGCGCTGGCTGCGGTCGCCCGAGCCGATCATCGCCTTGCGTGTCGCAGCCTCCTGGGCCATCTGCTCGGAGCGGAAGTGTTCGTAGACCCGGGCGACCAGGATGCGCCGGGCCTTGGCGCGGTTCTTGTGCTGGCTCTTTTCGTCCCGCATCGAGACTGTGATTCCGGTGGGAACGTGTTCGAGCTTGATGGCCGATTCGAGCTTGTTGACGCTCTGTCCGCCGGGGCCGCCGGCCCGGGAGACGTGCTCAAGCACGTCGGCGTCCCAGTCGATCTCGACCTCGACCTCTTCGGGCTCGGGCAGCACCGCCACGGTGGCGGCCGAGGTGTGGATCCGCCCCTGGGACTCGGTCTTGGGCACGCGCTGGACGCGATGGCCCCCGCCCTCGTAGCCGAGCCTCTGCCAGACCTGGCTGCCCGAGACGTTGATAATCACTTCCTTGTAGCCGCCCATCTCCGTGGTGGAACCGGAGAGGATCTCAAACTTCCAGCCCCTGGCTTCGGCGTAGCGACGGTACATATCCAGCAGGTCACCGCTGAAGAGGGCGGCTTCGTCTCCGCCGGTCCCGGCCCGGATCTCGAGAACGACCGACCCGATGGCCGCCTCATCGCTCATCACCAGCAGGCCCTTGACGTTCTCCAAGGCCTGGTCGACCTTCTCGGTCAGTTCGTCCACCTCCATCTGGGCCAGTTCCCGCATTTCCTCCCCCGAGGCGGGGTCGTCCACGAGGCTCCGGGCCCCCTGGAGCTGTTCGAGCAGATCCCGATACTCCCGGTAGGGTTTGACGACCTCGTCGAGCTTGGCCAGCTCCTTGGCCAATGCGATGACGGCCATGCCGTCGGAAGCGACTTCCGGCTTGTTCATCTCTTCGGTCAGTTCGCGGCTGCGCCGGTCGAGTTGGTCCAGCTTCGAGATGAGGGTGTCGTTTGCGTCGGCCATGAACGGCAGTCTCCGCCGGACGTGTTGGGAGGGACAAGACTGAAAAAAAGCCGAGACCCGGCGCATAAGGTGGCGGGTCTCGGCAGTATCGGGCTCAGGAAGCTACTTCTTGCGGTTCTTGAAGTAGTCTCCACCGAACTTGCGGTTGAATTTCTCCACGCGTCCCGCGGCGTCGAGCAGTTTCTGCTTGCCGGTGTAGAACGGGTGGCAACTGGAGCAGATATCGGTCTGGATGTCGTTTCCGTTGGTCGAGCCGGTTTCCCACTGGGCCCCGCAGGCACAGCGGACGGTGACCGTTTCGTAATCCGGGTGAATTCCACTTTTCATAATAGCCGTTCCTCGCTGGAGGTCGATTTTTCAGTCTTCGGAGCCGCATATTCTACCACGAGATCGGCGGCAATCAAGGCCCCCGGGCAAGGAAATTTCGGCAAATTTCAATCCCGAGCGTTGACTTCCCCCCGCAGGGCCGATAATAGAAGACAGCTATGAAGCCCTGTGCGAGCCTTTCAGACCGGTCGAACCCCTGCAACCTCCCGGCAGGTTGTCCGGTCATGCTGCGCAGCTCCAGCGTCGGTGTAGTCCCGGCCGCGGCGTAATGCGGCGCGACGCCCCGGCCTGAAAATCTCTCTCCTGTTTCGGCTTTTCGCCGTTGCGCCCCGGCTGTGATTCACTACCCCTTTACCATTGGGACGCACCTTCCATGAACAACACCACACTCAGACCCCGTCCGACAAGGACCGGGGCAGAAGACCTCCACCAGGCCCTGCTGAAAGAACAGGTCGAGATCCTCTTTACCGTTCCCGGGGCCTCCATCATCGACTTTCTGGACTGCCTCTACAATTCGACCATCAAGACCGTTCTGACCCGCCACGAGCAGGGAGCGGTTCACATGGCCGACGGATACGCCCGCTCGACGGGCAAGACCGGGGTGGTCCTGGCCACCAGCGGCCCCGGAGCGACCAACCTGGTGACCGGATTGGCCACGGCTTTTGCCGATTCGGTCCCGCTTGTCGCCCTGGCCGGGCAGGTCAAGAGGCCCCTGCTGGGCACCGATGCCTTCCAGGAGGCCGACATGCCCCGCATCGCCGCGCCGGTGACCAAGCATGTCTGGCGGGTGATGAGCGCCTCCGGCCTGGCCGGCTGCGTCGCCGAGGCGTTCGCCCTGGCTTCTGCCGGCAGGGCCGGACCGGTGCTGCTGGATATTCCCGCCGATGTGTTTTCCGATACGGTCGAGGCTGAAATGCCCGCCCCGGCTGCGCAAAGTAAACGTCAAGATGCGAGACAGGGTTGACTTTTGACCACCGTGCAGGATACGATGTGGCAACGATGATTGACCGCCAGGCACAAACCGACCATCTTCTCAGCGTCCTCACCGGACGCCGCGTGGTTTCCCTGCCTGCTCTTCGCGCGGTCGTTGTACCCAAGGCTGCCGCGTAGCATCTGCTGCGCAGCGGCCCAACTCCACCTGCTCCCGCGACCTGCTCGCGTTGCTTTGTCTGTTTCTACCCCTTGTCCTGCCAGAGCGCAGAGGCTATACAAAACCAGAATCAACGATAGATAAAGGACCTTCCCATGACTGACACCCAGAAGAACCAAAGCCCCACCGGAAGCTGTGTGGGCAAGAAAGGCGCCGAGATCTTCCACCAGATGCTCCTGGAGGAAAACGTCGAGGTGATGTTCGGCTACCCCGGCGGGGCCGTCCTGCCGATCTTCGATGAACTCTACAAGTCCCCGATCAAGTTCGTCCTGACCCGCCACGAGCAGGGCGCAGCCCACATGGCCGACGGATACGCCCGCTCGACGGGCAAGACCGGCGTGGTTCTGGCCACCAGCGGTCCCGGGGCGACGAACCTGGTCACCGGTCTGCTGACAGCCCACATGGATTCGATCCCCCTGGTGGCCTTTACCGGGCAGGTCAAGAGCCACCTCATCGGCAACGACGCCTTCCAGGAAGCCGACACCGTCGGCGTGGCCAGGCCTGTCACCAAGCACTGCTTCATGGTCAGGGATGTCGCCGACCTGGGTCGGGCAGTCAAGGAAGCCTTCTACATCGCCCGCACGGGTCGTCCCGGCCCGGTGCTGGTGGACATTCCGGTGGACATCACCGTCAACGAGGTTACCCAGGAGCCGCGACTCGAGCCGGATCTGCCCGGCTACAAGCCCAGACCCACCGGGCACATGAGGCAGATCAAGGCGGCGGCAGAGGCGATCAACGACTCCCAGAGACCCGTCCTGTATGTCGGCGGGGGCGTGATCCACGCCCAGGCCAGCCGCCAGGTCCGCGCCCTGGCTGAGAAGGGTCGGATCCCCGTGACCACCACGCTGCTGGGGCTGGGCTCGTTCGATGAGACCCATGAGCTTTCGCTTCGGATGCTGGGCATGCACGGCACGGCCTATGCCAACTACGCCGTGCAGGACAGCGACTGCCTCATCGCCGTCGGCTCGCGGTTCGACGACCGGGTCACCGGCAAGCTGGAGACCTTCGCCCCGCATGCCAAGATCATCCATATCGATATCGACCCGTCCTCGATCTCCAAGACGGTCGAGGTGGACATCCCCGTGGTCGGGGATGCAAAGGACATCGTCGAGAAGATGATTCCGCTCATCGAGGAAAAGCCCCGCAAGGAATGGCACGACCGCATCGCCGAGTGGAAGCAGAAACATCCGCTCCAGTACGAAGCCGACGGCGACATCAAGCAGGGAGAGGTGATCGACCTGCTGGGCCGGATGACCAACCACGAAGCCATCGTCGCCACCGGCGTGGGACAGCACCAGATGTGGGCTGCCCAGTTCTACGGCTGGAAGCAGCCGAGGCAGATGCTCACCTCCGGCGGGTTGGGTACGATGGGCTACGGGTGCCCTGCCGCCATCGGCGCCGCCTTCGGCAACCCCGATAAGATGGTCATCGATATCGACGGCGACGGCAGCTTCGTGATGACGATGGTGGAGATCATCACCGCCGCGCAACACAACCTGAATGTCAAGTTCATCGTCCTGGACAACAACTACCTGGGCATGGTTCGCCAGTGGCAGGAGCTGTTTTACGGCCGACGGTACTCGGCCGTTTCGCACCCTTGCCCGGACTTCAAGAAGGTGGCGGAAGGCTACGGCGCCACCGGCATTCAGGTCAGCAAGCGGGAAGAGCTCAAGGACGGCATCGCAAAGATGCTCGAGACCCCCGGCCCGGTGGTCCTGCACGTGAAGGTGGAAAACGAGGAAAACGTCTACCCGATGGTCGCAGCGGGCAAGAGCCTCCATGAAATGTACCTGGGCCGACTCAGCTGAGCCGACCGGATTCCGGACCCTTACCTCAAGAACAACAACCGTTACCTGTAGAAGAACCGACCCCCGGGCTGTTTTGGCCCGGGCGGCGGGTGGAGACAAAGATATGAGAGGCGTTATCAGCGCATTGGTTCAGAACCAGCCGGGCGTCCTGGCCCACATTGCCGGGATGTTCGCTGCCCGGGGATTCAATATCGACTCCCTGGTGGTTGGACGCACCGAAGACCCCGCCCTTTCGCGGATGACCATCGTGGCCATCGGAGACGAAAGCGTCCTGGAGCAGATCCGCAAGCAGTTGGAAAAGGTCGTTCCCGTGGTCAAGGTCCGGGACTTCTCCGACCTGCCCCACGTGGAACGCGACCTGCTGCTGGTCAAGGTCCACTGCCCCGAGGGCAAGCGAAGCGAGGTGGTGGAACTGGTGAACCTGTTCCGTGGCCGAGTGGTGGACGTCCACCGAAACGGTATGATGATCGAGCTCTCCGGCAGCGAGGAGAAGATCGAGGCGTTTATCGATCTGATCCAGCCTTACGGCATTGGCGAACTGGCCCGGACCGGCGTGATCAGCATGCAGCGGGGCCGGCACAAGGGATCCACCCTGCGGGAGTCCTGACAAACGATCGAGCCTGAACAATCCGCCCCCGCCGGGCAGACCATCCGGCCGGGGGCGGACATCCATTACGCACTAGGCGGAGAACATCATGGCCCCACAGGTGGAAAAGGTACTGCTGGATACGGACATCGGAACGGATATCGACGACGCGGTCTCCCTGGCCTACCTGCTTTCCCAGCCTCGCTGCCAACTGCTGGGGGTGACGACCGTCACCGGCGAGGCCGGCCGACGCGCCGCGATGGTCTCGGCGATCTGCCGCCAGGCCGGACGCGACGATATTCCCATCCACCCGGGCTGCGAGATCCCCTTGCTGGTCCCGGCCAAGCAGACCTCCGCTCCCCAGGCCGAAGCCCTGTCCGATTGGAGCCACCGGACCAGCTTCGCCTCCAACTCGGCTATCGAGTTCCTCCGCAAGACGATCCGCGAGAACCCCGACGAGATCACCCTGCTCTCGATCGGGCCGATGACCAACATCGCGACGCTGTTTTCCGTGGACCCGCAGATCCCCGCCCTGCTCAAGCGCCTCGTGATCATGGGAGGCAACTACTTCCACCGCATGCTGGGCGAATGGAACATCTGTCGCGACCCCCACGCGGCGGCCATCGTCTACGGACAGGGCGACCAGGCCAGGGCCAACGAACACGTGAGCTTCGGGCTGGATGTGACCACCCGCCTGCGACTGGACAAACAGCAGTGCCTCAACCGGTTCACCGCCGGGGTGCTTGCTCCGGTACGGGACTTCAGCCAGGTCTGGTTCCGGCGCCACCGCAACGAAATCACCTTCCACGATCCGCTGGCGGCGGCCTGCGTGTTCGAGCCGGCCCTGTGCAATTACCTCGAGGGAAAGGTGACGGTAAGCCTTTCCGAGCCGACGCTTGGCTGGACCGCCTTTGAAGAGCGGTTCGAAAGCCCACTCCACACCGTCGCCTGCGACGTGCACCCGGAACGCTTCTTCGAGCACTTCTTCGACATCGTCCGCTGAGGCTTGATCCCCGGGCCAAGGACATTGTCGCGCCTCTACGCCCCTGCCTCCAGGAGTGTGCGCTGGATCAGCTCGTCGCGGACCTCTGTTGGAAGGTTCGAGAAGTAGGCGCTGAATCCCGAGACACGGACCACCAGATCCGGGTGCAGCTCGGGATGATCGCGAGCTTCCAGGAGAACCTTCGGATCCACCACATTGATCTGGAGAACGCTGCCTCCCACCTTCAGGAAGCGTTGGAGCACCGATTCGACCAGCATGGCCGATTTCTCACGATCCGCCGAGGGGAGCTTCATATCCAGGATGGCCACGACCGGATAGTCGGTCATGTTCACCGGCTCGATCGCGTCGAGGATATCGCCGATGTTCGCCCGCTCGCCCAGGGCCTCGTTGCTGGGCCCCATGCCCTTGGAGTAGATCTGCCCGGCCCGGCGCCCGTCGGGCGTCGCCGGCGACCTTCGCCCATGGCCGACATTGCTTCGATGGGCGAACAGACTGGCCACGTACTTGCCCCCGCGGCTGTTGGGTTGTCCGGAAATCGCTCGGGCCACGTCGGCGAAGACCTGGGCGGTAAATTCCAGGAACTCCGGATCGCGGCTGCGCCCGTACTTGCCCGGCAGCTCGCGCAGTCTGCGGGCGAGATCGTCGCTGCCTGCAAAGTCGCTATCGAGGGCGTCGACCAGTTCGTCCATTGTCACTTCCTGCTTGCGGTAGACCATCTCCCGGACGGCCCAGAGCGAATCGACCAGCGTGCCGATGCCGACCATATCCACCGAGCCTGTGGAGTACCGACAGCCCCCGGCGGTCATGTCGGTCGCATCGGCGATGCAGTCATCCAGCGTGGACGAGAGCAGCGGACAGGGGTTCATCTCAGGCCCGCAGGCTTCCAGCCGATTGCGGTTGGCGATGAGCCGGTCGACCACGCGCTTGAGATTGTCCATGTACGCCTGATAGAACGAATCGAAGCTTTTGCAGGCCCTCTGATCGATCGTATCGAGCTGTTCGGCCTGGAAAAGTTCGTCCCACCGGCCCGGACAGAGGCCCATTCCAAGAACGGCCAGGGAGTTGAAGAACATGGTAGCCCGACTGGAAATTTCGCTGTTTTGGCAGATGTTCTCCTGGCAGCCGCCGCCAACATAGAGTCGGGCGTCTGCCTCGGCCTTTCCCGCACGTACGTTGGCGGGGATGATCACGTCGTCGTTGTAGACAGCCAGGACGTTGGTCCCGGCCGAGATGAAGTCCGAGAGCAGCTCGAGCAGCTCCGGCGGATGTTGTGACGAGACGCGGGCCTGGAACTTCGGGTTCACCAGTGCCAGCTCTTCGTAGACTTCCACGATCATGCGTGTCACGTCGTTGAAGACGGGCTGGCCCTGGGCGTCGCAGCCTCCGATGTAGACCGTCGTGGAGGTCTCGCGATGTTGGCGTCGCTCGTCGAACTTCACGTCGGTCATGGCCAGGAAGGCCTTGAGCAGGTCCTTGGCCTCGCCGCGGGTGATGTACCCGGCCTGGAGATCGCGCTGGTAGTACGGGCCCAGCATGCGGTCGAGGTGCCCGTAGGTGCTCACGCCGATGCCTTCGAGCGAACAGATGACCTCCCGGACAAACAGGATGGTATTGAGCGCCTCGTAGAAAGTCTTCGGCGGGCGTGCGGGGACCTCGGCGGCGGTTTCGGCGATGCGACGCAGATTCGCAGCCACTGCCGGATCTTCCTCCTGCTCGAGCATTTTGCGGGCAGAGGCTGCGAAGTTCCCGCTGATGGTCATCAGGGCTTCGAGCCCGACAATCGCTGAGCTCAGGAACTCCCGCTGCTCAGGATCCTCGGTATTCTCGAGCCTCTTGCGGGCCTGGTCGGCCAAGCCCTCGAGCCCCTCGGCCAGGACATTGTCATAGCCGATCGTGTGATGGTCCAGGTCGATATCCTGGCCGTTGAAATTCACAAAGGCCCGCCAGGGCCCCTTCCAAGCTTCGGTCTGCTCCCAATAGTCGCGGTTGCAGGGCTCTTGCTTGAGCCATCCGCCAAGACCCGAAAAGCCCCAGCGGTGCCTTTCCCGCCCGGCCACCAGTTCGAAGTAAAGCGGGCAGTGGCGGAAGATTCCGGCCTGGCAATGCTTGGCTGCGGTTTCGTAGATCAGGGCCTTTCGCCGATACGACGACCACTCGGGATGCTCGGCACTGGCGCGGGACATCTGCCAATAGAGGGCATCCATGTCGGCGGGATAGCCGGCGTAATGGGCATCCAATTCGGCATCGAACCGCCCGCGGTCAAAGACAAAAGGCATCGGAGCTCTCCTACGAAAGGTAACTATCGGACAATCACACCCTCAGTGTACGGTCCGTCTTTCGCATGAGTGCAGATTTTCAGGTGTAATTCCGATACTCAGGAGGTTGCTTTTTGTAAGAGACGGGCCGGTATCAGCCGAATACAACCGAAGCGTAGCCGACGGTCGTATCGTCGTAGACTTCCCCGCGGCGGCGCTTGAGGATGTCGTAGCTGTTGTCGTAGGTCAGCACGCGGGCCTTGTCGGCTCCCAGGCGGCGGCAGCAGGCGATGGAGGCTGCGATCGCCCCGGCCCCGCAGGCGTTCTGCCGCGCATGGGCCTCGGAGACGATCTTGTCCCCGGCCATCTGCTCGATCAGATCCAACATGCGCCGGTCGTTGCTTCGCGCCCAGGCGACCCCTTCTTCTCCGGTGCCACCGGGGTTGCCGAAGTGGCCCCCGTGGTGGGTCAGATCCGTCGAGCCGACCACCAATATGTCTTTGGACTGTTCTGACAGAACCTTCCCGACGCTGCGCCCGACGTCGCCGGCGATCTCTGTAGGGGCAACGGCGATCGGAACGATACGGACCTGCCCGAAGACCAGTTGGATCAGCGGGAGCTGGACCTCCAGCGAGTGCTCGTAGGCATGGGCGGCTGGATTGGCTCGGAAGTGCTTCGAATCGCGGAGGATCTCGGCGGCAAGCGGCTCATCGACCTCCACCTCTCCCAGCGGGGTGCGCCAGACGCCCTCGGCGAAGACCTCTCCCATTGAAACAGCCCCGACATGGTCGGCCCCGAAGAGCACGAGGGTTTCCGGCTGAGACGACGCTTCCAGGGCGCAGAGCGTTTCGGCTGCGATGTGTCCGGAGAATGCCCAGCCCGCGTGGGGGACCAGGCCTCCGTAGAGGGTTTGGGGAAGATCGTCGGGCAACCGGACCTGGGAGATCAGCTCTTTGCCGTGGCGACGGCAATTCTCGCCGGACCCTTCGTAGAAGCTGCCTGCCCTCACGGGCATTCGGATATTCTGAGTCACCTGTGCACCTCGAAATTCTCGTAGCCAGTTCGCGTCCTGTCCTGTAAGATTACTTCTTATTATACGCCAAAATCAGATGGGAATTTCAGATGGCAGAATCCTCCCCCCATGACGAACATGCCGAAGCGCTCCAGGCGATGGCTGACGGAGAGCACCAACCGGAAACGCAGGAGCCGGAAGAGGCCCCCGACGAGACGCTCCAGGAAGATACACTGGAACCGGAGGAAGGTTCCGACTTGACCGACGAGCCCAGCGACGCGGTCGAGATTGACATTCCCCAGACGACCCAGCGCAGCGCTTCGCCCGAGAAACGCGCCCAGCGAGGCCAGGCCCAGGCCCGCAAGGCCACCCACGCCCAGTTGAACAAGTTGATGTTCCCCATCTCGCTGGTCAGCGGCCTGACGGTTTTGATCCTCGCCACGGTGGTGGTCATTCTCAAACCCGACGGCTCGAACATGCCCTTGCCTCCCCTGGCGGCGAGAATCGTAACCTTCAGCGCCTTTCCCCTGGGCCTGCTGCTGCTGGTCGGGGCCTGGTGGTTTCATCACGAGAGCAAACAAACCTGAGCCTCCCCCGCCCCGCCGAGGTAGAATAACAGCATGGATCCCCTGGAATCGGTCATAGAAGATTTCCGTGACGGCAAGATGGTCGTCATGGTCGACGACGAATCGCGCGAGAACGAAGGCGACCTGGTCTGCGCTGCCCAGGCGGTGACCCCTGAAAAGATCAACTTCATGATCCGCAAGGCCGGCGGGGTCATCTGCGTGCCGATGACAAGCGACCGCGCCGACCGACTGGGACTGATCGCCCAGGTCTCGGACAACACCTCCCTGCACCAGACGGCCTTTACCGTTACCGTGGATGCGGCGACCGGGGTGACGACCGGGGTTTCGGCCGGCGACCGGGCACGGACAATCCGTGTCCTTGCCGACGAGAACTCCAAGGCTTCGGACCTGGCCAGACCGGGTCATATCAACCCCCTGCGCTGCCGCGAAGGCGGAACGCTCGTCCGTGCGGGTCAGACCGAGGGCTCCATCGATTTGTGTCGTCTGGCCGGGGTAACGCCGGTCTCGGTGATCTGCGAGATCATGAACGAAGACGGCACGATGGCCCGGCGGGACGATCTGGAAGCCTTCTGCAGGAAGCACGATCTTAAAATGTGCTCGGTGGCGGATATCATCCGATACCGCCTGCGCAGCGAAAGGATGATCGAGCGGGCAGCGGAGGTGGACCTGCCCACGCAATTCGGCACGTTCCGACTGATTGCCTATTCGAGCATCGTGGACCCCGAGCCGCACCTGGCCCTGTGCTGCGGGGGGGTGGGAGAGCTCGACGAAAGGGGCGAACCGGTCGTTCATGAAGACCCCGTCCTGGTTCGCGTCCACAGCGAATGCCTCACCGGCGATGTCCTGGGTTCGATGCGCTGCGACTGCGGGCCCCAACTCCACACCGCCCTGGAAGCGGTAGCCCGGGAGGGCAAGGGGGCCGTGGTCTACGTACGACAGGAGGGACGGGGCATCGGGCTGATCAACAAGCTTCGGGCCTACAAGCTCCAGTACGAACAGGGCATGGACACCGTCGAAGCCAACCTCGCCCTGGGCTTCGAGGACGACAAGCGCGACTACGGCATCGGCAACCAGATCCTGCGCGACCTGGGGCTCCGAAAGCTCAAGATCATGACGAACAACCCACGGAAGATCTACGGCCTGGAAGGCTTCGGGCTCAAGATCGCCCAGCGCGTGCCGCTGGAAATTCCCGCCCACAACCACAACCGGAACTACCTCCAGGCCAAGAAGGACAAACTGGGGCACATCCTGGACAACCTGTAACCGGGGGAGCCAATGCGGCCAATAGGGCCCGTGGAAGACAGATCGACGCAAAGAGCCTGTTCAAAGACCGCAGCGGTTCCTATCGGCATGTGCCTGACGGTTTTGCTGCTTCTGCTGCTGGGCGGATGCGCTTCCAATCGCCCCTTCCCCCGATGCGTGGCGGCCAGACTCTACGCCCAGCCCCCGCTGCGATTTGCCCTGTGCCCCTACGCCGACGATTTCGGCACGCCGGTGGAAATCCTCGACGTGCTCTTCTACATCGACGGCAAATCCGCCGCCCCGGGCTGGGAGCATGTTCCCCGAACCGCCGGAGAGGATCTTTACGACTGCCCAGAAGGCGACCGGGTGGAGTTTGTCCCTCCCGAGGGGGCCAAGAGGGTCCGGACGCTCTCCATCGTCCGCCAGGGAAGGTACGTCTACCAGGTCGCCCTGGATTTCCATCGCGGGACGTTTCGCCAGGGACGCTACCGCTGGATGAGATCCGATGCCCGGATCGGCCTGATCGAAACACTCCCCGAGCAATAGCCGCGAAGGTTCACTTCGAGGCGTTGCCGGCCTCGAACCATCGACGCCAGTCGGGGTCCAGATCGTGCTTGCGGATCTTGGCGCCCATGACCTCGGGGCAATCGCAGCGGTTTTCCGTCTCCCGGGCAAGGGCCTTGGCTACGCGACGGATCACCTCGTCCAGGCAAGCATCCGTTTCTCCGGCTTGGTCTGTGCGGGTGAACTTCGGGTGATGCTCGAAGAGCCCCCGGGTGTTGAAGGGCTGATGTCGGCTGCCGGTTTCGGCGTAATCGACCACATAGCAGACGCCGGCGTAGCACATCTGCAGTTCGCGGGCCAGGAAGACCTCCGGGGCCAGGGTGTGCGTGACGATCTCGGCCCCCATACCGGCCAGCATTCGCACCTCGGCCGGTGTCTCCAGTCGCGGGCCTTCCTTGACGGCAGCCACCGCCTGGTCGCGGCAGGGCAGGTGCATGGCGTGGATGACTTCTCCCAGCCGTTTCCGCAACCGCGGGCAGAAGACCGGGAACTGGCGCAGGTACCCCAGGGGCGAGCCCTCGAAGAACGTGGAGACCCGCTGGGTGGTCAAATCCAGCAGGTCGCTTGCCAGGACCAGATCCCCCTCGGCGAAGCTGTGGGTGATGGCCGCAGCGGGGCCCCAGCCGATCACGGTATTGACGCCAAGGTCCCGCAGGGCGTAGAGGTTGGCCCGGTCGTTGACTCGCCGGGGAGACGTCTTGGCCAGGCCCTTGCCGTGGCGTCCCAGCAGGTAGAAGGGCACGTGCTCCAGATCCACGTGATAGATTTCCCCGCTGGGGCCAAAAGGGGTCAGCCGGGTGCCGAGGCACTGGCCTTCGAACAGACCCGCCTCACGGAGGCGGCTGATTTCCTGTCCTGCGATACAGGCCAGTGGGTCGCTCATCGAAGTCCTTTCCAGTTACAGGGGGGACTGGACGACTACTTCGAGAAATCGAAGCGGGGCCTTTGCTGTTCATCGAGTTGGTAGAACCGCCCGGGGACCAGGCGGATTTTCCGAAGGGCGCAGGTGCAGCGCCGGCGGATCTGGGCTTCCAGGCCTCCCCGCAGGAGGGTCTGCAACTGGAAGCGATGGGCGGCGGTGTCGACCAGGACCGTCAGCACGCCCCGCTGGAAACTCTCCAGGGCGGTGTGGCCGGCCAACTCGTCGGGAATCAACTCCCGCCAGATGCCCGCTACCTGCGTCAACTGCTTGACCCGCTTGCCCAGTGTATGTTTCATGAACAGGGTCAGGGGCTTGCTGATCGGGTCGCAACGGTGGGGAAACTGCCTCTGTTGCCATACCGTCTGCAGTTGTGCGTCTTCCATGACGTTTCCCTTTGGATTTGCCCGGTTCCTAACCCGCTCAAGATATCGCAACCGGGCCGGGGATTGCAATGCCAAAAAGCGCCTCAGCCTCCGGGGCCTGCATCTTGCCCCCCTGCCCGGGGGGGCGTACACTACCGCATACATGAAGACCGCAGCAAACATGCACTTCGAGAAGCTCGGCAAGATCCGCCACCTGCGAATCCGCTCAGCCCAGGATTTGCGCAACGTCCTGGCCCTGGATGAAGCTCTCTGGGTGGCCACCAACGCCCCCATCGCCACTATCCACGGGGACCGGACCTTTCTGCAGAGCATGGACATGGACCGCAACGGACGCATCACCACCCATGACCTGCAAAGCGCCATCCGCTGGACGCTGGACGTCCTCGAAAAGACCTCCGCCCTGGAGGCCGGCGTCGATCACCTCCGGGTCCAGGACCTCAGCGAAAACTCACCGGTGGCCCATCGGATCGCCCGCGGCGCTGCCCTGGTCAGCGACCGGCGCGGAGTGGAGGCTTCCGAACCGATCTGCCTGGCCGATGTGCGGGAGGTCCTGAAACAGGAACAGGCTCTTCCCGTCAGTGAAAGCGGCGTAGCCCTGCCCTCGGCCTCGAACGATCCGGAGATTCGGGCGTTTATCCGGGACGTGATTGCCGTCACCGGGGGCATCGAACACCCGACGGGGGATCGGGGGGTCAACCAGGCCCTGTTGGAAAGCTTCCTCCAGGCCGGCAGGTCGTGGCTCGATTGGCTCCAGGCCGGACAGGTCGGGCCGGGCCGGAAGACCCGGATCATGCCCCTGGGGCCCGAGACGCCGCAGGTCTACGAGATCTGCAGTCGCCTGGCCTCGAAGCTCGACCCGTACTTCGCCCAGTGTGAAGTACTGGCCCTGGATGAACAGTTCCAGAGGCGCATGGGCCTGACCGAAGCCGAACTGGACGCATACGATTTCGACGATCCCTCAGCCATAAGGGAGGTCCTGGCCGCGGCGCCCATCTCCAAGCCCCGGCCTGATAGAACCCTTCACCTGCAGGAAGGCGTAAACCCTTATTACGCTCCCGACCTGGAGCAGCTTCGAACGGTCGTGCTTCCGGCGGTTCTGGACGAAAATCCCGATATTCTTACCGCGGGTCGATGGCTGGAGGTCAAGGCGTTCTTCGAACCGCATCGTCAGTGGCGACAAAGCCGACCCGGGGGCGGGATCTCCCAGCTTTCAGCCCAGAAGGTCCGGGAGATTCTCCAGGGCCCCCTCGCGGAAAAGACCTCCGAACTGATCTCCGAGAGCGTTCAACGTGCAGCCGTCCTGGAGGACCTCCGCCTGACAGAGAAACTCCTGCTGAACCTGCGCTACCTGATGGAGTTGGCCAACAACCTGGTCAGCTTCCCGCACCTGTACGATCCGCAGAAGCAGGCGATGCTCCAGATGGGCACGCTGGTAATCGACGGCAGGAGACTGAACCTGGCCGTGCGTGTGCTGGACCGCGCCGAGCATATTCGCGTCGCCCAGACATCTTTCCTGTACGTGCTCTACGCGCAGATCCAGTGCCCCGACCGGAACGAACCCTACGAGGTGGCCCTGCCGGTCACCGCCGGCAACAAGGGGAACCTGTGTGTGGGCAAGCGTGGGGTTTTCTTCGACGTAAACGGCAAGGAATGCGATGCCCGGGTCGTTCACATCCTGGAGCACCCTATCAGCGTGCGCGAGGCCCTGGGCAGCCCGTTTCGACGCGTCTCGCAAATGATCGTCGGCAAGATCGAAGCCATCACCGGCCAGGCAGAAAAGAATTTCGAAGCCCGCAGCAGCGGTGCCCTTGCCCAGGTGCCCGGCGGCACGGAGGCTCCTGCCGTCGCGCCGGCCCCTGCCCCTGCCCCGGCCCCCGCGCCCACACAGACCCAGATGCCTTCGACCGGCATGCTCGTCGGGGGGGGCCTGGCCATCGCAGCCGTAACGTCCGCCATCGCCTACATCAGCAATACCCTGGCCAGCATCAACTACCAGTACATTCTCTGGGTGCTGGTCACCGCCCTGGCCCTGGTCCTGCTGCCGATCGCCGCCCTTGCCCTCTTGAAGCTTCGGAAGCGCGACCTGTCGGCCATTCTGGAAGGTTCCGGCTGGGGCATCAACGCCCGGATGCACCTGACCTTCAGCCAGAAGCGTTACTTCACCCAGAAGCCCAGGCACGTCCGGCTGATTATCAGGCTCAAATGGCCTCTGATCCTGGGCGTCGCAGCGGTCCTGATTGCAGCGGCGCTGGCGATGTGGCTCTGGAGGTAGCGGACCTCTGTCAGGAGAGTTGCTTGCCTCGGGCGTAAGCGCGGGGAGGTTCGGATTTCGCCGCCACCGCCAGCACAACTTGCTGGGCACCGGCCGAGAGGCAGATGCGGGCGGCCTCGTCCGCCGTAGCACCGGTGGTCGTTACGTCGTCGACCAGCAGCACGCTGAGCCGGTCAAGCATACCCTCCCGGGCCGGGATCATCGAATTCCGGACGTTCTCGATCCGCCGCGTCCGGGGCAGATGAACCTGGGGCCGAACCCTTCGCGTCCTGCGAAGCGCGGGAAGATATTCCCGTCCCAGCCGCGAGGCCAGGAGCCTGGCGAACTTCTCGGCATGGTCGTGACCCCGCACCAGGCGACGTTGCCAGTGCATGGGCACGTGGACCACGACATCCGGCTCGATGCCCGCTGCGCGAATGGCCTGGGAAAGCAGGTCCGCCAGCCGAGGGGCCATCCGATCTCGAAGGGAATACTTCCAGCCTCGCAGGATGCCCTTGAGCGGAGGCCGATAGGAACCGATCCGCACCACCCGCTCGAAACGCCCCAGGGTCGGGGGACAGGCGTCGCATCCCTCCAGGCCGGGAGGAATCCCCGGTCCCAGCGACGCCCCACAGCGGGGACAGTACGTCAGGGCAACCAGTTCAAGCAGGTCCCGGTTGCACTTGGTGCACAGACCGTCCGCTTCGATCCTGGCCGCATCGCAGCCGCTGCAGACACTCGGGAGCAACAGATCCACCGCCCCGGCAGCAATGTTCACCGCTGCCCGACGCCACCGTGTTACCACCCCGGCCACCGCTACGGCTCCCACCAGTGGAGGGAATCCCGCCGGACCAGGTACACCTGGCGAAGCAACTGAACCTGGGCCCGTCGCATCGGCTCGGGCAGGGCAGCCCACGGGCGAGGCAGCGACGGCAGGGCGAAGGCCAGGACCTCGTTGAACTCCTGGTCCAGCAGCAGGTTTTCGATGCGGGAATCGTCGATGGCCTGCTCCAGGAGGAACCAGTCGAGCCCGCGGGGGTCCCGGGCCATCAGCAGGGCCGTCAAACCCCGTCGGAGCGGGATCACCCGATCCTGCGTAGACGAGAGCACCGTCTGGGCATGGTCGTCCCGGCCCAGAGCGCACAAGGCTGCGACGAAACTGCGATGAAGCGAAAGGTCGCTGACAGGCCCGAACCGCGTCTGCATGCGGTCGGTAATCCGCGAAGCGACGGCCTGGCTCTGCTGCGGGGCCCAGCGCCGGGCGTACATTGCAGCCATCATCGCTGCGCAGGCGAGCTGCCTCGGGTCGTCCCCCGCGGGTCCTTGTCGATTCGCGCGTGGAGGCAGGAGGTTCATCGCCAGTTCCAGGGCCTGGGCCTGACCCGAAGCCGCCAGCTTCCAGGAGAGAATCTCCCGGGCCAATGACTCTTCCAGGCGGAGGCCGAGAAGGATTCCGTAGGCGGTGCTTTCGTGGAGGATCTCGAAGGGAAGCTCCTGGCCGGGAGTGAGCTTGTACCAGCGGGCGGTGGGTTGGAGCCGCCAGGCCGCCGCGGCTGCTCCTGCCGAGGCCACGGGGGTCCGCACGAACTCCTGCCCGGACTGCTCCTGGGCCCTGCGGGCGTATCCCACCGCTCGCAGGAGCAACGCAACGCATTCCTCCACGGACACGGCCTGGCCCTGGTCGGCCTGGCCTAGCTGGGCCTGGTGAGCCAGGGCCTGGGTCGCGCGGTACATGGCGAAATCGGTCTCCGGCCCCCACAGGCCTCGAATGAGTGCGAGCAGTTTCCTGCCCAGGGGCTGATCGACCACCGAAGCCGCCTCCAGGGCTGCAAGCAACTGGGACATCGTCACCGACTCACCGGACAGGGCGGCGGAAAGAACTTTCTCAGCCGCGGGCCCCGCCTCGGCCAGGCCCAGGCGCCACGCGGCGGAAAGAACTGTCGCGGCAGGCAGGTCTTCACCGGTCAACAGGGCAGCGACGCTTTGGCCGACCTGCTCGGCAGACAACTCCGGCAGGGCCATCAACAGCCAGTCGCGAATTTCCGGATCCGACCGACTCAGCCTCCCAGCAATGCGCAGAGCCCATCGGTGGGCATCGAGCTGGGCCAGCGACCATGCGCAGGCCCAGGCGATCCGGGGTTGATCGCTGGTGCGCAGCAGCTCGTCCAGGCGCGGAGCCAGAGAGGCCATTTCCTCAGCCCCGACAGACAGGGCAGCCGCGGCGGCCACCTCCTGCTCCTTGTCGGACAGCAGGTCCAGGAGGACGTCCCGGTCGCCGAGCCGGCCTGCCAGGACCGCTGCCTTGGCCCGGACGGAGGGGACCTGGTCGGTGGCAGCCAGGTTCAGTATTCGGGCTACCTGCCGGTTCCGGCGTGGCTGGAGGATCAGCGGATGCAGGATCAACTCCCGCATGGAGGCCAACATCTCCGGTGGCGCCTGGATGTTGGCTGCTTCGAACCGGATGCGACGGTACCGGTCGATTAGCTCTGCGGGGAAGTTGGCCTGGCTCAGCAGGGCCTGGTCGTCAAGCTTTGCTGCAAGGGGATATAACCTGCCGTCGGGCAGTCGGGGCAGGTGGCCGGCGATGAGGGGTAGAAGCTTCTTTCGTTCCGCCCGGGGCCTGGCCAGGATCTCCAGCGCCTCGACGAGCCGGTTGGGGGGCATCTGCCGGAGGGCATCGTCGATCAGATCGATCGAATCGGGCCGAGGCTCGGACAGGGCGATAAGCACCATCAGGGTCGCCCGAAAGGTCTCCTGGTGGGAGTCTTCAAGGATCTTGGCCAACTCCGCCCGGAAGGAGGCGGACTGGAGCCCTTCGTCGTAGGCTTTCTCTGCTGCCTGGGACAGTTCCTCTCCCCGGGCGTTCTGGAGGTCCTGGAGGAGACCGCTTCGTCGCAGGTGCTCGCGGAGGATCAGGGCGGCTGCACCCCCCAGCGTCACCATCAGCAGGACCGTCAGTGCCCGCCGCTGCCAGGGATGAAGACGAAAGTATGTCCAGAGGGTGGCCATGGGGACAGTGTATGCCGTTTGCTTGATCGGCGCCAAGGCATTGCAGCCCGGGGAGAACTTTGTATAATGCGGGGTTCTTGGAACACGACAACGGGCCCCGACCGGCCTGAGAGACCCCCCCTGGGAGAATGGTTCATGAGCGAAGTGACCTCCGAAAGCCTTGTGGAAATCGTACAGAAGGATTCCTGGCAGCGAGAAGACATCGAGCAGATGCTTCAGATCTGCAACGACCTGAGCGACAGTGTCTCGAAACTTCGCGGGGCGCTGGGGCAACTGGAGCAGCAGAATCCGGAGCCCAAAGGGGCTGCTGCCCTGAAGATCGGCGTCTGTCGTTTCTACCTGTCCCGCTACCCCGGGGCGGTCGAAGCCCTCGGCGAAGCTACCGACAACAAGGAACGCCACTGGTATCAGGCACTGAGTCTGGGCCAGATGGGCCGCTACGAAACAGCCCTGGAAGAGCTCCAGCGGGCCGAGTCCAAGGGCTGGGACGCCGATGAGGTGGGGATCAAGACGGTGGAATTTCTGGCCCTGTCGGGCCGGACCGACGATGCGGAAAAGGCCCTGAAGAAACTCAAGGGCCTGGAAGACACTGCCGATGGCCTGTACGTATCCGGGCTGGTCCGGGAGATGGCCGGGGCCGGCGAAGAGGCCCTGGAACTCTACGACCAGGCCCTGGAGATGGATGAAAACCACTCCCAGAGCCTGTTTCGCGAGGCATTTTTCCTGGATCTGCACGGCCAGGAGGAAGAGGCCATCAGACTCTACCGCCGCTGCAACGCCCAGCCTCCGATTTACGTAAACGCGCTGATCAACCTTGCGGTGCTTTACGAAGATGCGGGCCAGAACGACAAGGCCACCGAATGTCTGAACCGGATTCTGGCCGCCAACCCGAATCATCCCCGGGCGCAGCTTTTCCTCAAGGATGCCGACGCCTCCAAGACGATGTTCTTTGATGAAGACCAGGCCCGCCGGGTGGCCAAGCGCAACGCGGTACTGGACATTCCGGTCACGGACTTCGAACTTTCGGTCCGGGCTCGTAACTGCCTCAAGAAGATGAACATCCGCACACTGGGAGATCTGATCAAGACCACCGAGGCGGAACTGCTGGCCTACAAGAACTTCGGCGAGACTTCGCTGAAGGAGATCAAGGACATGCTCGATGCCAAGGGCCTGCGTCTGGGCCAGGCGCTGGAAGAGGGCCAGGAATACGTCTCTTCCGATCGCGACATCCCCGACATTCCGATGAAGCCCCAGCCGGACAACCGTGCGGCCAATCTGAGCCTGGACGATGTGGAGTTCTCGGTTCGAGCCCGCCGGGCGATCGAGAACCTGGGCGTCAATACCCTCGGCGACCTTGCAGAAAAGACAGAAGTGGAATTGATGAGCTGCAAGAACTTCGGCCAGACCAGCCTGAACGAAGTCCGACAGCGCCTCAGCGAAAATGGAATGAGCCTCCGCGAGCCGAAGTAGAGACGGGCCGGCAACCGACCATCGGCTGCCGCCGCAGGGCCCCGGTCCAACGCGGGAGGCTGGAGACGTAGATGGATCGCTTTTCTCTGGCCAAGCTGCTGCTGCCCCTGTACCCGATCGCCTGCGTCGTGCTGGCGGCGGCCCTGGCGGGGACTGCAGGCAGTTGCGGCCGGCAGGATCTGCCCGCCCTCTCGACCTCCGAGCCAAGGGCGATCCTTCGCGAAATTCCCCAAGGCCCGGCCCCGACGATTCGCGTGCGTCTATTCGCCGGCCCGGTCCGCCAGGCTACCATCAGTGCCAGCCATGGCGCGGTTCTCAAGGCCGGGGGGGTGGATCTCTTCCGTTCCGAGCAAAGCATGTCACCGGTCACGCTTCGCCGCGGGCCGACGGGATGGCTGGTGGGCAGCCGATCCATCGAGGCGATGTCGCTGACCTTCGAGGCCCTGGATGGACACGTCCGGGTGCAGCGACCCGCCAGGCAGGGCAGAACGTGGCGCAGCTATCGCGGAACGCTTCAACTGCTGCCGGTGGGGACGGACTCCTTCGCCGTGGTCAACCATGTCAGCCTGGAAGGCTACCTGCTGGGCGTCCTGGCCGAGGAAATGTACGGATCCTGGGAGATCGAGGCCTTCCGCGCCCAGGCCATTGCCGCCCGGACGCATGCCTGGCATCGCGCTT
Source organism: uncultured Planctomycetaceae bacterium (assembly GCA_964583095.1). Taxonomy (GTDB): domain Bacteria; phylum Planctomycetota; class Phycisphaerae; order SM23-33; family SM23-33; genus CAZOVB01. The sequence goes on from CAZOVB010000008.1 coordinate 46,398, forward strand.
TGACCTATGGCAAGGAAAACTACTACGACGTCAATGACAACGTTTCCAGCCAGATGTACGGAGGCATTTCGGCAGAGACGGAAAAGGCCCGCCAGGCGGTGATCCGTACGTGGGGCCAGGTCCTGACCTACCCGCTGGAGGGCAGACCTCACCTGTTCCTGGCCCAGTATTCCTCCAGTTGCGGCGGGCGTGTCAACGGGGCCCAGGTGCTTAGGGAGGTCCGGGAGATCCCCCCCCTTTCAGGAGGCCAGGTCTGCACGCACTGCAACCTGCCGGCCAACAAGCGGTACCGCTGGGAACCGGTGCGGATCAACAAGAGCCGGATTTTCCTGGCCCTGCTGCTGAGAGACCGGGCCTACTACGATCCGCTTGGAGATGTGGACAGGATCACGGTCCAGCGCCGTACCTCGTACGGGCGGGCGGTCTGGCTGCGGATTCATGGAAGCAGCGGCCCAAATCGAGCCATCCGGGCTGAAGATCTTCGACTGATCCTTCTGCGCCATCTTTCCGAGGCCAAGGAACTCTATTCCATGAACTGCACGATCCGGGATGAGGGATCGTATGTAGTGTTCGAGAACGGGCGCGGGTGGGGCCACGGTGTCGGCATGTGCCAATGGGGCGCACACGGCATGGCCCGCCTTGGGCGAAGCGCCCGGGAGATTCTGGCATTGTACTACCCGGGCGCGCGGATCCACGAGGCCTACGGGGGCAGCCCCGCCTTGTAAGAAAAAATCGGGTTTTCCCGCCTTTGGCGACCCGTCAAATCGTACATTGCTCTGTGAGGGTCCCGAGAGGTCCTTTCGGATTCTTCCAGGCGGTCCGTGCAGGCCGTCTCATACCGACCCAGGCGCCGGAAGGTGTATCCATCCCGCCGTTCCCGGCCTTCGAGCCGTCCAATGTCCGTCCGGACTTCCACCAGACCCTTACCTTGCCACTTTCGCTTACGGGGGAGGCTGCCATGCAACCACTGAATCCCAATAAAGGCCCGTCGCCCAAGGGGCTGTTTGTCCAGCAGGCGCAGAAGGCTGCCCAGCAGCGCAGCGAAAGGCTGGCCGGCGGCAAACGCATAAACTCCGCCAAGGACGACGCGGCGGGAATGGCCGTAGCCCAACTGCTCCGTGCCGATGTCCAGAGCCTTCGCCAAAGGGTTCGAAACGCCAACGACGGCGTGAGCATGCTCCAGACGGCCGACGGGGCCATGGGAGGCGTGCAGGACTCGTTGGTACGGATGAAGGAGCTGGCGACACAGGCTTCTTCGGACATACTTTCGGACAGTCAGAAGCAGGTGATCGCCGAGGAGTTCGACTCGCTGGCTGAGGGAATCGACCAGGTCGTGGAAACCACCCGCTTCAATGGCCATGCGCTGTTGGCCGGTGAAGGCCAGGCCCCCAGCGTCGACACCGAATCAGGCGGCCTGAGCGTTCAGGGCGTCAGCGATCTGACGGATGTGAAGGGCCTGAGCTTCACCAATGCCACCGATGCGATGGCCTCGGTCGACCAGGCCATGGAGCACGTTACCCGGGCCCGCGCCCAGGTCGGCACGACGATCAACCGTCTCGAGACCACCACCGATACGCTCCAGGTCCAGGCGGAAAACGCCCTTTCCGCCCAGAGCCGGATCGAAGATGCCGACATGGCCCGGGAGTCGGCGGCCTACACCGCCGCCTTGATCCAGCGCCAGTCCGGGATCGCGATGGCCGGCCAGGGCATGGCCATGCAACAGAATGTCCTGATGATGCTTCAGTAGCGAACTTTACCCGGCGCGGAAACCGCAGGAGGGAGTTCCGCGTCAGGGCTTTGGGGGGTCAGTCACCAGCAGTGGTCTGGCCAGGTCGCCGAGGTGCGGCGCGTCCGAAGCGCGCTGATACCTCGGCGATTCGTTTTCATCCCGGCCGTTCCAGCGGACGCCTGTCTCTCCGTCGGCCACGTCATGCCAAAGGCGAGAACTGCGGGCGTCGGGATCGTGCAGGAACCGGATCTGACTGAGCAGGAAGCCGCTGTCCAGGAGCTTGCGCAGCGCCCGGTCAATGCTCTCTTCGTGCGGCGCGACGATCACCACCTGCAGATTTCGCTTCTGGGAGGGGTAGATCTCGTAGTTCTCGATCCGGCTGATCATGTGGCCCAGCAGGTCCAGGTTGTTGGGGCCGTACACCCTGTCATGCGTGCTCAGATGCCCGAGGCAGGCGAATTGACCGGGCAGATGAATCAGGATCCCCGTGCAGGTCCGGATGCCGTAGGTCAGGAGCCGACCGCTCCCGCGCGAGACGTCGAAGGAGTCCATTTCCACTACCTGGGCCTCGGCGGGTTCCTCCATCGAGGCAGCGAAGGGGATCGGCGCCTTGCGGAGGTCCTCCAGCAGCCTGGGCTGGAGTTGTTCTCTGCGGGCCAGGAAACCGCGGGTGAGGATTTCAGCCTCATCGATTTTGGTCACAAGCAGCCATTGGCTGCCGAGAATGCTGCAGGTTTCGAAGGAACTCAGCGCGCGAAAACCCCTGTAGTCGGTGACGGTCTTTCTGCCCCGGCCCATTTCGAACTTGGCCAGGATGTTCTCCGGAGACAGGTGGCGACGCAGGGGGCTCAGCTCCCGGCCGAACCGGGGAGAGGTGAGCATGGTGCAGTTCCGGTTGACCAGGAAGGCCTCTCCCGTGCGGCCCAGGGCCTCGTCGCGGATGAAGATCCTGTTGATCTTCTCGATACCCAGTTGCAGGACGATCCATCCGACCTGCCTGCCGCGGTCTTCTACCGGTTCGATGAAGAAACTGGAGGGTTCGCCGGTCAGTTCGCAGTTGGAGAAGTCCACGAACTCCTTTTTCGGGCTTCGGGCCAGTTTCTCGGCGAGGGACTGGTCTTTCCACTGGGGCCCCAGGAGGCACTTTCCCACATGTGCGCTGCCGTGGTAGCAGTAGAAGATCGTCCCCTGGCGGTCGATGAAGAGCACGTCCGAGAATTCGCGGTAGTTTTCCAGGCAGTAGCGACGGATCCTGGCTTCGAGCAGGTCGCGGGCCTCGAGAGCTTCTGCGGTGGTCTCCAGCGGCCCGGCCTGGTGGTGGCGAAGCCTCATCAGGAAGCATTCTCGCAGGAGCTTGTCTTCGGTGGCCTGGGCGGCCTGGGCCTTGATGCGCTCCAGGAAGCCGGTCAGTTGGGCTTTCTTGTCCCGGCGGATTCGGTCCAGCTGCGTCAGGGCCTGCTCGATCAGATCCAGCCGGCCCGGCGGACTTGCCTTGCCTTTTTGCAGAGCAGAGGCGCTGCGGATGGTCAACGGCGAGCCGATCGACCAGGCCAGGATATAGGCCAGTGTCAACCCGACCAGGACCAGCCCGGCCGAGCAGAATCGAAACTTCTGCTTGAGAGACATAAAGCGTCACCTTTGGCCAGGACGGCCTCAGACGGTACGGAATTCCAGTTCCCACTGATTTTTCGGAGTTTCCCCCTGCCGGAATTGAGAGAAAAGCCGCCCTTCAGTCGGAACCTTGCTGCCGGGCGCAGCAAAACGGGTCCAGCCGTTGAAGGACCGGACCCGTGGAATTCCTCAGAGCTTGCCTGCCGGACTTACAGGCCTTCCAGGGCCTGGTGAGCCCACTGGAGGGACTTGCGGAACACATCCGGGACCAGGCGTTCGTCGATCTGCATGGCCGAGGCGAAATGGGAGAACCGCTGCCATTGTCCCCGTTCGTAGGCGAGGATCATATCGAAGACGCGTCGATGCTCGTTCTGCACACCCAGGAGGGCGTCCTTGATATCCTCGCCCAGGGGCAGATCCGAGAGGATCTTGTCCAGGGGGGTGTCCATCAGGGCGTCAATGACGCTGAACATGCCCATCAGGAACAGCTCGCTGGACTGCTCGTTCATCTCGACCATCAAGCCTGCCATCTCGGCGCTGCGGGCGCGAGTGAGGCTTCGCAGCAGCAGCTCGAAGGGCTTGTCCTTGCCGGTCATCCGCACGACGAACAGGCTGACCCACCTTCGGATCTCCTGGGGACCCAGCATGACCAGAGCGTGCTTGACCGAACGGATCTCGTACCGCAGGCCGAACCAGGCCGAGTTCATGAACCGCAGGAGCATGTAGGTCATGGCCACATCCTGCTCGATCAGCTCAGCCAGTTCGTCGTAGTTGACTTCGGCCTGGCTGGCGGCATGGAGGACGCGCAGGTGGGCCATCTCGTTGCCCGGAATCTTGTCTTCGATACGCTGGTCGGGCTTGGAGAAGAATTCGCCTTCGAAGAAGGAGCAACCCCACTGGCAGGCCTGCTCGAACTGGTCGATTTCGTCGAGCCCCTCGGCCAGGGGGCTCACGCCCAGGGAGGTCAGTCGCCGGCAGAGGGCTTTCTGTTGCTGGGAATCAAAGAGGGCAAAATCGACTTTGGCGATGTCGACCACCTTGAGCATGGGGCTTTCGATGTCCTCGGGTCCCAGGCCTGTCAGGGCCAGCATGTACCCTGCGTCCTTCATGCTCAGGCAGGTTTCCACCAGGGAGGCTTCCCGCGTCAGTTCGACGGGGATGCCCACGATCATGGTCTCGCGGGGCAACTGGGCGGGCAGCTCGGTCAGCAGCAGTTCCCGGGTGAAATTCACAAAGCCCTTCTTGCCGTCGGCGAGCTCTTCGAAATCCACAAACGCCAGGAAATCCACCGCACTGCGGTCGGCTTCGATCTGCCCGTACTGGGCCTCGAACCCGGTCCGAAAGACCAGCTCATATCCGTAGACATTCTTGTACCGATCAAAGATCGGGTGTCGCGCGACAAAAACTTCGGTCGTCTGCTCCATCATCCTTACCTGCCTTGGGCTGCGTGATCCTGGCCGAGCGAAGAAATGGCGAGAATCGTGGCCGTGGTTCCGGTACACATTCCACTTCGGCTTGAGTGGGACCCGGCTTAATCAAAACCCGTCAAAGCCGGCAGACAAATCTTGGATCCGACCAGGCATCGGCGGAGACATGTGAATGTAACCCCTTGTACAAACTTATCTTGAGAGGACATACCCTCAGGATTCTTCACCCGGTTCGCGCAGGTTCCAAGTCTTTCCAGAACCGACGCTGGGCCTCCCTGAGCCATAAGCTCTTCCACGGCTCGGGCGCATCGGTCAGGCGGTTGCCCACAGTGATGGTCAGAACCTTGCGAAGACCCTCCCGCTCCACGACCAGCGAGATCTTCCTGCCCGGGGCAAGCGACGCGATCTTCTCGGCAAAGGCCTCGGTATTTGGCAGGGAGGTCACTTCCAGTTCGCCCATTTCCAGGATAATATCCCCGGGCTCCAGGCCGCCCCTGGCCGCCGGCGATTCGGGCAGGACCTCCCCCACCGTGACCATCAGCCTCGGACCCTCGGTCTGGGGGATCGAGACGGAGCCGAAACTCATGCCGAAATATCCCAGACGGCTGCCGTCCCGACGCGAAAGCAGGTACGCGATGTCCTCGCTGTCCAGCGTGGAGGCCAGCCGCTTGCGGACCTCCGGCAATACGCTTTTTCGATAAGCATCCAGGATCAGCCCGCTGGCGGGCGGGGGCAGGGCCTGGAGGGCGCGGGTAGCCTCCTCCCGTTCGTGGTATCTCCGGCTTCGAAGCCGGGGCACCTGCCGATCCACGATGCGGGCGAACCGGGCCTTGGAAGCTTTCTGCAGGGGAGCCTTCGGGGCATCGGAGTCGCGCCGGCTCGCTTGGGCGGGAGCTTCGGGAGGCGACTGGGCCTGGAGAGCCGAGAGATTCCCCCCCGCCAGAACAGGCGTCAGCAAGAGGAAGACGAATTTCCTTGGCAGAAAAGGCATCTGTTCAAGCGCTCGAATCGGATTTTCCAGGTTCCAAGTCTATTGCTATTCTAGCAAAAGCCGCCCGCAAGGCGAAATGTTTGGCCGGAACGCAAGGGCAAGCAAGGCCCGGCGATAAAAACCGCACACCCCGTCGACCCGCGCATAGAGGGATCTTGACCCGCCGATGGAGAGTAACGGGAAATTCCTTGTAGAGCCGACAACCCATTGTCGAATGGAAAGATGAAGGCGCCGCGTGCGCGCCCGGAAATCAACCCGATATCGCCGGATGAGACACCGCAAGGCCCAAAAACTCAAGGTCCCCGTCAGCGCTCCGCACGTCTGCGTTCGCTGCGGCCGGCAGAGCCGCACACACTTCTGCCCCCAGTGCCTCCCTGCCATGAGAGACGCACTCTCCCAGGTGGTCTGGGCTCTGAGTGTGGGCGTGTTCGTGGTGGCGGCCTGCGGACTGCTGGCCGTGCTGCACTTCGGCCGGGCCTCGGAGGCCCCGCAGACCGGCCCGATGCTGGCCTCGCTGACCCTGTGGGCGAAGATGACCAGCCTGGCGCTGGTACTGGTTCTGCTGGTTTCAGCCACGGCCGCGGTGGGCTGCCTGGTCTGGCTGGACCTCTGGCGAGTCTACAAGGGGGACCCGCCCACCCGGACCAGTCCCCGGGATCGAAGAATTGCTTTTCGCAATGCCTCGACCATTGCCGCCGACCTGGGACGGTGGCGGTCCCTTCAGAAAGCTGCCTCTCTTGCCTCCGGTCACAAACCCCTGCCCTTCTGGGGCTGGTGTCTGCTGGGCCTGGCCGAGGCTGTTCGTCAGTGCGGAAGGCTCGGAAAGAGACTCCTGCGGGCCTCGGCAAGAGCGATGGGGCAGGTCTTCGAGCTTCTGGTGGTTCTCGGCTGGCTGGCGGGCAAGGGCCTCAAACGGGCCCTGCGTCGCGGACTCCGGGAGACCTCCCGCGGGGGGCATTGGCTCAGGCCCCGACTGGTGCGGGGGCTGCGACTGTCCAGACACTATTTGAAAAGAACATTCCGGGCCTTGGGGCGAGGCATGCGGAGGGCAAGCCCTCACCTGGCCGCTGGAGGCATATGGTCCTTCGCCCGGGTAGTCCAGGCGGGACGCTGGGCCATCCGGCTGACGGGCAAACTGGCTGTGGAGGTGAGCAGCGCGGCCATCTGCTGGGGAATCTGGCTCTGGCAGCGGGCACTGGCCGGAGCAGCCGGTGGAATCCGGACTGCAGGTGCAGCCGCCGGGCAGATCGCCCGCAACGTCCGGCAGCGAAGCAGCAAGGCCCCGACGCCTTCGACCCGATACCAGGTCGCCTGGGCACTGGAACATGGCCAGGAGGAGACCTCAGAAAAGCTCCCTGCTTCGCAAGCCGGGGAGAAGATGGCCGCCTGCCCTTGCTGCGGCCGAAGCAAACCCATGCCCCCCGAGGGCAGCTATATCTGCGGACAATGCGGCGCGCAGTTTGTCGTCACCAACGGACAGGTCGCAATGCAGGCTTCCTGCCCGGGCTGCGGGAAGAAGCGTCCGGTTCACAAGGCCGGCAAGTACCAGTGCAGCCAGTGCAAACTGACCTTCCGCGTCACGCCCACCGGCAGCGTGGTGGACGCTTCGTGCCCGGGCTGCGGGAAGTATCGGCCTGTAGACCGTCTGGGACGCTTCGAATGCTCTTCCTGCCGCCTGGAATTCCAGGTCACCCACCAGGGGACGATGGTGGAGGTCCGTTGCCCGCTTTGCCGACGCAGCCGAAACGTCCACCGGCTGGGGCGCTTCGAATGCAGTGACTGCGGATCGGTCTTCCGCGCCGAGGCCGGAAGCACCGTGCTCGAAGCCTCCTGCCCGACCTGTTCTCAGGTACAGGATGTGCCCGGAGCGGGCATCTACCCCTGTGCCGGCTGCGAGAAGATCTTCACCATCGCAGCCCCGGACTCCCCTGCCGCAGAGCCGGAGGGTCCGACATCCCAGCCCCTCTCGCAAGAACCCTCCGAGGCCAGGCAGGAACAGCAGCGGATCCTGAATCGCTTCATGGCCACCGAGAAGCTGCGGCGCAAAAGCCTGCCCGACCGCGAACCCGCCGACGCGCAAGGATAGAAAACTTCGCGCCAGTGTCTTTCTCCCGCGCCGGCGGGTCGGTAGCATGTGGCCATGAACCTCTTCGAGCGACACCCGGAAAACCCGATTCTCACCCCTGGCCTGTTCGATTGGCGAAACGCGGTGGTCTTCAACCCCGGGGCTTTGTACGAACAGGGAACGTTCTATCTCTTCGAGCGGACGGCCGGGCAACTCAGGCCCTTTCATTGCTACATCAGCGCGATGTCCAGCTCGGACGGAGTGCACTTTGAGCCGATGTCGGACCGGCCGGTTCTGACTCCGGAGATGGCCGGCTGCGAATACGGCAGCGTGCAGGACCCCCGGGTGGTCAAGATCCAGGACACGTACTACATGACCTATGCGTATCGGCCTTACGCGTGGAACAGTCACCCCACCGGCACGGGCGTGCCTGAATCCTTCCAGGCCGAGTTTCCCGGCTTCAGCGGCAAGGCAGAGGACAACCAGACCCGCAGCGGCATCGCGGTCTCGAAGAACCTTCTGGACTGGGAGCACCATGTCTGGGCGACACCGGAGGATCTGGACGACCGGGATGTGATCCTGTTTCCCGAGAAGGTGGGCGGGAAATTCGTGCTGCTGCGAAGGCCCCTGCAGTTTGTGGGCAGCCAATACGCGACGGATCGTCCCGGCATCTGGATCTGCGACTCTCGGGACCTTCAAACCTGGTCTGTGCCGCGTCTGCTGGCCCAACCTCGCCGGAATTGGGAAGGCGACCGGATTGGCGGCTCGACACCCCCCATCCGAACCGAGGCGGGCTGGTTGCTGCTCTATCACGGGGTGGAACTGGTCGACGCATCGACCCGGAAGGTGGTCTACCGCGTAGGGGCCATGCTGCTGGATCTGCAAGAGCCTTCGAAGGTGCTTTCGCGGACCTCCGAGCCGATCTTCGAGCCCGAGACGTACTACGAGAACTTCGGGCTTTATATTCCGCATGTGGTGTTTCCGACCGGGGCGGTGGTCGCAGATGGGATGCTCTGGATGTACTACGGCGTGTGCGATACAGCCATCGCCCTGGCCAAGGCACCGCTGGATGAGCTGGTTCAGCGCATCAAGCAAGGCTGAGGCGGGGGGAAGAGGACAAAACCGCGTCGAGCGCCGGCAGGGGGAGACCGGCGCCCGACGCTGGGCGGAGGCAGAGAGCCGCAAAGGCAAGCCTGTTGGCATCCGCGCGGTGGAGGGACACCGCCGGAAAGGCTTTTGCCTCTGGCGAAGCCGTTGTTTCGGCTTCAATACAGTAGTGTGCCGACCGCGGGGAAGGTTAGCCGCTCAGGCGGATTTTTGGAGCGGATTTCGGCAAAATCTCAGCGGGCATACTCGATGCACCGCATCTCGCGAACCAGCGTCACCTTGATCTCGCCGGGGTACTCCATCTCGTCTTCGATCCGCCGGGCCACGTCGCGGGCGATCTTTCCCGAGAGGCGATCGTCGACGTTCTCGGCATCGACGATCACCCGGACTTCGCGGCCTGCCTGGATGGCATAGGCATGGTCCACGCCGTCGAAACTCGTGGCGATTTCCTCGAGCTTCTGAAGCCGCTGGACGTACCGTTCGAGCGTTTCGCGCCGGGCGCCGGGACGCGAGGCGCTGATGGCGTCGGCTGCGGAGATGATCGGCACGTAGATGTTGTCGGCAGGCGTGTCGCCGTGGTGTCCCTGGGCGGCGGCGATGACCTCTTCACGTTCCTGGTAACGCTTGAGCAGGTCGGCCCCGATCTGCGGATGGCCTCCCTCGACTTCGTGATCGACGGCCTTGCCGATATCGTGCAGCAGTCCGGCCCGGCGGGCCAGTTGCCCCTTGAGGCCCAACTGGTCGCAGATCACCTGGGACAGGTAGGCGACTTCCACACTGTGGCGAAGCACATTCTGGCCGTAACTGGTGCGGAAGTGGAGCCTGCCGAGCAGTTCGATGAGTTTCTGGTGCAGGCCTCGGACTTTCACTTCCAGGGCGGCCTGCTTGCCGGCATCGAGGATTTCCTTGTCGATCTCCTTCTGCACGGTTGCAACGACCTCTTCGATGCGAGTGGGATGGATCCTGCCGTCCTGGATGAGCCTTTCCAGGGCCCGGCGGGAGACCTCCCTGCGGACCGGATCGAATCCGGAGACCACCACCACGCCGGGGGTATCGTCCACGATGACATCCACGCCGGTGGCCTTTTCGAAGGCCCGGATGTTGCGACCCTCCCGGCCTATGACGCGGCCCTTCATGTCGTCGGAGGGGATATCCACGGTGGAGACGGTGGATTCGTAGGTATGGTCGGCGGCGTATCGCTGGATCGCGTTGACGACCACTTCACGGGCTTCGACGTCGGCGGTTTCACGGGCTTCCTGGAGCTTCTGCTGGACCAGCAGGCCACACTCGTGTTCCATTTCCTTTTCGACGCGCTGGAGGACCAGGTCGTGTGCCTGCTGGGAGGTGAGATTGCTGACTCTCAGCAGTTCGGCCTGCTGTTTTTCGATCAGCTTGGTCAGGTCGCCGTCCTTTTTGGCCAGGGCCTGTTCTTTTTCCTTCAGGGCCCGGTCGTTGGCATCGAGGACCTTTTCCTTGCTGTTAAGGGTTTCGAGTTTCTGGTCGATCAGGTCTTCGCGTTTGGAGAGGCGTCTTTCCTCGTCTCGCAGTTCCTTTCGTGTCGATTCGGTTTCGGCGTCGAACTGCTCGCGTCGGGAGATGAGTTCGCTGTTGGCTTTTGCTTCGGCCTGGGCGAGGATTTTGTCGGCCTGGGCCTGGGCGGCGGTCTTGAGGGAGGCGATTTCCCTTTCGATGGTTTCGCGTCTTGCACGTTCGATGAAGAGGCGAAGCACGATGCCCCCGGCAAAACCGACAATCAGGGCCAGCAGGATGTAGATCAAGGTGCCCAGAGTGAATTGGGCAAGGGGGAGGTAGGCAGGCATGTCCCGGTCCTTACAGTCTGTGCGAGGCCTGCACGCAGCGCTAAAGGCACCGGTCGTCGAACAGCGCAGCCGGGCGAAAATTCAAATCAGCAGCGAAAGCAAGTCCGGGAAATCAGTCTTTGGTCCCGCCCCCGAAGCCGGCCCTTATCCAAGCGCCGGCAGATCCGGCCGGCGGGGCTTTTGTCAACTCCAACGGCAACGGGCCTTTTGGGATTACGTTTCGGGTCTCAGCCATGTTTACCAAGGGGCCTGGGTGAGCATCGATTTCCACAAGTCACTGTCTTTATTGAATCTATGGCCCGGGGGCCTCACCGGCAGGCCCGGAGGCCACCGGCGAATGATCGACATTCGGCCTGTCTCGGATCCATTGATCATTCCCGCTTGGGGCGATCCGAAACCGCCTTCGCGCCGCCAGGGGCGAGTGAATGTCGGCTGTCCGACGGCCCGGAAGGTATCATGCGGGGCCGTCGCTTGTTGGTTACGCGCGTCTACCGGCTGGGACTCGTGTCCGTCGGGACGCATTCAGCGCTAGGATAGCGATGATAGGGAACTTCCGTCTGCCCGGTCAAGCGCAAAAAAGACCCTCCGTCCTGAACCGGGTTGGTTTGGAGCAGGATCGCCTTGTCCGGGCTTGCACCTGCCGGGCCCCGGGCGGCTGGAGACGAGCTATTTATAGAAATCAGCGTTGGTTGCGATGAATTCCTGTTTATCGGCAGGCAGATCTTCTTCCGGGAAGATGGCATCGACGGGGCACTCGGGCGCGCAGGCACCGCAGTGAATGCACTCGTCGGGATTGATATACAACTGGGCAACCTCGTCGAGCTTCTCCTCGCCTTCCATCGGGTGAATGCACGTCACCGGACAGACATTCGTGCAGTTCATGCACTTGATACAGGCATCGGTAATCACATGGGCCATGGAAATCTCCTTCCAACATCTCTCGGACGGTTGGTCGCGATGGACGCGATCTGCAGCAGGAGCCTGCAAACGAAAGCCTTCGGGGCTGACGGTCGCTGCGAAAACCACGCAGTGAATTCTATCTGGTTGGAGGGGCGATTGCTCGCCCTTGCGTCCCCGGTCCTTTTGAGAGTATCGTTCGGCTACCATGATCCCCACAAAACAACTATCCCCGGACGCAACCGGGCGTCATGTACGCAATACCGGCGCGGTGCTGGTCCTGATGCTCCTGACGGCCTGGATGCTTGTCACCTGGCCGGAACTGACCCATTGGCCCGAATCGACTTCTCCGGAAGGTCTCCAGAGCCGGCAGGAACAGGAGGACATCACCTTCCTGCTGGTACGCGACAAGGTGCAGTTGGTCATCCGCGTGCTGATGTCGCCTTGGCTGCTGGTGAGCCTGGGACTGCTGATCGCCATCCGCTGCGGCAGCTTCGACCTGAGTCCTTGGGCGGTGATGTGGCTCTCGGGGGTTATGGCAGCCTGGCAGGTTGGCCAGGGAGCTTCCGGGCCCGAAGCGGCGCGGACGGCGGGGGCTGTTGCCCTGGCGGCCGGGCTGATCGTCGGCGCCGCGGGGATGTGGCACCGACAGCTTGGCCTGCTGGCTTCGGTGGCAGTAGCTTTGGCGGCTCTTGCCTGGGCGCAACATCTGGCCGGGGGCCAGAGCCTCGAGGCTGAGCTTCTGGGCCAGGCGACACGCGATTCCCTGTTGCCCGCTCGCGACAACGGGCAAGACCCGAATCTCCTGGCGGCCCTGCTGGGCATTTCGGCTGTGCGCCTTCTGATGGTGGGGCTTGTGTACTGTGCCTGCCTGCTGGTACTGATGCTGGTCAACGTCTGGAGTCGGCATCACGATCCTTCGGCCCAGGAGCAAAATTCCCAATGGCAGGTGCGTTGGAAGCCACGATTGATGCGCCTGGCAGGTCACGTGCTCTGTTCTTTGCTGGCCGGTCTTGGAGGCATTGCCTGGCTGCTGGAGCATGGCCGGGTGGAGGCCCCGCGACAGGTGATCGGGGATCTTCGGGTTCTGGCTGCTCCGATACTGGCCGGGGGCTTTGTGCTGATGGGCCGAGGCAGGATGCTGTCGGCTGCGGCGCTGCTGCCCCTGGCCCTGCTGGTGGCGACCCGCTGGCGGCAGCAGGTCTGGCCGATCTACGCGGGGGGCATGGAGCTTCAGTTGCTCGTGCTTCTGGGGATGGTTCTGGCCATCCACGCGGCCCTGGCGTCCTTTGCCTGGAGGGGCATTGGATTGACAGCGATGCGCGTCGGCGCGCTGGTGCTCTCCCTGGCCGGGCCGCTGTGTCTGCTGGCAGCTTCGCAGATTCCCACAGGCCCGGCCATCGACCGGCTTCGTTGGCTGGGGCTCGCATTCTCCGCCGCGGGGCTGGTATGCATTCTCGCAGCGGCGGTCTTCGCCTCGAGCCGAGGTGCCCGAACCTTCCCATGTGTCGACTGAATCAGTTCTTCAGGACGCTGAGGATGAGGTTTCGCACCAGGAGGTAGGGAGAATCCTCTTCCAGATCCGTCCCGGGCTTGAAGCCTTTGACCGTGGAGGCAGCGTAGCCCACCAGCCCGCCGGTGATATCCGCCCGGCTGATCAGGACGCCCAGCCGGCTGCCCTGGTCGGTGAAGATGGGGACCTTGCGGATCGTGCTCAGCGGCTCGGTTCCCGATTCGCCGCGAAGGGAAAGCTCTTCGGCAATCTTGTGATCGGGCAGATTGAGCAGATCGTCGGTGCGGTTGATCATCTGGGGCGGAGCCTGGAAGTTGGCCTTTCGGATCAGGTTCTGGGCTGCCCGGTAGAACTCGGTCCGGCCGCCGGCTGCGTCGACCAACACGGTTCCGCCTTTATCAATGAATTTCTTGAGCGCCTCGGCCTGGGCGGCGGTGAATTCCGTTTGGCCCGTGCCGGTCAGAAAGGCGATCTTTGCATCGCTGCTGCCCAGGTCAGCCAGTCCGACCGGATCGAGGATCTGCATGTCGATTTTCTCATGCTGGGCCAGGAGGCGCCGCAAACGCTCCAGTGCCAACGGCTCGGGGTTCCAGTTCCCGCCGTACTCGACGCGGACCACTTGGATCTTCTTCTCGGGCGTCTCTTTGGGTTCCTCGGGCCAGGACCAGCTTCCCCGGCTTCGCAGCTCGTTGTTGGTTACGTACACAAAGACATTGTTGGCTGCGTCAAAGGCAAACTTGGCGGTCCCGGTCCGCTTGGTCTGCCAGGCCAGAGGCAGGTCGGTATCGGTATGGATGACCAGGGGGCGAACGCCATTGGTCATGATGTGGAAATCCGTCTGCCCGGGCAATTTGCCGGGAGTGTTGTAAATCTCATGGTCCTTGGTTGCGGTGGTCAGTTCATATTCCGGGAACATCCTCTGATAGACCTGGCGGATTCCTTCTTTGAACCCGGCGGTCCCGCCGCACTCGGAGCAACTGAAGATCGTACCTCCCTGGAGAACGTACCGGCGGAGCTTCTGGATCTGCTCGTCGGTGAAGTTGGGCTTTTTGAACCCCGAGAGGTAGACGATCGGAGCGTCGTGCCATTCTTCCACGGGCACCTGGAGGTTGATGATCTGCCAGTTGAGCACGTCTTCGTAACGGGTCTGACGCCAGCGGGTCAGGTTGGCCAGGTCGCGGGGACGGTTGTTCCAGTCGCCGTCGAAGTTGAGCTTGTTGAACATCACCGGGTGCTGGCCACGGATGAGGAACAGCAGGGCAAAGCAGGTGTTGACCAGCCCGTCGGCGTGACTGCCCCCGTGGCTGCCGCCGGGAACCGAGCCGTCGGCCTTCATCGAATTGATGATCGCCCGGGCCCCGGCCTGGTACCAGTCCGTCTCGCCGAAATACTTGTACCCGCTGGCCAGGCCCACCCGCTCGACGCCGTAGAGATAGTAGCCATCGATCCTGCCACCTCCCCCGCCGCTGGAGAAGTTGCGATCAAACCAGTCCAGGCCTCGCTGAATGGCCTGATCGTGAGGGGGAGCGTTGCAAGAGATGAACGCTTCCTCGAAGCTGTTGTCCAGGCAGACGAAAAGGCTCGCAACCCCGGCGGCCGTCATGGTCCCCCGGGAGTTGCTCTCGTCACCGGGCCGGTAGTTCCAGCCCCCATCGGGACGTTGGGTCAGCAGCCAGTGATTCATGACCACCCGCCAGTACTGGTCGGGGATCTCCGCCCCGGCCTGGGCCAGTTCCGCCGCCCAGACGCCCAGGAGCCCGTATTGGGCATTGGAGTTGTCTCCGCCTCGACGGTTCTTCTGTCCCTCCTCGCGACCGTAGGATTTGTACGAGTAGTTTCCGGTCTTGGTGGAGTAGACCAGCTTGCTCGCATCGCGGAAGAGCAGGCGTCGGAACGTGTTCTTCTCCGAAAGCGGCGCGCGGCGGTAGGCATACAGCCAGACATTGGCCCGGAGACCCAGCGTGTAGGTCATGATCGAATCGGGCTCGGCCAGGGCGCCCAGGGCCTTTTGCATCCGCTTGTCCTGGAAGTTGACGTAATACTCGCCGGTCTTGTGGTCCTTGCCCGTGGAGAGCAGGGCGTAGGCCGCCAGGGAAGCAGGTCCCCAGGGGTGGGTATTGTGTCCCGCCTCTTCGCTGATCCGAACCCGGCCGCCGCGATTGCGGTTCTGACCGCCGATATAGGCAGGCCAGAGCCCCGAGCGGTTGTTCTGCTTGGACCAGATGAAACCGATCATCTTCTTGACGGCCTGGCGGACTTCTTCGTCGCTGACCGGTTCATCCTGTTTGCGGCGCTGGCCATGGGCCTGGGCGGCAAAACTCGAAAGAATCGTTGCGGTCAGGAGGCAAATCAGCGTGATCTTTTTCATGATACTTGCTCCATGGCAGGCGCGGGGGGCGTTGGCCTGTTGCCCTCCGCCCAAAAGCTTGTGTCTTAGTAAGGTCAGGATTACTTGGCCCGGCTGGCAGCGCGCTGCTGCAGGTATGCGTCGATGAATTCCTGGATGTCGCCGTCCAGAACGCGGTCGGCCTGGGAGATCTTGACGTCCGTGCGTTCGTCGCGAACCAATTGGTAGGGATACAGCACGTAGGAACGGATCTGGCTGCCGAAGGCGATTTCGCCTTTGTCTCCGTAGAGTTTGGCCAGTTCCGCGTCCCGCTTGGCCTGTTTGTGCTGGTACAGTTTGGCTGCAAGCATGTTGCGGGCTTCGGCCCGGTTCTTGTGCTGGCTTCTCTGGTTCTGGCACTGCACGACGATTCCGGTAGGCAGGTGGGTCAGCCGGATGGCACTGGAGGTTTTGTTCACGTGCTGGCCGCCGGCCCCGCTGGCGCGGTAGGTATCTTCGCGCACATCGGCGTCCCAGTCGATCTCGACCTCCACGTCCCGCAGTTCCGGCAGGACATCCACCGAGGCAAAGCTCGTGTGTCTTCGATTCTGCGAGTCGAACGGACTGACCCGCACAAGTCTATGGACACCTCGCTCACAGGAAAGATAGCCATAAGCGAACGGACCGGTGACATGGAAGGTTGCGGCCTTGATGCCGGCCTCTTCGCCTTCGAGCATGTCCACTTCTTCCGGTTCGTAGCCGGCCTTTTCAAAGTATCGCAGATACATGCGCATGAGCATCTCGGCCCAGTCGCAGCTTTCGGTGCCTCCCGCCCCGGCGTGAATGGAGAAGTAGCATCCGCTGCGGTCGTGCGGGCCGCTGAGCAGGGCCTTGAGTTCCAGGCGGTCCATCTCCCGCTGGGCCTTGGCGGCCTCACGCTGGGCTTCGGCGAGGTCCTCTTCGCTGTCGGCTTCGGTGGCCAGCTCGAACAGCACGGCCAGGTCTTCCACCCGGGCCGAAACGTCCGTAATCGGCTGGGTCATGGCCTTGACGCTCTTGAGCTGCTTGACGATTTCCTGGGCCTGTTCCTGGTCGTTCCAGAAATCGGGCTCGGACATCCGTGCTTCGAGCTCTTCCAGTTCAGCCTTGCGGGCGGGGTAGTCAAAGAGAGTCCCGGATCGCGTGAATCCGGGCGCGAAGAGACTCGATGGTTTCTTTGAGAGCTTCTGCTTCAATCATGGCGGGATTACTCCAGTTGGACTATCTTACCCGCCCGAGCTTTTTCAGACAAGCCCCGCCATGGGTGCAAAAAAGGATTTCATTTCGCAACTTGCTCGGCTGGAACGAGTTTCGCGTTTTCTTCTGAAAGATCTCAGCGATAGAATCGACTTCCACTGCGAGATTGCGACAACGGGAGAGGATGGATTGGAGCAGAACAAAACACCGAAACAAGACCAGGCGGTCCTGGATCTGGAAGACCTGAGCAAATCGTTCGGGAAATTCCATGCCCTGGAGGCCCTGAACCTGAAGGTCCAGCCCGGGCAGGTCCTGGCCCTGCTGGGACCCAACGGCGCGGGCAAAACCACCACCATGCGCCTGATCATGGGAATCCTTCAGCCCAGCCGAGGCAAGGCCCGGGTGATGGGGCTGGATTGCTTCGCCCACCGCGACCAGACCAAGCGACACATCGGCTATCTGCCCGATGAACCGGTCTTCTACGACTACCTGCGAGGACGGGAGATCTGGCAGTTCGTGGGGACGATGCATGGCCTGGCCCCGGAGGAAATCGCCGCGCGGGTCGAGCCGCTCCTGGAGAAGCTGGAACTGACCGATGCGACCGAGGAATACGCGGCCAACTACTCCAAGGGCATGAAGAAGAAGCTCGCAGCCATCTGCGCGATGCTGCACGAGCCGGACCTGCTGATCCTCGATGAGCCGACCAACGGTCTGGACCCCCTTGCCACGCGGACGATGCACGAGCTGATCCGCAGCCAATGCGAAAAGGGCAGGAGCGTGTTTTTCTCGACGCACCTGTTGGACCAGGCCCAGAAGCTCTGCACGCGGGCGGCAATCCTCCACCAGGGCAGGCTGGGGGCCCAGGGAGACCTGGACGAGCTTCGGCGCCTGGCCTGGCGGGGCGGGGATCTGGAGGATGTCTTCTTTGCGGTGACGGCCGGGGCCCAGGACAGCTCCCCGTCGCAGACCCCCGAGAGATCGGAAGGCGACTGAGACGATGGCTCCGCCACCGGTATCGCTAGGCCGATTTCTCACCGAGATGCTCAAACTCTCCCTGCGCCGCTGGTCGGCAGGAACGTTCGGGAAGATGTCGAGCCTTTTCTCCCGATCCTCGAAATCGCCGCCCGAGCAAAGGCAGCCCACCTCGCGCAAGGGCTCGGTCTTTCGATGGCTGGGAGGACTCTTTGCCATTTTCTTCGGGCTTTCCAGTGGGTTGATGGGCCGGCAACTGGCCATCGAAATCGGCCGGGCCTGCCGTGCTCAGCAGCAAGCGTCCAAGGCCCAGGAGCCGGGGGCCTTCCAGGACGAATCGCTGCCGGCCCAAGACGCACCAGAGCGTTTGCACCGGGGGCCTTTCTGGCCGACCTCCCCAGCGGCAAGGGAAACAGCCACCCGCAGCGTGGCCTGGCTGTTGACCGGGTGCGTGGTGTTCTCGATGCTCCTGTCGCTGGGGGCAGCCAATCGGGACCTTTCCAAGGCCCAGTGGTCGATGGAATGGCTCTTCTGGCTTCCGGTGCCCGCGCGGTGGATCTACCTGGCCCACTGGCTCCAGTACGCCCTGGTCCAGCCGGCGCTGTGGGTCATCGCCTGGCCGATCCTCTCGACCTGGTGCTGGCTGGCCGGTGCGGGCCCGTGGGGGATCGGACAGGGCTTGCTGGCCACGGCCTACATCGGGCTGCTGGTGGGCGCCGGGCGACTGCTGGTGGAGACCTGGCTGCGGACGAGGTGGAACCCATCGGCGATCAAGAATTTCCAGGCCGCCATCAGCTTCTTGGGCATGCTGGGCCTGGTGGGCCTGATGGCGATCTTCTATCAACCCGCTGCTCTCAGGTGGCTGGTAGCCCTGGCCGACAGGGCCGGTGGGTGGATAGCGGTCCAGCCGCTGGGAATTGCCGCGCAGCTGACCGCAAGCCGACAGGCCGCTGTGGCCGCTGTGCCGGCGATGTGCGGTTTTGCCGCCCTGGCCGGTTTTCTCAGCATTCGTCTCTGCGAGCGCATCACCCGCCGGGGCCTGTCAGGTCAGTCGGGCGGATCGATCGTCTCCAGTGCCCGGGCGCCCGGGCGCCCGGCGCCGGCCGGAAGGCCCCGGCTTTCGGGCATTGTCGGCAAGGAGCTTCGCCTGCTGGTTCGGGATCGAAACTTCCTGACCCAAACGGTGATCGTGCCGATTTTCGTTTTCGGGATCCAGTTGATGGTCAACCCGAAGATTCTCGAGGCCTTGCGAGGAGAGTTTCGCCACGCGGCCGCCCTGGCCTATTCGCTGGGGGCCTACACGCTGGCGGTTACCGGCTCGCGGATTCTCATCGGCGAGGGCCAAAGCCTCTGGCTGCTCTACACCCTTCCGGGTTCGATGGGCAAACTTCTGGGCCGAAAGTCGCTGCTCTGGGGCTCGATCGCGATGCTCTATCCGCTGGCGGTACTGGGGATCCGGGCAGCGACGATGTCCACGGCGGGGGTCGAATCGATTCTCCATGTCATCCTGCCGTTTGTGGGCGTGGCGATCTTCACCTTCGTAGCCACCGGGCTGGGGATCCTGGCCAGCGACCCGCTCAAACAGGAGAACACCAACAAGATCAAGCCCTCGGTGGTCTACCTGTATCTGGCGCTTTCGGCGCTGTTCGTTTCGGTCTTCTACCTGCCCGATTACTGGGGCCAGGCGCAGGTGGTCCTGTTCTCCGCAGCCATGGCCTTTGCGATC
This sequence comes from uncultured Planctomycetaceae bacterium, assembly GCA_964583095.1. Taxonomy (GTDB): domain Bacteria; phylum Planctomycetota; class Phycisphaerae; order SM23-33; family SM23-33; genus CAZOVB01. The sequence continues at coordinate 65,818 of CAZOVB010000008.1, forward strand.
TGGACCAAGGCCGAACAGGCCCTGCCGTACCTGCTGGACCCCGATTCCAAGCCCAGGCCTCATATCTCAGCCGCCGATGCCATCATCGCCATCTACGCCTTCCAGGCGGTTCAACTGGGACTGCTGACCTTGCTGGTAGCCATCGGGAGTCCTTCCAGTCCGGCCGGCCTGGTTCTGATCCAGTTCATCGCCTACTGCGTTGCAGCAGGGGTTGTTGTGCTGGTACTGATGCTGGTCTTCCGGAAGCGCGGGCTGGGCGTGCCACTGACAGGGGGCAGGGAGCAGTCGGCCAGGACACCCAGAGCCTGGGCAGCCGGAATCCTGGCCGGGTGCCTTTGTGCAGCCCTGGCCGGCCTGTATGTCTACCTGCTGCCCGAGCGGGTGACGATGCAGGTTCGCCTGCCCTACGAAGCTGCGACCCAGCCGGGCACGCGGACCTGGTCGATCCTGTTTCTGCTGGTGGTGGCGGCGGCTCCCCTGGCCGAGGAGTTCCTCTTCCGCCGTCTGCTGCTGGACGGTCTGCTTCGGATCTGGAAGCCGGGGGTAGCGCTGACAGCCAGTGCGGCCGCCTTTGCCCTGATCCACCCGATGCTCTCGGCGGTGCCGGTTTTCGTCCTGGGCCTGGCTACGGGGCTGTTGTATATGCGAACCCGGTCGTTCGGAGCCTGCCTGCTTTGTCACGCGGCCTACAACGCGATCGTGCTGCTGGTGATCCACTGACGGGCCGGAACGTTACGCCTCCGGCCGGATTCGCCCCCAGGCCGTGGCCGGAAACAGCGTGCATCCGGGGTTGTCACCTTGGGCCAAGGCGGGTAGTCTATGGACTGGCTCGCCGGAGGGCGTTACAAGAACCCCCGGGCCGGCAGTGAGACCTCACTGCATCGCACCTGATCCATAGGAGACACTCGGATGCAACAGACCAAGATTCTGCTCGGCGAAGAGGACATGCCCCGCCAGTGGTACAACCTGGCTGCGGACCTGCCCACGACCCCGCTTCCTCCCCTGGGACCCGACGGAAACCCCGTCTCTCCGGAGATGCTCGCCCCGGTATTCCCGATGAACATCATCGAGCAGGAAGTCTCCACGCAGCGGTGGATCGACATTCCCGAGGATATCCTGGGCTACCTGGCAATGTGGAGACCCGCCCCGCTGGTCCGCGCCTGGCGCCTGGAAAAGGCCCTGGGCACCCCCGCCAAGATCTACTACAAGAACGAGGGCGTCAGCCCCGCAGGCAGCCACAAGCCCAACACCGCCGTCGCACAGGCCTGGTACAACAAGCAGTTCGGCATCGAAAAGCTCACCACCGAAACCGGTGCAGGCCAGTGGGGCTCTGCCCTTTCCTTCGCCTGCAGCCTGGTGGGCCTGGAGTGCAAGGTCTTCATGGTGCGCATCAGCTTTGAGCAGAAGCCGTTCCGCCGCCTGATGATGCAGGCCTGGGGCGGGGACTGCATCCCCAGCCCGTCGGAGGAAACCCAGGCCGGCCGCGACATCCTGGCCAAGTTCCCCGACACCCCCGGTTCGCTGGGCATCGCGATCAGCGAGGCCGTCGAAGCCGCCGTGGCGGATACCTCCGGCAAGACGCGCTACAGCCTGGGCAGCGTCCTGAACCACGTGATGCTCCACCAGACGGTAATCGGCCTGGAGGCCAAGAAACAGCTTCAGCTGGCCGGGATCGAGAAGCCCGACATCGTGATAGGCTGTGCCGGGGGCGGGAGCAACTTCGCAGGCCTGGCCTTCCCGTTCGTCTGCGACAAGATCCATGGCCAGGATATCACGATCATCCCCACCGAGCCGGCAAGCTGTCCGACGCTGACTCGGGGCCCCTTCGCCTACGATCACGGCGACACCGCCTGCATGACGCCGCTGATGCCCATGCACTCGCTGGGACACGATTTCGTCCCGCCGCCCATCCACGCCGGCGGGCTGCGATACCATGGGATGGCCCCGCTGGTCAGCCAGGCCGTCGTCGAGGGACTGCTCGAGCCGCGGTCCTACCATCAGCTCACCTGCTACGATGCCGCCGTCCTCTGGGCCCGGACCGAGGGGTACATCCCCGCCCCGGAGACCTCCCACGCCATCGCCGGGGCCATCGAGGAAGCCAAAAAGGCCAAGGAAGAGGGCAAGGAGAAGGTCATCCTCTTCAACTGGTCCGGACACGGCCTGATGGACCTGCGGGCTTACCAGATGTACTTCGAGGGCAAACTGGAAGACCACGAACTGCCCCAGGAAGAACTCGACCGGGCCGAGGCCGTCCTGTCCACCTATCCCACCGCCGAGCCAAGAAAGAGCGGCAAGTGGTAAGCGCCTGAAAGACAATCCAAACGGCTCCAAATCGCCCCCGCCCGAACGGGGGCGATTTGCTATAATCTACGCATGACTTCCAAGCCACCCGAATTGCCCGGCCACGAGGCCTACGACGAGAGACGCCGTCGCTGTCCGCGTCTGGGCCATGAGATCGCCTTCAGCTATTGCCGACGGACCGATGCAGCCAACCCCTGCTCCAAGCTGCTGGATTGCTGGTTCGAGATGTTCGACGTGGCCAAGTGGGCCAGGCAGAACCTTTCCTCCCAGGCCATGGAGAAACTCACCGCGCCGCCCAAGCCAAAGATGCTCAGCCTGGTGGAGCTGATCCAGCAGGCCCAGCAGCGCACGGCCGGGGGCAAAGAGGATACCTGAGTGGATTGCCGCCCTCAGGCGGCTGCGTCGACCTGCTCGGCCTGGGCCTGGGGCTCCTGGACGTCCCTCTGCCCCTGGGGGCTGTAGGAACTGAGCAACATGCGCTGACGGGTGATTTCCAGCGAAAGGGATCGCTGGTAGATGACCGTCGCGCGGGTCTGTTCATCGGGGGGGCTCATCGACTCCAGTCCCTGCTCGACGAAGCGGTCGAGCATTTCCTCCAGCCGCTGCTGCGTCCGGCTGATGCGCTGGGCGGCGTCGGAATCCTCGCCCTGGCGGTCCTTGATTCTCTGGGCGGCCTGCTCGATGGCCTCCTTGACCAGGTCGGCGTATTGGCTGCGGTTTTCGGGGGTGTCCTGGACGTCGGGATCCTGGGCCACGCGGCCGGCGTAGCGGTCCAGGGCATGGGCAGCCACCGCTTCGGCGGTGCGATCGGCCCCGAAGGTCTGCTCGAAGAGCCCGGCAGGGTCCTGGCCGGCGCCGAAGAACATCTCCCCGGACATCTCGACGCTCAGGGCCTGTGCCTGGTCTTCGTCGCCGGCGAGGGTCCGGATCGACGCGCTGAACTCCATGCTCATCGCGACGGTTTCGTCACCGGTGGCGCGGTTGATTTCTCTCACGGCCTGGAAGGAGAAGTCCAACTGCACACGCGCAGCCTGGTAGGCCTGATCCGATCCGGCGGTGAGACGATCGAGTTTCACGCCGATCTGCTTGAGGAGTTGATCCATTCCGCGCCCGCCGGGTTTCATCAGGTCGCGCGGCGCGTGAGACAGGAGATTTTCCAAGGCGCGCATGGGTCCGCGGGCGGGCCTGTCTTGCCTGGGCTCCTGAGCCAGGGGCTCTTGCGACGGAACCTGGGGTTCATCGGCGCTTGCAGGGGCCGGAAGGGGCATCGCATCGATCGGTTGTATTGTCATGGCCTCGTTCCTCTGTGGAAACAGGTTTCCCTGTTGGCATTATCGACTCGCATGTGAATTCCTTTAGTCAGCATGCGCGCGGGGAGCGGGATGTCTTCTCCTGACGGCTGGGCATGGCCGATCGGATGGCCTCCAGCAGGGCGTCGAATTTGACCGGCTTGGTGACAAAGCCGTCCATGCCGGCTTCCAGACAACGTTTTCGGTCGCTGTCCAGGGCGTGGGCGGTCATGGCGATTACGGGCAGATCACAAAGGGGAGAGTCGAGTTTGCGGATTCGACTCGCCGCCTCGATGCCGTCCATCTCGGGCATCTGGATGTCCATCAAAACCAGATCGAAACTCTCGGATTCGACGCGCTCCAGGGCTTCTCGCCCATTGGAGACGGTGATGATCTCGTGTCCTTGCCTGCCCAGGACCTTCTGGACGAGCAATTGGTTGACGGCGTTGTCCTCGGCCAGGAGAACCTTCAGGGGCCGAAGTTTCTCGGGAGCTTGCTGCGGATCTGTGGGCCGGGAATCGGGCGGATCGTCGGGCGCCAGGGAAAACGGCAGGGACAGGTGGAAGGTGCTGCCCTGGCCGGGCTGACTGATCAGCCAGATCTTGCCGCCCATCCGCTCAACGAGGCGCGAGCAGATGGCCAGGCCCAGTCCCGTCCCGCCGTGGCTTCGGCTGTCGGTCGCATCTGCCTGCTCGAAGGGGTTGAAGATCCGCTTCTGGTTCTCGGCTTCGATGCCGCAGCCGGTGTCGGAAACCACCAGGTGGACCCAGACGGTACCCACGGCCTCTCCGTCGAGCCGGGCCTGGATGGCTACCTTCCCCTCCTGGGTGAACTTGACGGCGTTTCCCAGGAGGTTCAGCAGGATCTGTCTCAGGCGAGGCCCATCTCCCGTGAGTCGATCGGGCAGACGGGGGTCGATGTCGGCCTCGAGGGCGAGATCCTTCTGCCCGGCATGGAAGCGGATGAGCCCGACGGCGTCCTGGATCGTGCTTGGCAGGTCGAATGGTCCGGTGCGGATTTCGAGTTTGCCCGCCTCGATTTTCGAGAAATCCAGGATGTCGCTGATGACGCTTTGGAGGGCGTCTGCGCTGCGACGGGCCAGGCTGTAAAGCTCCTGCTGCTCCTGGTCGAACTGCGTCTTGCCCAGCAGCTCGAGCATACCGACCAGGCCGCTCAGCGGCGTGCGCATCTCGTGGGACATGTTGGCCAGGAACTGGCTCTTGGCCTGGGAGGCGGCCTCGGCCTGCTGTTGGGCCTTTTGGGCGCGCTGTTCGGCCAGCTTTCGTTCGGTGATGTCGATCACGAAACCCTCGATGACATTGTCCCGGCCGGGGCAGGAAACCGCCGAGCCCTGGTCCAGGACCCAGCGGGTCGTACCCTCGCGGGTCAGGACTCGGTAGAGCATGTGGAACGGTTCGAGGTTTCGCAGGCTCCTGCGAAGAACGCTGTTGACGATGGCAGCATCCTCGGGGTGAATCAGGTCCCTGGGCGTGACCGATGCTACCGGGCCGACAAGCTGTTCCGGGCTGTAACCCAGCAGCGCCTCGGAGCCCTGGGAAGCGAACTGAACGTCCATGGCCTCATTTCCCGCCCGCCGGTAGGCCATGCCCGGCAGGTTCGAAAGCAGCGTACTGAGCTGGCGTTTACGGGCTTCGAGGTCCTCTTGGGCCTGCTCCTTCTGGCGGATCTCGGCCGAGAGCTGCTCATTGGCCACCGCCAGCTCCTGCGTTCGCTGCTGGACACGTTCTTCGAGATTCTCATGCACCGTTCGAAGCTTCCGGGCAAGGGAGTTGAACGCTTCGACCAACTGCCCGATCTCATCGGGGCAACGGATCGGTATCGGACGGATCCGGGAAGGGTCTTCCTGCCGGCAGGCAATGCGGAAGCAGTGGGTGATGGCCTTGAGACGCCGCGTGACCAGCCTCCGGAAGATCAGCACCAGGGCCAGAACCAGCAGGCCCGCTGCGGGAAGCAGCCAGAAGAGCTGCTGGGTGAATCCCGCATTGACGGCGCCCCAGGTTGATTCCAGCGGAATGGCCACCATGTCCATGGCCACAACATCGCCGGCGTTCTGACCGAAACCGGCCTGGGTTCCATACGTCTTCAGAAGCGCCGCCGGCGCATCCTGGGGGTTCCCGTGGCAGCGAAGACAACCGGGCTCCGTTCTTCGGGGACGAAGGGAAGCAAAGTACTCGGCTCCATCGATCCGGATCCGGCCGGACCAGTGATCCAGATCCGGATCCTGCTCGAAGCGCTCGAGCAGTCGGGCCTCCTCAGACCCGGCCTGGTTGACCGGATTTCGGGGATTGGTCGAGGAGAACTTCAGGATGGCCTCGGGGAAGCGCTTCCCGACCCGCTGGAAGATCTTCCGGGCAGCGTAGGAAGTGCTCATAGTCTTGACTTCGAAGACCTCCGGGCCCTTGGCTTTGACCATCTCCGGGCGCACATATCGCTTGATATAGTCCCGGATGGCCAGGTCGAACTCCAGGGCAAGGTCCGCCTGCTGCCGGGTCAACTGCTCGACGTTCTTTCGAGAAGCCCTCCAGGCGCGGAAGCCCCCCACTCCCGCCAGCACCAGCGCAAGCAAGCCACAACACAGGGCGAATTTTGCCGCAATACTGCGCAATGAGACCTCCCGGAACTCCGTGCCCGCTACAGAAAGGGATGCCCGCGGAAGGACCTCCCCCCAGCCGATTCCTTCCACCGGCAGGCATCGGCTGATTGCGATCGCGCCTGAAGTATCTCTTTAACCCCATAACCGCCGAATCCCGGGCAACCGTCAGAAGCGCAATGGAATTCTCACAGAAATAGCGTGGTATACAAGCCATTTGCATAACGATCTTTAAGATAGGGCCTACCAGCAATATCAGCCGTCAGGTAGGAAATTTCATCCTTGGCCAAAGTGAATGGCTATCATTGATTGTTCGGGACAATTCCCGGACAATTGCCTGCCTCGCAGTCGATCGACCACAGGCGCATCGCCCAGGCTTTGGCTGTGAGAAGGAGGGAAGCCAGCGGGCACGAAGAGTCGGAGGGCTCTTGAGTACCTTGCAGGCAGCAAAGGAGGCCAGGAAGACGGAAAAGCCTTTTTGTCTTTTTGGACAAGCAGAGGGATTTTGGCTGATGAGGGTCGGCGGCGAGTCACGAACTTGCCGCCGACCAGCTTTTTGCGCCCCTGCCAGGCAAGATCGACGTTGTCCCGGGACATTGCCTTTGCGCCTCATGTCTCCTATCATCTAGCCCCTGCCGTGAGCAAGAAGAACGGACATCCCGACGACACACCCGCGATGCGGCAATACCGCAGCTTCAAGGAGCAGTACCCCGATTACATTCTCCTGTTTCGGATGGGGGACTTCTACGAGCTGTTCTACGAAGATGCCAAGATCGCCTCGCGCGTGCTGGGCCTGGCCCTGACGAGCCGGAACAAGGGCCCCTCGGCCATTCCCCTGGCCGGCATCCCCTATCATGCGCTGGAAGGCTACCTCCGCCGGCTCATCCGGGCAGGCCACCGCTGCGCCATCTGCGAACAGGTGGAAGATCCCAAGCAAGCCAAGGGCGTGGTCAAACGCGACGTGACGCAACTGGTCACCCCCGGGACCCTCACCGACGAAGGCCTGCTGGATCAGCGGGAGGGCAACTACCTCGCCGCGGTCTTCCAGACCCCCCGCCGCGACGACCAGGAGCCCCAGGCGGGAATCGCATGGGCGGAACTCTCCAGCGGATCCTTCTGGACCCTGCTGGCCCAGGCCGATCATGGACTGGACGAACTGACCCGCATCGCCCCGGCCGAAGTGCTCATCCCCGAGGGCTCGCCGCTGGACAGCAGCGAGTTCCGCAATACCCTTGAGCGATACACCCAAGCGACCGTCACGGCCAGGCCGGAATGGGAATTCGGGGCCCAGGCCTCCGCCGATGCCCTGAAAAAGCATTTCGGTACTCTGACGCTGGAAGGCTTCGGCCTGGGCCAATGGGACCCTTCGGTTTCCGCAGCCGGTGCGGTGATCAGCTACCTGCGCGAGACGCAGAAATCCGCCCTGGACCACATCCGCTCGCTTCGGAAATTCCAGCCCAGCGACCACATGACCATCGACGCCAACACGCTGCGCTGCCTGGAGGTGCATCGAACACTTCGAGGCCACCAGCGGGCGGGTTCGCTGCTGGCCAACATCGACCGGACCTGCACGGGCATGGGCGCCCGCCTGCTCCAGCAGTGGCTGACCTTCCCGCTGACGGGCTATTCCGACATCGTCGCCCGCCAGGATGCGGTGGAAGAACTCTGTGCCGATCGGGCCCGGCTCGAAGCCTTGCGGAACCTGCTGGAAGAGGTCGCCCAGATCGACCGCATCGCCGGCAACATCGCGCTGGCCCGGGTCAAGCCGCGCGAACTGGTCCAGTTGGGCCAGTCTCTTCGTACACTGCCCGAACTGTGCTCCCTGCTGCAGGGCGCTTCGAGCGAACTGATAGGCCGCCTCAGCCCGCAACTGGAGAACCTGGATGAGCCCGAACGGATCATCGCGCAAGGAATCGATCCGGACTGCCCCAACCTGCTCCGCGACGGCGGGGTCATCGCCCCGGGCTACAGCGAAGAACTCGATCGGCTCCGACGCATCGACGTCGACGGGCAAAGCTGGCTGGCGGAGTATCAGTCCGCCCAGGCCAACCGCCTGGACGTACCGAGCCTGAAGGTGGGCTTCAACAAGGTCTTCGGCTACTACATCGAGGTCACCCACGCCCACGCCGGGAAAGTTCCGGCCGACTACGTCCGCAAACAGACGCTCAAGAACGCCGAGCGGTACATCACCGACGAGCTCAAGCAGTACGAGGCCGAGGTGCTCACCGCCGCGGAACGGGCCAAGACGCTGGAAGGACAGCTCTTTGAACAGATCCGCCAGGACCTCTGCCGGTACATTGCCCGGCTTCAGGGAGCCGCCGAGGCCCTGGCCAACCTGGACGTGCTGGCCTCGTTTTCGCACCTGGCGATCCAGCGCGGGTACCGTCGGCCTGTCATCACGCAGGACAACGTTCTGGAGATTCGAGGCGGCAAGCATCCGGTGCTGGCTGAGCAGCTCAAGGAACAGTTCGTCCCCAACGACGTGGAGATGCAGGCCACCAGCGACCGCCTGCTGATCATCACGGGTCCGAACATGGCCGGCAAGAGCACGTACATCCGCCAGGTGGCCCTGCTGGTGCTGCTGGCCCAGACGGGGAGCTTCATCCCGGCCGAGGAGGCCACCATCGGCCTGGCCGATCGGATCTTCACCCGGGTCGGCGCGTCGGATGAACTCACCGCGGGACTCTCGACATTCATGCTGGAGATGGTCGAGACCGCCAACATCCTCAACAACGCCACCAGCCGATCGCTGGTGATCCTCGACGAGGTGGGACGCGGCACGAGCACCTCCGACGGGCTGTCGCTGGCCTGGGCGATCTGCGAACACATCGCCCTGACGCTCAAGTGTCGAACCCTCTTCGCAACGCACTACCACGAGCTTACCGAACTGGAGCAGATCCTCGACGGGACGAGCAACCTCAACGTGGCCGTCCGCGAATGGGCCGATGAGGTGATCTTCCTGCACAAGATCGCCCGCGGAGGGACGGACCAGTCCTACGGGGTGCACGTTGCCCGCCTGGCCGGCGTGCCCAAGGAGGTGATCCAGCGGGCCAGGCAGATCCTTCCGCAGATCCAGGCCCAACTGGCCGACCAGCTCGACATGCCCGAATTGGCCAAGCGCGCCCGGCAGGCCGCTGCGCAGATGAATCTCTTTGCCGACCCGGCCCAGCACGTAGCCCGGCAGATCAAAGAGGCCGACCTGGACAACCTCACCCCCATGCAGGCCCTGGACCTGCTGCGAAAGCTCAAGTCCGAACTGTAGGCTCTGGCGGACTTGACCAAAACACACCGGGCCGAGACCCCGCTGCAGGGAGCCTCGGCCCGGTTCTTTGGGGACCTTCCCGCCGGTCAGCGGGTCTTTGCGGTGGTGATGGCGAAGACCGCCGGAGCGCCGTAGTTCTCGATTCTCCGCGTGCCGGCCGGCAGGCGGATGTCGATCGACTCGATAACCTTCTCGGGCTTGGGATTGTTCCACTGCATGGCATAGACGGCCAGGTGACCGTCTTGCACGCCCTGGGCCTTGGCCTGCCAGGCCACGACGGCCTCGACCATGTCCTCGGCCTCTCCGGGGCCATACCAGGGCCCGATCGCCTTGCGGTAGCGAACCGGCACGACGACGCTCTCGCCGCCGCGGTAGTGGACCACGTACTCCAGGACGACCGGGTATTCCAGTTCCAGCAGTTTCTCCTTCTTGCCCTGCCGGGCCTTTTCCACCTTCTCATCGAAGCGCGTAGCGCTCTGCTGGGGGTTGTAGGTGTGCAGGAAGAAGACGGCTGCGGCATGTTCGCCGACCGGGATCTTCTTGTAAGCCTTGCGATCGACCGGGCTGTTCTTGCCGGCAAAGGCAGCGACCGACGGCGTGTCGGCCATGCGGAAGTCGCTCAGGTTGAACAGGATGCCCCGCATGCGCTGCTCCCGGCCGGGCAGCGAAGCCAGGTCGTTCTCCCGGTAGTCGCGGTCGACTGGGCGGAACCACGGCGTCTTGCCCGACTCGGCATCGCGGCGGGGGAACATGTTGTAGATATCTTCGGGAAGGTTCACCGGTTTGTATTCCAGCCCCGTGCCGACGACCACGCTCTGGGCAGCGGCGAACTCCGCTCCCAGATTGGTCAGAACCGCCTTGGTGATCGCGCCTTTCTTGGGCAGGTTGGCCGGATTGGCCTCGGTGGCCAGGTAGTTGATGTTGTTCAGCAGGATGCCACCCTTGCCCTGTGGGTAAGAGACCAGTGCGGCCGGCTGCATCAGGGGCTGAACCTTCTTCTCGAACTCTTGGCTTCGCTTGGCCCAGAGTTCCACGGTGGAGATGCCCACAATGTCACGGTCGCGATTGAGAACGTACTTCGAAACCGTGAAGGTAACCTTGTCGGTCTTCCGGGGCTCGAAGGCAAAGAGCTGTTCGGACGAGCCGGGTTCCACGTCAAAGGAAAGCTTCTTTCCGCCGTCGTGGAAGTCCAGGGTGATCTCCTCGACGCTGCTGTAGCCGGTGTCGAAGGAGGCGGTCACCTTTTCGATCGTTTCCTCGCGGGGCAGATCGAAGACAAGCACGGGCTCCTGGCCCTGGGCGGATTCAAAATAGGCCAGGTACTTCCAGAACTCCGCGGAGGTCAGGCCGTTGGCGACGTTGCGGGGATTGGGCATGCCCACGGCTTCCTGCTTGGGAGGCATGCCGTTGATGGTCGCAAACGGCGCTACGTTCTTGTAATCGACCACGTAGGTATAGGCGTCGTGGGTTCGGAACTCGGTTCCCTTCCACCAGGCGATCCGCTGGCCGGTGGTCATGACCAGGTCGCCCAGGCTCACGCCCATCGCCAAGGCCCTGCGGGGCAGGACCACGCTGACAGCCTCGCGGGTGTATGGACGCATGATATGCTCCACGCCCACGAGCTTGTTGAACTGGGCCAGTCCATCGGGGCCTACACCCAGGAGCACCAGCCAGCCGCCCTGCTGCTTGAACTTGGCGAGCGAGTCCATCGCGCCGGCCAGCCGGGAGAGGTTCTCCTTGCTGCCGCGGGCGACAACGACTCCGCCGGGGTTGGAGTCGATGGCCTGGAGGACGTCGTCCACCCGCCGGCCCTTGAGGCCGAGGTCCTTGAGCAGTCGCGTCGGGTACTCTTCTTCGTCCATGGCCACCAGGACATCGCGTCGCAGCGGCGTGTAGTCGTATGCGTAGTTGATGAGTTGATCGGTCAGGCGACGTGCGGTCACGTCCCGATCCAGCTTGGTCAGGCAGAGCATCTGGTTGACGATCAACAGCCCGTCGTTGTCGGTGCGGGATTCCGAGAGCGGCGTGTAGGCCAGGGCGGCCCCGCACTGGACAATCGGCAGCGCACCGGCCGAGGGCTTGAGGTACGGGTTCTTGTAGCTGGTGTGGTCGTCGTTCCAACAGAAGAAATCCGCCGGCTTGAGACCTTCCATGACCGGATGGCTGCCCATCTGAATATGGGAGATGCGTCCGACGGACTGGGAGAGTTCATAGTCTGCCGGCAGGGCCCGGTAGCGAAGCGGCACGTCCTGTTCGAAAACGACGATGCGCATTCCGCTGTCAGCCAACTGCTGCCAGAGGGAAAGGCCCGAGACCTTCTTGCTGATCGAATCGCGTCCGACCAAAAAGACGTGCTTGCCCATCGGGACATCCTGGGGGCTCTTGACCTCGGTGAAGTCCAGGCCACGCTCCCGCAGATGCTTCTTGAGCTCGCCCGAGGAATCCAGCACGAACGTCTGCCGGGAGGTCGAAGGCTTCTTGTCCAGGTTCCAGGGCAGGAAGCGCACGGGCTTTTCATCCCGGAAGTGCTCCTTGTCGCCCTCGCGAACGATCAAAACGTACTTGCCCTCGGTGATCCTGCCGACCTGGGGAACCTGGAAACGCGTGGACCAGTACTGCCTGCCGCCGATGTCCAGGTCGAAGGTCTTCTCGTCGCCGGCGACCTTCTTTCCGTCCATGTGGAGTTCCCACACGCCGGTGAGCTTGCGGGGCTTGCTTGTCTGGTTGATGATGCGCAGCTTGCGGTCGATCTCCTGCGAAGAGCCGAAGGTCCAGTTCCACTGGCGGACCAGCAGGATGATCGGACTCCAGGCTTTCTGGTGGGTGGTATCCATGTCGCCGTCGAACAGCGCCCAGGCGCTGGAGACATCATTGAAACGATAGCCTTCGTTGAGCATCCGGGCGATCCTGGCCCGGACGGGGAAGGTGGCTTCGTCGCTGAGATAAACCTGCTCGCCGCCGATGACCGCCAGCGAATCGATCGGCTGGCCCCGGCCATAGAAGATCTCGCCGTGGTGGATCGGCTGATTGCGGACCATCGTCCATCCGCCGCGTTCGTTGGGAACGTTGTACCAGTGCTCGCCGGTGTAGGCTGCGTCGGGATAGTCGTTCCAGTCCACGCCGTACCCGCGGTCGGTGTAGTGCCCGCCGTTGACGGGCATGGGGCCCATCTTCTTGGCCGGCTCGACCCATTCGCCGTCGCCTGTCCACGTTTCGGGATCGGTCAGGGCGTCGCCGCCGTCGACCATCACCGGACGTGTCGGGTCCAGCTCCATCAGCTTGCCCCCGACGTAACGAATGGCCGGGCAGTAGGTGGGCAACTGACCGGCATTGGCGGCAGAGACGAATGTCACCTCGTTTTCCAACGTCCAGATCAGGATGCAGGCGTGGTTGCGGTAGCCGCGAACCCAGGCCAACTGCTGATCCAGCACGTTCTGCATCAGGCGCCGGTTGTAGCCTTTGTATCCCTTCTCGTCATCGGATGTAAGGCCTCGGGCGTAGTTGAACACCTGCCCGTCGAAGGCGCCGGTATCGCGAACCACGATTCCATTTTCGTCGAAGAGATTCAGGATCCGGCGTTTGCTCATCCCGCCCCAGCCTCGGTGCATCTTGCCCCAGAACCGCTTGGAGTTTCGCCCGGATTCCTCGGCCGTCTCCACCAGCGTCCGGGGGGTTTTGAGCTGGGTCTTGTTCAGGTCGTTCCAGAACTGCCACGGCTTGCCGTTGATGGTGTAGAGCACGCCGTCCTTCCAGCCCCACTGGCGGAAGCCGAAACGCGTCCATTTCGTATCCACGACCTTCCCGTCCCGGACGACCTCGGTCTTGATCATGTACAGGTTCGGATCGTCGGGCCACCAGAGCGTCGGATTCTTCCAGTCGAAGGAAAGGTCGAACGTGCTGCGACCCCCGGCCTCGGCGGTCACCTGTCTGGTCTCGAATGTCTTTTCAGGCTGGGCGGTCTTCCAGTGGCCCTCGCGGCTCCAGGGAACCACGCTGTTTCGCAGTTCCACCTGGATCCGGCGATCTTCGGGGTTTTCCAGTGTGATCTCCAGGCCAAGCTTCTTTTCGGTGACCGAAGGCTTGGCGAAGACGTCTTCCACGTACGGCTTGCCGCCGGCGACGACAAACTTCACGTAGTCGCTGATGCCCGGCACGTCGCCGTCGGACTTGGGGGCTGAGACGGGGAAGTCCACCGATGCACCCAGGTTGGAGCTGCTCAGGGCGTTTGGGGGCATGCCGAAGATGCCTCGCAGCCCGATGCCCTCGGTGGCCTTGGCCCGGTTGCGGTTGACCGCGTAGTAATGACTCTTGACGACCACGGCGATTTCATTGACCGCCCCGGGCTCGATCAGGTTGGTAAGATCCACTTCCCAGGGGGCGTCGTGGTTCTTGCTCCAGCCGGCCAGTTTGCCGTTGACGAACACGCTGGCGATCATGTTGAACTGCTCGAAGTCCAGGCTGAAGCCCCGGCCCTTCATCTCGGCCGGCACCTTCACCCGGGTGCGGTAGATCACCCGGTGGGAGAACTTGAAAAGATGCGGCTTGCCGGAGTTGCCTCCCGAGCCGCCGGCGTAGCCGCTGGTGACGCCATCGGAGGAAACCAGCGTCAGCGGCACGGGGACCGCATACCAGAAACGCTCGTCCATGTCGGCCGGGAGCTGCTTGACCGCTTCCCACTGGGTCTGGACGGGGATATCCTCCGGGTCCCACTGCATGTTGTCGCCGTATTCGTCCCAGCGGGCAATTTGCCACAGGCCCGTCAGTTCGACCTCGCTTCGCTTGCCCTGCCCGACAGCGGGGACCTGGTAGACCTTTTTGGCTGCTTCCAGGTCACCTTCCTGCATGTATTTCTGTCCCGGCTTGAACTTGCCGTTGGGCCTGAACGGTTCATTTGTGATGTACAGCGCGTCCATCATATGCAATGTGCGCTGCTTTTTTACATTGCCGTTTTCCCTCTCCTGCAGATACGGCTTGTGGCGGAACTCGATCGTGTGTTTGCCGGCCGTCAGGTCGACCTGCTGATCGAGTTTGAGCCAGCCCAACTGGTTCCAGAGCGACAGTTCGACCAGGTCGATGGTGTACTCGTCCGGGCCCAGCGTTTGCCATCTGCCCCCGTCCAGGCGCCAGTCGAAGGGCGAGCGGGCCTTTTCGTAGCCCACTCTCGACCAGAGCGTGTACCGGTCTGTCCGGGGGACCTCGAACTCGTAGCTGACGATGAGGCCTTCTTTGGGCAGTTTCTTCTCAGCGTCTTCGTATTTCATGAATCCGCTGAACATGGACTTCCCGGACTGGAATTCCGGCCTGGCCATGGGCCCGATCCGGAAGCCGGCCTCGGAGAGTTCCACGTTGGAGCGGGTGGGTTCTTCGGCTTCGATCCAGACCCCTGCCCCGGAAGCTCCAGCCGAGCAGACAAGGACCAGAAGAATCGAGAGCCAACGGTGAGACAGCGCGCGTAGATGAGTCATGAGATTGCCTTTTTTCCAGCGGAGAGAGCGTCGAAACGTCGTGCGAAATAGCTGTGTACTTCCTGGACGAAGCCGGGTCCAATCCCCGGGTTCCACAGAATACCTTATCGACTGCGCGTCTTTTTTACAACTCGGAACCGCCTGGAATCTTTCAGTCCCCGTTTGATCCGTTTTCCAAGGCTGTGTGAGGACATTTCTTGGCCTGAGCCAGGCCGGAGGGTACTATCGGGGTCGGAACATTCGATTTCTTGCGACGATGAACGATGGGAGGAAACCATGATCCGCTTTGCTGCGCCGACCCTGATTCTGGCTCTGTTCTGTCTGGCCGGGGCCCGGGGAGAAGATCTGGCCCAGAAGATCCGCCAGGGACGAAAGTCTCATCCGCGCCTGCTGGTGGACAGCCAGGGCTGGGGCCCCGTCCTGGGGCGAATCGAGCAGGATCCGCTGCTTGAAAAGACGGCCTCTTCCGTAATCGCCACCGCCGATGCGATGATCGACCTTGCCCCCGTCCGTCGCAAACTCAAGGGCCGACGGCTCCTGGGCGTCTCCCGCGACTGCCTCCGCCGGGTGGTCTACCTGAGCCTGGCCTACCGTCTGACCGGCCGGCAGGGCTATGCGGATCGGGCCGGTGAGGAAATGCTCGCAGCCGCGAGGATGAAAAACTGGAACCCCAGCCACTTTCTGGACGTGGCGGAGATGACCGCCGCCCTGGCCCTGGGCTACGACTGGCTCCACGAAACGCTGGACGAAGAAACGCGGGCGACGCTGCTCAAAGCCATCGTGGAAAAAGGCCTCAAGCCCTCCCTGCCCAAGGCGTGGTGGCAGGATGCGACCAACAACTGGAACCAGGTCTGCCACGGAGGCCTGACGCTGGGAGCCCTGGCCGTGATGGAACACGAACCGGAGCTGGCCCGCAAAATCCTCTCCCGGGCCATCCGGAGCGTTCCGCGGGCGATGGACCAATACGCGCCGGACGGGGCCTATCCGGAAGGGCCCGGCTACTGGGCTTACGGAACGACCTACAACGTGTTGATGATCGACGCCCTGGAATCCGCCCTGGGTGATGACTTCGGCCTGACCGGGGCGGAAGGCTTCCTGGAATCCTCCGACTACTATCTCCACGCCTCGGGCCCCACCGGTGTGCGCTTTGGCTACTCCGACTGCAGGCCTGAGGCCTCCGGCGTGGAGCCTGCCATGTTCTGGTTCGCCCGGAAACGCGACAAGCCCGCTCTGCTCTGGCGACAGAAGCCCTCCCTTACCCACCGGGTCGGAATGGAACCGCAAGGCCAAGGCCACAAGAACCGCTTCCTGCCCCTGGTGCTTCTCTGGGCGGGCAAACTGGATTCGATTCCCGCCCCCGATCAGCGACACTACCGTGGTCGAGGCCCGACGCCTATCGGCCTGCACCGGAGCCAATGGAGCCCCGATGCGACCTACGTGGGCTTAAAGGCCGGCTCGCCCGGGACCAACCATGCCCACATGGATATCGGATCGTTCATCCTGGAATCCCAGGGCATCCGCTGGGCAGAAGACCTGGGTAAGCAGTCCTACAACCCCCTCGAGCAGGCCGGCGTGGACCTCTGGAACCACGGGCAGAAGTCCCAGCGGTGGAGCGTCTTCCGCTGGAACAACTTCAGCCACAACACCCTGGTGGTCGATTCCAAGCTGCAATGGGTCGCGGGCAAGGCCGAGATCATCGACTTTGCCGCAAACGGAGCCCAGGGGCATACGGTTATCGACATGTCGCCGGTGTACCGATTTCAACTGGCCTCTGCCAGGCGAGGCGCCTGGCTCCGGGCGGATGCTTCGGTGATCATCCAGGACGAACTAAAGGCCCTGGCCAAGCCGACCGAGGTCCGCTGGGGCATGGTCACCCGGGCGAAGGTCGAGATCCAGGGTGCTGACGCCCTGCTTACACGGGAGGGCAAGACGATGAAGCTGCGCGTCCTGGAGCCATCGGGCGTCAAGCTGGAGACCTACGAAACCGCCAAGCCTCGCCGGGACTACGACGAGCCCAACCCCGGAACGCAGATGGTAGGCTTCAAGGTCGCCCTGCCCGCCTCGAGCCGGCAGCGTTTCGTCGTCCTGCTCAGCCCGGGCGAAAAGCCGTCCCAAGACGTTGAAATCACCCCCCTGGACAAGTGGAGTTCTTCGAGCGGGAGATGAGACTTCACAGAGACTTGGAACGATCTTGGCGTGTTCTTCATCTTCCCCTGATCCGCGGATTCTATGCTTGAAGCCAGAGAGGGACGCGCGGAGAGTTCTTCCCGCGCCGGATTTGCCCTGCATGGACCATCGGTTCGACAGCACCTGGCGGGCAGTGGCCTGCGGGGTGCTGTCCTGCGCGCAGAGTTGCGGGGCCGGCCCGGAGAGGACCGACCCCGCAAGGTATATGGCATCGGCCGGCGCTTGGGCCCGGCCTGGCGGGATGTCTCTACTTGCCGGCAGGCTTGAGCGGAACGATACTTCTCGGCTCGATCACGCGGAAGGTGAACGATTCGGCCAGGAAGAATTCCACCTCCTCGCGGTCGTGACTGGCGTAGCCGACGGAGAAATCCTTACCGACGGTCAGTTCAAAGTCTCCGCCGCGTCCCGAGGCGAGCAGTCCGCCCTTGATCGCGGGGCTTCTCGATACGGATCCGCCCTCGAGCAGATCCTGGATGATCCGATGGGGTGGATAAGCTGCGCCCTTTGTCTGACTCATCAGGTCGAAGTACATCCGGGGTTCGAGCACCAGGTTGTAGGGACCGGAGATGTTGGCCTGGACCAGCGCCTGGACGGCCGAGGCGACCGCGCCGGGCAGATCCGCAGCCGACTTGGGCATCGCGATGGGTTTGTGTTCCGACGCGTCGGCCAGGCCCTTGATCTGACCGTCCTTGAAGCCGTTGAGGATGGCTCCGTCTTCAAACCGGGCAGCCTGGGTGGCAGCCTCTTCGACCGGGTCGAGATCGACATCCTTGGCCCCGCGGGTGACGTTGTCCAGCTCGAACTGGCTGAGGGTAAACGGGATTCGAATCTCCAGCAGGGGCAGGACTTCGCGTTGGCCCCAGGGGACCTCGGCGTCGGGTTTGGAGATTTTGAGTCGGCCGGTATTGACGGCGGCGATCTCCCAGCCCAGGGGGCCTTGGAAGTCGACAAGTTGCCGTCCGACCAGGTTGTCCTGGAGGGTGGCTAAGGCCTGGGCGTCTATCTGGGCCCAGGCTTCGTCGGATACCGGTGCGTTCTGGCGTTTGAGGATGCTTGGCACGGTTATTCTCCTTGGTTCTTCTTCATGGAACCGATGTTCAAACTGCCCTGGGACGAAGCGTCGGACGGCTCCTGCCGGCCGGAGCCTTCGGAGCCTTCCTCGACTTCGGTGATGGGCGCTTCGGTGAACAGGTAGGTGCGCAGATTCTCATCGACCTCCGGGAAGTTGCGCCGCAGCCACTCCAGATTCATGCAGGCGTGCTCGATCTCTTCGTCGCGGTTGTGGATCAGGACCTGCTTGAGAGAAGCATCCTGGGTTACCGCCGCCCGCTGGTGATACCACATGACGGCTTCGAGTTCCTCGATGAGGCTTTCGACCGCCCGGTGCTGATCGATGATTTCCTGGGGCAAAAGGTCTCTGGGTTCATGCATTTCCAACGGCATCAATGGTCTCCTTCCGGTCCAAGGCAGATGGCCCGGGCAGGTCCCGGGCTCGCGTCGTTACAGATTGCATACAAGGCGGGGCCTGAAGACGGCTCCGCTTTATCATTGTATACACCGAAGGCAGGGCAAATCATATCGGGGCCAAGCTTTACCCCTCCGGGCCCGCTACAATTCCCCGAAGATTCTTCGCGTGTTCTTTCAGACCATCAAGGGTGAATCATGAATCGACTGATCGTTCTGGCCGGGCCTTCCTGCGTGGGCAAGAGCCCCCTGCTCAAGGCGCTGGGCAAAGAGGCCCCGGAGCTTATCGAGCCGGCCAAGACACTTGTGCTCTACAACTCGCGGGACCCCAGGCCGGGAGAAGAAGATGACCGGGACTACCACTTTCGATCGGCCGGGGAGATCCAGCAGCTCAGCGAGGAGGATCGCTACCGGGTCATGAAGGTCAGGGGAGACACCCAGGCGATCGACCTGGAGCAACTGCGAGAGGACCTGGAAAACTCCGATGTCATCTACGAGGGCAACCCGTTTGTAGGCGAGGCCCTGGTGAGCCTGGACCTTGGCCCCGATGCCCAACTGCTCAGCGCCTTTGTCTCTCCGCTGTCGGCCCGGGAATTGCAGGTCCGCATGGATCCCGACAGCCACGCCGATGTCGAGGCGTTCGTCGCCGATGTGATGCGAAGGAAGCTCCTGCGACGCACGACCCGGCAGAAGGGGCTCCTGGCCCTGCCGGACCTGGAGGAAATCGAACGCCGCTGCACCAGCGCGTATGTGGAGTTGACCAAGGCCTGGAAGTTTGGCTGCGTGATCGTCAACCACGACGGGGAAGACAGCGAGAACTGGGATGCCTTTACCTGGCCCATCGGCGAGGCGGGCAGGACCGTCCAGGCCGTTATCGAACTGCTCGAAGGCAAGGAACCTGCCGGGGCAGAGCACTGGGATGAGGACTTTCCCGGGTAGCCGCTTTCCTGCTGGGTGTCGAGGCCAAGAGTGGTACTGTGTCGAGATCCGAATCGGTTTGTGTTGCATGTGCACGCGCTGTTTGGGAGGAATCGGCGTTGGACATCGACAACCGACCTTAAGTCCATTCAGATCAAAGGCCGGGCGGGGCGTTTTCGCCAGTGGGGATTTCTGATATGCTGCATCGGACAGCCCGGAAAGGAACCCCATGGCCAACCCACAGCCGAACATTCTGTATATCTTCACCGACCAGCAGTCCGCACAGGCCCTGAGTTGTGCGGGAAATCAGGATCTTCACACGCCCAACCTCGACGCCCTGGCCGGGCGAGGCGTACGGTTCACCAACGCCTTGTGTGCCGAGCCGATCTGTTCGCCCGCCCGCTCGGCCATGCTCACCGGACGGATGCCCTCCACCGTCGGGGTTCCGGACAACAACCTGGCCATCGACGAGGCCTACCGCAAAGAGGAACTGGGCAACCTGCTCAAGCGGGCCGGCTACGACTGCGGCTACGCGGGCAAATGGCACCTGACTCCCTATACGATTCCCGACCCGGCCGAGCACGGCTTCGACTGGTCGGCCCCGTTCGGCGATGCCGACTTGACCGACCACTGCCTGGCGTTTCTCTCGGCCAGCCGCGACAAGCCCTTCTTCCTGATGGCCTCCTACGACAATCCGCACAACATCTGCGAATGGCACCGGGACCAGAACCTGCCCTGGGGCAACCTGCCCGAGCCGGACCTGGCCGAGTGTCCGAACCTGCCGGCCAACTACCACGCCGCCCCGTACGAACCCGAGATTCTTCGTCTGATCCAACAGACCGCACCTGCCTGCTACGGCGGGGGCAGATTCGACCCGGACCGATGGCGGAAATTCCGCTGGGCCTATAACCGCCTGGTGGAGAAGGTCGATACCCAGATCGGACGTCTCCTGGAGGGCCTGGAAGAACGGGGGCTGAAGGAAGATACGCTGGTCGTCTTCTCCAGCGACCACGGCGACGGGGAGGGACACCACCGCTGGAACAACAAGCAGGTGCTCTTTGAAGAGTCCATCCGCGTGCCGTTGATCGTGGCCGGGCCGGGCGTGAAGCCTCGCGGCGGTCTCTGCGAAGAGCTGGTCAGCAATGGCCTGGACCTGCTGCCCACGCTGTGCGACCTGGCCGGGGCCGAGGCGCCCCAGGACCTGCCCGGCCGGAGCTTTCGAGGCTTTCTGGAGGGGACGGATGTATCCGACTGGCCCGAGCAGCGGGTGGTCGAAGCCTCGGTCTACAACGGAACCGTAGGCCGGGAAGTGCTGGGCCGATGCCTGCGAGGCAAGCGGTACAAGTACGTCTGCTACAGTTGGGGCCGCTACCGCGAGCAGCTTCACGATCTGGAATCGGACCCCGGGGAGATGGTGAACCTGGCCATCGAGCGTCGCCATCAACCCCTGTTGCAGCGTTGTCGCGAGGAGTTGGCCGCCTGGTGCCGGAGCATCGGCGACAGGTTTGTCGGGCAGATCCCCCGCGAGCCGGAAGCGATGTAGCCTGGGCCAAACGGTTCAAAGCAGCGGACTGAGCAGCTTGGAGACGTTCTGCCCGCCGCGTCGCCAGAGGGACCTGTTGTCCCACTGTTCGCGCGTGAGCCTCTCGGCGTTGTGCATGTAGCCCTTCTGCAGTTGGCGGACGGACTTGACCATGCCGGCGTCGGCGAAGATCAGGTTCAGCTCAAAGTTCAGCGCGAAGGAGCGGATGTCGAAGTTGGCCGAGCCGACCAGGGCCAGGTCTTCGTCGATCGACAAGGACTTGGAGTGGAGTATCCCCGCGTCGTACTGGTAGATTTCCACCCCGGCCTGGAGGAGGAAGTCGAAGTAGGAATGGGCGGCGGCATCGACGAGCCAATGGTCGCTGCTTCGCGGGAGGATGAGCGTAACCTCTGCTCCCCGCAGCGATGCGACCTGCATGGCCTGGAGAAGCGCCTCGTCGGGGACGAAGTAGGGGGTGGTCATGACCACCCGTTTGCGGGCGCTGTGGAGGGCGTCGACCACGATGCGCTGGTAATTCTCGATCGGGTAGTTGGGGCCCGAAGGCAAAGCCTGCACCAGCACGTTTCCGTGGCTCTGGAGTTCCGGGTACAGATCCGATTCATCCAGGAGCTGATCGGTCTCGAAATACCAGTCGCTGCGGAAAACATGCTGGAGTTCCATCACGACCGGGCCCCGGAGACGAACCATCATGTCCTTGAATTTCCGTTTCCGTTCCCCGTGGATGGGGTTGAGGATGTTCTGCGAACCGGTCCAGCCGAGTTGGCCGTCGATGACAACGATCTTGCGGTGGTTGCGCAGGTCCAGGCGCGAAGCCGCCCGGCGGAAGAGCCCCACCGGCAAGGCCGCCTGGACCTCCACGCCCGCGGCGGCCAGGTAGTCGCTGCGATGGCGGAACCAGTTGTGCGAGCCGACCGAGTCCATCAGCACGCGGCAGGTCAGGCCTCGACCGGCCGCCTCGGCCAGTGCGTCCGCCACCCGCAGACCGGTCTGGTCGTTTTCCCAGATGTAGAAGACCATGTGGATGTGGTCGCGAGCGGATTCGATGTCTTCGATCAGCCGATCGAGGACCTCTTCATCGTCGCCGTAGAGGCGGGCGGAGTTGCCCCGGAGGATGGGCATCTTGCCAAGCTTCTCCGCCAGGGCCACCACGGGCCGGACCGATTCATCCACGTCTATTCGGGAAGGCTGGGCGCGGTGGGAGAGTTCTTCGCGCATCTGGGCCAGCTCGTCGAGCATGCGCTGGTGGAGCTTCATGCGGCGCTTGGCCACCAGGTTACAGGCGATGAGCCAGTAAAGAATCACCCCGAGAATCGGCATGAGGAAGATCAGCAACAGCCACGCCATAGCCGCCGAGGGCGAATGCTTGCGGGGCACGACAAAAAGCATCACCACGCACAGGACGATGTCCAGGGTCAACAGGATTGTCGAATACCAGTGCACGCTTTGCCTTTCTTCCAGTGGCCGAATCGTGGGCCAGGCCGGGTCGGATCACCCCTCGGGCTCTTGGCGGGCCGGTGGCAATTGGTCCAGTGCCTCTCTGAGCGGAGCGTAGATCTCACCCGCCCAGGGAGGAACCGAGGCCCTGTCGGGCTCGCGGCAGCGCAGATCCGTCGGTGCCAGAAGTATACATACCTCCTCCACGCCGGCCAGTGCGGAAACCACGAAGATCTCCTCAGCCGCCCGGTCTCCCATGGCCAGGCAGCCGGCAGAGACGTCCGAACCGTGGATCATGATATCCCCGCCCAGATCCTCCCGTCCTTGCCTGGCGGCGATGGCCCGATCCAGCTCATTGGGGTATCCGACGCGAAGGGCCAGGTGAAATCGGCTGTTGGGGTTGAGCGACTCGGCGGCGTAGATGCCCTCGGGCACCTGCCGGTCGCCCTCTCGCAGCTTGGGGCCCGCCTGGCCGCTTGCAGCCAGGATGGGCCAGGCCTTGACGAATCGCCAGGGCTCGCAGGGGCTGTTGCGGGCGTAGAACTCCAGGCGACGGGCGTCCTTGATCCCGACAAACGTCACCTGCCTTGCCGGCCAGTCCAGACCGGCCCTGCGGAAATCCTCCTCCAGGCGCAGCTTTACGGATTGGCCGTACTGATCGAGCCGGTCCTGGACGCTCGCTCGCCTCACCGCGCGATAGACCCCGGCGATGCACAAGGCCAGGATCGAAACGCCCAGCAGGGCGGCGCCGGCGAGCAGCCACCTCTTGCCTTTTGCTGCCATCTTTGCCTGTTCCCGTCCATCGCGGGCGTCATTCAAACTCCCGCGGGTGTCGCTTCTTGAGTTCCGGAATCGCCCAGCCGCGCCCGGTCTGTTCAAGGAACTTGCAGTAGTCCTTGAGCTTCCCGGCCGCGTGGCACGGACCGCCCTCGGCCAGGACCTGCCGCATCGGATCCACGTAATACCCGTCGATCTGAGAGTCCATCATCTCGTCATGCCACTGCTGGAGGTAGTAGGCCCCCTCCATGCACAGGTCGCGCCGGGTCGGGGCGAGGTTGTTCTGCTCGTGGGGATCTTCGGCGAGGTTGAAGAGCATCTCGTTGTCGAAAAGGTGGAAGCCGTCGTGGTAGGTCCGCATGTAGAGCCAGTCGCCCCACCTGACGCCGCGCTGGCAGACGTGGGCGCACTGGCTCAGAACAAGATACTCCCTGCCGGCGTCCTGCCGACCACGGAGCACGGAGGCGTAGCTCTGGCCGTCCCAGGTTTCGCCGGCCGGCTGATCGAACATCTCGGCCAGGGTGGGCAGCAGGTCCAGGTTGTAGCGCAGGCCGTGGTCGGCCGAACCGGGCTCGTAGCCCGCACCGGGCCAGCGGATGATCATCGGGATCCGGCAGGTGATGTGGTCGGCCGTGCCGTGCTCGCCGTAGATGCCCAGTTCGCCCTGGTTCTCACCGTGGTCGGAAGTCACGATAATAATCAGATCGTCCAAAGCGCCCTTGGCTTCCAGGGCGTCCAGCAGCCTGCCGATGTGCTGATCCATGTACGCGATGCCGCAGTCGTAGCCGTCGATGTTGCGTCGCATGTCGTCCATGTCGGCGATCTGTCCGGGCTGGCGGGGCCTGTCGGGGTTCTCGCGGTTGTGGTACATCATCAGCTCATGGGCGCAGTGAGGCCCGACCATGTTGCGGTGCTTTTCCAGGACCTCCCGGGTGAGCCACTCGGGGATCGGTTCGTCCTTGAAGGGATTGCCGAACTCTTCCGGAGCGCGGTAACTGGTGTGCGGATCCCAGTAGTTCACGTGCAGCAGCCAGTTGTCATCGGCTCCGCGACGCTCGATCCAGTCCAGGACGTGGGGGGTGATCTCCTCGGCAGACTCGCCCCCGCCCTTGCCGGTGTCGTAGGTTTCGGTAAAGCCGGCATTGAACCAGAAAGCCCCGTGCCGCTTGGCGAAGGGGCTGATGGAGGCGGTGTGGAAACCGGCGTTGTTGATCGTCGCCCAAAGCCCCTGGCGGTTCATTCGCGACTGGAAACCCCGATTCGTGCCCTCGATCCGCAGGTCGGCATTTGTCTTGTCATGGCCCACCACGCCGGTGTGGATCCCGAAACGTCCGGTGACCAGCGCTGCCCGCGAGGGCAGACACGGTGCGTCGGGGCAGTAGTAGTTGGTGAACCGGACGCCCTGGGCGGCGATGCGGTCGATGTTGGGCGAGGTGTTTCGCGGGTAGCCGTAACAGCCCAGATGATCCGGGCGGAGGGTGTCGAGGTCCAGGACGAGAATCTTCACTTCATGCTCCTTTTAAGGTCGTAAAGGCCGGGTCGGCCGCGCGTCGGATCGGCAGGGCCCGCCCCTGCAGGGCAGAAACATCGTCCCTCTTGTAACGCAATGCTTTGCCTGCGGCAAGACCTCAGGGCTCGGAGCGTTCCCCTGACGCAAGCTGGTTTTGGCCAGGCATCAAGCCCACCCAGCCACCCCATCAAAACAACCGTTTGCCGCCCGAAAAACCTTGGACGACTTCTCAGTTGGCCCCCGCACGAAGAATGGTTACCAGGGCCGGATGCGAA
This sequence comes from uncultured Planctomycetaceae bacterium, assembly GCA_964583095.1. Taxonomy (GTDB): domain Bacteria; phylum Planctomycetota; class Phycisphaerae; order SM23-33; family SM23-33; genus CAZOVB01. Next base: position 90,854 of record CAZOVB010000008.1, read on the forward strand.
CCGAAACGCAGCACGATCCACACGATGGCGACGTACAGCACCAGCACCGCCCACATGGCCGAGTCGGTCAGGAGCACCTGGACCACGTCGCCCAGCCCGCGGGTGCGGCTGATCCGGTCGTAGCGGAAGATCCCGTACATCACCAGCGGAATCGTCCAGATCATGTGGGCAGAGCCGATCCGCGAAACCGTCGCCGGGGCGATGCAGTAAATGCAGTAGGTCACGATGGCCAGCGAGGCAGAGAGCGTGATGAGCCGATCCAGCTCCCCCTGCTGATAGGACCGGTGCGTCCGGCGGGACCGGGCCGCCTGGGAGTCGCTAAGCTGCAACTGCTCGCCCCGCCGCTTGGTAAAGCCCAGAAACAGACACAGCGTGAACGTGCAGAGCACCAGCCAGGGGCTGATACCCACGCCGATGGCGGCCGCCCCGGCCATCGCCCGCAGAACGAAACCCAGGGCGATGACGATCACATCCACGTAGAGGTGCTGCTTGAGCCAGGCCGAATACAGCACGTTGAGCACCAGGTAGGTCCCCGCCCAGGCAAGCAGTCCGTGGCCGGCCAGGGCGATGACCTGCTCGCTGCGCAGGACTCCCGGCAGGGCAGCCAGGGCCATCCCCGCCCCGGCCAGCAGCATAGACACCCCGGCCGCCAGGGAGGGCGAAACGCGCCTTGAGGCGATGGGCCTGTGTTTCTTGCGGGGGTGGTTGCGGTCCTCGCCCCGGTCGAGAAGGTCGTTGAGCAGGTAGACCGCACTGGAGAGCAGGCAGAACGAGGCCACCGCGATCAGGCAGAACTCCCAGGCTTCGAGCGACACATACCGCCCGCTGAAGAGAATCGGCGCCACCACGAAGAGGTTCTTGATCCAGTGCGTCGGGCGCATGGCCTGGATCAGGGCGACCGGGCCCCGGGAACCTGGCTGAGTTGTCCTGGATTCATCCATTCGCCGTCTCTGTCCAACGCCCCGCCGTGGCCCGGGCGAACACAACGCCCCTGCCCCTCTATCGCACCCTGGGCGGGCTGTCTTGAACCGGCTTCACCCTACCTTGCAGCGCTCCTGCCTGCAATAGGCGACCAACAACGGATCTGCCGAAGAAAATCGGGCGATCGATCCGCAGAGGACCGATCGCCCGGTGGGGTTTGCGTCGAGGCCTGGAGGGTTACCGGGCTTCGATAGCCCCGGCGTCGCGGGCCTTGCCCTTGGGAGGCTGGTTGTTCCAGTCCCGCAGGTGCGGGCCGTCGAACTGCCAGGCATGCAGCTCGTCGATAGTGGTATGCGCATCGGCCAGCGTGCCGCGGCTGACCCGCAGGAACTCCAGCGTGCCGGCCAGGTCCTTGCCGACCAGGAAGTCCGCCTTGTTCTCCAGGGACATGTTCTGGTAGAGCACGGCATTGGAGCCCTGTCCGTCGGCCTTGCCGTCGACGTAGAGGGTGACCATGCGCCGCTTGCGGTCGACCTCGGCCAGAAGGTGATGCCACTTGCCGTCGTTGAGGCTCGTCTTGGACGTGACGGGCGGTGGCGTCTGCCCGCCCGAGGCCAGCTTCAGCGAGGCCTTGCCGGAATCATCGAGGCCCAGGGCGTAGCCGGCCTGTTTGCCCATTTTGCCCGCCAGCAGGCAGGGACCCTGGTCGCTGTCGGTCTTGAAGTAGACCTCGATCAGGAAGCTGTTGTCCTGCATGTCGACGGTGGGCTTGTCTGGGCCCTGGACGAGTCCACCGGGGCTGTTGGCCTTTCCGCCGGTGGGGATCTTGTACGGCTCGACGAGCTTGGCATGGGCCAGTTTCAGGTACTGCTTGCCGTCGAGTTCCAGGGCGCCCTTGGCCCAGTTCTCCAGCGGACCTTCCACGAACGTCCCGCCCACGCGGGTCAGCGGGTAGCGCGGGGTGGTGCTGTAGAAGTCGCGGTTGAGGTACGCGTTGGTCATGTACCAGGACTCATCCACAATTCGGTCGGGATCCTTGCTGTTGGGTGTGAAATTCCACTCGCCCACCACCGCATACAGCGCCCAGGGGACGAACATCTTCGCCCCTCGGTCGATGGCCGGGGAGTCCGGGGCCAGGCGGAAGTCGCCCTCCGAAGCCCGGGGCATGGGAGGCTGCTGGGCCAGGATGCCCACGTCCGGATCGCCCATGTAGCCGAACTTCCTCAGATCCGCCTCAAAGCCGCTCAGGTCATCGCGGATCAGGCCCTTGACCTGGTAGATGCCCACCGTGGCCACGTCGTTGAAGATGTTGCCTTCATAGGCGTTGGTCTCGTACTGGGTCACGTCGCCTTCGCGGAAGTGCCCGGCGTTGACGGCGTTCTCCTTGGCCGGCTCGGCGTGCTGCATGGCCACCTTGGAGATGTCCTGCACCACGTTGCCCAGGTACTTGTTGCGTCCGCCGGCCGGGCTCTGACGATGCCAGCCGTACTGGAATTTGTAGATGCTGTTGTTGAAGTAACTGTTCTGGAAGCCCAGGACGGTCTGGAAGGCTGCCTTGGTCCCCAGCGGACCCTCGGGCGGGTTGTGACGCGCCCAGGCGATGTTGTTGAAGGTATAGCCCTTGAACCCGCCGTCGTAGTAGTAGGCGAATCCGAACCGGGCACCCTTGCCCCCGTCGGACCACTGCATCAAGCCCTGCGGGGCCCCGGAGATGTTGTTGTATACGTAGAACGGCCCCCCCTGCCACATCTCGATCCCCGCCCAGTCGCTGGACTGGAGCAGTGTGTCCTGGGCCTTGTTGTGGTGCACGATCTGGCGCGAGAAAGGCCACTGGCCGCTATCCTTGCTGAGCTTGCCGCCGTAGATCTCGATCATCTGGGCGGCGGTGCGGATGCCGATGTTCCCGGCCACCTCGGCCATGCGGGCGCACTTGACTTCCAGCCCGGGGGTGTAGCGACCTCGCGAGCCGCGGAAGGCGACGTCGTGAAGGTTGTTGCGAAGCACGCGGGCCTCGGTGAGCAGTCCCACACCCTTGCGGGTCCGGGCCCGGCTGCGATCGGCGATGTCAATCACGCCGTGGTCGGTATAGGCGATCTCGTTGTCGTTGAACTCGACGAGCTTCATGGTCTGCCCGCCGGCCGTCGAGGCCCGCAGGGCAAGCTGCACGTGCTCGAAACGGCAGTGATCGACCTTCAGATGCTCGGCGTTGCCCCAGACACGGATGGCCCCGGCCAGGACGTCGGGATGGCCGAACTGCGGCTCGCCCAGTTCCCACATCACGTTTGTGAATCGCATGCCCAGGCCGCTGATGCGAAGTTTCCCGACGTCGCCGGCCTCGATGAGTCGCAGCTTGTCGGCCGCCTCGACCGTCACGCTGCCCGGATCGATATCCCCGGGAAGGCGGACGTAAAGCGTGCCGCTCTTGCCCTTACGGTCGAACCAGTATTCGCCGGCCTGATCGAGCCACTGCGGACGGTCTTCCAGGTAGTAGCGGTGCCCGGAGAAGATCATCCCGCCGGGCCCGTCGAACCACGGGCCTCCGAATGCGATGCCCTTCCTGTTGGGGTCATAGCCATGGATCTTGGTCGGATACGGATTGCCGCCGGTGGGAATGCCCCACTCGGTCCAGACGTAGCCGCCTACGGCATCTTCCCCGATCCGGCCCAGGTGCTTCTTGTCGATGCCCAGGTGGTACTTCTTGCCGTTGACGGTCATGAGGTTCGGGTTCTTGTCCATGCCCTGGAACTGAAGCCACCACTGGGGCTGCTCCCACTGCCACCACTGGCTGAGGCGATTCTCGGGATCCGTCCATTCCCAGTTGGGCATGCGGGCGAGCTTCAGGCGGGTGGCCTTGCCCTCAGCGTCGACCATCCAGGCCGCCCGGGGCAGGGCGTCGACCTTCGCCGCCCAGACCTTCGAGCCCTCGGGCATCTTCGGATGCGCTTCCTTCTTCCAGCCGGAAACCTTGCTACTGCCCACGATCCAGGCCTGTCCCTCGCCCCAGTCGGGGTCGACGGTCAGCAGGGCAGAGGCCCCGTTGGGGACCTTCAGTCTGCCGCGATAGGTAACGCCCTTCTTGAAGACGTACGTGTCGGCCCGGCCTGAGTCGGCCTGGCCCCTTGCGGCAGCGTCCCACGGGTGGTGCTTCCAGGCCTTCTGAGCGGAACTGCCGTCGTTGGAGTCGTCGCCGTTCTCGTAATCGACGTACGCGATCTTGCCTGCAGGCTCGAACGCAAACGGCTCGGGCGCCCAGGCCAGGTCTCCGTGGGGCAGAACCTTCGCGTGGGGTTTTTGCCAGGAGTACTTGGCCTCCTCGGCTGCAAGAGGCCCGCCGACAAGCAGGGCCAGTGAGCAAAGCACCAGAATCAAATTGCGTTTGGATTGCATCGTCAGCTCCTTGATATTGACAAAGCTCAAGAGGATTGCGTTTTGCAGGCCATCGCCGAGAGCCGCTGGGGTTCCACAGGCAGCCCCGGCCGGGACGTCACCGACCGGCGCAGCTGAAAACACGTGGGTTCCCGACAGGGACTTGTCGTGCGACGCCTTCATGTTATTTAAACACAATTTTCAGTCTTCGTTACGGAAAATCCCCTCTAAAATACATGTCTTTTTGCATACTTACCATGTATAATATCCACATTCCCCTTGCCTCCCAGCCTGCCGGCGTCTCGGGCAGACATTGACCCCGGGCCCACCGACGTGCTATAGACAGGTATGCAGGGCGAAGATGTGACAGTCTACTGGGTGACGCGTCTGGAAGCCGACAGGAAGCTGCTCTGGAAGGGCCCCTCGGCCAAGCCCTTTCAGGTTCTGTTGATGTGCCTGGACGGGAGCTTGGAAATCCGCATCGCCGCCAGGGACCATCAGCCCGGCCCGGGGCAGGTGCTGGTGTTCCGCTCGGACCAGGTGGCCTTTTTGCGTTCGCGGGAACTGCCCACCCGCTACCAGTGGGTCAGTTTCTATGCCCCCTCTGCCCAGACTCTGCCCATCGAACCGAACGTGGAGGACCCCTCCCTGCTGGAAAAGCTCTTCGACCGCCTCCTGCACAGCTTCGAGCTCTCCGGAGGCCAGGGCAAGAGCACCCGCTTCTGGATGCAGGCGATGCTGGAGGTGCTGGCCGAGGACGAGGCCGCCTCCAGGCCCCCGGCCCTGTCGGGCTCCGAAGACGTCATTCGCAGGATCATCCAGCAGATCGATGCCCATCCGCAGCAGTGCTGGTCGGTGGAGGAACTCGCCCGCCGGGCCGGCTATTCCAAAACGCACTTCTACCGGACCTTCAAACAGCTCACCGGACGCGGCCCACAGCAGTACGTCATCGCCGCCCGCATCGACCGCGCCCAGCGGCTCCTGCTGGAGACCGACCTTTCGATCTCCGAAATCGCGCGGCAACTGGGTTACCAGAGCGTGTTCCACTTCAGCAAGCAGTTCCGCCGCCGCAGCGGCCTGTGCCCCTCGGCCGTGCGGACCTCACGCCCCCCTGCCTGAAGAGACTCTCAGGGCAGGTCCACCGGGCTGTTGGCGATGCGGTAGAGCATGTTGAAGTACCGCCGGTCGATCTCCCAGCCATCCAGGGCGCCGGGGCCGGTGGGGTCATAGTCCTCGGGAAGGACCTCGAAACGCTTCATCTCCCGCAGGTACCAGTCGGTGGGCACGTGGCCCGGGTCGAACCAGCGTTTGCGGTCGTACTGCTTGGCGATGAGGCCCACGAACGTCTCCAGGGCCCGGTAGTCCGGATCGCTCTTGTCGGTGAAAACCGGCGCCTGGGCGGCCGTCTCGGGGGTATCGTCGGTCTTCCTGCAGATTCCCAGCCCGCCGGCCTTTTCCGAAAGCGGCGCCAGCAGCAGCAGGGACTTCTCCGGACGGGTGAGATTGAATCGATGCCCGACCTGGCGGATCTCGCCGGTCACCCAGCCTCCCGGCCTGGCCTTGCCCTTGGGCTGATGACAACTGTCGCATCGCCGGGACAAAGCCTCGACGGCCGGCTTGCAGGCCCGGTTGTAGGCCTCGTCGCGCTTGGCGCGGAGCCGGATCTGGTTCTTGCGGGCACTGGCCGAATCCAGCGCCGCATACGAACCGGCGAAGGTCGTCCCCGCATCGGCCCAGCGGAGGATTCGCTGCATCTCGGCCCGGCTGAGCTTGACGTCCTTGTGGCCCTTTCGCAGCACGTCGATGAGCTTGCTGTCGCCCGAGGCCACCGAATATGGGTCCGGCTCGTAACCGGGATTGCACCCGATGAGCCCGCCGCCGACGCCCCAGGACCGCTCGGTGCGGTTGCGTTTGATCTCGTAGTAACTGATTGACCAGCTCGGGGTCATGTCCCCCACCAGCAGGAGGTCGCCGGCGTGCTTCTGGTAGTTGTGGCAGGAGACGCAGTGCTTGTCCCAGATGGGCTGAATGTCGCGGACATAGTCGAAGATCTCCGGCACGCCCCCGATGGGCTCGAGCTTGCTGGGCCCGCGACGAAGCGCCAGCGGCTTGTGCCGGGCCAGACGGTCCGGCGGCGCCAGGGCCTTGTCCTCGTGACAGCCCACGCAACTGACCTGCTCGCCCGGCACGGCCGAGAGCCAACTGGGCATGGCCTTGGCGGCCAGGGAATCCCCGTCCAGGGCATAGAAGAAGATCGCCCGACCGGCCGGGGCCTTGAAGTGCGCCGAGCCGTCGGCCTCCACCGGCACGGTGCCCAGGATGCGATGCAGCAGGAAGTTCTTGCCGTTGTAGCTGATGATGTCCGGGTTCATGTCGTTGGCGCCGGGGCGGGCGAGTTCTTCCATCACCAGCAGCTTCTCGATCTGCCCGTGCTCGATGCCCCCCATGTTGCGCCCGATGGTCACATCCATGACCGAGAAGGTGGCCATCCCGTCCTCCGATGGCACGACGGCGGGGATGAGCCTCTCCCTGGGCCGGGAGCGGATCAGCCGGGGCTCGTGGAGCCTGAGCTGCTCCGGGATGCTCGAATCCAGCTCGTGAGCGATCTCGTAATCCCCGGCCGCGTTCATGATCACCAGCGCCCGGCCAAAGGCAGCCAAAAAGCAGTCGGGCGAAACCGGATACGGATCCCGCCATCTGACGGAATTGCCCTTGCGGTCCTCGAAGCGTTTTCCGGGCAGGAAGCCGCGGTCCAGGAACATCATGGCCTGGGGGCTTTCGGTGCCCAGGCTGGGGTCGAGAATGCCGATCCGCCCGCGGTGCTCGTTGGACCCGTGCAGCGGAGAGATGATGGTGAGAACCTTGTCGCTGTCGGGAATCGGCTTGGCGTCGATGTACAGGTTCATCGTGCCCATGTTGTCGTAGAGCAGCTCGACGCCGCTGCCGTCGGGGTTGATCGTCCAGAGCCCGTGGTAGTGAAGCTGCCCGCGGTCGACGTACTCCCAGCGGGTGTACATGATCCGCCCGTCAGGCAGAGGCCAGGGGGTGTTCTCCGTCTCGGGGCCCGGGCTGAGCATCCGGATGTCCGACCCGTCGGCCTGGCAGCGATAGAGCACCGCCACCTGCACGTACCAGCAGGGAACCCACTTCCTGCATCGGCTGGAGATGAAGGCGATCCCGCCGTCGCTCAGCCAGGTCGGCTCCATGTCGTCCCAGGGGCCCGAGGTGATCTGCTTGAGGCCTGACCCGTCCACGCCGATCGTGTAAAGGTGGAAGTGGGTCGAGCCCCCCTTGCGGTAGGAAAACAGGATCGTCTTGCCGTCGTAGCTGACGGCGGGGTCGCGAACGTCCCCGGTCGGGTCATCGATCAGATCCCGCACCTGCCCCGTTCGCAGGTTCACCGCCCGGAGCTTGCCCCCCTCGCCGCCGAACTTGAACTGGTCGGTATTCTCGATCACGTAGCCGAAATTGGCGTAGTAATGCCCGTCGCGGCCGTTGGCGCGCACGGCGTAGACGACTTCCTCCGCCCCGGCCAGGTCCTTCTTGAGTGCCTCGGCCAGCACGCCCTCGGTCGCCTCGTAGGTACCGGGACCCTCCGGGGCCTTGCGGAATGTGAACGTCCGGGAGGTATCTTCCGCCCAGACCGCCGAGGTACCCACCAGGCACAGCAGCAGCCAGGCACCAAAGGCCGCGGGCCCAAGGGCTCTGGCAGCGATGGATCGAATCGATTCGCGGCGAGGGTTACTCATCGTCCTGGTCCTTGGAGGTGTGAACGCGAGCCGGGCCCGCGCCTTTCTTATAGACGGAAATCTCACGCTTGTTGGCCAGAATCAACAGCTCGCCGCAGACCATGGGCGTGGCCGGTGCGGCGCGGAAGCGTTTCTTGAACAGCAGCTTCGGCTCGTCGCCGGTGGCGAAGACGAACGTCTCGCCCGAATCGTTGGAGACATAGATCTTCCCGTCGGCCACAATGCTCGAACGGTCGCAGACGCCTCGACCCAGATCGTAACTCCACACCACCTGCCCGTCGTCGATCCGCATGCAATATAGCATCCCGTCCGTGCCGGCCAGGTACAGCCGCCCGTCCACGATGGCCGGCGTCGCATGGAAACGCCCCACGTCGGTGTTCCGCCAGATCATACGATCCTTCTCCGCGTTGGTCGGGTCCGACGCATCGACGCAACTGACCGCCCCGGGCCCGTCGCCGCGGCCGCGACTCTTGTCGGTGTAATTGCGGTCCCGGCCCAGTGCGACGTACACCTTGCCCTCGAGGAAGACGGGCGTGGAGATCATGTGGGCCGGGCCAAACTTCCGAAGCTCCAGGTTCTTCTCCATCGTCACCGGGTAAAGCCGACGCGTCCCGTCGGGCAGATACCGATACGAATGCGGATTGGCGTCGAACGTCCAGAGTTCCTTGAGACGGCCGATCCCGTCCGGGCCCGCCTCGAAGTCGTCGGTTGCGTACGCGTGGAGAATCCCGTAGCCATCGCCCCAGAAGACCAATCGCCTGCCCTCGACCACGCCGCTTGCAAGCGAACTCCACTGCCCGTGGAAAACCTCGGGAATCGCCTGGTCGTCCATCGCGATGAGCTTGCCGGTGTGCTTGTCCACCACCATGATGTTGGGAATGCGAATGTCAGGTCGATCCGGGGGCATCTTCTCCGGGCGGTGCTTCATCTGCGCCTGGGCCGGGCGAACCCCCTTGTCCTGGGATGTCGTGACCCACACCTGGTCGCCGATGACCAGCGGCGTGCCGCAGCCGGCGTCCTGGACGCTGACATCCATGTCCAGGACCCAGAGAACGTCCCCGTTGGGACCGGGCGGCAGGCCCACCGGCTCGATCGCCCCGCGATGCGTCCGGCGACGCTTCATCAACTTCAGCTCGTTCTGCATGCCGTCGTTGCCGTCGGCCAGACCATTGAGATCCAGACACAACAGGCGATCCCCGTCAACGCAGTACGCCCTCTGGCCGTCGATGGCAAACGAACCGACCACCCCGTAGCGGCTGTAGCCCAGGGCCAGTCGCCAGAGCAATTCTCCGGTTTCCAGGTCGTAGCAGCGGACCTGGCTGTGGTTGTACGTGGAGGTTTCCTCACTGCCCGGCAGCGTCAGACGCGATTGGACGCCAACCAGAAGCTTGTCCCCCACCACCGACGGCTGACTGTAGACGTGGCCCAGACGCACCTCGTGCCTCCAGAGCGTGTTCTCCTCGGTCAGCTCGGCCGGGAGGTTCTGCCCCTCCAGGGCAAGGTTCCGACCCGGAAGATTCCCCCAGGCCGCAATCGTGCGATCCTCCTGGCCGAGGGCAACAGACCCGATAAGGCCCACCAGGGCCAGAACCAGCAGCCGGCTTCGAATTCTCTCAGGCAGACAAGGCATGTATCTACTCCCGATGCGCCCGGGCCGAAACGTCCATCCCGGCCCGAACTTGTACGAATCAACTCTCGCTCGTCCCGGCAACACCCCAGCCGGGACAGGGGCTCTACGGGCCCCATGGAGTAGACACATTATAAACTATGAGGACAGCATGCGAATTGATGGAACGACCATGCATTTGTCAAAATCGACCATCGCCCGACCGGCAACGTTCTGCCCGCAGTGCTCGGCCATCTCGCCGCCCGGCTTGGGGCCCGAGATCATGCTCCCGGCCTGGTCGTAGGCCGGGTCGACCCAGACGGAATAATCCTGGGTTTCCAGTACATTCCGAAAGGCCCCGATCTCAAATGCTTGACGGATTAGACCTACGCCAATCGACGGCAGTGCCGTTCGTGGCTGGCACCCGTTTCCTCGCCGCCTTTCGTGTCGTGCCCTGACTCATTAATTAGTATGGTGTCCCCCGACCCTTTGGCGGTCACTCGTCGACCTCCTCGGCCGGGATGGTGTAGGCCTGGTCCGGGTGGTTGGGCATCTCGGGGATCGTATAGGCCAGTTGGCCGGCGCTGACCATGGGTTTGAGGTGGTCACGGACCAGCGGTTCTCGCTTTCGGCCCAGCAAGTGCGATAGCTGCACCGAATTCATGGGTTGCCAAGCACAGAGCTGACCTATCATGTCTCGTAACTGCTTCTGAGAAGGTCGCTTGGGCAAAGATGCAACCTTGGTGGCTAAGTCGTCAGGCAAATGTTCGGTCGTAAGCACTGCCGGGAGCTTACGACTTTCGGACCCAGGCTTACGACTTTCGGGTCCGGGCTGGGTATTTTCGGCCACTGGCTTGCGACTTTCGGCAGGTGCGAGAGATGCCAGAAAGGCCGGCCCGGGCACGTAGTACGTGCGGTCGTAGCCCTTCGGGATGCCCAGGTCCCGCTTGTAAGGCGGCCGGGCGTACTCGTCGGCCATCTTCAGGAAGATCAGGTACGTCAACTGCTCCAGATAATCGCCATAGCTCAACCCCGCATCCCGCAGGACGTTGCAGTAGCTCCAGACCTTGTCCGGTGTCGGCATTGCGGCCGAGGACGGCGGCGCGGGCTTCGGCCTCACCCACCCAGTAACGTGGCTTGGCGAAGCGGTGGTCGAAGTGCCAGATCATCTTGCCTTCGTACAGCGGCAGCCGACCCTTGCCTGGCTCGGGTTTGAACAAATGGCTGTGGTTGGTCATGTCGAACTCGCGGTAGAGCGAGAGCTGCCACGTCCCATCCACATCTTCTCCCAGCAGCGGAAAGCGCAGGGCTTTCTCGCAGATGCGCACGTCGATGTCATTCTTGAACTCCATGACCGACAGCGAGTCCGGCGAGAGGCGTTTGACCAGATCGACGGAGATATAGATGCTGCCCTGGTCGGGGAAGCGGTCGAGTTCGGCCACGTCGTGACGCATGAACGCGGCCGGGATGCGCTTCTTGATAAAGTAGCTGACCGAAGCGTGCTCCTTCTCCACCTTGGCGAGCCACTTTCGGAGGTCATCGTCGCCGAGGAACTTGATGCGCCCGATGGCGGCGGAATAGATGTTGATGAGGGTCTTCATGGCCGCGACGAGGAACGCGCCGGACCCGCAGGCCGGGTCGAGCAGCTTCAGGGAGGGCAGGACCTCCTGGAGCAGCAGGCGGCAGAGCGGCGCATCGAGGTCCATGAGCAGGTCGCCAACGGAGTCGAAGTCGCGCGGGGCGATCACGTTGGGGATGCCGGGGCCGTTGACGGCGTCGAGCACCAGGCGATGGATGGTGCGCTCGCAGAGATACTCGGTGATCTCGGGGCGGGTGTAATAGGCTCCGAAGGCCTTCTGGTTGATGTACTTTTCAAAGATGTAGCCCAGCACGTCGGGGTTGATCTCGTCGGCCTGGCCGCCGGGGGTGTCATCGAGATTCCAGGAATACCGCTCGAAGAGGTCGAAGAGATTCTCGAAGGCCCGGTCGGGTACGTCGAGCTTGGGGTTGTCCTGTTCGACCGGGTGCGGCAGGAACAGCCCGCCGTTGAGGTAGCGGATATGCCCTGGCCTTGCAGCCAGGGCTTCCGGGTGGCGGACCCGTCGAAGGATGTGTCCGGACCCGAAGGAGGCACGGACTTGCTTCGCAGGTCCGTGGCACCCGCGCTGGGGGGGCGGGGCGATAAAAGACGGGTTCGGAGGCGGGATGGTCGTCTTTGGCGGGTGGACGGATGTAACGTTCCGCCCGCCCTTACAGGGCGGGAAATGGGTGGGTGGCCCCGAACCCA
>CAZOVB010000009.1:0-99725 GCA_964583095.1 uncultured Planctomycetaceae bacterium
GTGAGACAGCATACAATCCCTCCCAGTGAACGTCAATTATTCAAGGTACCCTTAACTTTATGAATAAAACAATGCCTGCTACACTTACAAAACACCCCTACCCGATGTTCGACCTCTCTTGGAAGGTTGGCCCTAGCGACGGACCGGGGATTTCACCGGAACAAATGGTTCCCGCGCAGGTGCCCGGCGCGGTGCAGCTTGACTGGGCGCGTGAGCACGGCTGGCCGGAGCATTGGAAGGCGGATCACTTCAAAGATTACGATTGGATGGAGGATAAATTCTGGCTCTACCAGGCGGAACTGCCGCAGTTGAATTTGGCTGAAGGCGAGCGCGTGCGGTTCATTGCCGGGGGGATTGATTACCAATGGCAAATCCGTCTGGACGGCGAGGTAGTGCTGGAGCACGAGGGCATGTTTACGCCGGTTAAGCTTGATTTAACCGACAATCTAAAGAATGGGGCGCGGAGGCTGGAGGTGCTCGTGTTCCCGGCACCAAAGGAACATCGCTCGACGCGGTCGTTCGTCTTGCGTTCGCGGGTGTGTCCTGAAGCGAAAGGTGACCAGTCCTTTAAGCCAAACATGTCCTACAAGACAGATTTTCATCCACCTTTGGTGCCGCTTGGTATCTGGAAGGATGCATATCTGGAGATTGTCCCCTCTGCCCACATCGAAGATTTGAGTTTTACGTATGAAATGATTGATGACCTGAAGGTCGCACGCTGTGATCTCGCCGTAGAAACAGTAGGGGGGTGCGGGTATGTCGAATGGGTTCTGCGGGATGCGGAGGGCAAAGACTTTCAAAAGGGACGCCTTTCATTGGATCAAGCTAGGCAAGGAGTGCAGACGGAAATACGGGAACCTAAACTTTGGTGGCCCCATGACCTTGGGGAACCCTACCTCTACACCCTCCATGTGGAACTCCGCGACCCAAGTGACGCACTTCTGGACTCACGGTGCCAACGGATCGGGTTCCGCCGCATCCGCCTCGACTACGAAGGCGCCGATTTTGGCACCACCCGCGGGGGAAGAAACGTCCCATCAGGGGCAGTGGGGCCGCCCGTGCATTTTGAGATTAACGGACGTCTAACCTTTATCCGCGGAAGCAACTGGATATCGCCGAACGTGTTCCCCGGCGCAATTACAGAAGCGAACTATCGCTCCCTCTTGGAGATGGTAAGGGATTGCAACCTGCATATGTTGCGTTGCTGGGGAGGAGCCCCTGTAAACAAAGATGCTTTTTATGACCTATGTGACGAGATGGGCATCCTGATCTGGCAGGAGTTTCCGATGTCCATTCGTCCCTACTGGGGAACTCCCGAGTTCTTGACTGTGGTCAAAACCGAGGCACGTTCGATTATCTGCCAATTGCGCCATCATCCATGCATGGCATTGTGGTGCGGCGGCAATGAGCTGTTTTTGGCCATCAGCTGGTCTAACATGCAAAACCCTACTTTTAGGCTGCTCGATAGTCTGTGTTTCGAACTGGATCCCCACACCCCATGGATTCCCACTTCTCCTTTGTGGAGTATGGGGCACGGATCCTATATTTTCCGTGTCCTTGATGGGAGGGACGTGCTCCAATATTTCATTGATGCGGAATGCACTGCCTACCCTGAATTCGGATCGGCAGGCGCCGCGACTGCGGAAACCATCAGGCAAATTATTCCAGAGGAAGAGCTATGGCCCCCGCGCAAAGGAACCAGTTGGGAAACCCACAAAGCAATTGACGCTTGGGGAAAAAAATACGGTGCGTGGCTCTGCATCCCCATAATCGAGCATTATTTTGGCAAGCAGGAGAATCTGGACGATTTGCTGGAAAAGAGTCACTGGCTGCAAAGTCTCGGTCTCCAAACCGCTTACGAGGAAGCGCGGCGCCAACACGAAAAGCCCCGCGGGGTTCCCAAATGCGCCATGGCTCTCTGCTGGTGCTTCAACGAGCCTTGGCCCACCGCCGCCAACAATTCCATTGTCAGTTGGCCGGATCGTCCCAAGCCCGCATACGAAGCAGTGAAAGCTGCCAACCGTCCCGTAATGCTGAGTGCAAGGCTGCCGCGCTTCGACTGGAAGCCGGATCAAATACTGCCCATCGAGATCTGGTTCCTCAATGATTCCAACGATCCTATCGACCCCGGAGTCGCTCAACTCCGCATCACCAGCGGCGAGTCGACCCTTTTCGATCAACCCGTGCCGTTACTGCCTGTCGCAGCCAATAAACACCTGCAAGGCCCGACCATGCGTGTTTCCCTCGATAACGCCCAACCGGGACCGCTGCTCATCCACCTTTGTTCTCCCGCAAACCCGGCGTGGGATAGTGAATATCGGTTACTCTGCAAATTGGTTGACTGACACGAATCACGAACCGGCATATTTTTCTAATTCGGGAACCCCTAATCAGACCCGCCGGTTTTTCCGCGTGGCGGTGGTCGCAGGACGCTCTTTCCCTCCCGCCATTGAGGCTCGATGTAGAGCACGGTCGGTTCGGCTGGCAGCCCGTATTCGTTGGACAGGCTGCGGGCGTTAACAGCCAAAGACCTGTTCAGGAGAAAACAGAACAAGGCAGGTGTGGAAAGAGGAGTTTGCCATAGCAGGTCCTAGTTTCCAATGAGAATGTGACGCGTCAAGCTAACTTCTGCTCGTAAAGAATCATCCTTGAGGGCAGCACCGACAAGTAACCTTCACGCCGCGCAGCCCGACCCTCACCGAGACTTTGGTGAGCAATGGGTTGAATTTTCAGGAGCACTACATTCCCATCGAATCGCACACGAACACGCCACGCATACTGCCATCGCTGGGTCTCAGTGAACAGGCACGACAAGCCATCGAAGATCGGCTCTCGAGCATGACACTGCGCCAGAAAGTCGGGCAATTGGTGCAACTCTGGATCCGCACGGGCGAACACGCCGCGCAAGTCGAGCCGCTGGTGCGGCCGGAGCGGCGGTATCGGCACAAGCCCCTGGAAGGAGTCTGCCCGTGAGTCGCCCAGTGGCCGACCGACAGGAACTCTTCCGCGACGTGGACGTTTTGGTCGCCGGCGGCGGACCGGCCGGCGTGGCGGCGGCCGTCAACGCGGCCCGGGCCGGGGCGCGGACGCTGATCCTCGAACGCTACGGCCGACTCGGCGGGGCGGCCACCACCGGCCTGGTCGGCCCACTGATGGGCGGCGCGAAGTCGGACTTCGTCGACGAGATCCAGCGGCGGTTCGACGCGACGGGGCAGGACTGGGAAGGCCTGGACCTGCTCTACGCCGACCTGCTGACCGAGGCCGGCGCCGAGATCCTGCTGCACGCCTGGGCGTTCGAGGCTCTCGTCGACAGCGGGCGGGTATGTGGCGTCCAGGCTGTGACCAAGCAGGGGCTGCTGTCCTTGGGGGCGAAGATCGTGGTCGATGCCACCGCCGACGCCGACATCGCCCACTCGGCCGGGGCCGCCTGCGAGATGGGTCGTGACGGCGACGGGCTGCTCCAGCCGATGAGCATCCAGTACCGCATCGGCGGGGTGGACAAGAGCCGCGGCCTGCTGTGCGGCGGCGAGCACCAGGCCCTGATGGTCACGGTGCCCGAGGGCGTCTGGCGCGACGTGGTCCTACGAGCCCGGGATGCCGGCGAGTTGCCCGAGACGGTCGGCGTGGTCCGCCTGTACGAGGCCCCCAACCCCGGCGAGCGAATCGTCAACGCCACGCAGGTCAACCATGTGGACGGCACGCGTGTGGAGGACCTCACGCGGGCGGAGCTGGAGGGGCGGCGCCAGGCTTTCCGGGTCACCAAGTTCCTCCGCCGTCACGCCCCCGGCTACGAGAGTTGCCACATCGTGCAGATGCCGGCCACCATCGGCGTTCGTGAGACGCGGCGGCTGGTGGGCGTGGCGCGGCTGGGCCGCGAGGACCTCGTCGGCGGCCGCAAGCGGCGATCGGCCGTGGTGCGGGATGCGTCCTTCGTCATCGATATCCACAACCCCAACGGCGTCGGGCAGGCCCACGGCTTCGCTGAGACGGTCAAGCCCTACGACATTCCGTACGGCTGTCTCGTGCCGCGAGAGGTCGACGGCCTGCTGGTGGCCGGGCGGTGCATCAGCGGCAGCCACGAGGCCCACGCCTCCTACCGTGTGCAGCGGATCGTCTTGGCCATCGGGGCCGCCGCCGGCGCCGCAGCCGCCCTGGCCGCATTGGAGGGCGTGCAGCCCCGCGGCGTGGCCGTGGAGGCGATTCAGCAGCGGCTGAACATCGAAGTGGACCCGGCGGCTGACTGAGTCCCGGCAACCCGAAGCGAGACGCCAATGAACGCTCCCCCCATCCTGCTGATCACCTGCGACGAACTGCGGTTCGACCTGCTGGGCTGCTACGGCGGCGGCCTAGTGCCCACGCCGCACATTGACGCCCTGGCGGCCGCGGGCTTGGCCTTCGACGCCGCCTACGCCCCCTTGCCGCTGTGCCTGCCCAGCCGCTGCAGTCTGGTGACCGGCCAGTACCCGCACCGCCACGGGGCGTACTCAAACTTCCGCGATCGCCGGCTCGACCCGGCCCAGCCGAACCTCTACAACCTGCTTCACGGGGCGGGCTACCACACGGCCCACATCGGCAAGTGCCACTACACGGCCGCCCCGTACTCGGCTGCCCGGCCCGACGCGACCATCGACCGCGAGCCGGTCCGCGAGTACACCCTCTCGCTGGGCCTGGACCACCTGGACCTGTGCAACGGCAAGAACAACTCGATCTGGTTCTGGAACGACTACAGCCGCGAACTGGAGGGCGCGGGCCTGCTGAAGGCCTACCGCGATACCGTCTGGGCGAACCAGCAGACCGGTAAGAGCTTCGCGTTCCCCGGCCCGCTGGAGTGGCACCCCGATAGGTGGACCGCCCGAAAAACGGTCGACCACATCGAACGGCTCGACCCGGCGCAACCCGCCTTCGTATGGTGCAGCTTCCCCGGGCCGCACTACCCCCACGACCCGACGCCCGAGTACCTCGACCGCGTCGACGCCAGCCGCCTGCCCGTGCTGCGGTGCGAGAAGGGCGAGTTCGCCCAGCGCGACCGTGTGCAGTACGACGTCTACCACGGCATCCGGTACGGCCGGGGCTGCGAGGGGATGGGCGGCACGCCGGGCGGCTACGCCGCGCTGAGCGAGGCCGACTGGCGACGCATCCAGCACCACTACCTGGCCAACATCGTCCTGCTGGACGACGCGGTGGGTCGGGTGGTCGCGGTCGCCCGGCAGCAGTTCGGTGAGAACCTGGTGGTCATCTTCACGGCTGACCACGGCGACTGCATGGGCGCCCACGGCCTGTGGGCCAAGAACTCCTGCGGCTACGAGGAAGTCCTGCGCGTGCCGCTGATCCTCCAGGGCCCCGGCTGGTCCACCGGCCGCAGCGACACCCGCGCGTGCCTCACTGACATCCTGCCGACCTGCTGCGAGCTGGCAGGCATCGAGATCCCGCCCGAACGCGACGGCCGACCCGTCCAGCAGAGCCTCACCGACGGCGGCCACGGCATCCTGTCGGCCACGATGGACAACCAGATGATCGTCCACGACGGCCGATGGAAGCTCCTGATCGACCAGCAACTGGGCCTGGTCGAGCTGTACGACCGTCAGGCCGACCCTGGCGAACACCGCAATCTGGCTGATGACCCGGCCGCCCAGGCCGAGCGCCATCGCCTGGAGCAGGCGGCCCTGCGTATCGTCATGGCCGGCTGTCTCGGGTGAGAGCGGTCCGGCCGTAAGATGAACCTCCATGGAGTTCCGCGATATGAGCGAGTCCCTCCCTCTGACCACGGTCTTGCGTCCGCCGGCCACGCCGCTGGTGGCCGTTGATCCGTACTTCAGCGTCTGGTCCATGCACGACCATCTCTACGGCGGTGACACGTGCCACTGGACGGGCGCGCCTCAGCCGCTGGGCGGCCTGGTGCGGATCGACGGCGTGGCCTCACGTGCAGGTCATCGGCCTGAGCGTGCAGGACGACGATTCGACCCGCCAGGCCATGCTCGATGCCGGGGTGGCCACCTTCGTCTCCAAGAGCGATGATGCCGGGATGATGATCCAGGCCGTCTTGGACGTCTGGGCCTCCCGGCAGGAGTGATGTCAGAAAACCAACGCTGCTTCCGGAGCCAATCGCCCGGCCTTTTCAAATCCCCGTCAAATCGGTTCGAAACTGCGGGCGTCGATCCGCTCAAGCTGCTCCGAATCCAGTCGACTGAAGAGATCCATCCACTTGAGTCGCCATTCTCCATATTTCCATCGGGCATGGTCTTGCCCAAGCGAGTCGGCTGCAACATACTGTAGGCGACCACACCTGCAATGAGACCGACCAGAGGGCTTCCAACCAAAACCCGGCTCCAAGCGGGCTCCGCACGAAAACACTTTGCTTTGAGGGAAACATCCAATCGCGTTGCGTGTTCCATTCAAAACCGTTGGCGCCGTAGCTGCAGATGACAGGTTGTCGGCGCGACGCTTTCTCAAGAGAATTAAGGATAACTTCCATGCGATTCCATCTGACAGTTTTGCTTTCCCTGCTGTTCCTGACGGTAGTCTCCGGCCTCTGCCCGGCCGAAGAGTTCAGTTGGCAGAAGCCGCACGCCAAAGTCCTGCCCAACGGCGACCTCGAATACACGCCCAAGCCCTTCGAATTCGTCGCTGGCGACTCGGTCCGCTATGTGGACTTCGAGAGCGGCGCGGACAGCAACCCCGGCACCAAGGCCGAGCCCTGGAAACACCACCCCTGGGATGCCGGTGCCACCGGGAATGCCAAAGCGGCTGCCGACGGCCCCCATACGTACGTCTTTAAGGCCGGCGTCACCTACCGGGGGACCTTGACCGTGCCGGCCAGTGCCGTCGGCACCGCCGCCGAACCCATCCGTCTGACCCGCGATCCCTCCTGGGGCGACGGACCGGCCACGATCAACGGCGCGGAAGTCGTCACCGGCTGGCAGCAGGACGCCCACGCCGACATGCCCGAGGCCAACAAGGTCTGGAGTGCCGAGGTCGATTTCCTCCCCCGCAACGTCTGGATCACCAACGATCAGGGTGGTGTCACCCGCCTCAAGCTTGCCCGCTGGCCCAACTGGGAGATCACCGATCCTCTCGACCACATGGCCGAATGGCCCACCTGGGACAACCCACAGTGGTGGACGGGTGCCAACAAAGTGGCCATTGATGGAAAAACTCGCCACATCGGCATCGACAACGACCTGCCGAAGCCGCTTGCCGACCTGAAAGACGCCACCGTCTGGACCGAGTGGGGCATCGTCATGGGCAGCCCCTATCCGACCTATGTTGAGGCTGTCGTCGAGAACAAAAAAGGCCTCGCCTTCACCGACACCTGGGCTCCCGGCGCCGGCAGTCAGATCATCACGGGCAACCGCTACTACCTGGAAAACCTGCCCAAATTCCTCGACGAACCCGGCGAATTCTGGGTGGAGAAAACCGGCGGCAATTCCGCCAAGCTCTACATCCGCCTTCCCGGCGACGCCAATCCCGACCAAGTCACCATCGAAGCCGCCCGCCACTACAATCTGATTTCAGGCGCGAAGGCGGAGCACCTCCACATCACCGGCCTCACCTTCCGCTTCGGCAACATCGGCTGGGACTACAACAACTTCGTCTGGGCGGCCGAGAACCTCGAACCGGCCGCAATCAAAATTGAAGGCGAAGGCGACGGGATCGTCATCGCCAACAATACCTTCGAACACATTCACATGCCTGTGAACATCCAGGTCGGCGGTGTTCAACAGTCGATCGGAAGTGTCTCGATCACCGACAACCGCATTGTCGACACCGATCTGGGTGCCATCTGGGTGCAAAATGCCTCTCCCCGAGGAACCTCCGACATCGGCTACCTAGGCGACGTCGAAGTCCTCCGCAACCATATCGAAAACGCCGGTTTCCGGATCTCGCGCGGTGCCCACGGCCATGCCGTGGACCTGCGCTGGCCGGCGACCTCGGAAATGGCCGGCAACTTTCTCAACCACATCGCCGGCTGGGGGCTCTCCGTCTTTGGCGGTAAAGGCAGTGGACGCCAGGAACTGACCGTTCCTCTCAGCCGCCAGCTCATCCACCACAACCGCGTCGAGGACGTCCTCCTGGCCAGCAACGACTGGGGCGGCATCGAAACCTGGCAGGGCGGCAGCCACTACATATTCAACAACGTGGTCATCAATGCCCGTGGTTTCAAGAACTGGATTTTCAAGCCCGGCGACCCCACCAACATCGGCGGATTCGGCCATGCCTACTACATGGATGGCAGCTTCAAAAACTACCTCTTTAACAACATCGGCTTAGGCAAAAACAACGAACTTGGCACCAAAGGCGTCAACGCCACAGCCATCCAGAACATCATCAGCTTCGAAAACTGGTATTTCAACAACAGCTTCCACAAGTTTGCCGAGACCACCCGGCAGCAGGGACCCAACGCGGGCCGACGTTACTACCTCGGGAATGTCTTTTCCGACACCAGCAAAATACTCTTCCGCCACGCCAACCCGAAGGACGTCGCACCGGATCCCAACGCCGATCACTACTCCCAGGCGGGCGCGTTCTTCTACGACACCATCGCCTATGACGCCAATGTCATCTACGGACTGAAAGGACGCCTGGGCACCTTCGAAGAAACCGGCGTCGTTTACGATAGCATCGAAGACTTCAGCGAAGCTCTCGGCAAGGTCAAAGCGATGGTTCCCGACGTGGGTGTGATCACCAATCAGCCCCCGCTTGTCGATCCCGAAGCCATGAACTGGCAACCCGCTCCCGGTAGCATCGCAAGAGACATCGACACGCTCGTCTTCGTCCCCTGGGCGCTCGCCCGCCCCGTCGGCGAATGGCAGTTTACCCTCAACCGGGCCAAGCCCTCCGAAATCGTCGACGAGGCATGGTTCATGACCGACGCCTACGACCAGCGCCCGAACTATTACAAGGAAACCCCGCGCTACCCACTGGTCGGCCAGGGCATCGACGCCTCCAACTTCGTCGAAGGCCCCCTGGCCAACTGGACCAAGACCGCCCTGCAACTTAACGGTGACGACGAATACCTCACAATCGCTGCAGGCGCCCTGCCCACACGCGACGAAACCGCCGTGGTCGCCGGCGACGACAAAACCTCCGAGGACGACATTGTGGAAGCCAAACTCCCCTTCGGCACCCTGCGCCACCCCGCCAAGGTCACTCCCGGCGACAGCTACAAAATCTACGTCGATCTCGACAAGCCCTACCCCGGCCAGAAACTCGGCATGCACATCCATTGGCTGAAAAGCGGCGGCTGGGGTGGCTTCAGCGGTGTCACCTTCCCCCACCGTCTCAGTTCCACCCGCTACGTGATCGACATCAAAGTCAAGGAACACGCCGGAGCCGTCAGTTACAACTGGCTGCCCTACCTCAGCCCCAACGGTGACTGGAAGGACAAAACCCAGAACGACACCGTCTCCGTCGGCATCGCCTTCGATCAAGCCACCGATGACGCACCCGAAGGGCCATGGAGCGTCAATATCCTCGACTCCAGCATGATCATCGAGGCTCACCTGAAAACCGACGACTCCGACGGTGTCATTGCCTCGAAGATGTCGGATGGCGTCGGCTACGAACTGGCTCTTGAAGGAGGTGAACTCGTCTTCCGCGTCGCAACAGACAAGGGAAAATCCGCGTCGGCAGCCATTGCCGACCTCGACATCGCAAATGGAGATTGGCACCATATCCTGGCGGAGCTCGACCGCAAAAGCAGAAAGCTCAATCTCTACGTCGATGCGAGTGGCGCTTCCATCACCGTGGGACTCCCCGAAGACTTCGGCAGCCTCGGCAACAGTGCCGACTTCCTCGTAGGCGGCGGACCTGGCAAGGCACACCTAGCCGCCAGCTTCGACTTCCTCCGTGTTACAGCCGCCTCGCTTGCGGAGTCAAAGACCACGGTTGAGGAAATCCATGCCTGGCAGTTCAACGGCCCGCACTTCCGCGACTTCGCCGATCAGGACCGCCGCGAACAAAACGCCGCCGGTGCACTCTCCCGCTAAGGGCTTGCCAGAGTGAATCGATTGTAATGCGTAACGGGGTGCGCCAAATCAGGCGCACCCCGTTTTCGTAGTGCGCCGGGCATGGCATGTGGCTGGGATGGAAGTTCCCAACCAGCCGCGATGAAACGGCATCGGAAAATAAAGGGCAAGGGCTCCGGACCTCTCGCCGGCGGGCTGATGGGTGATCAGAAGCCTCCGCAATCAACATTCGCCCGGTGGGTGCGCGCGTTCTTGCGTATTCTCCTGACCGCGATTTCCCGGAAGATTCCGAAGAAAATCTCCGTGTTCCCCGGGCACCGTCGCGACGAGCTGCAATGCAGCCGGGTTCCGCGATTGCAGACATGTGCACAGATGCTTTACTGGAGTCCCTGGCCTCAGCGCCGGGTTACGCCGCCTTCGACAAGGGTCTCGGAGAGCGTCCAGCGAAGGTCGCGGGCGATGTCGGGATGGCTGTCGATGACGTTACGGAGCTCCTGCGGGTCCTGGTCGAGGTTGTAAAGCTCGTCGACGTCATTGGTGGTGTGGGCAAACTTCCAGGGACCCTTCCGGATGGCATCGAAACCTTCCATGCGGATGGCCACGTGGTCGCGGTGCTTGTCGGTCCGGCCGCGAAGAATCGGTTCGAAACTGCGGGCGTCGATCCGCTCGAGCGGGGCCACACCGGCCAGGTCGCAGATGGTGGGATTGATGTCGATCAGTTCGGTCAGTTCGTCGCAGGTGCCGGCGGCAATGTCCGGCCCTGCCGCGATGAGCGGAATGTGCCACGCCCCCTCGTAAGGCATGTGCTTGGTCAGCAGGCCGTGATCGCAGAGAAGTTCGCCGTGGTCGGCGCTGTAGATGATGTAGGTATTGTCGGCCTGGCCGGACTCTTCCAATGCCTCGAGGATCCACCCGATCGCGTCGTCGATGGCGGTGACGGCAGCGCAGTACTGCCTCTGCATGCCGATGACCTCCTCATCGCTTCGTTCGTTGCTGCGACGATGCACGCGCCGGGGCTTGCCGGACAGCTCGTCGGAGACCGGCGAGGGCATCCGGGCGTCGCGGTAGCGGTCGGCGTATTCGGCGGGCGCATCGAAGGGATCGTGCGGCCCGACGAAACTCACGAAGTAATGCCAGGGGTAATCGGCCGGGGCATTGCGGAGCCAGTCGGCCGCGTAGCGACCGATGTAGAGGTCCTCGAAGTCCTCGGCAGGCAGGACCGAGTCGCGGTACCAGCGATCCGGCGCGCTGCCGCCGAAACGGTCGCTGTAGTCTTCGTGGAACTTCTCCAGGAGGCCTTTGTCGGCGAGATATTGACCGTAAGGACCTCGCGGCGTGGGGCTCTGCCCGGCGTGCATCTTTCCCTCGCACTCGTGCGGATCGGTAAAACCCCAGGCATACGTGCAGGGGCGGTTGCCGGTCGGGCTGTTGAAGCCGTCGGGCTTGGCAAGATCCAGCTTGCCCACGCAGCCCACGCGGTAGCCGAAATCGCGAAGCTGCTGATAGTAGGTCGGCGTCCCGGCCGGCAGGAAGGAATGATTGTCCATGGAGCCCAGGCGGTGAGGTCTGAGGCCCGAAGCCAGGCCAATACGGGCCGGGGCGCAGACCGGGCTGGTCGAATAGCAGTTGGTGAACACCCGCCCCCGGGCAGCCAGGCGGTCGAGGTTGGGAGTCGAGACCCAGTCAGCTCCTGCATAGCCGAGATAGTCGGATCGCTGCTGGTCGGCTGAGATGAACAGGATGTTGGGCTTGTCCTGGAAGGGAGCAAAGGGCGGCATGGTATCTCCTGTGTCTGAATCTGATCTAGTCTGCGATTGTAAGAAGAGGATATCTGCTGTTATGATGGCTGTCCATGGCAAGAGCTGATGCAAACCTGTCTGATTCTGATCTCCCGGCCGAGCCTCCGCCGCAACACAACCCCCATGCGATGGACGATCGCAGCGTTTACTTCCCTGTTCTGCCCGAAGATGTCGGCCGTGAGGAGGTCATTCGCATCGGCCGAGAAAGCTGGCGGAAAGGCATGTGCATCCGGCGCCGGACCCGGGACAACTATGTCCTGCTGTGCGTGCTTGGCGGCAGAGGCGGCTACGAAGGCGAGAATGGCCTGACCGGGATCGGCCCGGGATGGACAGCAGGGCTTTCCCCTCACAGCCCCCACTGCATCTGGTGCATCGAAGAACCGATGGAAGTGATTCGCGTTGTGGCGGCCGGCAGCGGGATGCGACAACGTTTCCAGGAGAATCTCGGCGGGCAGTGCGTCGCGCTGCCCATGCGGAATCCTTCCCAGGTTCAGGCGGTGTTCAGGTGGCTTTTCGATGCGGTGGATCAGACCCCCACCCTCGGGCGCCGGCTGGCCAACCAGGCCCTGTCGGTGTTGTTGCTGACGATCCGGCGAAATCGAGGACCTGGGCGGGCACGCTCTCGAGCGGAGGAAACCTACCTTGTCGCCAGGGCTTACCTGGAAAGACACTTCGATAAGCAGATCACGGTTGCCCAATTGGCCGAGGAAGCCGGGGTACGCAGCGAACACCTGGCCCGTCTCTTCCAGCGGTTCGCCGGCGAGCCCCCCAGCCGCCTGCTCCAGCGCCTGCGGATGAACAAGGCAGCCCACCTGCTGGCCGATACCGGATTCAGCGTCGCCCGGGTCAGCGGCTCGGTCGGCTACGGCGACCCCTTCGCGTTTTCCAAGGCGTTCCGGCGATCCTTCGGCCTCTCCCCCCGCAAGTACCGCAAGCTCCAACGGGAGCCCTGAGACGGCCGATGTGCCGGATTTAAAGCGGCGAGTTGTCGACCTCTTCAAGAACCTCGTAGAGGGCCTGGATGTTCTCCCATGGCACGCCGGGAGCCAACTGCCCTCCCAGTGAAAGGCCTCCATCCGGACTTGAGAGCCTCTCGACGCACCGCCAGACATACTCCTTGATCCGGGTCGGCGCGCCCCTGGCGATCAACCTTGCGCTGAGGCATAGATCGATTGCGACGCGGCCCTTGGCCTTTGAGGCCAGCCACTCCAGACCGACAGCATCTTCCTGGCAGTTGATTACCTGCACACCGCATTCGATCAGATCGTCGAGAAGTTCGTGGATATCGCCGTCCGAGTGCATGTGCACCAGGGCCCCCGCTTCGCGGGCCGGCGCCATGATCCGTCGATACGAAGGAACGATATACCGGCGGAACTGCTCGGGCCCCATCATGGGCCCCACCTGCATCCCCAGATCCTCCGGGTAGGCCATGACGTCCGGCTTGGACTCCAGCATCCGCTGGACCACGCCCAGGTTGAACCGCTCGATCGTCTCGATCAATTCATCAAGTTTCGGCTCGCTGTCGACCATGTCGAAAAGAAGATTCTCATACCTGCGCAGGTCGCAGAGGCGCAGAAAGGTGTGCCCGTGCGGCAGGCTCAAGCGAACCAACTCTCCGCCGGACCTCTTCCGGTTGCAGGTGTCTTGAATCTCCTCCCAGTTGACCCAAGTCCGGCCGTTGGTCGCTTCCGGCGACGGGGGCGACCAATTCTCAACCGCCTGCCAATTCTCCAGGGGGAACTCCACCACCTGCCCCGTCGCCCCCTCCTCGGCCGTCTCCCACACGCAGCCCCAGGGGTCGGTGTACCGTTGGCCAACACTTGCCCACGGTCTGAAGCGGACCGGATACGAATCCGGTTTCCACGTGCCTCGGGCGATGACCGGATGGGCCTCGATCAACTCCCAGAGACGCTTCTGGTCGTAGTTCTCCTCTACCAGCGCCGAGCCCCACAGGCCGAAAGAAACCGGGATTCTCTCGGGCCCCTGCATCCGCCAGGCTCGCAGTTTGTTCTCGCGTGAATCCAATACCATTCCTTTCTGTTTCCCGCAGCAGAAGCTGCAAAACACGCCGTTGGGGCCAAAGGTCACACCCCGCCCCACCGCTTCCAGGCCAGGAGAATCATCAAGGCCAGAACCAGCCAGACGGCCGTGGCGGTGGCCAGCGCGATAAGGATATTCGACCGGCGGACCGTAAGAAAGACACACAGCAGAAATCCCGCGTAGGCCAGGATCGAAGACAGTCCGAAAAGGCTGGTCCGACGAACCTGCTGATCGCCCTGGTTGGAGAAGATGAAGTAATAGGCCGGCAGGGAGAAGATCGGAAACAGCAGGACCAGACTGGTCAGGTAGTAATAGGACTTGCTCTTGGCCAGAAAATGAAGGGCAAGCATGATCATCGCTCCGGCCAGGCATTTGTAGATGAGGTACATTGCGACAGTCTCCAGACGAAGGAAAACCCAGATCGACATGGAATACTGCGCTCTGTCGCCTCGAGGATCAAGGCTCGGACTGGCCGGGACAAGAGGAACCGACTAGAATGAGAAACACTGCCCCTCTATTTCCGGATCGAAGGAGACCGACCATGAAGCTTCGTTCTTGTCATGTCCGGATTGTCGCGTCGTGTGTCTTTTCGCCCTGGACCGCTGCACTGGCCGACCTCATGCCCGGCCGGGATCGGCGAAATCCAGGAGAGATGACCCGGCGCGCTGAGCCTGTGCCGATTGATTTTTTCCGGCGCAGTCTATACGGTTCGGCCACCTTCTGATTCAGGAACCATACCCGTGAGAAAACTGGAAACATCCGTCAGTTTCGTCATGACAGCCCTTGCAATTGGAGCATTGTCCGTGTGCGCATCCCAAGCCGGCCAACCCGAATATCCCCCCGTTTCCAGACCGCAGGACACCTCCGCTTTCGGTGAGAACATTCAACGAACCATGCACCTGCTGGCTTCGAGCACACAGGAGAAACCCAACACCGTCCGGATCCTTTTCTACGGCCAGTCGGTGACCAAACAGGACTGGTGGAAGCTGGTCGTGGCGGATCTGCGAAAGCGGTTTCCCACGGCCAATATCATTGCCGAGAACCCCTCGATCGGCGGCTTCGCTTCCCAGAGGCTCATCAATACCACGCCGATGGATGTGGGCGGGTTCTATCCGGACCTGGTGATCTTCCACGTCTTCGGCTCCCACAACAACTACGAAGACATCCTCCGCTGGATCCGGGCCAATACAACCGCGGAAATCGCCATCGCCACCGATCACCTTCACTCCCGTACCGATCCGAAGAAGCCCGACGACGGATGGCTGGCCTTTATGAACGAACGATTCCTCCCCGCCGTCGCCCAGGCCTACGACTGCCAGTTGACCGACGTGCGCAGGCCCTGGCGGAACTATCTGATCGAGCATGACCTTCCAAGCCAGGCCGTCTTGCGCGACGGGGTGCACTTGAACGACCAGGGCTGCCGGCTGATGGCCCAGCTTGTGGGGCGCACGCTCCAGGTTCGCCCCGACCAGACCCCCGCAGCCGAGTCCTGGGTGCGGACATACGAAGTGGGCAAGGACGTGAAGGTCAAAGACGACAAGATCATCCTGGAATTCACGGGCAACCGCGTGGTAGCGCTGTCGAATTCCGGCGAAGAACCCGCCATCATGGAAGTCCGCATCGACGGCAGGAAACCTTCGGAGCTTGTCGAGCCCTACCGCTTCACCCGGGCCAATGCCGGGCCCGGCCAGGACTGGCCCTGGACGGTCGGGGCCCCAGTGAAAATCACCTCCAAGACTGCTCTGAGGCCCGAGACCTGGACGATCACCGTCACCGATGGCGGCCCTGAAGCCTTTGATTTCACGTTGGAAGGCTCCAAGACCGGGCCCGACGGGAAGGGCTCCACCGAGAAGGACTTCGTCAGCGACTCGGGCAGGGTCATCATCCAGCCCGAGCACTGGTGGAAGTCCACGCCCAAGGGCAAGGTCAGCCCGGTCAAGCCGGGGTACAAACTGGTCTTCGAATCCCAGCTCATGGGAACGGACCTTTACGAGCCGCCGGCGGAGGTCGAGGGCACCGGCCCGGCCCGAACAGTGCTGGTCAGCGGCCTGAGCAACGGCCCACACCGGCTGGAATTGAACATCCGCAACGGTGGCGAACTCAGCCTTCAGGCCTTGCGAATCCACGAGCCGCCTCTCAAGCCCAGCGGCAAGGCCCGGCGCGTCGACGAGATCGTCACTCCCGGCGGGGAAGGCAGCGCCGACGACCTGCCGGCCTCCTTCCTTGAGCCGATGTGAGTTTCCTTCGTTTCGGTCCGAGCAACGGCCCTGCCGAGGCATCGCCTTGAAGAACCACATCGACTATCGAATTGTGGCAGGTCATAAGCGTTTTTTCTCGTTAGATGTTGCCCGGCTAAAGGATTTCGCGGGAACGAAATCCTTCTCGCACACGCTTGGTTGGACGAGTTTTCTTTGCCCTTGCCCGGCCTGTTGGGGGCGTTTAGACTGCACGCCAACCCAGAGCCCTACAGGAGTCAGCCATGCTTTACAGACGTTTCGGCCGGACCGAGCTTCCCATGCCTGTCATTACGTGCGGCGGGATGCGATATCAGGCCTCGTGGACCTTCGATGAAACAGATGCGATCACGGAAGAGAACCAGGCCAACCTGGCCGCCACGCTCGAAAGAGCAACCGAACTGGGGATTACCCACATTGAGACCGCCCGCGGATACGGCACAAGCGAAATCCAGATCGGTCGCGTGTTCGGCTCCGGACAGGTCGACCGGGACCGCGTGATTCTCCAAACCAAGCTGGGCCTGACCGAAACCGGCGCCGAATGGCTCGAGTGGTTCGAGCAATCCCTCGAGCGTCTCCAGACCGACCGCATCGATCTGCTGGCCATCCACGGTATCAATAACTTCCAGGTCCTCTCCCAGGCCACCGCCCCCGGAGGGCCGCTTGATGTTGCTGAGAAACTCAAGCGACAGGGCCGGGCCAAGCATATTGGCTTCAGCACGCACGGGCCGGCGGACGTGCTGCTTGAGGCCGTCCGGACCAACCGCTTCGACTACATCAACCTGCACTGGTACTGGATTTTCCAGGACAACTGGCCGGTGATTATCGAGGCCCGGGCCCGCGACATGGGCGTCTTCATCATCAGCCCCTGCGACAAGGGCGGCAAGCTCTACGAGCCTCCCCAAACGCTGGTGGACCTCTGCAAGCCGCTGCACCCGATGGTGTTCAACGACTGCTGGTGCCTCCTGCGAGGCGAAGTGCACACGCTGAGTATCGGGGCGGCCAGAGGCAGCGATTTCGATGCGCATATCGAAGCGGTTGAACGGCTGGAAAAACCCGAAACCGTTGCGATGATCCAGGAGATCGACCAGCGGCTCCACGACCACGGAGCCAAGGTACTCGGCGCGGACTGGTGGAACACCTGGCAGGAAGGCCTGGCCCCGTGGCAAGGCACTCCGGGCAGTGTGAACCTTCCGATGATCCTGCGACTGTGGAACCTGGCCAAGGCGTTTGACATGGTCGAATACGGCAAGATGCGCTACAACCTCCTGGGCAACGGCGGCCACTGGTTCCCCGGTGCTCAGTTGGGCGATACCGACCCGAAAGACCTTTCAAGCGTTCTGGATGCCAGCCCCCACCGCCAGAGGATTCCGCAGGTCGTGGCCGAAGCGCACGAGATGCTCCAGGGCGACGAGGTCAAGCGACTTCAGGAAGAACAGTAGAAAGCCGCCCCCCCGGTACGATCCGTTGAAGGGAGAGACTTCCCATGCCGCTGAAAATCAAAGACCCCTCGGCCTGCCTCTGGGACGAGGTATCCCTGGGCGAGGTCATGCTTCGACTGGATCCCGGCGATACCCGGATCCACACCACACGAAACTTCCGGGTCTGGGAGGGCGGCGGGGAGTACAACGTCGCCCGGGGCCTGCGACGATGCTTCGGCAAACGCACCGCGGTCATCACGCGCCTGGTCGACAACGCGGTCGGACGTCTCGTAGAGGACCTCATGCTCCAGGGCGGGGTCGACCTGCGGTACCTGAAATGGGCCGAGTTTGACGGACTGGGCAAGAAGGCCCGCAACGGGCTGAACTTCACCGAGCGCGGCTTCGGCCTTCGCGGCGCCAAGGGCGGCATCGACCGAGGCCACACCGCGATCAGCCAGGTCCAGGTTGGGGATTTCGACTTCGAGCAGGTCTTCGCCCGCGACGGATCCCGGTGGTTCCACTGCGGGGGAATTTTTGCCGCCCTGGGCGCGCATACGCCCGACGTGGCGATCGAGGCCATGAAGTGCGCCAAGGCCAACGGCACGATCATCAGTTACGACCTGAACTATCGCCCGTCGCTCTGGCGGGAGTACGGCGGCAGCAAGCGTGCGATCGAGGTCAACCGGGAAATTGCCCGCTACGTGGATGTGATGATCGGCAACGAGGAAGACTTCACCAAGTGCCTGGGCTTCGAGGTCGAGGGCGTCGACGAGAATCTCTCTTCGCTGGACCCGGCCGGCTTCCGGAAGATGATCGAAAAGGTCGTCAAGGAGTTCCCGAACTTCGCGGTGGTGGCCACCACGCTGAGGGGAGTCAAGACTGCGACCGTCAACGACTGGGGCGCGATCTGCTGGGCCGACGGGGAATTCTACTCTGCCACCAAAAGGCCGAACCTGGAAATCTACGACCGCGTGGGCGGCGGGGACAGCTTCGCCTCCGGGTTGATCTATGGCCTGCTTGAAGGCCTGGGGCCCCGGCAGGCGGTGGAATACGGAGCGGCCCACGGGGCCCTGGCGATGACCACCCCTGGCGATACCACCATGGCCTCGCTTTCGGAAGTCGCGGCGCTGGTGGGTGGGGGCAGCGCCCGCGTGGTTCGTTAGCTCTTGCCGCGCGTGGCAGATACCGCATTGCCGCAGGACGGTGCATCGACTATCATTCCGGCATGAATCCAAAGAAGCGACCGTTTGACTCGATCTACTCACACGGGTACATCCGCGCGGCCGTCTGCACGCCCAGGATCCGCGTGGCCGATCCGGCCTACAACGCCGAGAGGACCCTCGAACTGGCCCGAGAGGTCTCGGACCAACATGCCGCCGTCGCCCTCTTTCCGGAACTAGGGCTCTCGGCGTATTCCAACGACGACCTGTTCTTCCAGGATGCCCTTCTGGAATCTGTTGAGCTAGCAATCGCGCAGATCGTAGAGGCCGGCAAGTCTCTGACCCCGGTTCTGCTTGTTGGAGCCCCGCTTTCCTGCAACTCCAAGCTCTTTAATTGCGCTGTGGCGATCTACCGCGGAGAGATCCTGGGCATCACCCCAAAGAGCTACATTCCCAACTACCGGGAGTATTACGAAAAGAGGCAGTTCACCTCCGGACGCGACGCGGTACAATCCACAATTCACCTGCTGGGCAGGGAAATCCCCTTCGGCTCGGACCTTCTCTTCGAGGCCCGCAACGTCCCGGGCTTCACGCTGCACATGGAGGTATGCGAAGACTTCTGGGCGCCGATCCCCCCCAGCACCTATGCCGCCATGGCCGGCGGGCAGGTCCTGGCCAATCTCTCGGCCAGCAATGTCACCATCGGCAAGGCGGACTACCGAAAGACGCTCTGCCGATCTCAGTCAGGCCGGTGCGTGGCGGCCTACCTGTTCAGCGCAGCCGGTCCGGGGGAATCGACAACGGACCTGGCCTGGGACGGCCAGGCGCTGATCTATGAGAACCAGGACCTGCTGGCCGAGGCGCAGCGCTTCCCCACCGAGGGCCAGTTCATCCAGGCCGACCTGGACCTGGATCGCCTTCGACAGGATCGCGCTCGTCTCACGAGTTTCAACGATGCCGCCGGCGAGTATGCCCGCCGCGGGCCCCAGATGCGGCGGATCGGCTTCGACTTCCAGATTCCCCAGGCCCCGGTCCCGCTCAACCGGACGGTGGAACGCTTCCCGTATGTTCCCTTCGAGGAGGCCCACCTGGATCGGCGATGCTACGAGGCCTACAACATCCAGGTT
This sequence comes from uncultured Planctomycetaceae bacterium, assembly GCA_964583095.1. Classification (GTDB taxonomy): domain Bacteria; phylum Planctomycetota; class Phycisphaerae; order SM23-33; family SM23-33; genus CAZOVB01. Next base: position 19,747 of record CAZOVB010000009.1, read on the forward strand.
CACGGGCTCAAGAAGCGCCTCGAAGCCACCGGGATCGAAAAGGTCGTCATCGGTGTCTCGGGAGGATTGGATTCCACCCACGCGCTGGTCGTCTGCGCTAAATGCTTCGATCAACTCTCCCTGCCTCGCAGCAACATCCTGGCCTACTCCCTGCCGGGCTTCGCCACCAGCGAGTACACACGCGGCAACGCCCACAAGCTCATGGAGGCCCTGGGCGTCACCTGCGAAGAGATCGACATCCGACCCTCCAGCCGGCAGATGCTCTCAGACCTGGGCCATCCCTATGCACAAGGCCGCCGCGAACCGGAAGTTTACGACATCACCTTTGAAAACGTCCAGGCCGGCGAGAGAACCAGTCACCTGTTCCGGCTGGCCAACCATCACGGCGCGATGGTGATCGGCACCGGCGATCTGTCGGAACTGGCCCTGGGATTCTGCACCTACGGCGTGGGCGACCAGATGTCTCATTACGCAGTGAACTGCTCGGTGCCCAAGACGCTGATCCAACACCTGATCCGCTGGGTCAGCCGGACCAGCCAGTTCGGGCAGGCCGCTTCGGACGTTCTCGATTCCATCCTGGATACCGAATTCAGCCCCGAACTGGTCCCGCCGACCAAGGAAGACCGCGACAGCAACGGCCAACCCGCCCAGCGGGCCGAGGCCATCGTAGGACCCTATGAATTGCAGGATTTCCACCTCTACTACCTGCTGCGTTACGGGTTTCGACCCAGCAAGGTGGCCTACCTGGCCCGGCATGCCTGGTCGGATGTTGACAAAGGCGTCTGGCCGCCGATGCTGCCCCACGCCAAACGCAACAGCTACGACCTGGCAGCTATCAAGCACTGGCTGGAAGTGTTCCTCAAGCGGTTCTTCGCCTTGAGCCAGTTCAAACGGTCAGCCATCCCCAATGGCCCCAAAGTCGGCAGCGGCGGGTCGCTGAGCCCGCGAGGCGACTGGCGGGCGCCCAGCGATGCATCTGCCCAGGCCTGGCTCGACGAGCTTCATCGAAACGTGCCCTCGTAACCGGGCACACAGAAGCTTCAACCGTATCGACAGGCATTTTCCTGCGAACTCCCGGCAGCGCTGCGCACCAAAGCAGCGAGGCGCGGCGAACCAGTCGCCGCGCCTCGCGTTCTGCTGTCTTTCATCCAGACTGCGGCTCAGTCGGTCAACTCGATCGCTCCGGCGTCACGCTTGCCCTTGGGCGCCTGGGAGCGGAAGTCGCGGAACTGTGGCCCGTCGAACTGCCACTTGTAGAGCTCCTGGATCGTCGTACGAGCGTCGGCCAGGGTGCCCTGGCTGATCCGGAGGAACTCGATCGTGCAGGCGAGGTTCTCGCCATCCGGCGTGCCGCCGACGTAGAAGTCACCTTCGTTCTGCACTTTCTGGGCTGAGAAAATTCCGGGGCCCGAAGCATCGAGCTTGCCGTCCACATAGATCCGGAAGCCGTAGCTCGTGCGGTTCGATTCTGCAATGACGTGGTGCCATTTCCCGTCAGCGATCTTCGTCTTGCTCCGCAGGATCGGCGAGTTGTGGTCCAATTTTTCGCCGGCTCCGGCACGGAACATGATCTTGCCGTCCTGATCGACTTCGAGCTTGTACCCGCCATCGGACCATTTCCGACAGATCACGCCCTTGGAACCGGGCTCGACCTTGATGTACGTCTCGATCAGGAAGTTGCTCTGGTAGATCTGCGGCGAACGGATGTCGCTGCCGGAAACCTGAACCTTCTTCCTATACCGGTCCAGGGCGGTCGTCGTTTCCTTACCCGCACCGGCCTGCTCGGCCAAGCCGATTCGCACCGTGCCGCTGCGAGTGGTCGTGTCGGTGTTCCCCGTCTTGGTGTACGAGACCACCAGCACCAGGGCCCTGACATCTTCAAGGTCCTTGGACTCGACCTTGAATTCGTAGGGGCCTTTGCCGGTGACCGTCTGGGGATCGCTGACAGCCATGATCCCGCCCCAGGCACGAGGCACCGTGTAGCCAAGCTGCACGACGAGTTTGCGCCCCAGGTCGATATCATTGGGCAACTCGACGGTGACCTTGAAGGTCTCGCCGGGCTTGACCTGATCGGGATGCTTCACAATCGCCCAGCCGCCGGGAACCCGAACCTGGTCGTTGTACTGGATCGGCTCGACGGTCTTCTCGTGCTCGAGCATCAGGTACTGGTCCTTGCCATTGAGTTTCAGGGCGCCCTGGGTCCAGTCCTCCAGGGGGCCTTGCACGTAATCGGACTTCGTGACATTGACCGCCTTGAGCGGATACGTCGGCTGGTCCATGTAGCCCTTCCGGTCGCGGAAGTACTTTGGCATGTTCCAATGCTCGTCGATGACGACTGTGGGGTCTTCACGGTTGACCGTGAAGGGCCACTCGCCCACGACGCTGTAGAGGCCCCAGGGCATGAACGTCTTGGAGCCGTAGTCGATGGCGGCCGATCCCTGGGAAAGGCGGAAGTCATGCTTTTCGGGATCGCGAAGCGGGGACTTGTCGGCCATCACGCCCACGTCGGTCGTCAGAGTCCCTCTTTGCTGGAGAGCCTTGCTGAAGGCTTCGACGTCCTCGAACCATCGGCCCGACTCCTCGAAAGCACCGAGGTGGCCGCTGATGTCGTAGAAGACATTGTTGGCCCAGGCCATCGTGGCATAGGAGTAGGCGCCCTTGTCGTCGGGCACGTCCATCTGGTTCGGCTCTGCCGCCTGCTTGCCGCGGGGTCTGGCGTAGTAGAAGACGTACTGGGAGATATCCTGCCAGATGTTGCCCAGGTGCTTGTTGCGACCGTTCTCGGGCCTCTGCTGACGGCTGCCCTGGCGGAACTTGTAGATGGTGTTGTTCAGGAACGTGTTCTGGTACCCGATAATTCCCTGAATACCGGCCGTGTTGGCCAGGGGGCTTTCGGGGTCGCTGACCTTGCCCCAGGCGATGTTATTGAAGTAGTAGTTCTTGAATCCACCGTCGATGTAGTAGGCGTGTCCGAATCGGCTGCCTGCGAATTCGTCGTACTTCTTGTTGTGGTATCCGCCGGGGTTGCCGCTGATGTTGTTCCAGACGTACTGTGGGCCTCCCTGCCAGGTCTCGATCCCGCCCCAGTCGCTGGCGGTGAGCAACGAGTCGGTGACCTTGTTGTGGTGAATGAGGATTCGCGTCAGGAGTGCCTCTCCCTCGGCCCCGCTGCTCTTGCCGCCGAAGACGAAGATGCCCGGTCCATACATTCGGTCCAGGATGTTCCCGGCGATCTCCAGCGTCTGTACGTAGTTGACGTGAATGCCCGCGGAGTTGCTGGTGCGCTCGGCCCGAGCACCGATACGAAGCATTCGGTTGCGAAGAATCGACACGTTCCATCCATAGGGGCCGGTGCCGATCGGATTCTTGCCGATGTCAATGATGAAGCCCTTATTGACCACGTCGCGAAGATCGTTGTCGTGAATCTCCAGATTCGCGATCCGGTCCTTATCGTCCTTGGCCTGGACCATGACGGCGGTAATGCAGTGCTCGAACGTGCAGTTGCCAATGGAGACGTTCCTGGCCGTACCGTCGATCTGAACGGCCGCCGGCGCGATATTCTTGCCGAAGAACCAGGCCAGTCCGTATCGCCAGTCGCGATTGTTGAAGCGAAAGGCCAGGTTGCTGATTTTCACGTTCTGGAGGTCTCTGGACTCAACCAGCGCGTAGCGTTTGGCCGCCTCGATCCGAAGAGAGTTGGGATCCTTGTCGCCGGGCATCCGGGCGTAGATCCGGGCCGAGTTCTCGCCGGTCTTCTCCACCCACATCTCCCCGGCCTGGTCGAGGAACTGGGGCTTGTTCTCCAGGTAGTAGCGCTGACCCCGATAGACATTCTGGGCCCTGTTCGTGCTGCCCCAGATGCCCCGAAAGGCCACTTTGCCTTCCTCGACGTCTACGCCCTGAACCTCGGCCGCGATGGGCGTTCCCATCACAAAGCCCCACTTGGTCCAGACGATTGCGCCCTTGAGGACCTCCTTGGGAAACTGGCTCAGACGCGGGTCCTGTCCGACGACCATGTTTTGCTCGGGGTTGTCCGGGTTCTTCCCGGTGCCGCCGTTCTTCCAGGTCCACCACTCGCTCAGGACGTCATCCTCGTTGGTCTCTTCCCAGTTGGGGGTCCTGGCCAGCTTGAGTTTCGTCGCCTTGTTCTGTTCATCCACCACCCACAGGCGGTGGGTAAGGAAGTCGACATCCGCCACCCAGACCTTGCCGGCTTCGGGGATGTCTTCGCGCCCTGCGCCCTTCTTCCAGTCCGCCACGAGCTCCGAGCCGGAGATCACCGCCTGGCCTTGGCCCCAGTCGGGATCGCAGGTCAGTTGGGTCGGCTGGGTGGCGGGGGCTGCTTCGTCCGAAATCAGCGAGCCGCGGTAGACCACGCCGCCCTTGAAGACGTATGTGGTGCCCGGCGTGCGATACGATCCGGCGTTGCCGGCAGCATTGAGATCCCACGGATGATGCTTCCAGGGCTGTGCCTTCGTGCCGGGGTTGCTGTCGTCTCCGCCTTCAAAGTCGATGTACTTGACCGTCGGGCCCGGTTGGTACTTGAACTCCTGGGGCGCCCACTCCAGGTCTCCGTTGGGAATGACCTTGGCATGGGACTTTTCCCACGAATACTCCTGGGCATGGACCCAGCCGGCTCCAGCCAGCACAAGCAACGAAAGAGAAAGAGCGATCAGGGGTGTTCTTCTCATTTTGAGATCTCCATTTGCTTTTTCTGGGACTCCAAAGAGTCGGCGGAACTCGACGAACTCTTGTGGGATCCTCGTTCTGCAAAAATGTTACAGGGGCCGGCGGCAATTCGCGACCCGAAATTTCGTTTTCCTCTCGCCCCCCTGAATTCGGCTTCCACACGACGGCCTCCCATCGACCTAGCGCCGCGTGCTGTCTCTTAAACTCCGCAAGGGGTCTGAAGTTCTGCCCTGTGCAGGAAGTATATCCACCTGAGACCTTCCCACTGGTCCATTGTCGGGTTCTTGACTGCACTCCGCGGACGCACGTATTCCTGCCGCGACGAGCCAGACACTGATTCACCAGGCGGCCGATGCGAACGTGCTCGGACGTGTCAGCAGCAGCCTTTCGATCATGAACCGCGCATCGCTCATGCTGGCCGTCGCCCTGGTGGGCCTGACCGCCGGGATGATCTCCACCCGGGGACTCTTCATCATCGCATGCAGCCTGTACCTTTCTGGTTCGCTTCTGGGTACTCTGCTCACCGGTCTCGCCTCCGACCCGAATCGCCATAGGGCTGAAGCAGAGTATCAGCTGTGCATCAGGTCGACGATTCGGAACGCTCCGGCCGGAACCGGCAGCTCCAGCCGGCCTTGCTCGATCGGCAGAGCCTTGCCGCCAAGAAGGTCCCGGGCCTGCCAGTTGCCGTCCATGTTGATCTCAAAGGCTGCCCGGCGGTCGGCGGGGTCCAGCCAGCCCGGATCCACCGCGATGAGCCGATAGCGGTCTTCCTGCATCCGGATGACCTGGTAGTAGACGCCCTGGCCTGTCGACTGCACCGGCAGGGACTTCTTGGCCTGCTCAAGGGAGTCTCGAAGGGCCCTGCCGGCCTCGGGGCCTTTCATCTTCGATCCGCCCGGGCTCCAGAGGTAGATGCCGTCGGTATGCCACCACCGCTCTACCGCCTCGATCGAGTCGTTCTGGAAGTGGCAGGGCAGCATGAGAATGTGTCCATACGGTGTGGCGGGGACCTGGCAGTCGAAGACGCGCTTCTTCTCGAAGGCGACCCGCGAGAAGGCGAATTCCGGCAAGGGAGCATGTCCCCAGCCGCAGTGCAGCCGCGAATAAATACCTTCGAGCGTCTCTTCATCCTCCTGTGCTTCCCATGCCCGGTGGTTGTTGTGAGCGTTCTTGAGCCACTTCTCCGGCGGAGGATGCATCACAAGCCCCACCGGGGAGATGTTGGCCATCTCCGCCGGCGTCGGAGGGAATACCAGCCCCTTGCCCAGAAGGTGCAGGAACAGTTCCGTGCTCTCCCGGCCCAGGAGGTTGTACCGATCCTTCCCCGGGCCGTGGGTGATCTTGTCGGAAATGGCAAAACGGAAGATGGAATTGCCCGCCGCAGCGTGGGCGATCAGCATCCGCAGGAACGGATGCCCGCTTCGGGGGTACTCGCATTGGTGGAAGTTGTTGGGAGCGAACATGTCACGGATCACCCCCACCTTCATCTCCCGGACCCGTCCGGCGTAGTAGAGTCCCAGGCGTCCCATCAGGTTGGTCTCGGCCCAGCGGGAAACCGATTCCTCCGTGTTGGCCACAAGGACTTCCCGACGCTGCGTGCCGAAGAGATTGTCGTACACGACCTTCATGGCCGGGCCGTCGAGCCACCAGAGAACCTTGTTCTTGATGGTGACGGTCTTGCGGCCATAGCGGAGGCACAGATCGCACAGCGGGGCAAGGAACTGCTTCACGTAGTCGCCGATGGTCTCCGCCGAGACGTCCTCAGCCGTGCTGAAACCCATCAGCGTCCCGGGTCCTGCTTCGAGCATGCGTCGGGCTGTGTCCAGCGAAACCTTCGGGTTGCAGTTGTGGCCGATCTCGAACGTCGCGGGAATTCCCGCCTCTTCGATGCGCTCAACAAGTTGCACGATTTCATCGGGCGTCTGGGTCCCCATGGGGCTGTCGATATCGAAGCGGATCTGGTTGAACGCCGTGCCGTCGGCCTTGCATACGGGCTTGTCCTCCAGGACCCGCACGGGAATGACATTGCGAAAGGCCGGCTCGGGAACCTGCTCGGCAAACAGGTCGAGGGTCTTGCGATAGGACTCGGGATTCAGCTGATCGTGACCCAGCCGATACTGCTCGATCAGAAACGGCGCACGCGGGGGGACCTGTCCGTCGTTCTGGTGGACCTGCTCGTGGATTTCCGTCAGCGTTTGTCGGATCCGCAGGGCCTTGCCCTCAGGCTCGAGGTTGACAAGCGTCTCCTGCCAGTCCTGCGACAGGTCCAGCCGATAGATCGTCTCATCTCCATTGGGTGTGGACCCCAGGTAGAGCGTTCGCCCATCGGCCACGACGTCGGCAAAGCCCAGGACCGATTCGGCCTGGCCCAGCAGTTCGCCTTCCCGCGAGAAGACCCGCACCAGCCCCCCGGCGACGGTGGCAATGTCACGCTTGGAGGGATGATCCCGCGAAGGAATCGTCGTTACCCAGGCGGTGCTGAAGTATTCAAACCAGGCCTTGTCCCGGGCATACCAGTCCAGCGGGGTCGAGGCCCAGCGCAGCTCGCCGTTGCCCGAAAGCACGGCCACCGTCTGGTGGTTATGGAAGGAGTCGCCCAGGATGATCTCATCCACGCCGTCCCCGTCGATATCGGCAGCGGCCAGGTCCATCGGCTGATGTTGGCCCGACCAGTTCTCCCAGTTGGCGTACTCGGGGGGCAGTTGAATCGGATGTTCCCAGAGCACGTCCAAGGCCTCCCAGGAGGGCTTGAGCATGATCGCCCCGCCGCGGGAGTCCATGACCAGCAGTTCATCCAGGCCGTCGCCGTCGAAGTCTCCGCCCAACAGACGGTGAACGAAGCGGTTCATCTGCCTCTCGAGCAGGACCTTTCCGTCGGCATCGAGCAGGTAGAGCCTGTCCTCGATTCCCCCGCAGGCGATTGCAGTCGTTCCATCGGGCAGCTCAACGCCCGCGGCGGCCTGCATCGGGAAGCGGGAGTGGAAGGTCCACCGGACCTGGCCCAGCGGATCGATCGCGACAAGATCTCCCCCGGCCGTGGCCAGCAGGATCAGCTTGTCGTCCGGCGTGCTCGATGACACGATCTCCAGGCCGAACGGAAAATCCTCTCCCTCCACCCGCCACAGCGCAGCGCCGGAATCGGGATCGACGCAGAGGACGTCGCCCTCGTACGTCCCGGCGATCAACCGGTTACCGTCGGAAGTCTCCAGCAACGCCAGTTCCCAGGCGCTGCCCTCAATGGGGATGTGGGTCTGCATATCTGCTCCGGAAGGTGTGAAAGCATCGCAGAGGCAAAGGCCTCGGCCAGGTGAGGTTCATCCAACAGGTTTGCAGGCTCCATGACAAGAACGAATCTGCCGGGGCACAGGCCCTGGGCTCTTCTCGATCACAAACTGCTGGACTTGTCTGCCCCTAGCGCCGATGATTGCTCAAGCCATGAGGGCGCCCCTCTGCTGTCGTTGTTGAGGATATAGAAAGGGAAATGCGTCGTATACAGTTTTGCACCCGACCGCGGGGCCTCGCCAAAAGGCGAACCCGGAGCCCAGGAGCCATTTGCGATTTCCAGACAATCGGACCCCCAGGATGCCGCCTTGACGCGAGGCCCCGTGGGCTGGAGGCTGGCGAGCATGACGGGCCCGATGATCATCGGGCTGCTCTCGATCGTGCTGTTCAACCTGGCCGATACCTATTTCCTCGGTCAAAAGGGCACGGACGAACTGGCGGCCATGGGCTTCATCTTTCCAGTGGTCATCTTTCTGGGCACGGTGGCCCGGGCGATCGGCATGGGGACCTCTTCGGTGCTTTCCCGCTCCATCGGTCAGGGCGACTTCCAGCGGGTCCGGCGGGTCACGACCGATGCCCTCGTGTTGGGCCTGGCGGTGGGCGTGGGCATGGCCGCGGTCGGCCTGGTCTCCATCGACCCCCTCTTCTACGCCCTCGGGGCCCGGTCGGAGCAGGTCCGCCAGTTGATCTACCAGTACATGGTGATCTGGTATCCGGGGATGATCTTCCTGATGGTTCCGATGGTCGGCAACCAGGCCATGCGGGCATCGGGAGATACCTTCTGGCCTTCGGTGGTCATGATCGTTTCAGCCGGACTGAACATTCTCCTGGATCCGATCCTGATTTTCGGCTGGGGGCCGATTCCGGAGATGGGGATCACCGGCGCGGCGATTGCGACGGTTTTTGCGCGGTTGGGATCGATGGTCGCCGCCCTTTCGTTGCTCCACGGCAAGAAACGCATGCTGGCCAGGCCCTCGCTTTCGATCCGGCGCATGTGGACTTCCTGGCGGGCGGTTCTGGTCATCGGGATCCCGGCCGGGGCCACCCAGGTGCTCTTTCCGGTCAGTCGAGCGGTTCTGACACGGTTCATGTCGGCCTTTGGAAAACCGGCTGTGGCGGCCTTCGGTGCAGGGATGCGCGTTGAAGCCCTGGCCTTGCTGGTCATCTGGTCGCTGGCGACGGTGCTGCTGCCGGTGGTGGGACAGAATCTCGGAGCGAACAAGCGCAGCCGCATCCGCCGGGCGTCCCAGGTCAGCGTGGTTTTCTCCATTGCCTGGGGACTGCTCTGCTGGGGGATCTTCCTGCTGGTCGCCCGGAGCCTGGCCGGGGTTTTCAGCGACGATCCGAGCGTTGTCGAGCACCTTACCCTGTACTTCTGGATCGTGCCGGCTTCGTATGCCCTGCGCGGCGTGTTCATTGTGAACAACTCGGAACTCAACGGACTGCATCGTCCCTTGACGGCTGGGGCCTTGAATGTCGTTCGCATGGCAGGGCTGATCATCCCGATGGCCTACCTGGGAGCCAGGCTCGGCGGGGCCCAGGGCCTGCTGATCGCCCTGGCGGGTGCGAACATCCTGGCCGGACTGATTTCGTGGCTCTGGACGCTGATCGTACAACGGCAAGTGCTGGATTCTCTGGCCGGCGGCGAAGTTCGGTAGGCCCTTCTCGATAAGATTCTTACGGACAGAATCCGCTGGAATCCAGCAAATCGGGAAGGAACCAGTACCGTGAGCCAACAAGAACAACATTTCGAGCAATCAGAAGACCCGAAAGCATCGACCCAGACGCAGCCGGACGAAGATCATTCGGAAGACGGATCGCACCCGGATCACTCTCAGCGTCACGATCACCACGATCATCACGCGCAGATGGTCGCGGATTTCAGGAGGAGATTCTGGATCTGCCTGGCCCTGACCGTGCCGGTGATCATCCTCTCGCCCATGCTCCAGGAACTTCTGGGCCTGAAGGAGACGCTGGCGTTTCCCTTCGACAGTTACCTGCAATGGGCCCTTGCCACGGCCATCTTCCTCTACGGAGGCCGGCCCTTCTTCACGGGGCTCTGGGACGAGATGAAGGACCTTCAGCCGGGGATGATGACGCTGATCGGCCTGGCCGTTACGGTCGCGTACGTCTACAGCTCCGCGGTGGTCTTGGGCCTGTCGGGAAAGGTCTTCTTCTGGGAACTGGCCACGTTGATCGACGTGATGCTCCTGGGCCATTGGATCGAGATGAAATCGGTCATGGGTGCCTCCCGCGCCCTGCAGTCGCTTGTCGAATTGATGCCCTCAACCGCCCATCGGCTCGATGAGTCCGGCCGGACCGAAGACGTCGAGGTCTCCCAGCTCCAGCAGGGCGACAAGGTGCTCATCAAGCCCGGTGAGAAGGTTCCGGTTGACGGGGAGATCACAGAGGGCAGGACGAGCCTGGATGAGTCCATGCTCACCGGCGAGAGCCAGCCGGTGGAAAAGGCCCAGGGCGCAGAGGCCATTGGCGGATCGGTCAACGGGGAGTCCTCGATCACCGTCCAGGTCAGCAAGACCGGCGACCAGACATACCTTTCCCAGGTGATCGAGATGGTCCGCAACGCCCAGGAATCCCAGTCGCGAACGCAGAGCCTGGCCGACCGGGCGGCAAAGTGGCTGACCATCATTGCCATCAGTGTCGGGTTGGCAACCTTGATCGCCTGGCTGCTGCTGGGCCGGGACTTCGTCTTCTCCCTGGAGCGAATGGTCACGGTGATGGTAATTACCTGTCCCCATGCTCTGGGGCTTGCGGTACCGCTGGTGGTGGCGGTTTCGACCTCCGTCTCCGCCCGGCAGGGACTGTTGATCCGGGACCGCAACGCCTTCGAGCGCGCCCGGAATGTGGATGCGATCGTTTTCGACAAGACCGGAACGCTGACCGAGGGCAGGTTCGGCGTCTCGCAGATCATCCCGCTGGGAGATATGCAGGAGCAGGAACTGCTGGGCCTGGCTGCTTCCCTGGAGAGTCGCTCCGAACATCCCATCGCACAGGGCATCGTGCAGGAGGCCGAGGATCGCCGGGTCGATACGTCCTCGCCGAAGGATTTCGAAGCGATTCCCGGCAAGGGTGCCCAGGCAAATGTGGACGGACGAAATGTCAAGGTCGTCAGCCCCGGGTACCTGGAGGAAAACGATCTGCAGGTCTCCAACGAGAGGCTTGATGAACTGGCCCAGGAGGGCAAGACGCTCGTCTACGTGCTGGTGGAGGACGAGATGGCCGGTGCGATCGCCCTGGCCGACGTCATCCGGAAGGAATCCCGCCAGGCGCTGGATCGCCTCAAGCAGATGGGCATCGAGGTGATGATGATCACCGGCGACAGTGAAAAGGTGGCCAAGTGGGTCGCGGACGAACTGGGTCTGGATGACTACTTCGCCGAAGTCCTGCCCGACAAGAAGGCCGAGAAAATCAAGCAGGTCCAGCAGAGAGGCAAGGTGGTGGCCATGGCCGGCGACGGAGTCAACGACGCCCCTGCCCTGGCCCAGGCGGATGTCGGCATTGCGATCGGAGCCGGGACCGACGTGGCAGTCGAATCGGCCGACATCGTCCTGGTCCACAGCGATCCACGCGACGCAACCGCCATCATCAAGCTCTCCCACGCGACCCATCGCAAGATGATCCAGAACCTTTTCTGGGCGACCGGCTACAACGTGGTGGCCATTCCCCTGGCCGCCGGCGCGTTGGCCTGGATGGGCGTGATTCTCAACCCCGCTCTCGGGGCGGGGGTGATGGCCCTTTCTACGGTGATCGTGGCCATCAACGCCCGGTTCCTGGGCATTGAAAAGGACGACGATATATCCGCGTCGCCCTCGGGGCAGGAGAATTCCACGCAGGACAGGGGACAGTCAGAGTGATCAACAGCCACCGCCCGACGGGAGCGGCTGAGCATTGCCACCCCGTATGCTAACACACAGACGCCCGCCGGAAAGGTCCGACGGGCGCCTGGTGTTTCAAGCACAATCCGATTTCCAGGATCGGCTCAGTCGAGCTTCTCCATCGCTCCGGCGTCGCGCTGATTGCGGGGCTCGTTGCCGGCCAGGTCGCGAAGGGCCGGGCCGTCCGTCTGCCACGCGTAGAGCTCTTCGATGGTTGTCCTCGCATCGGCAAGCGTGCCGTGGCATACGCGAAGGAAGTCGATATCACCTTCAAAGGCGTCCATTCCGGTGCTCTTGGCCACGAGGAAATCAGCGGGGTTGTCCAGAGAGACGTCCGCTTTGAGCGGGGCCTTGGATTCGCCGTCCTTCTTGCCGTCGACGTAGATGGTCATCCAGCCTGTCTCGCGATCGACCTCGGCCAGCACGTGATGCCACTTGCCGTCGGCGACCTTTGCCTTGGAAACGACCGAGGCGTCCCGGCCGTTTGCGGCGATTTCCAGCACGGCCTTTCCGGAATCATTCACGCAGAGCCTGTACCCGCTCTTGCCGTCGTACTTACCCATGACGGCGCCTTGACCTTCGGTGCGGAATATGGCTTCGAGCAAGAGATTCTCGGTCGAGATGGCCAACGTTCTGCGCTTGCCTCCGGGGAAGACGAACTTTGCATCCTTGGCAAAGACCGGATTCTTCTCGTTGCCGCCGATCGGATCGGGGATCTGCCAGAGCGGGCCCGCCGGCACATCGCGTGGCTTGCCGAAGGTGCCATCGGGCTTGGCAGGCCAGACCGGAAGCTCGATATCCGCCCGAAGATGATCGTCGCTGACCGAGGCATACCGGGCCGAATCGAAACGGACCGCTCCCTTGACCCAGTTCTCCGAGGGGCTCGATACATAGTCGCCCAGTGAGCCGTTGCTGAGGGTCAGGTCGGCCGTCGGAACGAATTCATACATCATCCGATGGTAGTGCGGTTCGGCCATGTACCAGGAGTAATCGATGACGGACTTCGGGTCGGCGTGGTTCTCCGTGAACTGCCATTCCCCGACCGTGCCGTAAAGCATCCAGGGGATGAAGTAGCGGACGCCTTTGTCCACGGCCATGGAGTCGGACGAGGGGCGGAAGTCCACTTCGCCGATCTCTTGGATCGCAGCAGGACTGCCCTTGCCGATAATGGGGTTCTTCTGCGTCTGCCAACCCAACTGCCCGAGCCGGATGGGGAAACCCTTCATGTCCTCGGCCAGTTCTTCGATGGTCTCGGCCTCAACACCGGGCGAATCGGGCCCGAAACGACCGGGCTTGAGCAGACGACCGGCGGTGGCCCTGCCGTGGAATACGTTGTGGCCGAAGGCCAGCGTCGGTACACCCCGCCGGCCCGAATCCCCGGTATCGCCGCCGCCGATCAGCGACGGATCGCCGGTGCGGTCATTGGCGATGAACTTGCCGATGGGCTGGCCTTCCTTGCTGACGGTTCCGACCTCCGAGAACACATTGCCCAGCACGTCGTTTCGGTGTCCCGCACTGCCGCCCACACCCGAACCGGTCCGATAGAAGGTGTTCTGGACCAGGTGGTTCAGGAAGCCGAAGACCATGAAGTAGCCCGGAGTTTTGGTGGCGTACTTGTCGCGGCTCAGGTCGTTGGAACGCGCCCAGATGATATTGTTGAACGAGTAGATCTTGTACGCACCGTCCAGGTAGAGCGGGTAGCTCAGGTTGGTCGGAGGCGTGCGGAACCAGCTGATGCCCCCCGGCATCACGCCGGGAGAGTTGCCGATGTTATTGTTGAAGCAGTAAATCGCCCCGCCCTGCCAGAGCGACATCCCGCCGTAATCGTTCACACCCAGGGCGGTATCTGCTGTCTTGTTCTGGAAGACCAGAATCCGGCCCAGCGGGAAGACATCCACCTTCGTGTGGGAGCGATCGGGATACTTGTAACGACCACCGGCACCGCCGTGCACCATGATGCCGCTGCCGAAGCTTCGCTGCACAATGTTCCCTGCCACGCAGCCTGTCTGCGGGAATCCCACGTTGATGGCCTGGACGGAACTCTGCACGTTGCTGCGGTGACGCATACCGCTGTTGTATACCTTGTTGCGGAGCACCTCGACGGACTTGATAATCCGATTGTTGTGGGTGTCCGAACCGATACGGATCGCGCCGTTGGCGGTGTTGGTGAACCGGCAGTCGGTAATGCGGAGCCCCTCGGCCCGGCTGCCCCACTTGCCGCCACGCCAGTTGCTCACGCCGTAGCGAACGCCGTCTTCCAACAGGTCCTTAAAAACGCAGTTTCGGACGGTCACGTCCGTAATGTCTTCCTCGATCCCAACACCGGTCGAGTCGAAGTAGCGGAACTCCAGGCCATTGATGTCGATATGGGACTGGCTCTTGATCACGATGCCGCCGGTGACACTGGTCAGTTCGAGCGAAAGCTGATTGGGGTCCTTTCCCTCGAAGGGCAGGTAGAAAAGGTATCCTGTCTTGGTGTCGAAGTAGAATTCTTCTTCGGCGTCGAGGTATTGGGGAAGGTTCTCGACCATGTATCGCAGGCCCGGGCGGAAGTCTCCGTAGATGCCCCCGATGTTCAAAGCGGCCTGCTCGGGATCATACACCTTGTACTCCACGCCGCGCTTGGTGTCCTTGAAGGGGATGTACTTAGGCTTGGGCGTGCCCATGAAGTGAGCGTACTGGGGCCAGATGTAACCGCCGATGAACCAGTCCTCGGGGTGGCCCTTGAGGACGTCCTCGTCGATCAGGCCTCCCTGGGCCGGCTTGCCCTGGGCATTCTTTTCCCGCGTATGGGAAGCCCTGTCCACGATATGCCAGTAGTCCAGCACGAAGTTGTCGTTGCCCATCTGCCAGTCGGGCGTACGGGCCAGGTGTTGCTGATGGCTGCCCATCTCGTCATCGATCCGGAAGAGCCCCATGTACGGCATGGACACGCCGCGATTGCGGGTCGTGCCGGTCATATCCATCTCCAGGCTGTATCGCCCCGTATCCTTGTCCTGCTCCATCAGGGCGATGCCCTTAAGGTCGATCGCCCAGACCTTGCCGATATTCGGAATCCGCTCGGGATGCTCGACCTTCTCGGCCTTGACCCACCTGGCCGGCAGGCGGCGCGTGCCGAATAGATACGCTTCGCCTTCGCCCCAGTAATGGGGAGAACCCTTCTCCTTGGCCGATGCGGTCAGGCGGATCGGATCCCCCTCCTTGCCCGATTCATCCGGCGAGAGCCCGCCGCGATAGATCACGCCCCGCCGGAAGATATAGGTCGTCACGCCGGAATACTCCGCGGCCTTGCCGGCAGAATTGCGATCCCACGGATGGTGCTTCCAAGCGGTCTGTTTGGTCTTGCCGTCGGCGTTGTCGTCTCCGTTCTCGTAATCGATGAACCGCACGACGTCGCCGGCCTGGAATTCAAAGGGCTTGGGCGCCCACTGCATATCGCCCGAGGGGAGGGTTCTGATCTGATCTTCCTGCCAGGGGTACTTTTCTGCCAGGCCGAGAGTGGCGGCCAGGGCCAGAACCGTCAGAGTTGCGGCAAAAAGGGTTGTTCTCTTCATGGGTCTCTCCAGGAATTGTTCAAAGGGTTAGACGGTGAATTCCAACATTAAACACCATCAGGCATCGACCTTCCCGGAAAAAATGTTACTTCTGTCCGTATGACCTGAAGTTCAACCTTTGTCTTCAGGAAAGCACTCTGAATCGCTTTCTCCGCGGAACTCCGCTGCAGAGCTGGCCTTGTCATGGCGACAGAAAAGAGAAACTATGTTTCATTTTTGTTGCTGTATCTCGTTTGCTTTTCCCGGCCGCTGTTCTTGAGCAGCCACAGAGCCTTGACCGGCGGGCCGGACGGCGGTAGATTCTGGCATCATGGCGATTGGGCTCGCCGAAAGAGGCGGTGGTCATGTTTGAAATCGAATCTTCCTACATGCAGTGCCCCCGATGCAGCTACAGGCTTCATGGAAGCCTGAAACATGGGGAAGCCTTTGCCTGCCCGGGCTGTCGAACCGAATATGATGTGCTGATCGGAGCCCAAGAGGGACAGGCGGCCCTGCTGGAGAAGGTCGAATCCGAGGCCGTTCTCCCCCTGCACCTGCCACGGGGCAGCGTTCGAGCCCTGATCGCGCTGTCCTTGTTGGGCTCGGCCTGCTTTGTCGCTGTCACGCGGGGCCAGGTGCCCGAATCCCTTCTTTCCCTTCTGCTGACGATCATCGGCTTCTACTTCGGCTTCCGAAACGCCGCATCGGCCCGCGCCGACAGGGTGCACGATCCGCATTTTCAGCGGGAAGAGCCTCTCTTCCTGCCGGCAGGTGTCATCCGTAAGCTGATGATCCTGGCCGTGGCAATCATGGGAATCGCCCTGTCCATCCAAAATCCCTTCTGGGAGAACCAGACGTATCTGAGCTTCTTCTTCTCCATCGCGGGGCTGATCATAGGGCATCTGTTCGAGAAATGGATCAGCCCGGGTTTCTCCCGCTCGGCCGGGGCAATGTTCAAACACCTCAAGGCCCTGGCGTGCCTGGCTGTTGCCGGCGTGCTGGCCGTACTCTTCGTCTCCGGAGGCCACGAACAGACCCCCGGCCTGATCGTATTCCTCCTCTGCGGCGTGGTAAGCTTCTACTACGGATCGAGAAGCTGATATCGACTTCTGAATGGAGATTGGATTTGAGCATCAACGCAGCAGGCCCCGGCGGACAGTTCGCCGCCTATACTGCAGAGATCTACGACATTTCGAAGGACTACGTCGACGACATCGCCCTGATCCGCGAATTGCCCGCAGGCAGTGCGGACCTGGGCACCCCTGTAATATCTTGAGGGGGAAACGCAATTTATTGCAGATCCTTCGTCGCTCATGCGTGTTACACTGTGTAGACATCCGGTCGTTTTGCATTGGCCGATTCTGTCCGACGCCCAGAATACGAACCGTTTCGGAGCGATTATGAAGACCTGTCTTACCTGCGGACTGATTCTCCTGCTGACTCTTTCCAGCGCCCAAGCCCAGGAGGTATGGGGCAACGACCCAAGCCACAACATGGTCCTGGACGTGCGGGGGCTGCCTGAAAAGCTGGATGATTCCACGCGTCTCTGGCGCTTCGAGCACGGGGCCAGGTACGGCTATCCCATGCCGGCGGTGGTGGACGGCAAGGTCATCTTCGGCACGGGAAAAGGCGGACTGCTGGACAAGAAGTTCGCAGCCACCAAAACCACCAGCGAGAACAAGAAATACAGTGAGCTCGGCAACGGCGCCGCGGCGATCACCTGCCTGGATCTGCATACCGGCCAGCCGGTCTGGCAGGTTTTCATCCCTCATTTCACCTACAACCTGAGTTACGGCGTCTGCACGACGCCGGTGGTGGAAGGCGATCGACTCTACATCCTGGCCAAGGACGAGATCCTCTGTCTGGACGTCGACGGCCTGGCCGACGGCAACCAGGGCATGAGCGAGGAGGAAGAACTGGCGTTTTATACCTCCGTCCGGAACGAGTTGATGGTTGAGCCCGGTGCGGTGAAAGCCTTGCCGAAACTGGCCGGCGACATCCTCTGGCGTCACCCGGTCTGGCAATACGGCTGCCAGTACGAAGACGCCACCTCCTGTTCGCCGCTTCTGATCGGCGACCAGCTTTGGGTAAGCACCTCCAGCAAGACCGGCACGGAGAACCACGGCAACGACGGGCCGCCCAAGATCCTGGTCATCGACAAGAACACCGGCAAACTCATTGCACGAGACCGCCTGCCTGTTCCGTATGTTTTCCACGGTGAGTGGTCCTCACCGAGCCTGATGGAAGTGAACGGCAAGAAGATCGTGATCTTCCCCGACGGCCACGGGCGGATGCACGGCATGGGGATGGTCACTCCTTCCGAAGACGGCACGCCGGTGGATATCCCCACCCTCTGGACGGTGGACCTGAATCCCAGCCACTACCGCTACACGTCCGAGCGCAAGGAGATCTGCTACACCGACGACGGTCGTCTCTTCCACCGGTATCCCAAGGGCTACGCCAAGGACACCGACCGATGGGAGGGTCTGCGAACCCGGGCCGAGCACAAGCTCTTCGGACCGTGCGAGATCATCGCCATGCCGACCATCGTGGGCAACCGGATCTATATCGGCCTGGGTCGCGACTGCTATTACAATGACGTCCAGGACGGCGTGGGACGACTGATGTGCTGGGAAGTCACCGACCCGGCCACCGAGCCCCGGCTTGTCTGGGAGAGCTACGAAGTCAAGCGCACACAGTCGACAGCCTCGGTCAAGGATGGCCTGCTCTACCTGGCCGACGTCTCGGGCAAGCTCCACTGCTTCCAGGCCGATACGGGCAAGCAGCTCTGGGCGGCCGACCTGGGCAAGAAGCTCATCCTCCGCTCCCAGATGGTCGCCGACGGGCGGATCTACGTCGCCAATGGGCGCCGGATGTTCGTCTACAAGGAAGGCCCCGTCATGGAGAAGATCAGCGAGACGCGCCTGGACGAAACGCCCTCGACCATCGAAGCCATCGACGGAATGATCCTCTACAACGGCGACCGCGCCGTTGCGGCCTACAAGGGCCCCGTCTACCGAGGCCCCGAAGCCCAGAAGCCTGCTGCCAACGAGTAGCCGATATTCCCCGGAAGGGCTGCCCGGCAGGCCTCAGGCTCTTCGGACGGTTATTTCCTGCCCGGGGGGCATCGTCAATTCGAGGACCTCGCCGCTGCGGGGCTGGCCATCCACGAGGACCTGCGCGCCCAGGTGATGGGCCAGGCGCAGCGTGCCCGCGCGTGTGCTCGCGACGCGGACTTC
This sequence comes from uncultured Planctomycetaceae bacterium, assembly GCA_964583095.1. Lineage (GTDB taxonomy): Bacteria > Planctomycetota > Phycisphaerae > SM23-33 > SM23-33 > CAZOVB01. The sequence goes on from CAZOVB010000009.1 coordinate 38,386, forward strand.
GATGACGTGCCCGCGTCGGACGGTGGCTCCGATCCGAAAGCCGCCCGGGACGCCCACGTTATCGAAGCGCAGGTTCCGCCATCCCACCGGCAGCGCCGGCAGCACGTGGACCCCATCGCGTCGAGGCTGAACGAGGATCTCCAGGATGGCCGAGACCGCCCCCAGGGCTGCATCGAGCTGGATGATCTCGTGGCCCTGGCCCGACCAGGCCTTTTCCGCCGAGCGGTGTTCGAGGATGGAGAGTCCCGGCGCGGCATCATGGTTGGTATTGCCCCCCTCATTGGTGAAGCCCACGTCCAGCCAGTGCAGCCAGGACACAGCAGCGGTGGGCCGATTGAATCGGCTGCACAGGATGCTCGCCCACGTCAGGCACCAGCCGGTCCAGTAGCCGGCCCCGCGGTAGATCCATGCGTCATAGGTGTTCCCGACAATCTCCCTTCGACTCGGGTCCAGCGGATCGACGGTCTCGAAGGGATAGAAGCAGGCCATGTGCGAATGGTGGCGATGGCTTTCGTTGAGGTCCTCGCCGGCCCAGACGCCGATATGGGACGAGCTTTCCCACCCGCGCCAGACGCGGATCGCCGGCCCCGAGCCTCCCACGTCGGGTCTTTCGTCGATCAGTGTGTATTCGGGCAAATCGCGCCGGACCTCCTGCCAGCGGGGATCGGCCCCTTCGCCCAGAATTACCGCCGCTTCCGAGAGCATCTCGACCACGCTGTGCCAGGCGGCCAGTTGGAAGCTCGCGTCGGCGCCCCAGGGCCCCTGCCCGCTGCCGTGGTATTCGGGGCTGACCGAGACGGGAAGATGCAGGCGGGAGACGCCGTCGGGATCCGTCTTCCGCTCGGACATCGCGTAGTAGCCCTCGAAGGCCCCCACCAGCAGAGGCCAGGCGACTTGGCGGAGAATGGATTCGTCGCCGCTGTAGCGGTAGTGCAGCCAGGCGTGGCGGGCCATCCACGCACAGCAGCCATGGTCGATCGTGCCGATCCAGAGCCCGTCGAACACCTGGCAACGATCGTCTGAGGCATGATGGAGCATCATCGAACCCGGGGCCTGGAAGAACCCCTCGCCGCGATTGCGCATGACGGGCAGCCACTGCTGCATCATCTTCCAGAGCGGACGGTAGCCCTGATGCAGATTGGTCGCCAGGAGCGGGCGGTACATCATCTGAACGTTGATGTTGGTGTGATAATCGTTGCTCCAGGGAGGCAGGGCGTCGTCCTCCATGAAGGGTCCCTGAAGTCCCGAGGCCACCGCTTCCGGCGATGCCCAGGACGTGCACCCCACCAGCCGGGCCAGCCCGTAGTGGTACATCCGCATCAGCGTCGCGTCGGGCAGGTCCAGTTGAGGCGTTCTGTCGCAGATGTCCGACCAGAAGAGCTCAGACTCGCGTCGGATCGTCCGGGCCTGGGCATCCAGACGCTCCAGGGCGACCGGGCGCGGATCGTCATCGCTCTGCCTGCCCAGCGCCGTGGCCACCGTGAGCAGACTGCCCCGCCTTCGGGCTGCTATCGCCAGGGCAGGATCTTCCGGAAGCCGCTGGAGAATCGTGTGCGCCCCGTCAAGCTCGTCAGGACAGTCCACCTCGGCCGGGGGGACGCTCCACGAGGCAAGCTTTTCACCGATCCATCGCCAGGCGGGGATCAGTTCCATCTCCACCGCCTCGGCCAGGCCGGCGGGAAGCTCGATGCACGCGACCTCCTCCCTCGCCGATTGCGTGAGGGTTACAGTCTCGGCTCTGCCGTCCGGTGCTGCCAGGCGGATCTCCATGCTGCCTCGGCTCAGGTCCAGCCGAGCCGTGTCGGGCACCAGTCCGGCCGGGAAGCGAAGGACAAGCCTTCCGCCCCCGAGTTGGTAGGGCTTCCTGGGCCGCCATGGATCCTTTCCGGCCGGAGAGGCAAACGCCGCCTTGGCCTTTTCCTGCTGCCCCGCTTCCAGCCAGGCGCGAAGCTGCTGGAACGTGCAGCCGATCTGGGCCGGCATAGCCCCGCGATGGTCCCAGAACCCCGCCCGTGCGATGGTGACATTCAGCGTCTCATCTCCCCAGACCATCAAACCCACCACGCCGTTGCCCAGGCAGATGCCTGTCAACGGACGCGAAAGCGGAAACTCGAACTCAACAACACGGGCCCTTTCGGCCATGATCGACAGCTCCTTTTCAGAACACTCGCAGAACCTTCATGCATACCCGCTCGCAGTGGATGCCGCAAGCGGGGAGATCAAATCGGAGTTCAGATGTCCCCTGTCCTGGGGCTCAGCTCTGCCCGAACCGGATCGAAACGCGCTGGAGCCAGCCGGGGAAATGCTCCAGGTGCGCGAAGTCTCCCGGGGCGATCTCGGGTTGCTCCAGCGAGGTGCGGAAGTGGCCGGCCGTGACCAGGCTGATGGGCTGATGGCTCAGCGGACCGGCCACCTTGCCCGAGGCGACCTGCTCGGCGTCCAGCGTGAGTGTGACGGTCCCATCGAGGCTCACCGTCGCTTCGATTTCATGCTCTCCATGGTGCAATGGCGCCTGGGCACGGACAACCTGGGTTTCCGGCGAAAAGGCCTCCCATCGGATCGGTCTGGGTACATCCCGCATGGCAAAGCACAGTTGCCCCTGTTTGACATACAGGGCAAAGCCGGCCGAAACCCCGTGCAGGCTGACCAGGACGGCTTCCGAGCCCTCGATCCGGGCCTTGGCACAGATCCGGATGCTCCGCCCTGCGATGCCGTCCAGGTGGCAACCCAGGGGGACCTCGTCGCCGTCCTTCATATTCGCCACCGCTTCGCGCGGATCCAGGCCTGCCCAGTGCAACGGCATGACTTCCTCCTCCGGCAGGAAACCGGCCAGGCGTTGCTTGATCTCCTGCCGTCCGGGGTCGCCGGCCAGGTTCCTGCTCTCGTTCGGGTCTGCCTCGGGGTCATACAACTCCTCCTGTCCGTCGGCATAGCGAATGTACGTTCCCTCCCGCGTGCGGACAGCGTGGTTGCCCGGCCCATAGGTCGTGATGGCCGGATGAGGCCAATCGCCCTGCGGAACCTCCAGCAGGGGCTTGAGGCTGTGGCCCTGCCAATGGCTCCTGGCCGGCAGGCGGCAAAGCTCCGAGAGCGTGGGATACAGATCGAGGGTCGAAACGGGGGTTTCGCATAGGCCGGTTCTGCCGGCGGGGCGCGAGATGATCAACGGCACGTTGGCCTCGGTCGCCCAGAGCCCCCACTTCTGGGTGTGGTGGCGGTTGCCGAGGTTCCAGCCGTGGTCGACCCACAGGGCCACAATCGTATTGTCGGCATGGGGCGAGGCATCCAACGTGTCGATCAGTCGGCCGATGCAGTGATCCACGTAGCTGATGCAGGCCAGGTACGCATGCACCATGCCCCGCAGCGTCCGGCGGGTTCGCAACTGGTGGTCGTTTCCCCCGACGGTCTCGTGCCCCCCCGAGCCGAGGGCTATTGTCTTGGCGAAGTCGCACAGGCCGGCAAAGGCCTCCTCGTCAACCTCGGGGACCTCGATTCGTTCCGGGTCGTACAGGTCGAAGAACCGACGCGGTGCGATCAGCGGCGTATGCGTCCGGATGAACCCAGCGCCCAGCAGAAACGGCGTGTCGTAGCTCTGCTGGAGCTTCCGGCTGCACCACTGGGTCACGACATCATCCACCAGGCCTTTGGAGTCGTCCGTTGGTCCCCAGTAGAGCCGGCTTCGTGGACTGTCAAGCCCCTCGATGCTCGAGCGGGGGCTTGGAGAAAGTTCGAAATCCCGCTGGATCCCCTCAAACCACTCCCGGGGGTTGGATTCCTCCCAGAGCGGATCTTCGCCCTGCTCACGACTGTGCCATTTGCCGTGGAAGATCTTTCCGCTGCCCATCGTGTGATAGCCGTTCCTGCGGAAATGCACCGGCAAGGGCAGGGCTTCTTCCAGGGCTTGGCTGTGCATCGTGTCCTTGGCGTCATTTGCGACCGAGGTGTTCACGTAGCAGCCGGACCGGCTGGGCATGAGACCCGAGAGCACTCCGGTGCGGCCCGGCACGCAGATCGGGGCCGGACAGAATGCGTTGGTAAACAGCGTCCCTCGCTGAGCCAGGCGGTCGATATGCGGCGTCCGGGCCGAGGGGTACTTGCCCATGCACCGGGGCCAGTGGTTCATGTCGTCAATGGCGATGAAAAGCACATTGGGTCTTGTATCAGTGGTCACGTTTTCTCCCGATTGCAGGTCGGAGGGCAGGGATGGACGAGAGTTCCTTATCGGCGTTGGCCCGCAGGCTTGCCGGAGCTGCGGGCCGCGTTGCGACGAAACGCGCTTGGCGTGATGCCTACGCGACGCTTGAAGATCTTGCACAAATCGCTGGCACTTTGGAAGCGAGAAATACCTGTTCCGCCTATGGCGAACCGCACCCTACGGTTGCTTGGCCAGGAGGTGGTCGGCGTGGATCTCGCGCAGCCGGCTGCGCTCCTCGTCGGTCAGGGTGACCATGTGCTCGGCCATGGGGTGGCCCTGCCCGATGCCGGTGCACTTGCGGGCGTAACCCGGGCCCAGGGCTTCCACGTCGGCCTGCATCTTGCCCTTGACCTTCTCGGCAAAGAGCACGCCATAGTCGGGATGCCGATGGATATTATTGGCCGGGATGTCGTGGTCGGCCCAGTCGTCGGCCTCGACGGCCTTGGAGAACACGTCGTCGCGGTGGCGGTCGATCAGTGCCTGCTTGAGCTGTCCTCCGCGCTGGTCCATCTCCAGGATCGGGCCCTGGTCGAGTTCGTCGCGAAGCCGGAAGTTCCACTCGCGCTTGTCCGCGGCGCTGTGCCAGTAGGCCCGCTCGCCATCGGAGGCGTAATACTGCCCGTTCCAGGCTCGCGAGAACTGGCTGAACACGATTCTCTCACCCGGCTGCATATTGGCGACTTCCTGCAGCGGCATGGCCTCGTCGAGGCCCTCCGGGATTTCCAGCCCGGCCGCGGTGACCACCGTGGGCATGACGTCCAGAAGCGTAGAGGGGGCGCGGACCTCCTTGCCGGCGTCGAAGAGACCGGGCAGCCGAGCGATCATCGGAATCCGGACCGCCCCTTCCAGCATGCAGCGCTTGCCCACGCACCCGTAATCGCCGAGCATCTCGCCGTGGTCGGTGGTGAAGAGGATCAGCGTGTTGTCGATCTCGTCGCCCAGGGCTTCCAGCAGGCGTGCGAACTGCCAGTCCAGGTAGCTGATTTCCGCGCTGTAGGCGGCCTGGATCTGTCGCAGGAGCATCCGGTCGCCTTCCACCGCATCCTCCATCCACTTGTAGCGGTTCTGGAAGAGATTGGCCCGGCAGCGATAGTCCTTGTAGTTGGCAGGCTTGCGGGGCCCGTCGAACTCGATGGGCCGGTACATGGCCGAGAAGGGGTAGGGCACGTGGAAGCCCGGATGCGGGGCGTCGAAGTGGGCGCAGATCAGGAAGGGCTTGTCGTGGTCACGCTGGGCCAGGAACCCCTTGGACTGCTCGACAATCCAGTGCGGCTTGCTGAGATGATGCGGGTAAGGCAGGGTCTCGGGAATGTAATAATGCTCGGTACCGAACCCGCCGTCAGCGCGGGGGATCCAGTCGATGCCCTGCTGGGAGAACCACTCGAAGTATTCGCTTGTGTGGACGAACCGATCAAATCCCTGGAGATTCTCCGGCGTGGGTTTGTCGGGCCCGCCGGCAAAGCGGGAATGACTCTTGCCGACCCCGAATGTCTGATACCCGGCCTGTTGGAGCATGGTCGGGAAATTTGGGTAGTCCAGGAAGATCCCGCCGAAGTTATCCGTCATGCATCCCTGGTGTCCGGGTCGGCCGCAGCCCATGCTCGCCCGCGCAGGAGCACAGACCGGGGTGGGCGTATAGGCACGGCGAAAGGCGGTTCCCTCGTTGCAGAGGCGGTCCAGCGTGGGCGTTTTGATGATCGGGTTGCCCAGTGCGGCGATGGTGTCGGCTCGCTGCTGGTCGGTGACGATCATGACAACATTGGGTGTCCGGGCCATGTGGGTTGCTCCTTACAGAGGGTCAGCGGTCCTGGAATATGCAGACATTCTATTGCACGGCCGCTGCCGGCGATTACACTAACTGATATTTCCGTTAGCCTTTTGCGCAGAGACCCGCATGCCCCGCTCCTGCAAGACAGACCGCCTGCCCCGCGTATGCCTCGCCCTGCCGGCGGGCAATTCCTATTGTCGCGGCATCCTGGAAGGCCTGGCCTCCTACATCCAGAGACACGGGCCCTGGTCTACGATTACAAGCACGCGTCTTACGAGCCCTTCGCAGATCAAGCAGATCGGCCCTGTTGACGGCTGGGTCTCGCTGCAGGTCGACGATGCCGTCATGGGAGCCCTGGAGCGAACCGGCAAGCCGGTGGTCCTGGTAGAACCCGGACGCGAAGATCAGCCCAGCGTTGTACCCGACGAGGCCGCCCTGGGACGCCTGGCCGTGGAACACTTCCGCGAGCTGGGCCTCACGAGCCTGGCCTTTTTCTCCGGGGAGCAGACCGCCTTTGGCCTGAAGCGCCGGGCGTCGTTCCTGGCCCAGGCACACAAGTGCGGCCTGGAGATGCGCGACAACCTCACCGAGCAGCCGGCCTCGTATCACCAGGGGCGCTCCCGTCGCCGTTGGCTTACTTCGCTGCCCTCCCCGACGGGGTTGTTTCTGGTCACCTCCGGCTGGGGCAGGAGAATCCTTGCCGAGCTGTCCGATTTGGGCAGGGCGGTCCCGGAGGACCTGGCCGTTCTGACAGCCGAATTTTCCGCCCTGGATGCCCGGCTCTGCTGGCCGGCGCTGTCTTCGGTCGACCAGGCCACAGGACGCATCGGGTTTCTGGCAGGCAAGATGCTCTCGGGCCTGATGGCCGGCCAAGGATCGCCTTGCACGCAGCTCGTCGTACCACCGGTTCGTATCTGCAAGCGGGTCAGTACCGACATGCTGGCCATCGAAGACAAAGAGGTCCGTGAGGCGGTGGCATTCATTCGTCGCCGTGCCACCGACGGGATCACAACGGCCGACGTGTTGCGGGTCGTGCTCGTCTCGCGTCGGACGCTGGAGCAGAAGTTCCGACGCTGCCTGGGAAGAACGATCCACAAGGAGATCCTCCGCGTCCGGTTGGCCGAGGCCAGGAGGCTGCTGACCGAGACCTCCCTGGCCCTTCCAGACATTGCCGTCCGTGTGGGCTATGAACACGCCTCGAACCTCTGCAAGGTCTTCCGCCGCGAACTGGGCCTGCGACCCTCCCAACTGAGGCAGACCACGAAAACCGTCTGAGCAGCCCGGATGGGTCGCCGTCTCAGGGCGACTTCGGCTCGGGGCCAAAGGCCGTCAGGCTGCGGGATGTCAGGAGGATCAGCATTCCGTCGGCCGCTGTGGGGGTCGCATTGTGCGGATGCGTGCGATACTCCGAGAGCAGCTTCTTTTCCTGGGAGGCGGCAAAGACGAAAAACTCGCCCTTATCGTTGCCGACGTAAAGTTTTCCGTCGGCGACCAGTTGAGATCGGCAATGGATCTTCACGCCGGTATCGTGCTCCCACTGCTTGCTACCGGTGCGGGCATCGTAGCAGTGGAGGCCCCCGATCTGGTCGGCCACAAAGAGCAGACCGTCCTCAATGGAAACCGTTGAGTGCGTCCGCGGAATGTCCCGGGCTTCCCAGATGAGCCCGGAGGTCGAGATATCGCCGGTCCCGCCGGGATCGATGCAGACCAGCCGGCCGTAGGTGTCGCCGGCCTTTTTGTGATACGCCCCGTCGCGCCCGATGCCGACGTAGACACGTCCATCGTGGAAGACGGGAGTGGAGATCACGTTGCCGGCTCCCATGCCCCGCTCGTCCCCTTCCGGATCGTACCAGTCATGCTGGTCGTCGGGCGGGTATTTCAGTTGCATCTTCTTGTCATCGGAATACCGGATCTCCTTGCCCTCGTGAAAGCGATACTCCGGGGGGTTCAAGTCGAAACGCCAGACCTCTTCGAGCTTCTGGAGTTGACCGTCCTGGATGGTGGCCGCTTTGGGCGGGGCAAAGGCGTGGAGCACGCCGTAGCCATCGGGCCAGAAGACAAGCGTGCGGCCATCGACCTGCCCCATCGAGGGCGAAGACCACTGCCCGTGGAAGACCATGGGGACCTCGACCTGGTCTCGCGCCACGACCTGCCCCGTGTGACGATTGAGAACCAGGAGGTTCGGAACATTCTTGGCCCCCTTCTGGGACCGAACGCCGTATTCGTGGCTGGTGGGGACCCAGAGGAAGTCTTCCTGGACGAGGACGGCCCCGGCCCCGGAGTCGTGGAAGGAGGCATTGAACGTTTTTTCAATCTCGGTAACCCAGAGGATGTCGGCATCGGTGGGCAGCAACTCGGCAGGTGCGGGCTTGTCCTTGCGGTATCTGCGCGACGCGTGCTCCATCCACTCCAGTTCGCTCTGCATGCCGTCGTTGCCATCGGCCAGGCCGTCTGCGTCGAGGCAGAACACGTTGGCGATGCCTCGGACGTACACCCGGTCGCCGATGACCGTCGGAGGATAGCCGATGCCGTAGCTGCCCCCCTGGTAGCCTCCATGGGGGCAGATCAGCTTCCAGAGGACGCTGCCATCGCGGGCGGAATAACAGATGATGGCTCCGCCGTCGGCCGACAAGCTCTCCAGGCGGTCGTCTCCCAAGCCCTTGCTGGTGAGGCCCACGTAGACGCGGCCATCCACGACCGTAGGCTGGGCAAACGCCCATTTGCTTCTCAGATCGACCGACCAGAGCTTCGGGGCCTTTTCCAAGTCCGCCGGAAGGTTCCGGGCATCGACGACCATGTTTCTTCCGGGGTTGTCTGCCCACTGGACGTTTCGGGGTGTCTCGCCAAGGCCTGAAAGCGAGAAGCACGTCAGGACCAGCAGCGTAGCAATCGTATGTCTGTACATCTGAATTCTCCTGAGAACGTCTACCACTTCTTGCGTGGTTTGTGCCAGAACAGCTTGAAATATCGATCATCCACCGCGAACGGGTCAATCGGGTCGCCCATCTCCCAGGCCGGATCCAGCACGCCGTAGCGCTTCATCTCGCGAACGTAGTGCGGATTGGGCAGGAAGTTGTCCATGTGGTACCAGGTTTTCTCTTCCAGGATGCCCGAGAGCTTGTGGACGATCTCGCGGAGTTCCTGGAAGTCCTTGTCGTCGCGGCCTGCAAAGACGGCCGGAGCGTCGGGTTTGTCCTTGGGCTTGCAGAGCCCCAGGCCGCCGGCTTCCTTGGCCAGCGGGGCCAGCAGTACATTGGACAGTTCGGGCCTGCTCAGGTTGGTGTGCTCGCGGGAGAGCACCCGCCCGGGGAAGCTGAAGCCCCAACTCTGCTTGTACAGATCGTGCTTCTTGTCGTAGCGGCGGGCGCGGTGCTTCTGTCCGTTGTGGCAGGAGTCGCAGCGCCGCTCGAGCAGGTCGATTTCCCGGGCCAGCAGCTTCAGATCGATCGGGTTGTAGTAGCTCTGGTTGGCGCTGAAGCCGGCGCCGAGCTGTCCACTGGCCACCGCGCCATAGGTTCCGGCCCAGGTACCCCCCGTATCGAGCCAGAGCTTGATCAGGCGGATCTGGGCCGGGTTGGCCTTTACATCGTGATGGCTGCCGGTAAAGAACTTCAGCAGCGAGTCATCGCCGCTGCCGGCCGAGTACGGCGGGATCATCCCCTGGCTGCCGCCCTGCTTGTAACGCTTTCGCAGGCTCTCGTAGCTCAGGGTGGTAAGCTGTCCGCGATCTGCGGTGAGAACCACGCCGCCCTTTCGCTTCTGGGCCGAGTGACACTTGATGCAGTTGGCATCGAGGATCGGCTGAATGTCCCGGGGCCAGTCGATGATGTTGCGGGGCGTCAAGTCCAGCGGCCGAATTTGGCTGGGAGGACGCTTCAATGCATCCAGGGCCAACTGCTTGGCATCCAGCGGGGCGTAGGTGCGCTCTTCGTGGCAGCCCACGCAGCCGGTCACTTCCCCGGGCATGATCGTCACGAAGCTGCGCATCGGCTTGATACAGCGGTCGTTTTCATCCAGGGCCAGGAACACCAGGCTGCGGTTGGCCGGGGCCTCGAAGTGGGCTGAGCCGTCCGCCTCGACCGGTACGATCCCCAGCGTGCGTTCCAGGTTGTGCTGGCCGATGGTCGGCTCCTGCGTGGCTGAGAAGCTCACCGGCTTGGGCAGTTCTTCCACGATCAGGAGCTTCTTGACACTACCTCGCTTCACGCCTTCCATCTGTCGGCCCCGGTAGATGTCCTGGAGGACCAGCGTTCCGGTAGCCTGGGTCGGATCGGTGCGGTCGGGGATTACCGGCGGCCTGGGTCTGGCGATCAGCGGCCTGGGCTCGTGCATGTGCATCCTGTCGGGCCGGACACCGGGCACGGTATAGAGGATCTCGAAGCGACCCTTCGCGTCCATCACGGCCAGGTGGGAATCGTAGGCGACCAGGAAGCAGTTCTCGCTGATGGCGTAGGGGTCGCGCCAACCTCCCTGGGCCTTGGTGATTTCCTTCATGGGCTTGCGCCAGTCGGGCTCAGCCCACTGCATGCCGGGGGGATTGATGATCTCCACAGCGCCCAGGTAGTCCGGGCCTTTGGTGATATCCACGGTCCCGATCGCCCCGTTGTGTTCGGGCCCGCCGTGCCAGGGCGAGACAACCGAGATGATCTTATCGCTGCCGGGGATGTGCTTGGCGTCGATGAAGAGCGTCCCGTCGTGCATGTTTCCGTAGGCGACCATCTGGGCTGTACCGTCGGGGTTCATCGTCCAGAGGTGATGAAAGGACATCACCCCCCGCATCACGTATTCCCAGCGGGTGTAGAGCACGCGTCCATCAGACAGGACCCATGGCGTGTTGTCATGCTCGACGTTGGAGGAGATCTGTCGCATGCCGGTTCCGTCGTGGTTGATACGGAACAGGTTGGCCACCTGCGTCGTGAAGCAGGGCACCCAGCGTTTGGAGCGCGACGAACAGAACATGATGTCGTCGTTGGGCAGGTAGACCGCCTCGATGTCATCCCAGGGCCCCTCGGTAATCTGCCTCAGCTCCGATCCGTCGATTTTGATCTCATAAAGGTTGTAGTGCTGCGAACCTCCGGGCCGGTAGGAGAAGAGAATCTTCTTGCCGTCCCAGTGCACGCAGGGGTCGCGCATGGCCCCGCCGCGGTCTTCCAGAAGGGGCGTCATCCGGCCGGTGCGCAGATTGTACCGGGCCAGCATGCCCGGCCCCCGGGCGAACTTGCCCTGGTTGGGATTGTCGCAGACATAGCCGAACGTCTCGTACCAGTGCCACCCGGTCCCCCCGTGCACGGCGAAGACCACTTCCTCCACGTCGGCAAGAGGCCCGTCGAGCATCTGCTTGAGAAGTCCCGGCGTCTGCTGCTGCTTGTAGACAGGGGTTTGGGGCTCATCGGCAAATGCAGTGGCAGCGGCCATCGCGGCCAGCCAGAGGGCAAGGCAAACAAAGCTTGGATACTGGGCAGACTTTATCATCTTCGCTCTCCCGGAAAAGGGGATCGAAAGCACTTTACATTTATCTTGAGTCTACCAGATAGAACCCCGCAGACATTGCGCAGTGTCGCCAATGTGATTATCCTGACGCGACAGATGCCCCTATAGGCGTCAAGAAACCGGCTCGGGGGCTTGGAGGGGTTCTTCGGCTCGGCCGGAATCAGCCGTCGAAGACGCACGAGTACCGGTGCGTCGGTTCGGGGCGCCCGGGGCGGATGCTCCGCAGGTCCCCCACCACCGCGGCAAGGTCTTTTTGGCTGGCTGCGAAGGTCAACTGGCCCAGGACCAGCAGCCGAAGATCGTCCGGGGCCATCTCCACCCGGGCGTTGATGACCAGCTCAGCCGGGGCGTTGGCATCCTGGATGTCTCCTCGGAGGGTGATCTCTCCGCCGGTTTCGACCAGGTTGGCCACCAGTTCGCCGGATTCATTGGCCAGGAAGACCTTCAGGTGCCCCACCGAGGCCTGGGCCTGCTGGATCTGCTCGGCCATGGTCTGCATGAAGGCGAGGAGGAACTCCGTCCAGTCGCAGCCTTTCTCGGCGGGCGGGGTCAGATGGACCTCCGCATTGAGCCATCCCAGAACGGCCTCGCCTTCGGCGTAGCGGTCGTAGTCGATCTCGACGACGCGCGTCCCGGCCCGGGTCTGGGTCAGAGCTTCCTGTATCCATCTGTCCAGGCCCTGTCCGGTCTGAGCGCTGAGCCAGCGCAGATCATGATCGGGCAGATGTCGATTCAGCAGGTCCCCAAGCTCGGCCCGCTGGACATCGTCGAGAAGGTCGGTCTTGTTGACCAGAATCCAGTCGGCCTCTTCGAGCTGCTTTTTCAGCACGTAGGCGGCGCTGGGATGAAGAGAGGAATCCTTGCCGGCGAGAATGCGTCCGACGCGATGAGGATCGGCCAGGACCGACAGCGGCGCCAGTTCGAATTCCTGTCGGAAATGCTCCTTGAGCGGCTGGAGAATGGTGGCAGAGAGGTCGGTACAACTGCCCACCGGCTCGGCCAGGAGGACATCGGCGCTGACATCGCGCCGCAGCTTCTCGGCTGCGTCGATGAGCCCCTGGAAGTTGCAGCAGAAGCAACTGCCGGCCACCTCCTGCACGTCCAGGCCCTGCCTTGCCAGCAGGGAGGTATCCACCAGATCCGGGGCCTGGTCGTTGGTGATCAGGCCGACGCGTTTGCCTTGTTTGACAAGGCGCTTGGCCGCCTGCCAGAGCAGCGTGGTCTTGCCGGCTCCGAGGAAGCCTCCGATGACGATCAACCTGGTGGCCAAGATGAATCTCCTGCTCAGTGCGAATTCTCTCGTATCATCCTAGACGCCGACAAGGTCGGGTTTCAAGCTTTCCGGCCTTACCCGTCAAAGCGGCAGTACCGCTGGATTCCGGCCATCAGGAGGCGCTGGCCGGTCAATCGACTGCCGTTGTTGATGGAGCCGGCAGTAGCAAAAAGCAGCCCCCGCTCGGGCCGGCAGGCCTGGAAGTCCCGCAGCAGTTCAGCCAGCATGTTCCGCTGGTCGTTGCGGCTGAACGTGAACGGAGCCAACTGCCCATGGATCACGGCGTTGGGCAGATGCTCGCGGATCTGCCGGACGCCCAGGGTGGGCCCGAAATTAGCCATCTTCAGATCGAAGCGGGAGAGGATCGGCAGCAGGTGGGACATTTCCGAATCGCTGTGCTGGCCTCGATAGTCCTCCGGATCGGGGGCGTACCGGTCGAAGATGGCCTGGAGGATCGGGGCGGCGAAGCGCTCGTAGAGTTCGGGGTTAAAGAGGCAGCAGTTGTCGTCGTTGAACTGCCAGCCTCGTCGCTCGTTTTCGGTTCCAAGCGTGCCGGACTCGGCGTCGAGAAGCTCGGCGATACCCAGCATGGATCGAATGAGGACCTCCCGGAAGCGATCGAGCAACTCGGGATGATCAAAGCCCAACAGGAGCATGTTTTCGGCCCCGTAGATGCTGGTAGCGAAGGTGCAGGGACCCCGCTGAAAGCGATAGGCAGGCATGGGGATACCCTCGGCCTGAAGCTGCCGCTTCTGCTGCTCCCAGTCGTCTGGCAACAGGAAGCCGGGCAGGTCTTCCAGGCGTTTTTCCACCCGGTCCAGCAGGTCAGACAGTTCGGATGGATTGTCGGCCGAGGACATCAGCCACCAGGAACCGGCCGGGCCCCCTTCCCAGGAATTCTCAGCCTCGAACAGATCGTTGAGATGCTTGAACCGGTAGCCCTTGCGCCGGGGAGGATTCTCGTTGAGCTGTCGGCGGCCAACGATGGCCTCGGCCTTGTCGTTGTACGCCTTGGCCGTAGCTAAGCGGTACTCGTCGTCGTTCTGGTATCGCCGGTAGTCGACGTCGATTCCCAGTTCATCAAAGACGCACTCCCAGTTGCAGATCGCCCCGAGGGGAAGTTGGGGGATCTCCGAGCCGAACGGATCGGCCCGTGCGATTTCCTGATCGGCCCAGAACGCCTCCAGTTCCACCGGGGCCAAGCCTCCGTGACTGAGGGTTTCCTTGAGCAACTGGTCTACTTTCTGTCGGTCGTCGTGGTCTAGTTGGTCGTAAGCGTTCATGGCGTCCTTTGTCCCATCCTGATAATCATTGTGTGCCTCTACGCTGCAATGGTGCTATATTGTGCATGTTTTGCGGTACACTTCGATGGCAAAGACAGGCAAACCCATGTCACATACTGAGAATCTCTCCAACGCAACCGCCTGGCTGCGCACCGAGGCGCCCAAACGACAGCCCCGCCTGCTGGACATCCAAGCCGACGGGGGCATCTACCATTTTGAATTGCTCACCGCCCATTACCAGCAGCGCAGGCATCACAAGCGACGCGATCCTGTCGGACATGTCCATGATGTCTACCACCTGGTCCTCTATACCCTGGGATCCAATCGTTTTGTGCTGGAGAATCGACTGCTGCCCTGCTGCCCGGGGACATTGGTGGTCACCGCACCGGGTCAGAAGCACGAGTTCGGCCCCACCGATGCCGGTGACGTAACTTACTGCGAGATCACTTTTCAATTCCGCCGTCGCGAGCAGAGCCTGGCCTGGGCGGGCGAGCGTCTGCTGAGTCACTTCGCCGGGGAAGAGCTCCCCGATTCCCGGCTGTACTGGCTGAACCCCAAGGCCACCACAGAAGCCCGCAACTGCTTTCGCCGCGTCATCGAGCATGCTCGGCCAGACCAGCCGGGCGACCGGTTGGTAGTACAGCAGAAGGTGGCCGAGCTACTGACCCTCACGATCCGCAGCGGCCTGGAATCCTCGCAACTCAATCCTGGACAGGAAGATGCACTGGAAGCAGCCAGAAGTTTCCTGGCCGCAAATTTCTCAAAGTCGGTCACGGTAGCTCAATTGGCCCGTATGGCCCATTACAGCCGAGGCCACTTCAACCGCCGGTTTCGTGATCGTTACGGACAGACGCCGATAGCATACCTTCATGATCTTCGAATCTCGGCCGGGGCGAATCTTCTGCGCTGCACGCACATGCGGTGCAAGGAAATCGCTTCCCGGGTGGGATATGCCGACGGATTCTGCTTCTCCAAGGCCTTTCGGCGACGGATGGGAGTATCTCCCGAGGCGTATCGTGGCAGGTTCGTCAAAGCAGTGTCGCGAACCCGTCAAACCGATGCATCCTGAAATTCGCCCGTCCCCCCGGGCCGGCAAAGGGATTATACTTTCACCGGTAAATGAAATTCCAGGCCGTGTTTCCTGACTTTTTCCGAAACCAGCGGTCCTTTATTGCCAAAGCAGCGTTGAACGGTATATTGGTTAAAAGGTAAAACCTTTCGCGCAGGCGGGGCAAAAAGTTGCCCTTCTGCGGGAAAGTGCGGTCGAGTCCATTCGATGTACAACGTAGGTTGCCGAAATATCTGCAGAGTTGCTGCGTTTATTCCGGCGGCCAAAGCCAAGTGAGAGAAGAGCAATCATGATGAAAAGGTACCTGCCCCTGATGATCTGCGGTCTGGCCGCAGTGGTGTTCAGCCTGGCCATGAGTGACGGCGACGCGGCCGGCAGCTCCGCCAACGATCCGCTTTCCCCCCTTGCGATCGTCGCCTCGCCGGACGGCGGAACCCTTTACGTCGCCGAGGCCACCGGCAAGCGAGTCGCAGTTGTCAAGGCCGACTCCGGCGACATCGTCAAGACCTACCCGGTCCAGAAGCAACTCTCGGGCCTGGCGGTATCGAAAGACGGGAAGCTCCTGGCCGCGACGGCAGAATCCCCCCAGGGCGAGATTTTCCTGATCGACACCGGCTCGGACCAGACCCGAACCATTCAGGTCGGACATACCCCCACCGCTCCGATTTTCTCTCCCGATGCCAAGACTCTCTACGTATGCAACCGTTTCGATAACGAAATTGCCTTCGTCAACGTCGCCGACGGCAAGACGGTCAAGACCGTTGCGGTCCCTCGCGAACCGGTGGCCATGGATATCACCCCCGACGGCAAGAAGCTCGTTGTGGCGAACCTGCTGCCTTCCGGAGCGGCCGATGAGGCCTACGTAGCCGCCACAGCCAGTATCATCGACACTGCCTCGGGCAAGGTTACGCCCGTGCAGCTTCCCAACGGATCGATGTCGCTTCGCGGCGTCGCGATTTCTCCCGACGGCAAGAACGCCTACGTAACGCACATTCTCGGGCGCTACCAGTTGCCCACCACGCAGTTGGACCGCGGCTGGATGAACACCAACGCCCTGACGATCATCGACCTGACCAGGGACGAAATCGTCAACACGGTCCTGCTGGACGATATCGACCGCGGGGCTGCCAACCCCTGGGGCGTTGCGGTTACCGGCGACGGCAAGAACATCGGCGTTGCCTGTGCGGGGACCCACGAGGTGATTCTGCTGGATCGCGAAGTTCTGCACAAGAAGCTCGCCGAAGCCGCCGAAGGCAAGCAGGTGACCCAGGCGACCAAGTCGGCCGACGATGTCCCCAACGACCTGGCCTTCTGCGTGGACTTCAAGCGGCGCATCAAGCTCAGCGGCAACGGCCCGCGGGGGCTGACCGCCGCCAACGGCAAGTTCTACGCCTGCGAGTACTTCACCGACACCGTCTCGGTGGTCGATCCGGCCAAGGAGCCGGCAGCCATCGCCCAATTGGCCATGGGCCCCGCCCCCACCGAAACCCAGGCCCGCGTGGGCGAGCGACTCTTCAACGACGCGATCATGTGCTTCCAGCACTGGCAAAGCTGTACCACCTGTCACCCGGATGTCCGGACCGACGGGCTCAACTGGGACCTGCTCAATGACGGTATCGGCAACCCCAAGCAGACCAAGAGCCTGGTTCTGAGCCACAAAACTCCCCCGGTGATGATCACCGGCGTTCGCGCCGATGCCGAGACGGCCGTCAGAGCCGGCATGACCTTTATCCAGTTCGTGGTTCGGCCCGAAGCCGACGCTGTAGCCATTGACACCTATCTCAAGAGCCTCCAGCCCGTGCCCAGCCCCTACCTTGTCGACGGGGAGCTTTCCGAAGCGGCCAAGCGCGGCGAGAAGATCTTCGCCCAGGCCGGCTGTGCTGCCTGCCACCCGGCTCCGCTGTACACCGACCTGAACAAACATGACGTAGGTACCGGCATCGGCCGAGAGAAGGGCATGGCGTTTGACACCCCCACGCTGCTGGAAGTCTGGCGAACGGCCCCGTATCTCTACGATGGCCGAAGCCCCACGATGCTCCAGGCCCTGACCAAGGACAACCCCCAGTTGAAGCTCCACGGGGACGTTTCCGGTCTGACCAAACAACAGATCGACGATCTCGTCGAATACGTGTTGAGCCTGTAGTTCCTTAAGGACGTATCGAATGAAGACCGGAGAGCAAGTCAGTACCGGGCAGGCCGTGGTGCGAACCACGCCTTGCGGCGACGAGAAGTTCATCACCATCCTTCCGGGCCCCAAGCAGCCCGACCTGACTGAGGCGATCCCTCCCCTGTTGGACCAGATCAACAAGCAAGGTCTGCGGGTCGTAGCGCAACAGAACTTCGTGGGTCTGCAATTCGATCTTCAGACCCACGCGGAGAGGATCGAGCGCATGGGACAGGCCAATTGGCCCGTGACATATGTCCAGGCCGAGGCCCCCGCCAGACCGGTCGTCCAGGCGGTGCAGTTGCACTGCATACCCGACAGGCAGGTCGAGACGATCCAGGGCCCCGGCGGGCAGACCATCGGGTGCATCTGGCAGGACCGGGACAACCGGTACTGCAAGCTCGGAGGCCGGCTGATCGACCCTGCCGGAATGGACAGGCGTCAGCAGTCGGATGCAAAATTCCTGGCCGCGGAATCGGCCCTGGCTCAGGCCGGGATGGACTTCAACGACGTGGTCCGGACCTGGTTCTTTAATGACCGCATTCTCGACTGGTATGGAGACTTCAACAAGTCTCGTACGCAATACTTCGAGTCGCGAGATGTCTTTGAGGGCATCGTCCCGGCCAGTACGGGCATTGGCGCGTTCAATGCCTGCAACGACGCCCTTTCGCTTCAGTTGATCGCCGCCAAGGGCCTTGAAGGCCGGAAAAACTACCAGGCGGTGGATTCTCCACTGCAGAAGTCGGCCATGGACTACGGCAGCAGCTTTTCCCGTGCGGCCGAGCTGGCCGGGACCGGCTTTCGCAGGCTCTATGTCTCCGGAACCGCCAGTATCGACCGCGGCGGCAAGACCCTGCACCTGGAGGACCTGGAGAAGCAGATCAACCTGACCTTGGACATTGTCGCTGCCATCGTTGAATCCCGCCGGATGACCTGGGACCACACCTCCCGGGGGATTGCCTACGTCGCCAAACAGGAAGACGTGGACCAGACGCAACGGATCATGCAGCAGCGAGGACTATCCGATCTGCCCATCGTCGTGCTGGTTGCCACCGTCTGCCGTCATGACCTGCTTTACGAACTGGAATTGGACACGGTGATTTCCGACTGAAAGCGGAGAACCCCCTGCAAGTAATACACTTTCCGGGCCGTCGGCACGATTCGCGCGTCGACGGCCCGGGTTTTTGTATCTCCTGTATGAAGATTCTGTGAAGATTTTGCTTGGTTTCATGAGCATTCTCTTGCCTCTCTGCCCCCGGTGCTCTAGTCTCTGCGTTCCTTGCTTCCTGAGCGTACCCCAAAAGCTACGGGCCGGAGAATGAGCCGAAACGACGACTCCTCTTTACTGCAAGCACCCTCCTTCCAGCCGAGCACTGGGCCGGGGCAAATGCCGGCCTGGCTCCGCGCGGTCCTGGCCGCGTTGGCCCTGTTTCTGTTCATCTCTTCGGTGAACATGATCGGGGCGGGCCTGAAGGTCATTGCCAAAGATCCCCAAGGCAAGGAAGCCATCCAATGGGCCTTCCAGCAGGTCAAGGACCCGCTTACGGGGCTGTTCATCGGCGTGCTCGTGACCAGCCTCGTTCAGTCCAGCAGCTTCACCACGTCGATGACGGTCGGCCTGGTGGCCGAGAGAACCATGGGACTCGAAGCGGCCATTCCTGTCGTCATGGGGGCCAATATCGGCACGAGCGTGACGAACCTGCTGGTATCGCTGGCCCACGTGCGGAGGCGACTGGAATTTCGCAGGAGCCTGGCCGGGGCCATTGTCCATGATTTCTTCAACGTCCTCTCGGTGATTCTGCTTCTGCCCCTGGAGGCTGCTTTCGGGATCATCTCCAAGCCCGTTTCGATGATCAGTGAGCAACTTGCCAAGACGAGGATGTTTTCGAGCAACCCGATGGAGGACTACGGGCTGATCAAGTCGGTCCTGTCTCAGGTGGGAATCTTCTTCAAATGGCTTCTGGGCTCGGTGATGGGCCTTCCGGCGGTGTTGACCGGCTCGATTGTGGCCGGCCTGGCCCTTCTGCTGCTCTTCTTCGCGCTCTGGGGGATGGTCAAGATGCTCCGTGGGCTGCTCCAGGACCGCCTTTCGGGTGCGCTTAGCAAAACGCTGTTCCGCAACGCGCCGCTGGCGTTCGTGGTGGGGATCCTCATGACAGCCTCGGTCCAGAGTTCGTCGGTGACGACTTCACTGGTCGTCCCGCTGGTGGGAGCGGGAATCCTGAAACTTCGGCAGATCTACCCTTACACGCTCGGGGCCAATATCGGCACGACGGTAACAGCCCTTCTGGCCGCTTTGGGAACCGGGGGCTCCAGCGGCGTTGCCTGTGCGCTGGGGCATCTGCTTTTCAACTTGATGGGCACGGCGGTTTTCTGGCCTCTGCAGTTCATTCCGATCTCCCTGGCCAAAGGCTTTGCCAAGCTGGCCGCCCGCAGGAGGATTCTTTCGGCCCTGTATGTCATCTTTGTGTTCTTCGTGTTGCCCATTGCCTACATCCTAATCAGCTATCAATTCCGCACGCATTAAGTCGGGAGAAGTCCAATGCTCAAAGAAATCTTGAGAGCTTTCGCGAAGAAAGACGTTGTTACTGAACTGACCCGGCAGCTGGCCAACATGCTTTCGGCCGCCCATTGGATGTTCGACCAGGCCTGCGGCTGCCTGATGGGCCGCGAACGGGTGGAGAACATCGCCGACGCTCTCTACGGACGCGATCGGGAAATCAACAAGATCGAGCGTGAAATCCGAGAGAGGATCATGACGCACCTGAGCGTCGGAAACGAATCGGATCTGGCCCCCTGCCTGGCCCTGATGAGCCTGGTCAAGGACGCCGAGCGCATCGGAGATTATTGCAAGAACATCTTCGAGGTCAGCAAATTCTCGCACTCGGAGTTCATCCACAAGGAGTTTGCCGAACCTCTGGACGAGATCCGAAGTGATATTTCCAGCTTGTTCGATCCGGTCGCCCAGGCCCTGGCCAACCAGGATGTCGCCCAGGCCAAGCAGGTCCGCCAGAAAGCTCATGACATCAGTTCGCGCTGCGACATGATCGTCCAACAACTGCTTCAGGTCCAGGGAACCTTCGCCCCGGCTGAGGCGGTGGCCTATGTGCTCCTGGCCCGTCATTACAAGCGCGTCGAGGCCCACCTTTGGAACCTGGCCACGGGCGTCATCTCGCCGATTCCGATGCTGGATTTCCAAAAATAGTGCGGATCAGCCCACCCGCAGCTTGCCTTTGCTTGCAACCGACAGGCCGGGACGTCATCATGTCATGACGGAATCGGAGTGTTGGCAAAAGGGCAAGCGAATCCATGCGGCGGTACAATTTTTTCCTGAAGCTGTTCCTGGGCAATGTGCTCCTGATAGCCCTGGTTCTTTCGGCCGGGGGGGCACTGGCCTATCGCTTCGCAGGCAGGCGCTTCGACGAGCAGAGCCGCGACAAACAACACCGCGTTACCGCGCTGTTCAAGGGGCATCTGGAGGCGCTCTGGCCTGGTCTTGCCGACAAGGACCTTCCCGCGCTTCGCAGCCGCATCGATGAGCTTCTCAAACAGGAGCTTTCCCCCGAAGCCGGCAACACCCGATTGACGGTCATTGACCTGAAGGGCCATGTCCTGGGAGAGACAAGCGAGGTACCGGCCGAGCAGATGGAAAATCACCTGACCTCGGATCGCCGGGAGATTCAGATGGCTCTGACCAGCGGCCAGGGGTGGGATGTAAGGCCCAGCGAAACCCTGGAGCGTCCCTTTCGATACCATGCCCTCAAGGTCGATCTCGGGGGAAAGCCGGTGGCCCTGGTTCGCTCGGCCATGCCGGTGCAGCATCTGGCCCAGAATCGGGATCTGCTGGCTAAATGGATACTGATCTTCGTCGGGATCCTGGCGATAAGCGGGCTGCTGCTGGGGCTCCTGATCAGTTGGATCTGGTATGCACCGCTGCGACGTCTCACGCTGGCGGCTCGTTCCATGGCCTCGGGATCCCTGCGGACCCGGGCCCACATTCGGGGCTCGGACGAACTGGGCGAGCTTGCCAAGGCCCTGGACGAGATGCGTGAGAACCTGGCCCGGCAGATCGACCTGATCGCCACGCAGCGGGCCAATCTCCAGACCATCGTCTCCACGCTGCGCGAAGGGATCATCGCCACCGACCCCCGCGACAGGGTGGTACTGATAAACAGCGCCGCCTACGAGATGCTCAACGTCGAAAGCAACACCGGGCGCAGTCACGGCGACCTGCCCGGCCAGCACGTCCAGTCCATCGTGCGCGTTGCGGGGATCATGGATCTCTATCGCAAGGTCTGCCAGGAAGGCCAGACCGCGACTCGACAGATCGAAACCGACGTCCTGGGCCATCTGCGTACGCTGCAGGTCACGGTAACCCAGGTCGCTCCGGGCCCGGCGGAGGGACTCAACGCCCTCATTGTGGTACATGACGTCTCGGACATTGCCCGGGCGGCAGCTATGAAGAGCGAATTCGTCGCAAATGCCTCGCACGAGTTGCGAACTCCGTTGGCGACGATTCGGGCGGCTGTAGAGTCGCTGGCGTCGATCGAACCGGATGATACCGAGATGTTCGGCAAGTTGATGGACATCCTGACCCGTCACGTCCAACGACTGGAGAACATGACGCTGGACCTGTTGAACCTGCACGTCGTAGCGACCGAAAACGTTCAGCTTCATCCGGAACAGCTCAAGGCCAACTCGGTCGCCAACTGGGTCCGAAGCAACTACGCTTCCACCGCCTCGGGAAAGGGTATCGAACTGGGCTTTGAGATGCCCGATCCGGAGCTGCAATTCCAGGCCGATCGGAAGCTGTTGGAGATGATCCTCCAGAACCTCATGGATAACGCCATGAAGTTCACCAGCCAAGGCGAGGTCGTGCTGGGCGTTTGGCAGAAACACAATCGCGTCTTGATCAGCGTGCGCGATACGGGTCCGGGCATTCGGCCCGAGGAGCAGTCGAGGGTCTTCGAACGCTTCTACCAGGCCGACCAGGCCCGTTCAGGAGATACCCGAATCCGCGGGACAGGCCTGGGCCTGGCCATCGTCAAGCACGCAGCAGAAAGGCTTCAGGCGGTTATCAAGCTGGAATCCCGACTCGGGCTGGGAACGACCATCAGCCTCTCCTTGCCGGTAGATCCGCAGGAAGACGCACCGTCGGAAGGTTTGTAATCAGCGATCGTCCTTGGCCTTGACGACCACGTCGATGATCACGACCTGCGAGGCACCTTCGCAGCGGGCGCGAAGCCTGTGCGTCCCGGGCCCCAGCTGCAGCGGCTGACTGTACGCGACGAATTGCCCGGGCTCTTCGTCCTTGGCCAGCGCGTACTGAAGGGATTCGCCTTCCTTGGGCGCCGCGAGGGTAACCCGGACCCTCTCGGGATACGAGCCGTCCCGATTGGTCTTGGCTTTGCAAGTGACCCGGACACCCGGCAGAACCTCCGCAGGGGATTGTTCAACCGACATGGTCGCGGTGGCATTGCCGCCGCTGCCGTCGTGGCCGGAAAGGATCGGCCCCAGGAAGGTTTCGCGCTTTGCCTCCAGCTCCATGGAGCCCAGTTGCAGCCATTCCTTTCCGTCGGCACTTGCGTACCCGGTGATGCTTGTGCCCCGCCGTGTCATCCGCAACCAGCGAACCGGTCCGGAGAGCTTGCGATGCGAACGGGCGCGGAGCGAACCCCATGGCGAGTAGTTCGGCTTGCCCTGCATCAGCGGAGTAGCGGATTCTTTGAGATCCACATACACCGTAGCAAAGCGGACCTTGTCGGCGAAGCCTTCGCGCAAGCTCAGGCCCGGCTGGGCGGCATCTCCCTTGAGCGATTCGATCTTGGCCACGACGTCGAAATCTCCCTGGACCTGCGTAAAAGCCAGCGCGCCCTGGTCGTTTCGGAGGTCCAGGCCATCTGCGCTGCATTGCAGGGTGAACGCCTTGTCCTGTGCTGTGACCTGACCGACGTGTCTCGGGCTGCCGATTGCTGTCGCATGCCACCCTTGAGGCAAGCCCGTCGGTGCCGGGGCTGAGACGATCTTGATCCGTTTGCCTGTAAAACCACCCGTGCCGTCCGAGGCGATCAGATGAACGTCGTGAATCTTTCCGAGGCTCTCTTCGGGGACCTGCCAGCGGAATCGCCCCTGGCCGGTGGTGCCGACATCCCCGGCCCAGCGGTAGAAGATTACGGGATAGCCCTCCGGGTCCCGGGCCTTGTATTCGAAAGACGCCTCGCTGCCGGGCGGAGCCCAGAGTGTCTGATGCGTCAAGCCTTGAAACTCGATCAGCGGCCGCTTGTTCTGCGTGACGTCGTACTTGACGTATTTGGTATCGTTTCGCCTGCGCCGGCCATAGTGAAGCCAGTCGCTGCGCTCGTTCTTCTCGGGCCAGTAGAAATTCACGAAAACCGGATTGCTGGGGATGCCCTGGCCGTTTCGGGCGACGGCGATTACGGGGATGCGTCCCTTGGGCAAGGCCGGGTCGTGCCGGCAGACAATGTCGTAGACGCCTTCGGACACTTCCTTGACGCTCACGTTCTTCTGGTTGGGATAGACCCGTTCGAGATGAAAAGACAGGGGCCTGTCTTCCAAATCGTAGCTGTCGCGCATGTCCAGGCGGAGGGTAATTGTTTCTTCGGGATTGCCCCAGATGCGAAGAAGGGTTTTGTTGACGGCCTGGAGGCGCGGATCGGTCGGCCGGGCCTGGACAATCCGCTTACCGTTCTTCTCTACCGAGAGGCTCAGGAGCTTGAGAATCGCCACCGGGGGAGGAGCCTTCATGCCGTGGGCGGTGTCGATCATCCCGCCGATGTGCAGGGGATCCCTGTAGCCGTGGTAGGCCAGGTTGCTTCGGGCATAGTGCCAGTGCGATACATCTCCATGACTGGAATAAGCCACCCGGTGTCGCAGTTCGGATTCGTAGGCAAGGGGCTGTCCCTGTTCGTCCACGTATGGCAGGGAGGCTTTGAAGAACGTCAGAAGCGCTGGAGCGTAGGCCCCGTGCAGCTTGAGGGTGTCCTTGATCTGGCGGGACATGCAGGCACCGGCCACGAGCATCTTGGTCAGCGCGTAGACTTCGCTGCTGGACTGGCCCACCGATTGGTAGGAATGTCCGTAGAGTCCGTCGTAATCATCGTGGACCTGCTGCGGGTCGTTGTCGTTGAAAGAAGCGTGTGAAGGTGTTCCCCGAACGCAGTTGAGAAAGAAGAAGGTCTTCTCGACCTCCAGGTTCGCGTTGTAGTCGTCGACGATATGTCGGCCCCGCCTGGCAAAGGACTGGCTGGTGAAATTTACGCCCAGCTGCGCTCGGGTCGTGGGCCGATACGGCATGCCGTAGGTGATCCGGATGAACTCATCGCGGAACTGCATGCCGTCTTCGCCGTCGCCGAGGTTGATGCGGATCCCGCTATGGGAGAAGTCCATGGTCGCGTAGACGTCGTCCCAGAAGCCGGCGGCGTCTTTCGGGGGGGTGTCAAACTGCCGCAGCTTGGGCAACCGGGCCGGACCCGTGCCACGATCGCTGAAATCCGGATAGCGTCGATCTTCCCGAGCCGGTGGAGCGAACGTTTCGGTCTTGACACTGTTGGCCTGGTCGTGCCGGACCCGGCTGGAGTATTGAACCGGATCGGGGTCCCGGAACCAGAGCTTCCAGACAGGCCGATCGAAGAAAGGATTCTTGATTTGGCTTACTTCCTCCGATTCGGCGTCCGCCTGGGCCCATGCCCAGTGAGCACAGGATGCCAGCGAAAGGGCAAAGGTCAGAAGCATAAGGTGAATGCGATGGGTCATCGGGAGTCCTTCTCTTTGCAGTTCATGCGAAGCTCTAACGAGGGGGCAAAGCCTTTCGGGCCGACACGCTCTGCCACAACATAACCCCGAACTCGTCGGGAAAACGCTGCAATTTCCGCGAATTTGTCCTGGCGGAATTCTCCTTTCAGAGGATCTCACTGCCGGGAGCAATCTTGCCCATGACCACGCGCCGGGAAGCACCGGTTGCGCTGGGGACGTTGTTGGGACGCATCCAGATCGTCTCGCGGGCCAGGAGCGCATAGCAGACGGCCTGCTTCGCCTCGGCGGGGATGCCCAACTCGTCGATCAACTTCATCGGCGTGCCCGGCATACGCCTCTGAAGCATTTCCATAAGCTTCGGGTTGCGAGTCCCCCCCCCGGCCAGGAGTATTTCCTCCGGCCAGACCGGCAGGAATT
This sequence comes from uncultured Planctomycetaceae bacterium, assembly GCA_964583095.1. Taxonomy (GTDB): domain Bacteria; phylum Planctomycetota; class Phycisphaerae; order SM23-33; family SM23-33; genus CAZOVB01. The sequence goes on from CAZOVB010000009.1 coordinate 63,818, forward strand.
TCCGGTAGGCATGGGCAATGGCTTCGGCGACAAAGCCGGTGGCGGTGGCGACGGTTTCGGCCGGTCGCAACCCCCGTTTGGTGGCGTCCCGGCAGAATTCCTCGGCGTAGGAAGCTCCAAAAGTGACCGGCCCTGCCGATCGGGGAGGCTGACGTCGGAAGAAGGGATTGGAGAGCCACATTTTGATCATGCCCTCGTGGACCTTGCCGCGCTGGGCCAATTCCGCGTCGGAGTCCATTTCTCGCGTCCCGCTGGTGATGCGTCGGACGACCTCGTCAAGGAACAGGGTGCCCGGACCGGTATCGAAAGCACAGACAGCATCCAGATCGCCCTCGGGAGGCAGGAGAGTTACGCAAGTGACTGCCGAGAGTTGCTGGATGGCCAACGGAATCTTCTTCCTGCGAAACAGCAGATGGTCGACAAATGCGGTCATCGGCCTGCCCTGGCCCTGGGCGGCAATATCCCGTGCAGAAAACTCAGATACGGTGGGGATTCCCGTGCGTTGGGCGATGACGCAGGATTCTCCCAGGACCAGTTGTGAACGGATGGGCTGCTGACGAAAGCGTTTGGGATTGGGCTGGTGGTGGAGGACCTGTCCGCTGGAGCCGACCAGATCGATACTCTCGGGCCGAATCGAATGGCGATTGCATACGTCCCTCAGCGCTTCGGAGAAGACCTCGCCCATCACATAGTTCATCAAGGAGATGTCGGCTGCACCGCCCAGGTCGGGCCGGTACAGGGACTGAATCTTCCGACGCAACGCCGCCGAGTACTCGACAATATCCCAGGCCAGTACGGAGAATTCGTCTCCGCTGAATTCCAGTACGGCCACATCCACGCCGGTTCCGCTGAGCCCGGCGTGCAGTCCGGCAGCGCGTTGGATCTGTGCAGGTAACGCAGAACGTTTCGCCACAGGCGGCCTTTCCAGTCAAAGTTCAGCTCTTGCGAGGCAGTTCCTTTGCCCCGGAGAGCCTCTATTCATGCCGCAAAGCGCGGATCGGGTCAAGCCTGGCCGCCCGAAGCGCCGGATAAAGCCCGCTGATCAGGCCCACCAGGATCGCCATGGAAAACGGCAGGACCAGGGCCCAGGTGGCCACAATCGCCTCAAAACCCAGGACTTCCTTGACCATCCAGGGCGCGGCCAGCCCCAGGGCAATTCCCGCGATGCCGCCGATGGTCGTCAGCGTGACGGCCTCGACGAGGAATTGTACTACGATATCACCGCGCCGGGCACCCAGGGCTCTTCGAATACCGATTTCACGGGTGCGTTCGGTCACACTGGCCAGCATGATGTTCATAATGCCGATCCCTCCTACCACCAGGGAGATCGCCGCGATGCCGAAAAGCGTGTAGTTCCAGAACTTCTGCTGTTCCTGCTGGGCGCGAATCTGAGCAAGCGGCACCCGAATGCTATAGTCGGCCACCTCGTGGAACCGCTTGAGAAGACTTTCGGCCACCGCCTGGCCCTGTAGAACCGCCCGCTCTCCGGACATCCGCATGATCAACTGGCTGACCTCGACCTTTTCCCGCTGTTCATTGCCCTGGGAATAGATGACATTTTCGTTTCCGAAGGTCAGCATAGCCGTCTGCCATGGAACAATCGCACAGCGGTCTCCGTCCACTTCCTGGGCGGTAATCGAGGGGGGAAGCGATTCGGTAACCCCGATCACTTTGAAAGGCTCGCCCGTGATGCGCACCTTCTTTCCGATGGCGTCCTCGTAGCTGAAGAGGTCCCTGGCAAGCCTTTTTGTCAGGATGCACAGGCGCTTGCGCTGCGGGCGGATCGTCATGTCGGCCAGGCGGATGAATCTGCCCTCCTCCATGCGAACGCGGGCAAGCTGAAGGTAGTGCGGCTCGGTGGCGACAACCGAAACCGAACGATCCTTCCCTTCGTAATGAAGCTTCTTCTTGCTGATGTGCACTTTCACGTGCTGTTCGACCCCGGGGATGTTGTCCACGAGACGCTCGACGTCCGTTGAGGTCAGGCCATAGCTGAGCATGCCCTCGCTTTCGCCTCCGGCCGACATGGCGCTGTTGGGGGGTTTGACCGAGTTGATGATGATATTGTCCGTCCCCAGTCTGCGCAGCGCCCGGGCCGATGCGACCGAGGCCCCCTCATTGATCGCCAGCATGGCCACGACACCCCAGACGCCGAAGATGATGCCCAGGGCCGTCAGCGCGGACTGGACCTTGTGGCTCATCAGGCTCTGAAGGGCCAGCAATACGATGTCGGTACTCTTGTAAAACGCTTTCATGTTTGTCTGCTCACGCCGACGACGCCTGTGCCTTGGCCTTGAGGGTATCCGAGTCCACGCCGCCATCCTTGAGCTGGATAATGCGCTGGGCTCGGTCGGCTACGTCATCTTCATGCGTCACCATGAGGATGGTTCTGCCGCGGCCGTGCAGATCGTCAAACAGGTCCAGAATCTCCCGGGTTGTCTGGGAATCCAGGTTCCCGGTCGGCTCATCGGCAAGGAGGATTACCGGCTCGTTGGAAAGCGCCCTGGCCACGGCCACTCGCTGCTGCTGGCCACCGGAAAGTTCGCGGGGCAGGTGTCCGAGGCGATGGCCCAGGCCGACGCGGTGGGCCAACTCCGTGCTCTGTTTTCGCCTCGTGCTTCGAGGCATGCCCTGGTAAAAGAGCGGGACTTCAATGTTTTCTTCGATCGTCAGGCCGGGGATCAGGTTGAAGCTCTGGAAGATGAACCCGATTCGTCGATTTCGGACGTCGCTGAGCCGGCGATCGTCCATTTGTGAAACTTCCTCCCCCGCCAGCCAGTATTCGCCGCCGGAGGGCTTGTCCAGACAACCCAGGATGTTGAGCATGGTACTCTTTCCCGAGCCGCTGTGGCCCATGATGGCCACGTACTCGCCCTCGGAGATTTCCAGGTCCACATCGCGCAGGGCCACCACCCCCGGTCCGATCGGGTACACCTTGGAAAGTTTCCGCAGATCCACCAGCGTCTGGGCCACCGTTACACCTGTGTGCTGGGGATGGAGGCCTCGTCCTGTTCGTCCTGGCCCTCCGGTTCCGAGGCCGGGTTCTTCTCCTGGGAGCTATCCTCTTCCGGAGGCGTCAGCCGGACCTGGTCGCCCTCGGCCAGTCCCGAGACGATCTGCACGCGTTTCTCATTGCTGCCCCCCACTTCGACGTAGGTCTTGACCGGCTGACCATCGACGATTTTGTATACGAAGTAGTCCTGGTTTTCAGCAAACACCGCTGCGACCGGAACGTGCAGGGCGTTATCAAGCATGTCCAGGACGATCTCTACAGAACAACTCATGTTGGTAGTGAGACCCATCTTTCCCGGCTCGCCTTCCAGTTCGATCAGCACACGGAAGACCTTTACTCCCGGGTTTCTCCGGCGGTCCTGGCTCTTGGGTTGGGGGGCGACCCATTTCACATGGCCGCTGAGCACCTCCCCGGGTCGGGCCTCCAGGCGCACAAACGCCTTGACACCCACTTCGGGGTTCTCTTCCATCTTGCTCTTGAGCCGTTCGATCATCGCCTCGAATACCTGTGTCTCGATTTGCAGCGAGGAGATGTCCGGGATGATCATGATCTGGTGCTTCCTGCGGACCTCGGTGCCCACCTTGAGCTGAATCCACTGCCACCATGGGCCGTCCTGGCGATAGTCGACGTAGCCGTCCCGGGTGGCTTCGACGACCAGGTGCTCGTTCTTGTAGGTCTCCAGTTCGCTGAGTTTCTCGGTCCGGTCCCGCAGGTTTTTCTCTTTGTACTTCAACTCGGTCCGGGCAATGCTCAGTTGGGCATCGTGTTCCAGTTGGTCCCGCTCCAGGGCCAGTTCGGCCGACCGGACATTTGCCTGGTAACGCTGTCGCTCGCGGGGATGATCATATTTCTTGAGCATCTCGAGCTTGCTCTTGGCTCGCTGCTCGGAGAGCTTCAGGCGATCCACGGCCAGCTTCTCCGCCTTGAGATCGTTCTCGCTGTAGGGCTGGCCCAGCTTGGGGTCTTCATTGATCTTGAGCTTGAAATTGAGCTTTTCTTCGGCCAGACGTCGCGCCCGCTCGGCGATGGCGATTTCCTGTTCGTGTTCCGTCAGCTGTATCGGAAATTGCCCCTTGAGGTACCGTTCCAGATCGGCCTTGGCATCCTCGACAGACTGCCTGGAATTGGCCAGCTTGTTGTCCAGTTCCTTTTCTTTGAGTTCCAGACTTCGCTCAGCACGCAACAGCGATTCTTTGGCGCTGTCAACGGCCAGCCGCTCTTCCTCGATTTCGGTCTCGAGCTTCTCGCATTCGAATTCCACCACCCGGTCGCCGGCCTCGACGGGCGTGCCGTTCTCAACGATGTAGACGATGGTCGCCGACCAGGGAAGCTCATTGCGAATCACTTCGCTTTCGGCTGCCTCGATCTCTCCCTTTTCGGAGATGGTCACCAGCAACTCTCCCCGCTGGACCTGGGCGGTGAGTCCCTGGTCGGCCTGGCCCTGGCCGCCGTTGACCCAGTAATAGCTACCCAGGCCGGCTCCGGCCAGAAGCACCAGGGCCAAGGCTCCCCAGATCCAGTAGGAGCCATAGTTTTTCGACCCGGAACGTCCGGAGTCAGATGTCGTTGTCATTTTCTGCCTCTGTTCTGGGCTGAAGGTACGGATACCTCCAGGCGAGTCGATCGAATCTTGTCGGGTTTGTCCGCTCGTAAATGTGCCCCTCTTCGTCGGCCCCGATCATGCCGAGCGAGGCCAGAAACCGCAAGCGCGTGGTGGTGTAGGACACAATTGCATTGGTCAAACCATTCTGGGCCTCGCGAAGCGCTTCCTCGGCTTCAAGTACATCTCGAGCCGAGGCCTGCCCTTGCTTCTGCTGCAACACCGCGAGTCTGCGACGCCTTCCGGCAATCTGCACGCTGCGCAGCCTTATTTCATACGTACGACTGGAGCGCAAAAGTTCGCGATATGTCTGTCGAACATCCAGATAGACCTCATCGAGCAACTGATCCAGCTGCCTGCGAGCCTGCTGGAGGTCCAGCAATGATTCACGATAGGCATCACGATTCCCGGTCTGGTCGATCGGATAATGAAATCGCAGCCTGGCCGTGCGGGTCAGTTCGTGAAACCGCATCCGGGCGAACCGGCTCTCGGGGGTCGAAGGCACCTCCAGACCCAGATCCAGATCCAATCGCGGCAGGAAATCATCCGCCGCGATCTGAACGTTGCGATCCGCATCTCGAAGGGCCGCCCGGCTTCTCATCACTTCCGGTCGGGACGTCATGGCCGCCTCGATCGCCTGCTCTTCATCGAAGGGCAAAGGAGGCAATTCGCCTTCCTGATCGACCTGTTCTTTCAGTCGGGTCAACGCCTCGGGGTACTCCAGTTTGATCTGGCTGCGGACGGGAAGTCCCAGGCGGATCTTGAAATTGTCCAGGCTGTCGCGGTACCTCTGCGCAAGGCGTTCCAAGCGAATTCGGGCATCCAGAAGGTTGCTTTCGGACTGGTCGGCCTGGATCGGAGAGACCGCTCCGCCCTGGACCTGGACCTTGACCAGTTCAAAGGTCTGCTCCAGCCGCGAGATGTTCTCCCGCTCATTACTCAACTGATCGAGGATCTCCAGCACGTCGTAGTATCGGGAGAAGATGTCAGCCACAAAGGTCTGGGTGAACCTGTCGTATTCAAATACCCGAAACAGGAAATTCCGCTCACGCCGGTACTGCGTTTCATACGCCAGATCCCGCCAGGCCCCTCGAAGCAGGGGCTGTGTGAAATTCGCCTCAAGCGTGGAGCCGGCCATCGTATCGGCCCCTCCGATCAGGTCGGTTGCCAGGTTCAGCCCGGCCGCCAGCACCAGAACCCCTCCCTGGGCGAAACGCCGAGTCAGTGAGATTTCGTTGTCGGCAGTGAACTCGCTGGATTCACCCCCGCCCTCGGTCCGGACATCCTCGGCCTGTCCTTCCAGTGTGCCCTGGACAAGCGTCCAGTTCCAGTCTCGCCGGGAAGACCCAAGAGCCAGGGCGGCCAGGTAGAGCTGTTCCTTTCGATCCTGGAAGTTTCGGCTGTTCTCCAGGGCGATCTGAACACAGTCCTGAAGACTCAGCGTGACCTGCTCGGTCCCGAAACCCACAGGGATCACCTTTTTGCCAACCCGGATCTGGTTGTCGTGCAACAGACTGCCACCGTACGGATTATAGTCCACCTGGAAAGTGTTTACGTTGCCCAGGGCCCATTGCTGGCCCTGCCGCAGCACGTTGTAAGCGACCTTGTCGGCCTGCTGTGCATATTGCTTGGGCGTGCAGGCGCATGCACAGGTGACAAAGGCGGGCAATGCAACTTTCAGAACTCTTAATACGCTGGCGATCATGCTTTTCTTACAATTCGTAAAACACTTCAAAGCGGAAACACCTTCACCCTCGGGCGCAGGGGATCGTTCCACGACAGGGACGGGGACGGAGCAACACGAGGGAAACAACTTCCAATAGGAAAGATCGCATTGTACGGTGATTTCCTATAGCTACCAACCCGCGAACGGACCGGAAGTCTTGCTATTCGTAAGTTTTTTCCATGAAGGATCTTGTTCCCGTCGAACTTCACGAACACCCTACCGGCTTTGCGCCAAGGGCGCAGGCGGCGGCAAGCTTCAGGCCCCAACCGCTCCGAGCCGGTTGAGTTGCGCCCGGGCTTTCCTTAGAATATTCGAGTTCACGGGCTTGCGATCCCTCGACGGGGTCAAGCCTGGCCGTTGGCAGATACAGGAGACAAAATGCCGGATACATCCATTGCTTTCGTCGGGAACTACCTGCCCCGGCGCTGTGGAATCGCAACCTTTACCCACGACCTCTGCGAAGCCGTTGCCTTGCAGGTGGCCGGCCGAAATGACGACGTGTTCGTCCTGGCCATGAACGATCAGCCCGAAGGCTACCCCTACCCCAATCGCGTGCGGTTCGAGGTCCGCCAGAATACCCAGGCCGACTATCGCCTCGCCGCGGAGTTCCTCAACGTCCACCAGGTGGACGTGGTCTGCCTCCAGCACGAGTACGGCATCTTCGGGGGAACGTGCGGTTCGCACATTCTGGGACTGCTTCGAAGACTGCACAGGCCCCTGGTGGCCACCCTTCATACGGTCCTGCGGGAGCCCAACGAAGAGCAGAAGCTGACCATGCGGGAACTGGGAAGGCTGGCCGACCGCCTGGTGGTAATGAGCGACGTCGCCCACGACATGCTCAAGGAAGTCTACGACGTTCCCAACGAGAAGGTCGTCACCATCCCCCACGGGATACCGGATGTACCGTTTGTGGATCCCAGTTACTTCAAGGACCAGTTCGGCGTGGAAGGCCGAAAGGTGATGCTGACCTTCGGTCTGCTTTCCCCCGGCAAGGGCCTGGAATATGCAATCGAGGCGCTGCCGGCGGTCGTCGAGCAATGTCCGGAGCTGGTGTACATCATCCTGGGCGCGACCCATCCGCACACCAAGCGCGACAGCGGCGAGGAGTACCGCAACTCCCTGGTCATGCGGGTCAATGAGCTGGGGTTGGGCGACAATGTGAAATTCGTCAATCGATTCGTGGATCTCAAGGAGCTCTGCGAGTACCTCGGCGCTGCGGATCTCTACGTGACGCCCTACCTGAACGAAGCCCAGATCACCTCCGGTACGCTGGCCTATGCGATGGGGACAGGCAAGGCCGTAGTCTCCACCCCCTACTGGTACGCCGAGGAAATGCTCGGGGACGGGCGAGGCCTGCTGGTTCCCTTCCGCGACAGCGACGCCATCGCCGAAAAGGTCACGGGGCTGCTGGAGAACGAGGTCGAGCTCAACGCCACGCGCAAGCGGGCTTACAATTACTGCCGCAAGATGATCTGGTCCCGCGTCGCCCAGGACTACCTGGATATCTTCCAGGAGGCCAAGGAGGCCTGGGTCCAGCGGCGACACCACGTGGTCCGCACGCCGGCGGCCCTTTCCGAGACGACCGACGAGCTGCCCGAGGCGGACCTGCGTCACCTTCGGACGCTCAGCGACGATACCGGCCTGCTCCAGCACTGCAAATACTCCACGCCGGACCGCCGGTACGGCTATCGCACCGAGGACAACGCCCGGGCCTTGATCGCCGCGACCATGTACTGGGACCAGGAACACGAAGAGTCGGTCCTGGGGCTGATCCAGACTTACCTGTCGTTCCTGGATTTCGCTTTTGATGAAGAGAGCGGCCGATTTCGCAACAAGCTCGGCTACCACCGCCGGTTCGATCTGGGTGAACCCTTCAGCGAGACCTGCCACGGTCGGGTAATCTGGGCGCTGGGCACGTCTGTGGCGCTGTGCCCCCATGAATCGATGATCGCCCTGGCCACGCGCCTGTTTCACCAGGGACTGGCGGCGATGGAGGATTTCGACTTTCCACGAAGCTGGGCCCTTGCGATTATGGGCATCCAGGCCTACCTGCGACGTTTCGGAGGGGACAGCGAGGTGCGCCGGTTCCGTGCGATGTTCGCCGAGAAACTGATGGACGGCTTCGAAGACTGCGCCGACGACCAGTGGCCCTGGTGTGAGGATACGGTCACGTACGCCTCGGCCAAGATTCCCCACGCCCTGATGATGGCCGGCAAATGGATGCAGCGCAACGAGATGATCGAGCGAGGCAAGGCCAGCCTGCAATGGCTGCTGGATATCCAGACCAAACCCGACGGCATGTTTTCCTTCATCGGCACGGAGGGTTTCTACCCGCGAGGCGGAGAAATGGCCCGTTGGGACCAGCAGCCCATCGAGGCCCAGAGCATCGTGGAAGCATGCGTCGAAGCCTATCGCGTCACGCGGGAGGATCACTGGCTCAGCCAGGCCCGGCGAGCATTCAACTGGTTCCTGGGAGACAACGACCTTCGCACGCCGTTGTATGACTTCACCACCGGCGGCTGCCGGGACGGACTGCACGCCGACCGGGTCAATGAAAACCAGGGGGCCGAGTCACTCCTGGCCTGGTTGATCTCCCTGCTGACGATGCACGACATCGAAATGGAAAGAACTCTCGGCCACGTTCCGACCGATACAAATACAGGGCTGCGTCCCGTAGCCAACCCGATCAAACCTACCGGCCCCGTCGTGGGAGCAAGGACCAGAGAGCATGGCGTCACCGATTGTAATGATTAGCAGTTACCCCCCGCGTCTGTGCGGGATCGGTACTTTTTGCGAAGAGGCCAGAGAGTTCATCCAGGCCCAAAACCCCGACCGCGAGGTACTGGTCATCAGCCATACCGACGGCGGAGGCGAGGGAGTCTTTCCGCTGATCGATATCTCGCAGAGCGGCTGGTGGCGCGTGGTGGCCGAGAAGGTTCACGAGCTTCAGCCCCACGCGGTGCATATCGAACACGAATACGGCCTGTACGAGCACTACGACGAAAGAGGTCACGGCGACGGCAACGAGGGACTGCTGGATTTGCTCGATGCGATCAGCGATGTGCCCACTGTCATCGAGCCGCACACGGTACACGGCCGCCTGACCGATTACGAAGCGGACTTCATCTTCAAGATGTGTCGCCGAACCGACGTGGTGCTCTTCAAATGCCATTACCAGAAGTGGCGGCTGGACTGGACCTTCCGCGGGCGCGGCTGGCCCACCCCTCGGAATATCATGGTGGTCCCCCATGGCGCGCGAGACGACAGGCGCTTCAGCCTGGCCCAGGTCGTCGAGCTGCGGGAGGAACTCGGGCTCAACGATGTCGATCTGTCCAGTCACCTGGTGGGCCTGATCGGGTGGATCCAGTCCAACAAGCGATGGGACATCCTCACCAGCATGTGGGAGGAAATCCACCATACCATCCAGGAGCGAACCGGGCAGGACTGGGATCTCCTGGCCGCCGGGGCCATGCGCGACCCGAACCACAAGCAGGACTACGAAACCTACAAGCGCGAGGTGCAGCTTCTGGAAAACAAGGGCCTGGCCCACTACTACGAGTTCATTCCCCGCGGGGATGTGTATTACAAGATGATGGCCGTGTGCGACTTCATCGTGCTGCCCAGCACGGACGAAACGCAATCGGGCACGCTGGCCAGAATCATCGCGCTGAACAAGCCCTATGTAACCACCGCACCGATGGAAGGGTTGACCGCCCAGACGCTGGAAAACGGCGGCGGGCTGCTCTTTACCACCAAGGACATGCTCAAGGAGCACGTGGTCCGATTGGCCTGCGATGAGAGACTCCGCCTGGCCATGGGGGAAAACCTCAAGCGGTACCTGGACAACGTGGTCAGTTGGAACGTGGTGGCCGAGCAATACAACGAGGCCTACAAGCTCGCCGGCCAAGCCAAGAAAACCGGCAAGCCCGTGCTGCTGCCGATGGAGTTCTGAACCTGGAAGAGCCGTATTCCCCGCTCGGGACTCGACGGCAAAACCCAAACGGCGGCGCTGCCTGAGAAGACAGCGCCGCCGCTTTTTTACATCTCTTCAGCTTCCAGTTCGCAGATCAGCCCAGCGTAGCGGCCAGGTCTTCCTGCGGCGTCGAAATCGGCTTGATGTTGAACTTCTCGACCAGCACGTCCAGGATGGCCGGGGTGACAAAGGCCGGCAGCGACGGTCCCAGTCGCATGTCCTCAATGCCCAGGTACAGCAGCGTAAGCAGGATGCAGACGGCCTTTTGCTCATACCAACTGAGAATCATCGAGAGCGGCAGGTCGTTAACGCCGCAATCCAGGGCATCGGCCAGGGCCGAGGCGATCTGAATCGCCGAGTACGCGTCGTTGCACTGCCCGCAGTCCAGCAGGCGTGGGATGCCTTCGATGTCGCCGAATTCCATTTTGTTGAAGCGATACTTGCCGCAAGCCAGCGTGAGCATCACGCAGTCGTCGGGGACCTGCTCGGCGAACTCAGTATAGTAGTTTCGGCCTGTCTTGGCTCCGTCGCAGCCTCCCACCAGGTAGAAGTGGCGGATCTTACCCTCCCCGACCAGGGAGAGGACCTTTTCGGCAGCTCCCAGAACGGCATTGCGTGCAAAGCCGATGGTGATGGTTTTTTCCGGGGCGTCCTCGGTAAAGCCCTCTGCCTGCTGGGCGGCCTGGATGACCGGGGAAAAATCCTCTCGCGTCACATGCTTCACGCCGGGCCAACCGACCAGGCCGGTGGTAAAGATCCGGTCGTTGTAGACCTTCTGGGGCCTCTGGATGCAGTTGGTGGTCATCAGGATCGCGCCGGGGAAGTCCGCGAATTCCCGCTGCTGATCCTGCCACGCTCCGCCGTAATTGCCGACCAGGTGATCGTACTTCTTCAGGCCTGGATAGGCCAGGCAGGGCAGCATCTCGCCGTGGGTGTAGATATTGATTCCGGTTCCCTGGGTCTGCTGGAGCAGGGCTTCGAGATCCTTGAGGTCGTGACCGGAGACCAGGATGCACTTGCCCCTGACCGGTGTCACGCGGACTTCGGTCGGCTCGGGGTGTCCGTACGTGCCGGTGTTGCCCTCGTCGAGCATGCCCATGACCTTCAGGTTGACTTGGCCGACCTTGAGCACCAGGCCCAGCAGGTCGTCCATGGAGAGATCATCCTTGGTGAGCATGTCCAAAGCTTCGTGGAAGAAGGCGTACACTTCGTCGTCCTCCACGCCGAGGATCATGGCATGATCCGCATAGGCGCCCATGCCCTTCAGGCCGTAGGTCGCCAGCTCTCGCAGGGCGTTCAGATCCTCACCGTATTTCTCGCGGCGGTCCAGAACGCCGACCTCGTCGCCCTGGGCGACCATGCCGTCGATGTCGTCGGCCGGAATGAACGAAGCCGGTCCGGACAGCTCTTGGGGCTTGTCGCCGGCGTCGCGAGCGGCCTGGTGGTACTTCTGCCTGACCTGTTCACGGACCGTCACGGCCTCGCGAATGGTTTGGGCAATCGCCTCGGGATCAAAGTTCACATTGGTGATGGTGGTGAACAGACCCTTGAGCACGAAACGATCGGCCTGGGGGTCCTTCACGCCGTACTGCCTGGCCCGGTGGGCGTACATCGAGACGCCCTTGACCGCGTGGACCAGCAGGTCCTGGAGTTTGGCCACGTCCGGAGCTTTGCCGCAGACGCCGTGCTGGTCGCAGCCGACATCGTGTGCTTTCTGCTCACACTGAAAGCAGAACATCTTGGTTTGTTCTTTGCTGATCATGACAGCTTCCTTTCTCCTTTGAGGGTACCATCGATCCCGATGGTGATATCGTTGACTTCGATGTCGCTCTTGCCGCTGCGGCTGATCGCCTGACTGACGGCCATGACAATGCCGTTGCAGCATGGAACTTCCATGTGCGCCACGGTCACCGAACGAATGTCATTGTGGGTGAAGATCTCTTCCAGCTTGCCTGCATAGCCGAGAATGTCATCGAGCTTCGGACAACCAATGGCCAGAGTCTTGCCGGCCAGGAGCTTCTCGTGGAAGTCCGGCATGGCCGTCGAGACGCAGTCGGCTGCGATGAGCACATCGGCGTTCTGCCACATGTCGCCCCCGGTGGGCAACAGACCAAGCTGTACCGGCCAGGTTCCAAGCTGGGAGGGTCGTTCGGCCGGGGCCTTTTCTGTCGAGCTCGGCCGGGGCTTGGGGGTCTGAAGCTTTCGAAGGGCGGCCCCGGGGCATCCTCCGGAAGGAGGCGTCTGCCCCGTCGGTTGCGAAGGCTCGGACTCCTGCTTTTCCAGGTGCTCCCTGACGGCTTGTTCGTCGAATTCCTCGGCGGGCCTCTCCTCGATGGTGATGGCTTCCTTGGGGCATTGGCCGAGGCAATTGCCCAGCCCGTCGCAGAGATTGTCGGAGATCAGCCGGGCTTTGCCGTCGATGATCTTGATGGCGCCCTCGGCACATTGGGGAATGCAGAGGCCGCATCCGTCACAGAGGTCCTCGTCGATCTTCACGATCTTGCGGTTGGTGATTGTCATCTGATTCGATCCTTTCCAGGCGGTCTTTGTCTCCGCCATCGACGTCTACCAGGATCGCAGATGTGCCTCCTTTGTTCCTTGACCTGGGTCAAGCCGCTGAAATTTCCGGAGAAATTTCTGCTTCAAGCCTTTGCGGTAGGATAGCGCCTCGCCGAGCCACAAACGAGTCCCCCTCAGGGCTTGGCAGATACCCCCCCTGCCTAAAGCCATCCCGTCATCCGGGCCAGTTGCCTGCAGTAATCCAGAAAATCCGGCCAGGCGACGTTCGAGGGAATCCCGTGATCACAGCCTGGAATGTACCCTCCTTTGCCCACTGCGGGCTCAAGACGCTCCATCTCGCCGACCAGAGATTTTCCCCCCCCCTTGCCATGGCGCGCTTGTCCACCCCCTGGCGATAGGCGATCTGCCGGCCATACTTATTCTGAAATGCGGGCAGATCGTTTCCTGCAGCGACTTCCAGCGGGCTGGTGACATTGACGCCGCTGTGGATCCAGAGCGGAATCAACTCCCCGACGTATCCGTCGCTGTCAACCTCGATCAGTGGGCAGGCCGCCTGGTTGCTGAGCCCCAAACGCTATCAGCTTCAAGCGAAAATCGATGAGGCGCGCAGGCTCCTCTCCACAGGGGCTATGAGTGTCACGGACGCCGCCATGGAGCTTGGCTTCAGTTCCAGTCAGCATCTGGCCACGGCATTCAAGTCCATTCTCGGCTGCCCGCCGTCTTCCGTGGGCCCGGCCTGAGAAAGACAACGGGCCCGCGCCGAGGCGCAGGCCCGCTGATCTTTCTATCGCTTGCGTCTCCCTACTTGCGGATATCGACGCACTTGATGCTGTTCTGGTCGCGGACTACGAGCAGGCCGTCGCTCAGTGCCAGCGGCGCCCAGATCTGCCGGCCCGAGAGAAGCGATGTCTTGGACAGCTCCTTGTACCCTTCGGGAGACGGCTGGACGATGTAGAGATCTCCGGTCTGACCGTGGATGACAAACAACTTGCCGTCGGCGTAGATCATCTGCCCTCGCTCGAAGCTGGGATTCCGGCCGGATTTCCAGATGACCTTGCCGTCGGTGTCGGCACAGACCATGCCTTCGTTTCGGCCGTTGCCGTTATCGAGTCCGTAAAGATAGTCCCCGATCTTGATGGGGGTCTGCATCTGGCAACTGATCTGCTTGGTCTTGCCCTGCTCGCTGACGCGGAAGCTGTCGCCGGAGGGCTGAATCTCGATAATGGCTGAGCCTACGTTGTAACCGCTGGTCATGAACAGCCGGTTTTCGTCGATTTTCACAGGCTGGGGAACGGCTGCCACGCGCCCCTTCCAGCCGGTATAGCCCCAGAGGATGTTTCCATTTTCCGGGTCGAGGCCCACCACGCCCTTGTCGGTGAGCATGACCAACTGCTCCCGACCGCCGATGGTCATCAGATCCGGGGAGGTGTATTCCATTCCTCCGATCGGCCGGCTCTGCCACAAAGCCTTGCCGCTGGATTTGTCCAGCGCGATCAGACCGGCTTTGCCGGAGAGGGGCGCGACAATCACCTTGTCTTCCAGAACCAGCGGCGACTGGGAAGATACCCACTTGGGCAGCCGGCCATTGTATTCCTCGATCAGGTCCCTGGACCATCGCAACTTCCGGGTCTTGCGGTCGAAGCAGTAGACATCGCCCAGGGCGCCGACAGCGTAAACGCCTTCGTCGGTCACCGAAGGGGTGCTCCGCTGGCCGGTGAAGCGGCCTGTCGAGCCGGCGGCATCGACGCCGGTCGACCAGAGCAGGTCGCCCTCTTTCAGATCGTAGACCTTCAGGACGTCCTGCCTGTCCTCCACGCGATCCAGGAAGAAGACCTTGCCATCGGCAATGGCCGCCCCGCTGTAGCCGGGGTTGGCTTGGGTCGACCAGAGAATCTTTGCTCCGCTCTTGTCGAAGGCATCGATCAGATCGGACTCCTGGGAGCAGAAGTTCCGGTCCGGGCCTCCAAACTGGGGCCAGTCGGCCAATGCGGGAGAACTCAATAGATACAGCAGTACTGCAGGGATAACGAGGTTGCGCATCAAAAAACTCCTTGAGGATTCGGGCTCAGTTCAAAATAGAACGTGTTGTTTCTGTCTTCAGGCGAGAATCATTCTACTTTCTCCGAACTGCCAATTCAAATCCATTGCCGATATGCACCGGACATGACGTGAAATCTTCATGCGTTCGCAGCATTTGAGCAAACTGACCCAACTCCTGCTCGTGCGTGGAGATATTGTCGATAGTAATCACGCAGGTCGGGGCCAGTTTGGGCTCGATGATCCGCCAGTACTCCACCGTTTCGGTCTTGGTGGCGTCCAGGAAGGCAAAATCGATCCCCGGATCCAGGTCGCTTAGCAGATCCAGCGCGTCGCCGCTGTGGAGCTGAATGGTCTCGGCCAGGCCGGCCTGGCTGAAGTGCTCCCGGGCTGTCTCGTGCTTCTTCGGGTCCCTGTCGAAGGTGTGCACCTTGCCGCCGGTATGCCGGGCAGCAGCCCCCAGAAACAGCCCGCTGAAGCCGTAACTGGTGCCGACTTCGACGAAGTATCTGCACCCTGCCGCCAAGGCGATATTGTGAAGGATCATGCCCTCTTCACGGGGGATGTTCCAGGAATCGTTGCGGGTCTTCTGGAACGATTCCACCTGGTCAATCACTTTGAGAATGTCTGCGGGGATCATGGGATGGTATTCCTTGGGTTGAGGGGTTGAAGGTCCGTTGCCGGCTACATGCCGAAGAGTTCTTCCTTGATATCCAGATAGGCCAGGTAATTCTCCTGGAAGACGTTGGGCGGGCAGCGGTGGTCGCAGTGCGGAATGAACCCCCCGCGCTGGACGTAAGGCAGCAGCGACTCGAGATACGCGCGGATCTTGTCGGGATTTGTGGCCAGGACCATCTTGTCCACGCCCCCCATGATGCGCAGGTCCTTTCCGTACTTGTCCAGAAGCTCCCCCGGATGCCCGCTGCAATTGACCTCGAAGGGGAACATCGTGTTGATCCCCCCTTCCAGGAAGCTCTCCACGATGGGCCGAACATCCCCGTCGCAGTCGGTGTAATAGATATCAATGTCGTGCCGCTTGAGCTTCGCATCGATCCGCTTGTACCGGGGGAGGACCACGTTGTTGAAGAAATCGACAGAAACGATCGGCCCCTGCTTGAAGCAGATGTCTTCCCAACCGGAGGCGAAGTCGAAGTCGATCTTGCCCAGCACCTGGTCCAGGAAGTTCTCGACCAGCACGCAGACGGTCTCGACCATGTCCTCGACCATCTCCGGATAGTCGTAACAGGCGTAGCAGATGCCCTCGAACGTGAGCATGTCCCGGATCTTGCCGATCATGCTGCCGCAGTTGACCCCGACAGGGAATGTCCGGTCCGGCCTGGCCCAGGTGAGAATCTCCTCCAGGTCTACCTTGCGGTCGGGATGGTCCGGATCGAGGCGTTCGGCCTTGACGCGCTTCCAGTCTTCGGGTGTCTTGACCGACGACTCGATGTAGTGCGGGATCGTGGCGTGGTCGTCGGCGGGGACCTCGCCCAGCAGACCGTCGCCGTTCTGGACAATCTTCTTGTCGCCCTCTTCGCGGATCACCTTGTGCTCAAAGGCCGGGCAGAGCCAGGTCTTGCCCGAGACGACCCGCATCTCGTCGAAGCCGAGAAACTCGTTGGCTTGACCTTCCCTGGTAATTCCGTTGTCGACGAACATCGGCCAGGTCTGGTAATTCTCTCTCCAGTAGCCGAATTCCATGTTGAAGCAGCGGTCGACCGGCTCGTAGTGCATCTGCCTGACAAAGCGCTGCCGATCGGTCATCTCGCTCTTCCACTTGTTTCTGAGGGGGGCCACGTTCTTCTCCTGCTGGTTGTCTGTCTCTGAAACGGAATTCGAAACGTCTCTGTGGTTCCGGTATCATGCCATCGTCGCGATGGCTTTTCCAGTTCCCAACCGGGAAGTCGATAATTTGCTCCCGTAACCCAAAAAGGAGAAAATACCTGGAAGCTCTGGACGAGAACGTACTGGCCGCACTGATTTTCACCCCGCTGATCGGGGCGGGGTTTTGCGCGCTGAGCCGTCACAGCCGAATCGTCGCGATGGCAGCCGGGGGTATCACTTCCCTGCTGGCCGTCTTGTGCGGGTGGCGGTTCCTGGCCGGGGCGGAGCTCGATGTTCTGCTGGAATGGGTCCGCATCGGAATGGGAGTGGATTTGTCCCTGGAGGCCTCGGGGGCCTCGGTGGGCGGAGCCGTTGCCCTGCTGTGCATCTGGTGGCTGGCTTGGATGCTCTGGCGCCCGATCCGGCCCGACCGGAAGGGCTATTACGCCCTGATCCTCCTGCTGCTCGGGCTGGGGACAGCAACCTTGCTGGCTGGAGACCTGTTGCTGCTGCTCTCACTGGTGCCATTGACGATATTTTCCGGGATGATGCTCACGGCCATCTGGGGGGCACGAAGGGCTTCACGGATCGACATCCGCCCCTTTGGCGGGATGTACGTCGGGTGGTTGGTCCTCCTGGCTGCGGGGATGCACCTGGGCTGGGTTCACTACCGACAGACAGGCCTGATGAGCTTCTCTCTGCACGACCTGATCGGATTCTTCCCCGCCAGCCGAACGGAACCCGATCTGTGGATTCTCTTGGCCCTGGGGACGCTGGGCACCTGGGCACTGGGGCCGATGGGATGGCTCTTCTACCGGAGGGATTGGCCCCTGCCGGCCGGGGCCAACCTGCTCTGGATCTGCCAGACGCGAGTGGTCGGGATGGTCCTCTTCGTGCGCGTACTGCTTCCGCTTCGGCCGGACATCACGTTCGACCTGGCCCTGTGGAGTCTTCTTGCGCTTGGCGGGGCCACGGTCCTGTTGATTCTCTGGTCGCTGGCGACCTCCCGCAATCGCAGTCGGGCGTACCTGCCCCTCTTGCCGGTGATGGTCTGGGAGACGGCCCTGCTTTGCTGGGGGCTTATGGCAGGACCTGAGGTCGGTTCCTGGATTCTGCTGCTCACCGGCGTGGAAGTGGTGGGGATCGCTCTTCTGTTGACCCTGACGCATCGACCCGAGGCTTCTGCCTCGGGCGAGATCCGTCGGCCCAACGGGGCAATCTTCGCCGTTTTGCTGGTGGCGATATTGCCGGCCCTGGGACTCCTGACGCGCATGGGACCGATGATTCCGGAACGGGGGCAACCGGAGATTCCAACGCGCCCCGCCTTCTCTCTCGATGCCAGGCCCCAGGCAGGAATCCTCTCGGCGATGGGAATCGTCTTGTGGGCGGTGGGCCTGTTCTGGATGCGTCCCTTCGGCCGCTCGCGGGGCAAGGGAAACCACGAACTGCTCGCGCGGACCTGGGGACAATCGATCGTACAGGTAGGCGTGGGGCTCTTCCTGCTGGACGGGGTTGGTCGGTTGCACGGCCATTCGGCCGGGGCGTACATCCGGGCCGCCTGGATCTCCGATCCGTTGCGAATCGCGGTGATGCTGGGCCTCCACAGCGGCCTGATCCTCCTGCTGACCGGGTCAGCGGTGTGGCTGCTGGTTCTGCGGGGCAAGTCGGTCCGGCGGCTGGAAAGCTCCTGCGGACTGGCTCGCAGTTGCCCCGGCGAGGCGTGGGTGCTGATGATCGCGGGCCTGAGCCTTCTCGGAGCGGCCCCGCTGGGAGGCTACTGGCAGCTTTGCCTGCTGTTCGGGTTGCGGGGGTCCTGGCACAGTCAGGCGCTTCTGGCCCTGCCCCTGCTGTTCGTTCTGCCGGTGACGGCCATGTCGGTGATGGATCTGTGCGGCCGCATGTTCGATACGCCCGAGGATCCGGAGCCTTCCCCCGGTCAGGCAAGCGGCGCGCCGGCCATGGCGCTGCGGATGATTATCGTTGTGCTGATCATCGCCCTGCTTCTTCTGGGGCTGGTGCCCCAGCTCTTCCTCGAGCCGGTCGGTTGGCTCGGCGGCTGATGCCTACTCCACAACGAGCTGGTGCGTCGTGCGTCGGACGCTCTGGTGGCGTTTCCAGACCTGGTCGGTCTGGGGGAAGTCCTTGCGGAAGTGCACGCCTCGGGTCTCGGTACGACGCAGGGCCATCTCGGCAATCAGGTAGGAAGCGGTCAGCATGTTCTGGACTTCCCACCCGGCCGGGTTGAAAAACTCCTTGTCCAGAACATATCGCCCCCAGAAGGAGACGATTTCGATCGTATCGGTCAGGTGATCGCCCCTGCGGACGATGCCGACGTTTCGCCACATGACACTCCTCAGGGAGTTTCGGATGTCGGCAAGGTCCAGTTCGCTGCGTTCGGGCGTGGGGTTCTGCCAGGCGAAATCCCGCGGGATCTGCTTGCCCTGATTCTCGGCCGCTTCGGCCCCGGCCAGGTCCCCGCAGCGCCGGCCCAGGACGAGGGCCTCGGTGAGGCTGTTGCTGGCCAGGCGATTGGCGCCGTGGAGTCCGGTGCAGGCGGCCTCGCCGCAGACAAACAGCCCCGGAAGCGACGAGCGTCCCTCCCGATCGGCCTTGGCGCCCCCGACCATGTAGTGGGCGGCAGGGTGAACGGGGATCAGGTCGCTTCCCGGATCGATCTCGAATCGACGGCATTGGCGGTCGATCTCGGGGAAACGGGCGGCGAAGGCCTCGGCCCCCAGGTGGCGAACGTCCAGGTACACGTGGGTCGAGTCGGTCTTGAGCATCTGGTCCAGGATGGCGCGGCTGACCACATCGCGAGGGGCCAGTTCGGCCATTTCGTGGTAGCCCTTCATAAAACGCTCGCCCTTGCGGTTGATCAGGTAGGCACCTTCGCCCCGGACGGCCTCGCTGATCAGCGACCGTGTCGCCCCGGCCACGTAAAGCGTGGTGGGGTGGAACTGCATGAACTCGACATCACGGACCGAGACGCCGGCGCGGAAGACCATGGCCAGCCCGTCGGCGGTGGAGACAGGGGGATTGGTCGTCTCTCTCCAGAGTGTGCCGGCCCCGCCGGTGGCGAGGATCGTCCTGCGTGCCTGAATGATCTGCAGGCCGTACCGATCGTGCCAGGTCAGGGCGCCCACGCACGTGCTCCCGGGCTCATCGTGCGGGTCGGTAATCAGATCCAGCACAAAGCAGTTGTTCCAGACCTTGATCGAATCGCCCTGGTGAACCTTCTCGGCCAGGACATCCACGATCGCCTTGCCCGTGGAGTCTCCGTTGGCGTGGACGATCCTGTCCTGCCTGTGGCCTCCCTCGCGTCCCAGGGCCAGGTCCTCTCCGGCCTGGTCGAACGCAACGCCCCACCTGCGCAGCTCTTCCACGTGTCGGGGGCCCTGCTGGAGGATGTCGCGGACGACGGCCTCGTCGGCCAGGTCGCCGGCCGCGTCGAGCGTGTCGCGCACGTGCGATTCCAGCGAGTCGCCCTGTGCGATGGTGGCGGCCATCCCGCCCTGGGCTTTGTAGGAGTTGCTTGCGTCGGAGGACTTTTTGTTGATGAGGATCACCCGGCCATATTCGGCCGCAGCCAGGGCAGCACGAAGACCCGCGATGCCGGAGCCGATGACAAGCACGTCGGTAAAGATGTAAGGCAGACGTCGGGTCTCGAAGCTGATCAGGTATCGGCGCTGAAGGTATGGATTGGGCATAAGGTGTATCAGTGTACGCCCGGGCAACGCGAAAGCAAGTGTCTCAGGCGATCCGGACATCGCGGCCCAATGCGCACGTTGTTGGCCGCTTGCGTCCGGCGCCCGATTTGGCTACTTTGGCGGAAATCCATGAAACCGGAAAGGACGTTCCATGAAAAAGCAGTCCCTCGAGTTCCTCAAAGAGTTGCTCACCACCCCATCGCCCAGCGGCTTTGAGGCTCAGAACCAGCGAATCTGGGTCCGCGAGGCCAAGAAGATCGCCGACGAAGTTCACACCGATGCCTACGGAAATGCAACGGCCATTCTCAACCCCCAGGCCAAGAGCAAAATCCTCATCGAAGGGCACGTGGACGAGATCGGCCTGATGGTCAAGCACATCGATTCCAACGGGTTCGTCTACTTCCAGCGGATCGGCGGGGTCAACCCGGCGATGGTTCAGGGAAAGCGGGTGAGCATCCACACCGCCAACGGCATCGTTCGCGGCGTGGCCGGTGCGACGGCCATCCATCTGACCGACAAGAGCAAAGACCAGAAGGTCCCGAAGATGCACGAGTTGTTCATCGACATCGGGGCCTCGGACGACAAGGAAGCCAAGAAACGCGTAGCGGTCGGGGACCCGATCACCTTCGTGGATGATTTCGAAATGCTCAGCGACCACGTCGCCGTCGCCCGGGCCTTTGACAACCGGGCGGGCATCTGGGTCGCCCTCGAGACGCTTCGCAAGGTCAAGAACTCCAAGACCAAGCCGCAGTGCGCCCTGTATGCCTGCAGCGCAATCCAGGAAGAAACGGGCCTCAACGGCGCCCGCATGCTGGCGGTTTCGAGTCAGCCCGATCTGGCCATCGCGATCGATGTGACCCATGCCACCGATTCGCCCGGCATCGACGTCAAGCAGCACGGCGAGGTCAAGCTCGGCCAGGGACCGACCATTTCCCTCGGTCGCGAAAACCATCCCGTACTGACCCGGCGGCTGCGGGACGTCGCCCAGAGCAAGAAGATCAAGCACCAGATCGAGACCTTCAGCCTCACAGGCGGGACCGACGCCTACGCCTACTGGACGCAGAACGGCGGGGTACCGGCCGCTATCGTTTCCATCCCCAACCGCTACATGCATTCGACGGTGGAGACAGTCGATCTGCGGGACCTGGACGCCATCGTCGACCTCCTGGCCGCGTTTGTTCTGGACATCAAGAAAGACGAGTCCTTCGACGTGAAGCTCAAGTAGCTTCGACAACAACTGACAGAAAACACCTGGGGCGCTGTCCGTTGCGGCGGCGCCCCTGGCGATACTGATGTGATCGGTGTCCGCGACCGCAATGATCTCGTCAGTCGCGCGCTTCGCGGAGGATGCCCAGGAACATCCGTTCTGCAGGGCCCGGGGGCCTGCCCCGACGCCGGACAATCGCCACCGGACGGACCCATTTCTCCTCTTCCTCCAGCGGGATGGAGACCAGTTGCCCCTTGCGGACCTCTCGCTGGACGTTTCCGACCGGAAGGATGCTGATGCCCTTATTACTTCGCAGGGCCCGCTTGAGCAATTGGATGTTGTCGAACTGCATGACCACGTTGGGCTTGACGCGGTAACTCCGCAAGAGCCGATCGATGGTCCTGCGGGTGGGGATGCCCGCGGTAAAGGCCACGAACGGTTCGTTGGCAATCTGCCGGGGGTGAACTCTCTCCTGTTTGGCAAGGGGATGCCTGGGCGGCGCGACCAGGGCAAGCTGTTCGCTGGTCAGGGGCAAGGCCTCGACAGCCCGGTGCTTCTGCGGACAGGCCACAACGCCCAGATCCATGTCACCGTTGCCGACCTCGTTGTAGATGCGGTCCCAGTGAGTGTATTCCACGTGAAGGTGCACTTCCGGATGTTCGCGGAGGAACCGTCGGACGTGCGGATCCAGCAGCGAGAAACCCACCGAGTAGATCGTCCCCACCCGCAGGACCCCGCGAACCGCGTCCACGGCAGAGTGCACCTCACCGAGCAACTGCTCGTGCCTGCGAAGAATCTCCCGCGAGCCCTGGTAGAACTCCTGTCCGGCCGAGGTCGGAGCCACCACACCCCCCTTGCGGTTGAGCAACACCAGCCCGAGGTCCTTTTCGATCTTCGCAATCTGCTGGGATACCGCCGACTGAGAGATGTCGTTGGCTTCGGCCGCCTTGGAGAAGCTGCCCGTATCCACCAGGTCGCAGAACGTCTGCATGACTTCCAGGTTCATCACTCGCTCCAGAAATCAGAATCGCTAATGACAACCCTTCTTGTATCATGTCTCGGAAAATCTGGCAAGCAAAGAGCCCGGGAAATGAAGGGACGATGAATCAGGACACTTGCCCTTGAGGCGTGCAGATCAGGAAAGCAGAACTGCGCATGAAAAATGCGGCCGAAAGGATTCGAACCTTCACTCCCCGAAGGGAACAGGCACCTGAAGCCTGCGCGTCTGCCAGTTCCGCCACGGCCGCGGGTTCTCCACTGCCTTCGCTGCGGAGAATAGAGTACTTTACGATCTTGTTCGGGCTTGTCAAGAGCGGGAAAGGCCCAATTTGAAAAATGATGCAATATCGAGGACTGGGCGGTGCAAGGCTTGACAAGACCAGAAAGCGGCGACAAACTTCGCCCTTCGTGAAAACTTCTTACCTCAATATAATCAGGAGCTTGTACGTTTATGTCGCAATACCAGGATCTACAAAAGGACCTCGCCTCGGGCTGGAACACCTGGGATACCTTCAGCGTCTACAGCCACGTGCATCTGCCCGACGGTTTCGCGATGCGATTGACCTTCAAGGACGGGCGACGAGGCAATGTCCTGCAGAACGGTCACATCGGCCACTACGAACTGCATAAGGACAGCGATCTGTCGCTGCCCGGGCCTCGCACCTACGACGGAACCTACACCGAAATCGACCTGACCTGGCAGGAGAACCGGTTCCTCGTCCAGAGCGCCACCGACGGCGAGGACCAGTTGCTGCTGATCACCCCTGTGGACCCCGATGGTCGGCCCAACAGCGTTGCGGTCGAAACCTGCTTCCTGTGGAACCGGCCCGGTTCGTGCAGGCGGGAAGGCGATGAACTCATCGGCCAGGGACCGGAGAGACAGTTCCGAGTGGGGATTACCTCTGAGCCGATGGAGGATCCCTACTATCGCTGTCACGGCCCCTACCTTCCCTGCCCGGTGAACAAACCGGCGGGGATTTTCACCGGAGCCGGACGCAGCCTGGAAGAAATCCAGAGCTTCATGAAGGCCCGAAGAGAAGAAGTCATGCAGAAGCGGGATCGCTACGGCGATCTCCAGGAGCTTTACGAGGGTATGCAGAGCGCCGTGGCGTGGAACACCATCTACGACGCCCTGCACGATCGGGTGATCAGTCCGGTCAGCCGCGTCTGGAACAACGGCTGGAACGGCTACGTCCTGTTCTGCTGGGATACCTACTTCGCGGGCCTGATGGCCGGGATCGACAACAAGCAGATCGCCTACGCCAACGTGGTCGAGATGACCCGGGAGATGACCTCTCGTGGATTTATCCCCAACTTCGCTTCCACGCAGATCCGCGGCAAGAGCGAAGACCGCAGCCAGCCGCCGGTCGGATCCCGAACCGTTCTGGCCCTGTATCGACGCTACGGCGACAAATGGCTCGTGGAGGAGATCTTCGACGACCTGCTCCGTTGGAACCGCTGGTGGAAGGACAACCGGACAACCGGCAAGTGGCTCGGATGGGGCTCGAACAGTTTCACCAACGCGTTGGGAGAAAGCAGCGGAGCCACGCTGAAGGGTGCGGTGCTCGAAAGCGGCCTGGATAACTCCCCGATGTACGACCACGCGACGTTCGATGAGCAAAGCGAGGTGATGAACATGGCCGATGCGGGCCTGACGGGCATGTACGTCATGGACTGCAAGAGCCTTGCCGAGTTGGCCGTTGCACTGGGACGAACCGCCGAAGCCGAAGAGCTTACCCAGCGGGCCGGCCGGTTCCAGCAGGCCTTGTCGGAACTGTGGGATGAAGAAAGCGGCATCTATCGCAACCGGCATACCGACAGCGGAAAGCTCAGCGAATACCTCTCCCCGACGAACTTCTATCCCCTCTGCGGCCAGGTGGCCAGTCAGGAACAGGCCCAGCGGATGATGGACGAGCACCTGTTCAACGAGAAGGAATTCTGGGGCGAGTGGGTGATTCCGTCGATCTCGCGCAAGGATGCCGGCTTCGAAGACCAGCGATACTGGCGCGGACGTGTCTGGGGCCCGATGAACCAGATCGTCTACTGGGGCCTGCTGGAATACAACCTTCCCGAGGCCCGGAAACGCCTGGCCGACGCGTCGGCGCATCTGTTCCTCAAGGAGTGGCGTGAGCACAAGCACGTCCACGAGAACTACAATTCGATCACCGGCGAGGGTTGCGATGCCCGAAGCAGCAATCGGTTCTACCATTGGGGGGCGTTGCTGGCGTTGATCGCACTGGACCAGGCCGGTTACTACCGGAGTTGATGAACATATGGACGCCTGAAACCGCGGTTCGATGGGCCTGATCTGCCCGTGAAACTTGGATTTTGGTTTGCTCCCGGGGCCCGTGTCAAATATCATTCTGACCGGCGCCGAGGCGTCCAGCCGTATTTTGACGACAACCCAACGCAGGCCCTGTAAGAAAGGACCCGTCCAGATGGATCTCAAAACAACATACATGGGGATGGAGCTTTCCAGCCCGGTCGTACCCTCTGCCAGCCCGCTGAGCCAGAATGTCGACACCGTAAAGAAGATGGAAGACTCCGGAGCCGGGGCTGTCGTGATGTGGTCGCTTTTCGAGGAGCAGATCGAACACGAAGCCCAGGAATTGAGCTACTATCTCCACTACGGCGATGAGCGGTTCGCAGAGTCGCTGACCTATTTCCCCCGGTCGCACGATTTCCACACGGGTCCCGAAGAGTACCTGGCCCACATCGGCAAGCTCAAGCAGGCTGTCGACATGCCGGTCATCGCTTCGCTCAACGGCGTATCCGCCGGCGGCTGGACCTCCTATGCCAAGAAGATCGAGCAAGCCGGTGCCGACGCTTTGGAACTGAACATCTACTTGATTCCCACGCGCCCGGAAGTGACCGCCCAGCAGGTCGAGGACGTTTACGTCTCAATCCTTCAGGCGGTCAAGTCTTCGATCTCGATCCCCGTAGCCGTCAAGCTTTCGCCCTACTTCTCCTCGATCGCCAACATGTTCAAGAAGCTCGACGAGGCCGGAGCCGACGGGCTGGTCCTGTTCAATCGGTTCTACCAGCCCACGCTGGATGTGGACGAACTCGAAATCAAGCCCAAGCTTACCCTCAGCCGAAGCGAGGACAACCTCCTGCCGCTTCGCTGGACAGCGATCTCCTACGGAAAGGTTCAGGCCTCCCTGGCAGCGAC
Organism: uncultured Planctomycetaceae bacterium; assembly: GCA_964583095.1. Classification (GTDB taxonomy): domain Bacteria; phylum Planctomycetota; class Phycisphaerae; order SM23-33; family SM23-33; genus CAZOVB01. The sequence goes on from CAZOVB010000009.1 coordinate 89,596, forward strand.
CACGGGCATTCTCACCGCCACCGACGCAGCCAAGATGATCCTGGCAGGGGCGGATGTGACGATGATGGCCGCGGCCCTGCTTCGCCAGGGCGTCGAGCACATCTCCGAGGTCCTCGGGGGCCTCAAGAGCATCATGAACAAGCACGGATACGATTCCGTCGAGCAGATGAAGGGCGTCCTGAGCCAGAAGAACTGTGCCGAACCGGCCGCCTTTGAACGTGCAAACTACATGAAGGCTCTGAACACCTTCGGCCCGACGCAGACGGTTGAATAAGCCCGACCGCACGGCATCGGCCGGCAAGAAGCAATCCACGTGGGGCGGGCCGGGATGGTCCGCCCCACGTTGTTTTTCGGCCCAGGCCAACGATTTGAAACCATCATGATCATCACCATCGACGGACCGGCCGGATCCGGAAAGAGCACCGCGGCCAGGAACCTTGCGGCCCGATTGAATTTCGACTTCCTCGATACCGGCGCAACCTACCGGGCGGCCACGCTCAAGGCCCTGCGGGAGCTTGGGCATCTGGAATCGGCCGACGAACAACAACTGGCCCGGATCGCCCGAGAGGCAAAGATCGAAATGCGGACCCAGGATCACAATCTGCGCGTCTTCCTGGAAGGTGAGGACGTCTCGGAGCAGATCCGCACATCGGCCGTTACGCAGAACGTCTACCATCTGGCCCAGTGTCCCGCTGTGCGAGAGGTGCTCGTGCAGCTCCAGAGGCAAATCGGGGCGGAAATGGAAGATTTCGTCACCGAGGGGCGCGATCAGGGCACGGTGGTCTTTCCCCAGGCCCAGAAGAAGATCTACCTCGATGCCCGCGCCGAAGTCCGGGCCGGGCGTCGCCTCGAGGAACTCCAGGCCTCAGGGGAAGAGGCCGACTACGACTCGGTACTCCAGGCCATACGGGCGCGGGATCAAAGGGACCTGAACCGGGCCGTCGGACCCCTGGCCCGGCCCGCCGATGCGTACGTTCTGGATACCTCCGAGATGGATCCCGAGCAGGTGATCCAGGCCATGCTCAAAATTGTCCAGGAGCCAACGTGAGCGAGCTTCGCAGCCATCCGAATCAGGCACTTCGCCATTGGCACTTTGCCTCGGGCGTACCCGAGCCAAACCTCTGGTATCGATTCATGCGCAAATTCTTTCAGGCCACGATGACCCCCCTTTGGAAGATCCGGGTCTTTAACCGTCATGTGGAGCCCACGGAGGGATCGGCGGTCTACATCAGCAACCACCAAAGCTTCCTGGACCCCATGCTGATGAGCTTCGCCCTGCGTCGCCCGATGAACTACATGGCCCGGGAGAGCCTCTTTGCCCAGCCGATCTTCAAGTACCTCATCGAGTCGCTCAACGCATTTCCCGTCAAGCGGGGCAAGGCCGACACCGCCGCGATCAAGGAATCGATGCGTCGTCTCAAGTCCGGCGGACAGGTCGTGGTCTTCGCCGAGGGAACCCGAACGACCGACGGTTGCATCGGCCCGTTTCTGCCCGGGGTGGCCCTTCTGGGTCAGCGGGCAGCGGACTGGACCGTGCCCGTCCTGATCGACGGGGCCTATGAAGCCTGGCCCCGCAGTCAGAAGCTGCCCTCACCGGGTAAAGTGGTCATCCAGTACGGCAAGCCTGTCTCGCAGGCCGAGGCCCGCAAGTACAGCCCGCAGGAGTTCGTAAGTCGCGTCCGAAGGGAGCTGATCGACATCCAGCACGAGGTCCGAGCCCGGGTGGGTCGGCCGCCGCTGGATTACCCCCAATCGCAAGACGGGGCCGAGCCTCAAGGGCCCGACCCCGGCTGATTTCTGCTTGGCTTTTACCGTTTACCGGCGGCTATCCGTCGGCCCGCGAGAGCTGATTGTTCCGCAGGGCCTCCAGAAGGGATCGGGCCAGCCGGTTGTCCGGATCCAGCTGGAGAGCGGCATTGAAGCATCGAGCGGCCTGGAGGGTATCCCCGTCGGCCGCATAGGCCCGGCCCAGCACACATCGCAGCACGGTGCTCTTCGGGTGCTGGTCGGTCGCGTGGATCAACACGGCGATGGCCTGGCCTCTGTGGCCGAGTTTCATCAGGGCATAGCCCAATAGCATGGCCGCATCTTCGGATCCACGATCGAGCTGAAGAGCCTGCTGGGCGGCCAGTTTGGCCCGGGGAATCTCATTGGTCATCAGGTACGATTTAGCCAAACCCAGCCAGAGGGATGCATCGGCGGGACGAATTTCGGTGCAGGTGAAATAGGCATCCCGTGCAGAGGCCCCGTCGCCCAGGGCCAGGTAGCACTCGCCAAGCATGGCGTAGGTCATGCAGCCGGCTTCAAATTCCGTGTGTGTCGCGACCTTCTTCAGCACGGTAATCGCCTGGCTGTGATGACCCAGCTTGAAGTAGGCCTCTGCCAGATTGCGATGATAGATTACGTTTTCCGGATCCAGAACGCTCGCGGTCCGGAAGTAGCTTTCGGCCTTGGCCGGATCTTCCAGCAGCATAGCCAGCCGGCCGCACACTTCGTAACCGGTCGGATCGTCCCCGGCCTGATCGATGCGGCCTTCCAGGAGCTCAAGGCCCTGTTGGAGGTCGCCCATGGCCGCATGGGCTTCGGCTGCGGCGATTACGGCAGGGAAGAAGTTGCTCTCAATCCGATACGCCTTCTGGTAGCACGTCAAGGCTTCCTGGAAGTTGCCGGATTTTTCATAGGCCACGCCCAGAATGTAGGCGACCTTGTGGTTGCGGGGGGCGTCTTCCAGGGCGCGTTCGAGTTCGTAGATAGCCGAAGAGTACCGGCCTCGTTCGATCCAGACCTTGCCCAGAACCATCCGAGCCTGGGCACTGTTGGGATACAACGCCAGAGACTCGGTCGCCTGCTTCTGGGCCTTGTCCAGATCGCCGATTTCCAGTTGCTCCTGGGCACATCCGGCCAGGACGCGGCTTCGAGCCTGGTCCCATTTCATCCGTGCCCGGACCTTTTCCTTCGGGACGCTGGACTGGCATCCAGCCACCATCAGTACGATTGTCGCCACGACCCAACGTTTTCGCATCATTGTTCTCCTGCAAGCCTCTGGGGCTCATCGGGACGGGGGCACCCTCAGCCGCCCATTCTTCTGCACACGACTGTTTGATCTACGGCTGATCCTGGGGCTCGGGAACCAGTTCGTCCTCGTCAACTTCCACCGGCTCCAGGGCCGGATCCGGATCAATTTCCTCAGGTTCCAGACGGACCGTCTGATCGATTCTCTCGAGTCCAGGTTCACGAGCGGGGATCGACTGGCCGTACTGCTCTTCGAGGTCCTGGAGTTTCTGCCAGATGTCTTCGCTGGGCATCAACTCCTGCAGGTCCTTCCAGAAGCTCACGTCCCGGTCGGTCTCGGGGTTGCCCCCCTGCTCCTGCCCGGCCGGATCGACCGGACCAACTCGGACTTGCGGCTCGGAAGGCTCCTGAGAGGGCGCGGCCGAGGGGGAATCCTGCCTCTCGGGCAGATCCTTTGCCGCTTCAAAGACCACCGGATCCGATTCCTGGATTTGCGCCTCGGCCTTGGCCTGGAACTCTCCGGACTCCGCATCCTTCCAGGTGGCCTCTCCGACGGGAATCTCCGCCGGGCCGAAATCGACCGGCTGGGGCGAATCGGCCACCTGGTCCGGCGTCGCATTCTGTCCGTCCCGGGCGGCTTCTGCCTGCTGTTGGCCCTGCTGCTCAGTCGGAATCAGACTCTCAAGAGCCATGGGGCCTTGGCCGTCCTGGTCACGCCGGGGGAGGATGCCCCGTTTCCGACGGACTTCCGGAGCCAGATCGCCGGCCTTGCGGGGCCGATTGGGAGGTACAATCTCCCGCCAGTTTTGGTCGATCTCTTCCATGAGCATTCGCTGCATGATGTACTTGGCTTCGGAGATCTTGTTGTAGTCCGACCAGATCGCCTTGCCGGTGAGCTTCTCCTTCATGTGGAGGGCATCAGCCATTCTTGGAGACATCGAAAGGGCCAGGTCCGTATTCCAAAGGGCCATCGCCTGCTCGCCTTTGCGGGCATGGGCCTTGGCCCAGTTCAGATGTGTCTGGGCCATGCGGGCCCTGCCCCACCACTGGAGTCCCTTACGGGCTCCGAGTCGCTGGCGCTCGGCATCCTGCTTCAACTGGGCACCGATGCCCGCGGCCACCTCGTCGTTGAGGATATGCGGCGTGAGAAGAATGATGACTTCTTCGCGGCGTACCGAGTCGCTGGTCCGCCGGAATAGCGAGCCGACGATGGGCACATTGCCCACCAGCGGAACCTGGCTTCGGCCCACGGTGGTCGTCTCCCGGAACAGCCCGCCGATGACCACGGTGTGACCGTCGCGAACCATTACGTTACTGGTCACCTCGGTGGTCGTTTCGCTCGGCAGGACAAACGAGCCGATCTGGTTGACCGAACCGGAGGAGTTCTCCGGGTGGATCTCCATGCGGATATTGCCATCCTTGCCGATATAGGGCCGGACCACCAGCCGCGTACCGACTTCCAGGAACTCCACCGTCTGGACCTGCGACGTCTCGGTGACCGTCGTGGTCAGGTAGCCTTCGCGGTTGCCGATGAGCACTTCACCTCGCTGCTTGTTGAGTACCAGCAGCTTGGGATTGGCCATGACAGTCACGTCCGTGACGCCTTCGATGGCACGGATGAGGAATTCCGCCCTGCCGCCGGTAACGGTCATGCTCAGCCCGCCTTCGCTGACGCCGCCGGTGAAGTCCGTGTTGTAGGTGATCGAGGTATCCAGGTTCGGCAGGGTGATTCCGCCGCCCAGAGACGTGATATCGATGCCCAGAGCATTGTCTTCGGTCAGGTCGGCCCGCAGGAGCGTCGCTTCGATCAGGAGCTGCTGGGGCTTGATATCCAACTCAGTCACAACACGCTCGATCTTCTCGACGTTCTCCTCGATATCCTTGACCACCAGGACGTCGCCGCCGGAATAGTCGTCTCCACCGGCCTCGGTGCTGGAGGTGGCGATGCCCGTTCCGGCCGAAGGGTTGATCGTAATCGTGCCGTTGGGGCCCAGCAGCGGTTTGACCATCGCCTGAATGTCCGTAGCCCGGACATAGTGGAGGCGGATGACGCGAACCACGCCGGTCTCCTTCTCCTTGATCTCCGCCAACTCCTTGGGCGTGTAGACAAAGTAGAAGTCGCCTCGCTTCTGGTAGACGTAGCCCGTTGCACGCATGATCGCGTCCAGGGCTTCGTCGAAGGAGACGTCGTAGAAATCGGCGGTAATCGTACCGGTCACGCTCTTGGACGCCACGATGTTCCGCTTGCCCTCCGTACTGAGGAGGCGCAGGACGCTGCGAATATCGGCGTCCTTGAAGTGGGCTTCATCGAACGTTCCCGGCTTTGTGATCGTAAACGTGCGACCGCCCGTGGCGGCCTGGCCGTTGACCGTGATCACATCACCTGCGTCCAGACCCCCTTCCGGACTTGCCTGCTGACCGACGGCCACGGCGGCACAGACCACCGAGCCCGCCAGGGCAAGCAGAACCGCAGTGCGAACTTTCTTGCCTCTCAGTTCCATCGTAGAACTCCTAATTGCGGCAGCTTCCTGGAGCCGCCTCCCAGGACAGAATGGGGTGCCAGCGCATCATCCGCGCGCTGTTGCTTCGATATCATCTTCGTTTACCTGCCGGGAACCTTTACCTGTTTCTGGCACATTGGCCCCGTCAAAGCCCGAAAAGCCCAAGTTGGGCAGAAACCCTCAGCCATTTGCTGGGGGATCAGCGCCGAAACCTGAACGCGGGCAAACGGGCCTGAAAAAGAACAAGCCCGCAGGAACCGGAGCTCCCGCGGGCTTCTCTTGCTTGTATCCTGTGACGGTCAGTCGCTGCCCTTGACAATCGTCCTGCCCGTGGCGGAGTTCACCTCCACGGTCATGCTGTACCTCCCGCAGCGAAGCGTTAACTTCGCATCGGAACTGGGCGTACCGGATTCGTCGAAATGGAAGGGCTGGCCGTCGGCGATCCAGACCGACTCCAGGTCTACCTGATCGGTGCCCGTGGTGGTATTGAGCTCGACCTGCAAATCTCCTCCCTCGGGCAACTGGATCAGACTTCCACCCGCGTCGCGGTATTCGTAGCTGTCTTCCTCGGGCGAAAACGTCCCGAAGACCTTTTCGCAGTGTCCCAGGGCATGCGACTGGGCATACTCCAGGTCACTGCAGAGCATCCGGCTGGCCGTCAGGGCCTGGCGCTGGTCCCCGGCGGTGATGTTCATCCCGAATACCAGGGCGGCCAGCAAGGCCAGGATCGCGACCACGATGATGATCTCGACAAGTGTGAATCCGCATCGGCCCGACGGCTTTGTGCCCGGGCTACTTGCTGTTGTTTTCATTCTGTCCTCCGGATTTATCCTTGCGCGGCGCGATGACCTGGATCTTGCCGTCGCCCTGCTGGAGGATCGTGATCAGCCGGCTCAGTTGCTGGTTGGTCTTCTCCTGGGCCTCGAGGATCCTCTGTCGCTGGGCGGTGGGATTGGTCAGCGGCTGAGCCTGTCCGTGAGCGCGCGGGGAATAAGCGCCCTGGCTCCAGAGACCCGCGACCAGCAGGCCCAGAAGTCCCACAATCACGGTCAAGCAAAGCTGGGTGTACCCGTCGCTGCGCATTTCCACTCGATGACGAAGGTTGTTTTCTTTCCGCATGGCCGACTCCTGTCGTAAAGAGGTTCGGTGGTATTCTCGTCGGTTCCGGCCGCATCATGAGCCCATTGGGAGGATTCCCCCATGGGCTGGACTCTCTACCTACGCGCGAAACCGGGGCCGACCCACTCGGATCGACCCCGGTTTCATTTTATCGTCAGGTTATGCGAGAACCGCATTCACCTGTGGGAGCCTTACGGCTCGACGGTGCCGCCGACCACCTTGACCTTCGAGATGGCGGTTGCGTCCACACCATGGGCCCAGACGATGACGCTCCAGGCGACGGTGTTGTCGGTGGCAGCCACCGCGTCGGCCATGCTCGTGCCTGCGGCCACCTGGTGCACGGCGATGTCATCGGTCTTGGTCATGGGGTTCACGGGCCATTCCTCGTAGTAGGACGGCACGGCATTGCCGTAGCGGTCGGTCAGCGAGGTGGACATCATTTCGTCCTTCAGGTCCGCAGCGACGATGACGCCGGGGTTGGCGGCTTCGTCTTCACCGGGCCAGTGGCCGATATCCGCGTGGAAGTTGCAGATGGCCTTTTCCAGCTCGGTCACCATCGTGTTGCCGCTGGAACGTTCCGAAGACTCGACGGCCTCGTTGAACTGCGGTACCACAACGGCTGCCAAGATCGACAGAATGACGACAACGATCAGAATCTCAACCAGGGTGAATGCGTTCTGCTTGCGGGTCATGCTTGACTCCTCCACTCGTTTGCTTGCTTGCAGGTGAAACCTACCAGGTCTACCGGCCTCCTTGCCGACGTTACTCCATGCTGGCCTTGCGGGACCCGGTTGCCTTCTGACCGGCGAAACGTCTTCGCAGCTTTGGTGCGAACTTCGCCTGATGCCATCGGCCCGCTCCGGGGGCGGCCGCTTCGGGCAGCTTTTGCCTCATCACGCATGTGGCTTTTTGCTTATCGTCCGATTCCCAGGGACCCTTAATTAGGCCTCCCGCCGGATCGGAGAAACTTGCCTCTGCACCTAACTCGTTGCACGCAAAAGGCCTGACGCACTTGGCGAGTCCGAAGACTCCTGCAAATCTGCGTCAGGCCGCCAAAGTCCCTGATCGGTCCAGGGCGAACAGGCTTGCGCACAGCGCGCCGCCGGGTTCCCGTCCTGACCGGACGGTCACTGGCGACAGGAGTAACCTAGAATCCACCTTCGGGCGGGGCAAATTTCCCTGCCGGCCTTTTTTGAGTTTTTCTTCCCCCGCCCCCGCCCGGAAAAGGAGGCTATGTCGTTTCGTTCCTCTTGACACTCCCCCCACCGGCAGGTAACGTAATCGAACCTGAGTCCGCGGGCGTAATTCAGTGGTAGAATGCCAGCTTCCCAAGCTGGACGTCGTCGGTTCGAATCCGATCGCCCGCTTTGCAGACGAGAACGCCTCCCGGTGACAGCAGCCGCCAGGAGGCGTCTTTCTTGCGCAGTGCCAAAGCGTTACGACCCTTCGCGACGACGCCGTGGCGACCTGCCACTCCCGCACTTCTGCCACGACGTGCCAGCCGTCGCATCCCCCGGCCTACCATCCGTGCAAGCGCTCGTACAAGCGCCCAGAATGACGTGCAAGCTTTCGTGCAAGGATTGGGGCAGTTGCCGTGGGCTGCGGTCACTCCCGAAGCTTCGGTTACAGACCCCGGTCGTGTACCTGCATGTTCACCCATTCGTCGAATTCGTACACGGCCTGTCCCAAGGCTTCTTCGATCTCGCCAAAGGCCTTGTCGACGGAAGCATACTTCCCAAGTGCCTGACCTGGGGCATCGACGTCAGCCATTGCTTCCGCGTCATTCCGCCAGCGGCCAAGCGTTTCCATGGTGACAGGCGGCACGTATTCAGCGTATTCACGATCCCAAGTCTTGACGAAATCACGGAATCCCTCGTCCGTCTGCGGAAACGTGTGTTTCTCATGGAACTTCGGGTGGTACTGCAAGTTCTTCAGTTCCGCTGGCGTCAGGAGGAATTTGCTTCTCCAAGTACCTATTCGCTGCTGCCGTAGGCGGCCTGAACGGCCTGCTCCATCCGGGCAACCTCGTCGTCGGTCAGGGCGGCGAAGTGGCTGGCCCGCCTGCGGGCGGACAACTGGCCTTGGTTCTGGAGGCAGAAGCGGATGAACAGGTCGATCTGCCGATCCGGCATGTCTACGACCTCCTGGATGGCGGCCTTGGTGCGGTCGTAACTGGCCAGGAAATTCAGTTCCTCAACGAGTTCGGTCTCGATGGTCTTCTCGATGAAGGCGAACAGGGCCTCGGCCTGAGGCGTCATGTCGATGAAGCGATACCAGATGGCGGTGTCGCTGTAAACCGTCATTCGGCCTTCGCCGTCCAGTTCATACTCCAGCAGCGGCATGAGCGGCTTGGAGAAGGCCTCCAGAGACGCATCATATTCCCCGGGGTTCTTGAGCATGGCGGCCGAGACGGGGAACATGAGCCCTTCCGGCGTGAAGCCGCGACGGGCGAGAATGTTGTGGATCAGGAACCTGTGGATTCGGCCGTTGCCGTCCTCGAACGGATGCAGGAACACGAACCCGTAGGCGACGGCGGCGGCATGCAGCACGGGATGGACGCCGTCTCCGCCCATGCGGCCGTGGGCCTCGACCAACCCGGCCATCAGGTCCGCCAAGTCTTCTGGCTTGGGGCAGGCGTAGTGAACCCGCTCGGGATCCCGAGACCGACAGGTTGCCCAGGTCAACCGTCTGCTGGTCTGGAGGTTCCTTTGTAAGCCAGCCTCATCTCCTGTAGCATGGGAGGGGCTCAACAGAAGCAGGTAACACGCCATGAAAGTAGCATTGAAATTCATCCTGGCCATCGTCGTTGTACTCGCGGCGATCCGCACCGTGGAAGGCTTTCTGACGGTGCGGCGGGAGACCGCCCGTCTCGACGAGGCCATCGAGCGCGACGCCCGGCTGTTCGGGCGGATTCTGCGCACCTCCGTGCGCAGTGCCTGGCAGGCGAACGGGCGCGAACGCGCGCTCAGCATGATTGAAGCCATGAACGTGGGACGCCATCCGATGCACATGTCCTGGGTGCCGTTTGAAGGGCCGGACGGACTGAGGACACGCCTCGATCAGGATTCTCTGTCGAAGCTGGCCGACGGCGAGACGGTTTCACTACGACGACGCCACGACGAGCAGGGAGAGGTGCAGTACTTCTTCCTGCCGATCGACGTTCCGGAGGCCAACGGAGCGATCCAGATGGCCGAACCGCTTGCCGACCGGAGTCGATACGTTCGGCATGCTCTGATTCGTGAGCTTGCCGCCGGCGGTTTCGTCGTCGTTGGCAGCGGGGCCGCGGTGATTCTGTTGGGCGTCTTTGTCATCGGGCGTCCATTGAGCCGACTGCGTGCAAGGGTCGGCGAGATCGGCGACGGCCAGCTCGGCAAGCGACTGAAACTTGGCGGGCGAGACGAACTCTCCGCCCTGGCCAAAGGCCTGAATGACATGTGTGCAAAGCTGGTCGCGGCACGGGAGCGGGAGCAAGCGGAGACGCAGAAGCGGATCGCCGCC
>CAZOVB010000010.1:0-98907 GCA_964583095.1 uncultured Planctomycetaceae bacterium
CCACCCCGGAGGCCTCGCTGTGGCTCGAACCCTTGCCGGAGTCCTCGCACGGGTCTGATGCCGGGTCGTCAGGAATTTCCTGTAATAAACCGCCGGCCGATCCGACGCAGATACCAGAGCGGCTTGTGCGCGGCCGGGTAGTCCCCGTCGTGCAGGCCTCTCGTCGTGTGTCCGGCTGGTGCGGAATCGGCCCGGCAAGGGTGTCTCTACCCCAGCGACAGAACAGAAGATCACAACCGAAGGAAATCGTCAAGGAGCGAAACGATGCGCAAGATGCGTCTATGGACGGCAATAGCAATGGTTTGCCTGTGTGCGGGACCCGCGATGGCCCAGTTCGAGGTGGCTGTCGGAGCTGCAGGACTGCAGATGAAACCTTCTGGGGCTTTGGCCTACATTCCCTCCGACGCGATGGCCTACGTGGTGGTCAATGACCTGGAGGCCGCCAGCCAGAAGGTCGATGCCTTCATCGAGATGATCGAGATGCAGGAGGAAGTGGGCGGCCCGACGCTGGCAATGCTCAAGGCCGTCGCCGGTCTTGGAGAGGGCTTTGCGCCCAAGAACGGCATGGCCATTGCTGTATTGGACTTCAAGGAATTCGGCATCGACCTGATCGAGATGATGGAGGAAGGTCCGGAGAATCTGCCTCCCATCATCGTCTACGTGCCGGGTTCGAGCCTGGAAGGGATTTTCCCCAACGTTCAGGCCAACGCGGTGGGCGACTACAAGCAGTTCCAGATGCCCGGTGTGCCCGTGCCCCTGATGGCCAAGGAGATGGAGAACTTCGTGGCCATCAGCCCGCTGGCCGGGGCGCTGGAGAAGATCGGCAAGATGAACAAGCCGGCCGCTGCCGCCCTGAGTCCCACGCAGGTGCGGGTTCTGGCCCGCGGCGACCTGTTCATGAACTTCAACATGGAAATTGTCGGTCCCCTGTATCTCAAGATGTTCGACAAGAGCATCGCGGACATGAAGCGTTCGATGCCCGCCGATCATCCCCTTGTTGGGATGATGCAGTGGTACAAGGACTTCTACGGCGAGATGCTCTCGGAGATGAACGACGTGAGCATGTCGCTTCGGATGGCCCAGGATTCGGTGCAGATCGAAGAGGTCTACACCTACGACGCCGGGGGCAAGCTTTCGATCATGTCCACCCCGGCCTACCAGGCCTCGCCGGCTGAGCTGCTCAAGAAGCTGCCCAACAACCAGTACGTCCTGGCCATGGGCGCGACGACCGGCTCGGACAAGGCCAAGGCGCAGGGCATGTCGCTGGTCAACGAAGGCCTCGCCGCCCTGGACAAGTACAAGGGCGAGATTCCCTTCGATCTGCCGGCCAACACGACCGGGCGGATCCGCGGGCTCTTCCAGACCTATTTCGAGCAGGTCCAGGGAATCCGGATGGTCGCAGGCGGACCGGCCAACAACAACGGCATGTTCAACGCGACGTTCGTCCTGGACGTGAAGGATCCAGCCGCAGTTCGTCAAATGTTGTCGAAGAAGGCCCAGTTGCTTGAAGACGTGATCCACGCGGCCGGGAAGGAAGAGGAACCTGAGGTGCTGGACCTTGACATTTCGCTTCTGGAAGGCGTTACGACGCTCCAGGGAACCGATGTGGACGCCTTCAAGATCGACCATCCGCAGTTGGCCCAGATGCCCGACCAGATCAGGGCCATGATGCAGATGATTTTGGGTGAGCAGGAGATTCGTTTCCTGATGGCCGACAAGGGCAACGACACGATGGTTGTCAGCTTTGGAAGCGGCAGCGACGGGATGACGGCCGCCCTCAAAGCCCTGGACGCCGGCCCCCTCAACCAGGCTCCGGGTGTGGAGAAAGCCCTGGCCGACCTTCCCGAGAAGGTCTCTGCGGTGATGCTCTTCTCGCCGGCGAACCTGTATTCGGTGATCAAGTCCGGCATGGGCAAGGTCAACCCGTGGGAGGAGATGCCCATCGAGTTCAATGCGACCGACCCGCTTTCGTTGGGAATCAGCTCCAACCAGACCGAGGGCCACATGGTCTTCCGCGTGCCCCATTCGGTTATCAAGGAAACCGTTCGCATCGTAAAGGAACTGCAAGGCCAGCAGCAGCGTCGTTACGCCCCCCGCGGTGGCCGACGCGACCGCGGCGCCGGCGGCGAGGACTTCTGAGCGACGCTGAATCTTCCAGCAGCGAAAACGCTTCCGGGCCGGTCGGAGTCACCACGCTCCGATCGGCCCGGAGTTTTTGTGGCCCAAGCAAGCCCTGTTGACGGCAGTGGCCGGCCGAATTCGCTTGCGGTCAGGCATAGACAGGGGTAGTCTTTTCGGGGAATTTCGTGGCTACAATGACAAGGAATCAGGAACCAGAGCGTGGGTGACGATTTTGCGTGTAAAACCTCGACCCGATGAACCCCACCGGTTTCAGGGCGGCGGAATCTTTCCCGGCGGTCTCACAGAGAGATACTTCAAGTATTCTCCCGTCCGGTACATGAACCTGATTGCGGCGAAGTTCGTACTTGAGAATACAAAGCGGATTTACTACGGCGTCCGTGAGTTCAATGAAGGTGGCTGGTGCTATACCGCACGGCCTGACCAATGGTATATTCGGGAACAGGTTGTAGCCCCGTTCCCAAAAGACAGGATTTTCGCTGTCTATCTGAACCCGAACCTTCGTGTCTACGAGTGTCGGGCCGAAAACGCAGCCGGTGATGATCCGTTTGCTCCGGAAAACTGGCAAGAACGCTATCGAGGTTTGATATGGAAAAGCACTTCCTAGCCGACAAGATGGAAGGCACGCCGACGTTCACGCCGGAGCCTTGGTACAATCCGGACGGCGATTGCATCATCTATCAACTGGCTGATGAAGCAGTTGTCGCCGAGAGGGTCGACGAGTTGCTGACCGTGTATAACTCAGCCATTGATGACAGACCCATCGGGTTCCAGATCAAGGGCGTACAAGCCATTTTGAACAAGTTCGGTTACGATGCTCTGACGATAGATTCCCGGACCGATGTAAGCGGGAATTCCGTCAAGAGCGTTTCGATTGTGGCTCTCCTGCTGGCAGCCTACGAAGAAGGACCGCGAACGTTCAAACGGCGTAAAGGCTATGCCATTGCCATGGACTGCCCGGTCAGGAGTCGTACGATTCCCGCCGATCAATTGCAGTCGGCGTGAGTTGACTTCCCCAGGCCATCCTGAATTCTGAACGTTTGCAGGCTTCGGCCGTGGTCAAAGCGTCGGGGTGCGATACTGGGCGTCGCTCACTATCGTCGGCCAATCGGATCCGAAAGGAAACCCCTGCCCATGCGTACATCCCTGCGGGACATGCTTGTGAGAATTGCGGTGCCGGTTGTTCTGATCGGTGTGCTCATCGGTTGGGTGGTGCTCAATGCCGCCCCGCCGCGCCCAAAGCGCTTGCCGCGGATCACCTTTACGATCATGGGGACGGTCGCAAACATGCAGGTCGTGGCCGATCAGGACCGGGCCGCAAAGGCGTTTGCCTCTGCCCGCCAGGCCCTGGAGAAGCTCGACCGGCTGGCCAGTACGTACAAGGAGGACTCCCAGGTTTCGCGGCTGAATCGTTCCCCAGCCGGCCAAGGCGTCGAGCTCTCGCCGCAGCTTGTGGAGATTCTGGCCGAGGCGGGGCGGATCCGCGAGGCCTCCGACGGAGCCTTTGACATAACCGTCCGGCCCGTCCTGCAGCTTTGGAAGTCCGCGGCCAAGTCCTCCACCATGCCCTCACAGGAGCGGTTGGATCGGGCGCGGAGCTTGACCGGTCCCGGCGCGATCCAGATCGACTCCGGCCGCGCCGTCAAACGCTATTCCGGCGTGCAGATCGACCTGGGGGGCATCGCCAAGGGCACGGCCATCGACTGGGCGGTCGACGCCCTCCGCTCTCACGACATCCCCGGGGGGTTCGTGGACGTCGGGGGCGACACGCGCTTCTGGGGTCGACGCCGGGATGGCGGTCTGTGGCGCGTGGGGCTGCGGAATCCCTTCGATCCCAAGGGCGAGGATCAGCTGGCCATCCTCGAAATCACAGACGCAGCCGTGTGCACCAGTGGTAATTACTTCCGGTACTTCCAGGTCGGCGATCAGCGCCTGAGCCACATCGTAGACCCCCGCACCGCCAGGCCGGTGGATTTCGCTCCCTCGGTGACGGTCATCGCCCCGACGGCCTCGCAGGCAGACGGGTGGGCCACCGCTCTAAGCGTCCTGGGGCCCAAGGGCCTGTCGCGCATCGAGCAGCTCGAGGGCGTCGAGGCCCTGGTCATCGCCGGCCGGGCCGATAACTGGACCCCTCACGCCACCCAAGGCTTTGCCGACTACCTGAGGCCGGGTCAGCTCAAGCAGCGCATCGAAGGGGCCTCGGGGCGGTAGGTCCGCCGGTTGATCAGCCGGCCGCGACGGGCAGCTCCGGCAGCGGCCGGCCGTAGAGCTTTTCGCTCCAGTCCGAAAAGCGCCGGTACATGTAACGCTTGGTTTCCAGGTCGTAGACGCCGATGGCCTCGCCGTCGCCGTAGTCGCTGAAGATCAGGCCTCCCTCGGGGCCCGCCCAGTGGGTCATCAGGGCTTCGACATCTTCGTCGATCTTGCTTTTGTCCCCGGTGGGAAGCGTCGCCTGGATATCGCAGAGGCTCTCGAAGGCGATGCGCCCGTGGTAACGCCTGCCGATCTCCTCGATGCCCAGCGCCCGGGGCTGCTGGAGGTTCACCACGTCCACGCCGGCGCGGATGTAGCCTTCGATGATCTCGTTGACCTTCCCGCAGGAGTGTACCCACACGTCGAAGCCGTAGGAGTGCATCGCGTCGAAGAGCCGCTTGTAGCGCGGATAGAAGAAGTCCATCCACAGATCGAAGCTGACAAACGCCGCCTGCTGCGTGCCCCAGTCGTCGGTCATGCTGATCGCGTCGATCCGCCCGGCGAAGCGTTTGCCCATCTCGTGGACGAAGATCAGGTTCACCTCGACGATGTGATCGGCCAGCCGCTCCATCGCGGGTCGGTCGGTCAGCAGGTCGCACAGGCTGTTCTCGAACCCGTGCAGCGCGTGCATCCGCTCCCAGAGGACGAAGAAGAGGTACGTGGTGATGTACTTGCCCTGGCTTTGGCCCCGGTCGAGTTTTTCGGGCATCTGCTCGTAGCGACGCGGGTCGGTGTAGTCCGGGAAGACCGTCCGGGACAGATCCTCTGGGATCTCCTCGAGCGGATGGCCCTTGACCTGACCCATGTTCTTGAGGTCGGTGTGGCCCCAGACGCAGCCCCATTCATCGGCGTTGCCGCCGCCGGGGCCGAAATTGCCGATCACCCCCGCCGGGACGCCGAAGTTGTCGCTCACGCCGATCTGTCCCTGGAAGACCGGCAGGCGCTGGGGGCCCTGGTGGTGAACGGCTGCGCGGACAATTTCCCGGGAGGTCATCTGGGCCATGGCGGGCTACCTTTCTGTTGCAGAGCGTTTCAAGTGCCTGCAAAGATAACCCTGCCGGGGCTGGTTTGTCGCGGATTTTCCGGCCGAGGCCCTGTCTTTCAGGCTGCCTTGGCCTCCAACGGCGCCTCCAGGTCCAGTTCGAGCAGTTGGCCCAACAGGTCCAACGGCGCGATGGGGGACAGTGCATCGCTCGTCTCGGCCATCGGCTCGGGCGAGGCCACCCGCTGCGGCGCGGCATTGAGGCCGGCCGCGGAGTTCATCTGCACAATCATCGGGGCCTGCGATGTCGGCTCGAGGCCGGGTCGGATGGATCCAAGAACGTCGGCATCGCTTCCGAGCCTGGCCGGGCCGATGCTTCGCGCGCCGCCGGCGGGGGTCGGTGCCTCCAACCGGGACGAAGCGGGCCGGCTGGGCCGGCTGGAGAGCACGGCCAGTTCCGCAACGCTCGTCTGGGTCGTCTCGACCGGGCCCGGGCCGGCCACGACGGGCTCTTCCTCTGCCGCTACCGCCGGCAGGGACGTCTGGGCCCCGGCGCGAATCCATCGCACCGCGTCGGCGCTGGTCATGCGCCAGTCTTCGGCGTCATGCATAAGCACCACGCGATTGAGTCCGGCATCGAGATTGTACGTTCCCAGCTTGACCCACTGGCCCGGGTTGGTGTCCTGGTCGACCTTCACCGTCGCCCAGCTCGTGGCGTGGCGAACGACGTAGTTGGCCTGGCTGTCGCGGTCGGAGAAGCTGCCGTCGGCGCTTTGGGCTGCGAACCAGACGTAGATGTCATAGCTGCCGGCCTGGGAGAGATACCCGTACCATCGGGCGCGGGCACCGTCCTCGCCCGAGACGATCGACCCGGAACCCCAGGCGTCTACCGAGCCGGAATTGAACCACGTGCCGCTGGTCTCGAATCTCGCATCGGCGTTGTCGGTGACAACATCCACCACGTCTGTAACCTTCTTGAACCGCACGGCATCGGCCACGCTGGATCGCCAGTCTTCGGCGTCCACCGTCAGGGTAACCCCGGCTGAGCCGGCGTCGAACTGGAAGCTGCCCAGCAGGACCCATTGCCCGGCGGAAATATCCTGGTTGACCTCCACATTGGTCGTACCCAGAGCGTGGCTGATGGTGTAGTCGGCCTGGCTGTCCCGGTCGGCGAAGCTGCCGTCGCCGTTGTCCCTGGCATACCAGGCATAGACCTCGTACGTGCCCCCCTGAGACAGCGTCGCCTGCCAGGTGGCTGTGGCGCCGTCTTCCGAAGAGACGCGACAGCCGGAATTGTACGAATCCACTACACCGGAATTGTACCAGGTGCCGGTCGAGGAGAAGCCGTTGTCGGCGTTGTCCACGATCACGTCGTTGCTGCTGGTGGTGTCGCGGACGAACTTGACCGCATCGGCCGAGGTGTAGTGCCAGTCCTCGCTGTCGGCCGTCAGGGTCACCGTCCGGTTGCCCGAGGCGAAGTAGTAGGTCCCGATCGATATCCACTGCCCGCCCTGGCTGTCCTGGTTGAGCGTTACCCGACTTGTGCCGTAGCTGTGCGAAACGCTGTAGTCGGCCCAGGAGTCCCGATCGGCGGTGGAGCTGTCGGGGTTGGTGTTGGCATAGCGGACGAAGACCTCATAGAGGCCCGCTTCGGGAAGCGAGGCCGTCCAGGTCGCCTCCGCGCCGTTCTGGGCGGTGCAGACCGACCCGTTGTTCCACGCATCGGTGGCCGAGGAATCGTAGAACGTCCCGCTGGTCGAGAATCCGCTGTCGCGGTCGTCGACGATCAGGGTGATATCCTGGTCGGTGATCTTGACGAACTTCACCGCATCGGCGCTGGTCATGCGCCAGTCTTCGGCGTCGGGGGACAGTTCCACCGAGGCATTCCCGGCATCGAAGGTGTAGTCGCCCAACAAAACCCAACTGCCCGAGTTGTTGTCCTGGTCGACGGTGATCTTGTTCGTGCCGTACTTGTGGGTGACGGTGTAGTCGGCCTTGCTGTCGCGGTCGATACCGCTGGAGTCTGGATTGGTCGATGCCCAGCGGGCATAGACAGCATAGGTGCCCGCTTGGGGCAGGGTGGCGGTCCAGGTAGCCGTGGCGCTTGCATCGGCCGAGCAGATCGACCCGCCGTTGTAAGCATCGGCCGCCCCGGAATTGTAGAACGTTCCGGTCTTGGCAAAGCCGCTGTCACGGTCATCGACGACCAGGGTGATATCCTGGTCGGTGATCTTGACGAACTTCACCGCGTCGGCGCTGGTCATGCGCCAGTCTTCGGCGTCGGGGGACAGGTCCACCGAGGCATCCCCGGCATCGAAGGTGAAGTTGCCAAGCAAAACCCAACTGCCCGAGTTGTTGTCCTGGTCGACGGTGATCTTGTTCGTGCCGTACTTGTGGGTGACGGTGTAGTCGGCCTTGCTGTCGCGGTCGATGCCGCTGGAATCGGGGTTGGTCGAGGCCCAGCGGGCATAGACCGCGTAGGTGCCCGCTTGGGGCAGGGCGGCTGTCCAGGTAGCCGTGGCGCTTGCATCGGCTGAGCAGATCGACCCGCCGTTGTAAGCATCGGCCGCCCCGGAGTTATAGAACGTTCCGGTCGCAGAGAATCCGCTGTCGCGGTCGTCGACGATCAGGTTGATGGCCTCATCGGTGATCTTGACGAACTTCACCGCATCGGCACTGGTGGTTCGCCAGTCCTCGCTGTCGTGGCTGAGCACGACCGAGGTGCTCCCGGCGTCGAAGGTGTAATTGCCCAGCAGGACCCAGCTGCCCGAGTTGCTGTCCTGGTCGACGGTGACCTTGTTCGTTCCGTACTTGTGGGTGACGGTGTAGTCGGCCTTGCTGTCGCGGTCGATACCGCTGGAGTCTGCATTGGTCGAGGCCCAGCGGGCATACACGGCGTAGCTGCCCGACTGGGGGAGCGTTACGCTCCAGGTCGCCTCGGCTCCGTTCTGGGCGGTACAGACCGACCCGCTGTTGTACGCGTCGGCCGCCCCGGAATTGTAGAACGTGCCGCTGGTGGAGAAACCGGCGTCGCGGTTGTCGACAACCAGTTCCAGATCGGCCGACTGGAGCGGTTGGATCTTCACCGCATCGGCCGAGGTCATGTGCCAGTCTTCGCTGTCATGATACAGCGAGACCGAATTATCGCCGGCGTTGAATTGGTAATCTCCCAGCGTCACCCAGGCCCCCGAACCGGTATCCTGATCCACCAGAACCCGGTTGGTTCCGTTGGCATGGGTGACGACATAGTCGGCCAGGGAGTCGCGATCCAGCGTGCCGGAATCGGTAGCAGAGGCATACCACGCATAGACACGGTACATCCCCGACTGGGGCAGGCTGAAGGACCAGGTGGCCGAGCCGGTTTCGTCCGAACTGCACACCGAGCCTCCCGAATAGGCGTCGGTGGCTCCGGAATTCCACCATTGGCCCGTGGTCGAGAAGCCCGCGTCGTTGTTGTCGACGATGATGGTCTCCGCCACCTCCACGTCGGCGGTGTAGACCGGTGCGTTGGGCTGGATGACGGTGAGTTTCATCGTTCCGGCCGTTGGTGCGACCGTCGCGGTAAAGTCGCCGTTTGCGTCGGCTGTTCCCACCTCGTAGACGCCCGAGGATTCCTGCCAGAGGCAGACCCTCGCCCCGGCAGCCAGGCCGGAGACGGTATAGCTCTGACTGGCCGAAAAGATCGAACTGTCGAACGTCGGCGTTACGGCCGTCGGGTTGTCGGTGTACATCTGCATCAGCGGATCGCCCTGGAGATTGAGCCCGAACATGATCCAGCGATACGCCCCGTTGGAAGAAGACGAGGAGGCGAAGTACTCCTTGCTGGCCTTGAAGGCGTCGCCCACGAGCGTCTTGCCGTTGGCCAGCAGCTCCTTGTAGTACTGGAAGGCGTAGCGGATGCTGGGTCCCAGGGAGGTGCTCGCGTAGCCCCATCCGTAACGGGAGCAGCCCATGTAGGCGGCCGTGCCGGTATACGGCGAGCGAAGGAACGCCTCGGACAAGCTGGATTCAGCCGTGTCGAACGCACCGGTAATGCAGGCCATTGTCGAGACGATCGGAACGTTGAACGCATCCTCCGCCGTCAGCCCCTCGATGTCATAGCTTGTCCAGTACCCGTTTTCCAGCGCCCAGAGGTTGGTGTTGCCGTGTGTGGCCATGTGCATGAACTGATAGTCATTGCCCATGGCTGCGATCAGGTTGGCATCGTTGAGCTCGTAGTCCCCGTGGGTCGAGCTGTCCCAGGAGGTATCGGTATCGAAGAGCACGTCGACGTTCTCGCCGGTGAGATAGTCGTCGATGTACTGATCGTAGGCCGTCCAGCTCTTGATCTCCGCGTCGCTGACGGTGTGGTCGAAGCTGATCCCGTTGTAGGTCCCTGCGCCGTAGTTATTCCAAAGGATCTCCCCGGTGAAGAGGAA
Organism: uncultured Planctomycetaceae bacterium; assembly: GCA_964583095.1. Classification (GTDB taxonomy): domain Bacteria; phylum Planctomycetota; class Phycisphaerae; order SM23-33; family SM23-33; genus CAZOVB01. The sequence continues at coordinate 9,793 of CAZOVB010000010.1, forward strand.
GTCCTTGGCCCAGTTGGTCGAGACGGGGGTGGTCTCGTAGGCTTTGACCTTGGTGAGGATGTCGCTGACGTGCTGGGCTGTCCGAACCGGATAGCGCGATACGATTACGTCGTAGGTCAGGGCGACGTCGGTATCCTGTCCCGCCTCGCCGTAGTTGGCATCGCCGTCGGTGTTCCAGGTCCCCGAGAGCGAGGCGTAGTACAGGTCGGTGGGCATCGCCGATTCGGTATATTCACCGCAGGTGACATAGGTGTTCCGGTCCGGGACGATGGTGTTGTCCCCGCCCAGCAGGACGTATTCCACGCCGTGATTGTTGTGGTAGTCGGTGATGCAGTTGCGGATCTTCTGCTGGTTGTCCGATCCGCTGTAGTTGGTGTAGATGTCCGCGACATCCAGAACGGTCGCATCGTATCCCTTGCGGGTGTACCAGTCGGCCACGTCGCCAAAGGCCGAAGCCAGCGTGGCATTGGTGATGATCAGTGCATTGGCTGAGAACATCAACCTCGGCTCGAGCGTTTCCAGCATGGGGGGGGGTACGTCGGACATCGGAAAGTCCCTCACTTCTCGGTAGAAAGTATCCCTGGGCCTCGGCAACGGCCATCCTCATCCCTCCCATCGACCCGAAGGAATAGTCTCTCCAGTAGTGTCGGACAATTCCCGAAATGGCCATCGTCACAGGCCCTACAAACGATTCCATCGGGAAGATCACAGGTATTTTTCCTCAAAGATTTGCCCCGACCCCGGGCATGTCGTAGGTTACCGATGAAGCCCTCTTCCGGGGCCAACGGGCAGGTTCTACAAAGGCCCGTCCCGAAAAAGGAGTTTGCCCCAGCGGGGGGCAGGAGGACGGCTCAGCAGCCGCAAACAAACGTTATGTTCACCATTGGAAGCAATCTTCTGGCGCAGCAGGCCGCCCGGAATATGGGCGTCTCTTACGGTGCGCTGTCGAGCAGCGTTTCGCGCCTGGCCTCGGGCGAGCGGATCACTTCCGCCCGGGACGACGCGGCCGGACTGGCTGTGCGCGAACTGATCCGCAGCGATGTGGCCGTCGCGCGCCAGGCTTCCCGAAATGCCAACGACGCGGTGAGCATGCTCCAGACCGCCGAAGGGGCCTCCGGACAGATCAACGAACTGCTCCTGCGGATGAAGTCCCTGGCCGAGCAGTCCGCTACCGAAAGCTACAGCGAGTCCCAGCGCAATGTGCTGGAAGAGGAGTTCCAGCACCTGGTCGATGAGATCACCCGCGTGGCTCAGAACACCGAGTTCAATGGCCGCAAGCTCCTGGCCGAGGACGAAAGCTACACCATCCACGTCGGAGGCAACAGCGGGGACAACGCGATTGCCGTGCGCGGGGCGGATCTGACCTCTCACGGCCTGGACCTCTGCGGTACGCGAAGCGTGGCGAGGCTCGGGGTGGGGATGGTCGATCCGCACGATTCGAGTTTCCACCACACAGGTGTGACCATTCAGACCGGAATCGTGGTCCGCTTTCAGACCGACGGCGATCTCTGGGCGCCGATGACCGGCGCCGGCGACCGGAGCATGTGGGATATCGCCAACGCCTTCAACCAAGGCGCGAAGAACCCCATCACCGGCAAAGCCAACTACACCGACCCGCCCTGGCAGGGACCCGATGACTACAGGCCGGCCGAGGTGGTCTACGACGAGACCGACGGGTTGTATTACCTGGAAGTCAGCGGCTACACCAAGGGGACCGGCAACGAGGTCTACCAGGTCTACGATGGGACGGGCATGGGCTGGAGTACCGGCAGCTGGGAAACGACGGCCGGCGAGGGCGAGCACAACGTCTCGATCGAAACCCAGACCCAAGCCCTGGAAGCCCTGAACATGATCGACGATGCCATCGCCGAGCAGTCCAGCGTCCAGGCCAGGCTCGGCTCCAACATCAATCGCCTCGAGTGGTCCAGCCGCGTCCTGGACGTCCAGGCCGAAAACCTCCTGGCCTCGGAGTCGCGGATCAGCGATGCGGATCTGGCCATTGAAACAGCGCGGATGACGCGAAGCCAGGTTCTGGCCCAGGCGGGGGTCTCCATGCTCGCCCAGGCGAACTCCCTGCCACAGATGGCCCTGAAGCTCCTGGGCGCCGGATAACCGAGAGGTCCGATCCGATCAGGCGATCCGCCTGGCGATCTCCGGCTCCCGAGGCGCAGAAGGCACAGACGGCAGTGGCCTTGGTCGGGCCCTGCCGGCAGGGGCGCTGGTATCCACTGGGAAGCCCTGCCTCTTTCCCGCGGTGGCCTGAAGAATTTCCAGGTATCGATCGGCCAGGTCGCGACGGTCGAAGTTCGCCTCCACCCAGCGCAGGCCTCTTTGGCCCATGGCCCGGGCTCGGCGGGGACTGGATCGAAGCGTTTCGATCGCTTCCATCAAACCGCGATCGTCCTCCGGAACGAAGCACAGGCCCGCACCGGCCGAGGAGATCATCTCGGCAGCACAGCCTTGCACGCCCAACAGGATGGGCCTGGCCATGGCCGCTGCTTCAAATATCTTCGAGGGCAGGACCGTCTTGAACAGTTCCTGCTTTCGCAGGTGCACCAGGCAGGCATCGGTCGAGGCCAGCAGCGAGGGAATCTCCGCCTTGTTCAGCCGCCCGGTGAAGACCACGTTGTCCAGCCCGTCCCGATCGGCCAGGGCCTGGTATTCCTCCCGACAGGCCCCGTCGCCGGCCAGGAGGAACTTCACGTCGTCGCGGCGGTTCTGCTTGAGCTCTCTGGCCGCCCGGAGAACCACCTCCAGCCCGCTGGAGATGCCCAGGGTTCCCACGTAAGCACAGACGAACGCATCGCCCAGGTTCCATTTTCGCCGGATCGCATCCTCCCGGTCCCTGGGGGAAAACAATTCGAAATCCACTCCGTTGTGGACGATGTCGATCTTCCCGCTATTCACGTTACGCTCCAGGAGCTTCTGGCGGTAGCCGGCTCCGACGGTGACAATCCGATCGGCCGATGCGTACATCTTGTGTTCGAGTTTTTCCAGGGCTCGCAGAGCCGGCGAGGAGCGCATCGCCCCGGTCGCCTCGATCGACTCGGGCCAGATGTCCCGGATCTCCAGGATCAGCGGCACGTGTCGAAGACGTTGAACGAGGACCCCTGCCCATCCGCAGAAGAACTGCGGACTGGTGGCCAGGATCACATCGGGACGAGCGACCACCGTCCCGGCCGCGGTGGCCGAAACCATGTACGACAGGTAATTCAGGATCCGGCGGAGGGTTCCCTTGTTGGGCGCCACGTAGCTCCAGACACGAAGCACGTCGATGCCCTCGATCGTCTCCCGCTGCCAGAGGCGGTTGCGGTAGCCGGGGTAGACCTTGCCGGTCGGGACGTTCGGCGCGCACGTGACGACCTGAACGTCATGACCCGCCCGGGCCCAGCATTTGCCCATCTCCAGGGCGCGTGAGGCCGGGGCGTTGCCTTCGGGCCAGAAGTAATGTGTCAGGTACAGAATACGCATCCATGCCTCGCTGGGTTGGGCGCTATGTAAGCAGGCTCTCGGGAATCCGGTCGAGCCCCTTGGCGATGCAGAAGAGTCCGACGTTCTCCTTGCCGGCCATGTGGAACTCCAGAACTTTCCCCGCCAGGACCTGGTGCAAGCGGGGACAATATTGGCTTTCTTTGACCCGGAGTTTGCCGTTGCCGGCAAAGCGGATGCACACCCGGTGGTCCCCCAGACGCAGGGCCACCGCGTTGCTTACGACCGAGACGATCCTGCAATCCGGGTGCAGGTGAAGACGGCTGACCACGGGCCAGTCCACCCGGCATCGCACCTGGTCGCGGACGACCAGCACGCCTTCGCGGCGGTAGAGGAACTGCCTGTGGTGCTCGGGCGCCCCGGGAAGCCGGCGGTAGGCGTCGTGATCGGCCGAGAGGGTCATTGAATCCCTGTCGGCCCGGAAGCGGACATTGAGGGGCTTGCCCCTGCGAGCGACGCGAAAGGCCTTCCAGAACTCGCACTGGTCCTGTCCGGCCACTTCCACCGTGTTGTGGGCCCGGGTCGAGCGACAGTAGCTGCGCATCTCGGAGGCCTCGTAATCGTATACGCCGGCATCGACGATCAGGCGGCGCGAATTGAAGGACAGCTCGAACGAGAAGATATCCCCGTGGGCGTGTCCCGGGATGTAGTCGGGTCCGACCTGTCCGGCGTCGCAGATGAGCAGATCGTCGGCCTCGCTGCGCCAGCCGTAGTAGCCCGTGTGGGGCAGGGCGAAGGGCCCGGCCTCGGGCTGACTCTGGCCGGAGGTAATGCCCAGCCGCGCAGCGGCCTGCATCAACTCCCGGGTATCCGGGGCGATTCCATGGGCAGCGTCGTTGAGAAGGGCAATCTGTCCGTCCGGGTGGGTCATGCTTTCCAGGGCGCGGGCCATCGAGGCAGCGGTCGGTTCCAGACGCGCTGCAAGCCCGCCGGAGCCCATGTTGATCAGGTTCAGCACCACTTGCAGCAGACGGCACTGGTACATGGGGGATCGCTCGAAGTGGCCTCCGTCGGGCAGGATCTGCTCATCGAGCTGGGAAAGGAGGATCTTTCTACCCCTCCGGGCCCAGCGGGCGGCGTCGGGCCCGGTAAAGCAGGTTCCTGCGCTGAGCAGGGCGGCGGCGTTTTCCAGCAGGTGGTTGCCCATCAGGTGGGTCTCGAGGTTGGCCAGGAGCCACTGGGCCTGGAGATAGACACTCCGCCAGAGGACCTGTGCAAACTCTCTCTGGCCCAGTGTCTGGGAGGCAAATCGATGGAAGAACGTCTGGAGCCAGTTCATCAGACGCAACGAGATGCAGTAGGGCTCCCACCCCACGTGCGTGCGGTGAAGCGGATGATCCCGGATCCAGCTCAGCACCAGCCGTTTCGCCTGGGAGTAGTTCAGCAGCGACAGGCAGTCGAAGTAGTGCAGATTGTACTGCCAGAGGCGCGACGCCTCGTCCATCCGCCATCGAGGAGGAAAGTCCCCCTGGTGGGTCTGTCCCACGAAGCTCCAACGGCCGGACAGAATCCCGGCCGTCGTGTTCTGGCAGGGGCTTGTCAGGAAAGTCCCGCGAGGCCTCCACCCCAACGGGGGCAGGTCGGGTGTCTCCTGGGCGAAGAAGCTTTCATAGTCCCGCAGCGCGCCGCGCAGGGGGCCCGAAAACCTGGCCAGGATCTGCCGACCCTTCAAATGCTTCCCGGTATGCCAAAGCTGTGCAAGGGACATAGTGGTCTGAAAGACATTAACGTCTGCTGTCCCCGATAGCTTAGAGCTTTGAGGATTTGCCCCCATGGCTGGGCGGAGTTCTGCGGTCAAACCCCCGACCGACCTGGCCGTCCAGGCGGGACCTTACGAAGCCAGCTTCCGGGAGGATGCCTCGGCCGGGTCGGTCTGGGCCTGGGGGATCGGCCAGGTCGCGCTGCGGAGAATCCGGCTGTCGGTGATCTCGGCCGAGGCCTCGGTCCGGGCCTGGATCTTCTTCTGCCAGGCCGAAACGTCGACGACCTTGCCCTGAGCGGCGGCCTGTTCGGCGGCAAAGGTCGCCAGCGTAACGTTGATCAGGCGCCCCAGGTCCATCAGGGCTTCGCCGCCGGCCTGGACGCTTCGACAGAACGCGTCGATCAGGCCTGCATGTCCCTTGTCCTGACGGAAGGTCTTGAACTTGCCCAGGTTCGGGCTGCCCCAGCCGCGAAGCACGCGGAAGTTCTCCAGCCGGAACGTGCAGCCCTGGCTGTGGACTTCCAGCACCTCCTTGGGGTATCGCTTCGAGCCGCTGGTGAAGTAATGGACCGCCCCGGACGAGCCATCGGTCAGCTTGACAAGCACGCTCATGCCGTTGGCCCCGTCGCCCGTGGCGGACAAAGTCGCAACGTCGGCCCCGGCGATGCAGCAGAGCAGGTCGACGAAGTGGCAGGCTTCTCCGACGATGCGCCCGCCCCCGGTTGCGGCATCGAGGGTCCAGTGATCTGCGGGGATCTGCCCGGCATTGACGTTCATCGACATTCGTAGCGGCTGCGTGCGTTGCCCGATCGTCTCGATAAGCTTGCGGACATGCGGGCTGTAGCGACGGTTGAAGCCGACGGCCAGTTGCAGGTGATCCCGCTGCGAGGCCAGGCGGTAAACGCGGCGAAGCTGCGGCTCGTCCAGGGCCAGGGGCTTCTCGACGAACACGTGCTTGCCGGCCTCGAGGGCGCGGCAAACCAGGTCGGCGTGCAGGTCGTGGCGGGTGGCGATGACAACGGCGTCGACGTTGGCATCATGCAGGACGCGATCGATGTCGGTCGTTGCGCGGATGGCCTGGAATTTCCGCCCCGCGTGCTGGGCCGAAACGCCACCGGCGCTGGCGACCCAGCGCAGGTCGGCCTCGGCTGCCTGCAGGGCGGGCAGAAGCTGGGCCCGGGCGAAGTTGCCCGCGCCGATGAGTCCGATGCGGCAGGCGGCATCTTCACGGCGGCGGCGGTGGAGGCGTACCGTGCGGGAAAGATCCGCATTGGGCGGGTAGTCGAGCATCACGCCCATGGCGTCGGATTCGCTTCGCAACTGCTCGTAGGCCTGCTGGGCTCCGTGGATGGGGAAGCGATGGGTTACCAGCGACCGCACCTGAAGCCGGCCGGAGGAGATGGCCGAGAGGATCGCCTGGAAATTGCGGTTTTCGGTCCAGCGGACATGCCCGATCGGGTAGTCGCGTCCCTTCTGTTCGTACTGCGGGTCGTGGCGCCCGGGGCCGTAGGAACAGGAGACCTGGAAGGTCAGTTCCTTCTTGTAGAAGTCGTCGCGGCAGAGGTTCAGGCCGACCACGCCGACCAGGACGATCCGCCCGCGTTTTCGACACATCTGCGCAGCGTTTCGGACGATCTGGTCGCCCTGGGCGCTGGCGGTGATGAGCACCGCGTCCACTCCGGCGCCCTGGCTGAAGGCTTGTGCAGCGGCCAGGGGGTCTTCGCAGGCGGCGTTGACGATCCGGGCTCCACTGCGGTGGGCCATCGCCAGGCGCTTGCCGTCCAGGTCCACCCCGAGCACCTCACAGCCTGCCCCCTGGAGCAGTTGAACCGTCAGTTGCCCGATGAGCCCGAGGCCGTAGACGACCACGCGCTCGCCGAAGGTCGGCCTGGCCAATCGCATGCCCTGCAGGGCGATGGCGCCAAGAACGGTGAAGGTCGCCTCGTCGTCGCTGACGTTCTCGGGGATCTTCGCGCAGAGGTTTCGCGGAACGCAGACCACCTCGGCGTGGTTTCCGTTGCCGGCCACCCGGTCGCCCTCGCGCAGGTCCTCGACGCCCTCGCCCACGGCCAGGACTGTCCCGGCGTTGCAGTAGCCCAGGGGCAGCGGCTGATCGAGCTTCCTGGACACGGCCTGAACGGTGGCAAGGAGCCCGTCGGTGCGACACTTGTCGAAGACTTCGCGGACCTTCTCCGGCTGGGAGCGGGCCTTGCCCAGCAGCCCGCTTCGGGAGAAGTTCACCAGCATGCGTTCGGTCCCGGAGGAAATCAGGCTCCGGTGGGTACGGATGAGCACCTCTCCGGGAGCGACGCTGGGAACCGGGACATTGACGGTGGTCGTGTCGCCGCTGCGGAGATCCTGGAGAACCTGTTTCATGATGCGTTCCTTCTGTGTTCCAAGCTTGGGGTCGAGTCGATGCGCGAATCGAGCATCTTGTACTTGCCCCGCGCGGTGAGTTCGATGTTGTCCACGATGCGGATGCGCAGTTCGAGGCATCGGTGCGTCTTGCTTGCGTAAGCCTGCTCGATGCGACGCAGATCCTGGCCGGTAAAATCCGGTTGAGTCATCAGGCGAAGCTCCGCAACGCCGGGCTTGGCCTGGAAGTACTGGAAACGCTGCACCCTCGCAAAGAGCGGGCCGTGCATGTTCAGCGCTGCCAGGGTCAATCGCTCGCCGTGGCTGCCCAAAAGGCAGTCCTGCCCCCGGTGCCCCTTGACCTGTGCAAACCGCTGCCAGCTTCGTCCGCAGGGGCAGGGTTCATCGACCTTCACGGCCCAGTCGCCGGTGCGGTAACGGATCAGCGGCAGGCAACGGTTCTGAAGACCCGTTACGGTCATTTCCCCCGGGTCCGGTTTCGAGGTGATCAGTCGGCCTTGGCTGTCTAAGAGCTCAAGCAAGCCGTAATCCGGCACGGCGTGGTAGCCGGCTCCTGCGGAGCATTCCACGCCCAGCAAGCCTCGTTCGCTGTGGCCGTACCAACTGAGGCTCGGACACGAAAACGCCTGCTCGATCGCCTCGCGCTGGCCCGGCAAAGGGCCCTCGCTTGCCAGAAGGGCCCCGCGTACGAAGCCGACTCGCTCCTCCAGGCAGTGGCGGAGGATGTAGTCTGCCAGCATGGAAATCGCCGAAGGGTAGCCATGGAGAAACTCGGGGGCGAAACGGCACAGCCGCTCCACGTAGGCACCCATCGTCCTCTCGGACATGTGGAACGGGGAGAACTGCAACTCGTTGTAGATCGGGTTTTTCTGCCAGTAGACGCCCTCGGGCAGCGAAGGGAAACTCACTCCGCGGAAGGTGGCCTTGCGACAGCTCGGGCGGTACCCGATCCGGGCCCACTGGCGATGCATGAAGCCCATCTCGGTGGCCTGGTAGTCATCGTCGACTTGCAGTGTCAACTGGTTGCCGCTGGTTCCTCCGGTGGTGATCCGGTAGTGGGGGATCTCGGACAGGCAGGCCGGCAGATAGCGGGCCATGTCGGCCTGGAGGTCGTTCTTGTCGATGATCGGGAACGCCTCGAGGGCCTCGAACGGCTCGAGGCGATCAACGGTCGCTCGAAGGTGCTCATAGGCAGGCACCTCCCGGGCCGCGAAGCGAAGCAGGTCGCCCAGGGCCCGGCTCTGCCAGGCACGGATCTGCCCTTCCTCGGCCCGGTCGAACCATGCCCCCCGCCGCAGGACGCGGCGGTAGGCTTTGCCGGCCCAGAACCCGAAGGGCAGGACGCGTACGAGCGATTTGACCCGAGAGGGCATCGCTTCGTAAAGTCGTCGTTTCAGGGCAAAGGCCATCGGGGTCCTCATGCTTCCCGCCCGCAGGGGCCCAGCAGGTGGCCGGCCCGGAGGAGCAGGTTGGTCGGCAGCAGGTTCCAGATCAGGTAGCGCGGCAGGGTCCCCACCGGGCTTCGGGACAGGCGGATCCGCCAGCTTCGTCTTGACTTTCGGATGTAGATCGGCCCGACGGCCCTGGCCCAGCGCCAGCAGTCCCAGGGGCCCTCCAGGTCGGTCGAGAGACGCGCCAGGCGCTGCGAGGCCTTTCCCAGCTCTTCGCCTTCCAACGCGACGCCGGGCCGCGCCCCGGTAGCGATCAACGTGTGAGACCACCGGTCGGCCGGATTCCCGAAGGCTACGCGGACCAGCAGGGCGCTGCGCGTCTGGGGGTACTCGCTGCCCTCGGGATGATCAAAATCCAGATTCCCGATGCAATAGTAAACCCGGCGGGTTCCGACCTGCCCCCAGCCGTGGATCCCGTGGGCATGATGTCCGACGACGCCGGCAGCTCCGGCTTCGATCCATCTCCGTGCGGTGCGGATCTGGCCCGGCGAAGGGTGTCCGGCGTACTCGCCTTCTTTGCCCCAGTGGGGGAAGACCAGTACGCGATCGAAATGATCGCGCAGCTGCCGGATCAGCGGCGTGACGTGTTCGAGGGGCATGAGGTGACGGCCCCGACTGCGGCATTTTTCGATGCAGCCAATGACGGCCACGGTTCGTGTCCCCAGCGTCCACTGACCGAAGGGGTTGTCTCGGGTACCGAAAAGCTGCGTCGGGCAGCGGTCTCGAATGGCAGAGGTCGCCCGGGCCATCGCCTCGGCACCGGCGTCGAGGGTGTGGTTGTTGGCCAGATTCAGCCCGCCCAGTCCCGATCGGGCCACGATGTCGATACTCTCGATTCCCACCACGGCCGTGTGGGCCTTGCCCGAAACGACCGGCCTGGAGGAAAACGCGCATTCCAGGTTCGCCACCCCGACCCCGCCGTTGAGGCAGTTCCGCAGGTCCAGTTCACGGCGGGGCAGCCAGTCGCCCAGAAACACCATCTCCTCGGGAGTCGTTTCCATCAGGCCGCCTCCGTCTTGAGCTTCCGGACCAGGTCACGGTCGCTGTTCTCAACGGCCCGGCGAAGCAGGCTGCGGTGTTGCTCGACGCTGGGCCCGTCGGCCTCGGCTGCCTCCTGGAGCTTCCGGGCCAGGGCCTGGACATCCCCGGCAGGGAACATCATCTCGTAGTCGTTCAGGTACTCCCGGAACAGCTCGATATCGCTGACGATCGCCGCCGCGCCGTGCCGGGCCGCGGATATCAGCACCGAACTGTGGGCGTAGTCCTGGTAGGGCAGCACGAGGTACCATGCCCGGGAGACGAAGGTCGTGAACTCCTCGTTGGTCAAAAAGCGGTCCAGCAGGCGGCAATTGCTCGTCCGGGCTGCGCGGTCCTTGAGTCCCTGGTCGACACAGAAGCTCCACTTGCCGGCCAGGACAAGCGTGGCCTTGCCGGCCAGGTCGCAGCGGTCCCAGGCGTCGAGGAGATCTTCCAGGCCCTTTCGTTTCCGCAGGACCCCGGCAAAGAGGAAGTACCGCCGGGGCCCATCGCCCAGGAGTGTTTCCAGCCTCCGAGATGCCTCCTGCGTGCGGCGGGCGCTGAGAATCGCATCGTAGGAAGCGAACGGGAACGGGTAGCGGACGATGCGATCGGCGACCTCTTTGCCCAGGTGATGCTCCAGACTCTTCTGGGCCCCGCGGGAGTGGATTACCAGCTTGTCGGCCGAGGCGAGAATCCTTCGCCGGTGCTTTCGCAGCGGCTCGCCCGGCTGGCTTACGTCGTGGCAGGTGACCCAGACTTCCAGCCCGGCCAGGCGACAGAGCCGGTAGAACCACCAGGTCATCGGGAGGTTGTCGGTGTAGTGCAGTTGAATGCGGGGCCTGCGGATCGCAGCGGCCAGGGCGATCAGCAGATACCCCAGCAGCAGCTCCAGACCGCGAAGCAGTTTCCAGAATCCGGCTTTGCCCGGTCGCCGGTCGGTCAGCCAGAAGAACACGCGGTTGACGTTTCGACGGGGGTAGCGATAGGCCGCCGATACGAATGCCCGCGCCGGCAGCGACGCCTGGTCCGATGCTTCCAGCAGCGCATGGATGTAGGCCCCCGCGCAGCCTCGCGTGGCGTAGTAAACGTGCCAGGTCGTCTTGGGCGCCTGGGTTTTCACGCAGCCCTCCCGAGGATCAGCGGCGTGCCCACACGGGGCAGCAGGGCGAACTCGCTGGCCTCGGTGCGGGTGGGGCCATTGAGAGGCTGGGCCGGCTCGTAGCCCACCAGGCAAAGCAGGTCCAGGCATTGCCTTCGCAGTTGCTCACTGTGGGTCGAGAGCAGCAGCAGGGGCCTGTGGATGCGAAGTGTTTCCATCGCGCCGCGAAGCACGGCCGGCTCTGCCCCTTCCACATCGATCTTGATCAGATCCGGAGCGCTGCCGGTTTGCGCCACCACGTCATCCAGCGATACCGTCGAGACGATCCGGTCGGACTGTTCGTCCAGGCAGCCTCTGCCCGGATCGTCCCCGGCGGCAAAGCCGGTCATCCCCGCCCGATCGGAAACCGCCGAGGGGACGATCGTCACGTTGTCCAGGCGGTTGATCTCCACATGCGACCAGAGGTAGCGCAGGTTGCGGGGGCAGGGCTCAAAACTGTAAACGCGCGAGGCACTGCGGGCCATGAGCAGCGTATAGAGGCCCACGTTGGCTCCCACGTCGAAGCAGATGCCCCCGGAAGGGATCAACGACGCGGCGGCGGCCATCTGTTCCGGCTCGGCACGGTTGAAAAGGGTCGAGAGCCCCTTGCCCCTCCCCGGGGCGGCCCCGGCGATCCAACGCATCGAGCGCAACGGGCCTCGCAACACGGGCAGGCGGGCGCCGGGGGGCACAAGCCGGGCGGCAACGCGGGCCAGGGATTTCATCGCAGGATTCATGGTCTCTCTCCGATCGTTATGGTTTTATTGTCGCGTCTCAGCCGGCTTTCTTGAGGGATTGGGCTCCCGCGCCGGCTGCGGCGATCTGCTCCAGCCAGGCCTCGAGTTTCGCCCCCCAGCTTTCATAGCGTCCCTCGCGGAGGAACCACGCCCGTGCGCGGCCGGCCATTGCTTTCCTCCGGCGCTCATCCAGCATCGCCTCGATTCCCCGGACGATCGCCTGCGGATCATCGGGCGCAACGCACAGGCCGATTTCTTCTCCCTCGACGGTGCGTCTCAGGTGAGGCTGGTTCGAACAGAGCACCGGCAGGCCCAGCATCGGATACTCATAGAGCTTGTTGGGCGCGCAGTAGCGGTAGTTCAGCGAGACGTCCGGGCGGTAGAGCATCAAGGCTGCGTCGGCCGACATGCTCGCCGCGAAATGCTCCCCGTAGGGCCGATAGCCCAGAATCTCGAAATGCTCAGGATGCGAAGTCTGCTCGATACGCTTCTGGAGCATCCGTACATTCTCATCGCTGCCGACCAGTTGCATCTGGAGCACCACGTCGGCCTGGACGGACCCGAAGGCCTCGATTGCCTCGCCCAGGCAGCGGTTGTGAATGTTGCTCGAGCCCTGGTAGCTGAAGACGACCTTACCGGGCCGGGCAAAAGCGCTTTGGTCCCCTCGGCTTTGCAGGAAGGGCAGGTAGTCGTAGCAGGAGTTGGCTACCTCCAGGCCGGGCACGTCCAGATCCATCGCCTCGCGGAGGATCTCCAGCCGATCCGACTGGCAGGCGATGAAGCCCGAGACATCCTTCCGGGAGGTCCTCTGGGCCCATCGCTGGGGCCAATGCCTGGGCTGATCCCACAACTCGGCCGAGTAGTACACCACCGGCGTGCGTCGGGAGAGCCCTGCCTTGCCGACCGCCCAGAGGGCGTAGGGATCGTAGGCGACCACCAGGTCCCACCGGTTCACCGAGGCCCCCTGGAGCAGATGCGATTTCAGGCGGGATATCTCTCGCAGGGGCTTGAGGGGCCGAAATCGCCTGGAAGCTTCGGCGCAGACCCGGACGCTCGGGGGACACTGCAGATCAGGAAGATCCGGGATCTTCCCTTGACCGCCGACGCAGAAGACGTCGGCCCGATGGCCCCGGGGCAACAGGTAACGAAGCATCCGAAGCAGCGGGGGGCAGGTCTCGATGGGCGACTTGGCCACGACGCACAGCTCAAGCGGTTTCATATCACGGCTCCTGCGTTGCGGACGATCAGGCCGATCAGGAACAGCAGGGTCAGGACCGACCAGGCCTGTTCTTCCTTTCGGCTCCAGGGTGACTGCGTCAGGGCGAGGAACACCGGGGCCAGCACGACAAACGCGCAGCGGTGACGGTGCTGGAAGGACGCAAACGCCACGCCCACCACCGCCAGGGCCCAGAGCAGCAGCAGGAGGCGAAGCTCCAGCTTGCCTCGTGCCGCGCGGACCAGGCCCAGAATCAGAACAGGCCCCACAAACACCCACAGCGCCACCGTCAGCGACTGAAGCCAGAACTGCGGCAGCAGGCCTTCTACGTAAAAAACCCGCTGCTGAAGAACCCGAACACGCGTTTCCCCGACCATCGGAGGAACCTTGAACGGGGCGAAGACTGTAACGGCTGGACGGAACGCCCCGCCGATGGGACCCAGGGCGTAGAGAGCACGCATCGAGTCATCCCCCTGCTCGGCGGCCTGGCTGAACAGTTCCTGCCGGCCACCCAGAATGTCGCCGCTTCGCTTCATGCTCAACTCCAGCAGGGTCTCGTCCGAGACCTCGCTGGGCTTGCCGATGGTCCTCATGTACCGGCCGTAATGGACGAATTCATCCATCAGCACCGCCCCCACGATGGCCAGCACGCAGAGCACAAGGACCAGGGCCGGTCGCTGTCGGGCCCGGGAAGAACGGGCGATCGCAAAGAATCCCACGCCCGTCAGGGCAATGGCCCCGTTGCCGCCGCGAACCATCCCGCAGAGGACGCCGGAGCCCAGGGCTGGGATCCACATGCCCCGAGAGGCAAACAGCAGCGCCCCGAGCATCAGCGGGACCATCAGTGCGTCGCGGTAGAGGTGGGCGAAGGCATCGGTGTAGACGTAATTGCCCAGCAGCGCCGCCAGCAGCAGCCACGTGGGACACCGATGGGCAGTGACCTGCCAGGCCAGCGCCGAGGCAAGCAGCACCGAAAACGCTCCCAGGGCCCAGTTCATCGGAAGGACCATCATCAGCGACGCCTGGCGTCCGGAAAGGAATTCCAGGGCGAAGCACCAGCCGGCCCCGACCCACTCGTAGAGGGTGTAGGCATCCACCCTCCGGCTGCGGGCGATGTCCAGCATCTGCATGTAGTAGTACGAATCGTCACTCCAGGGCCCGAAATCCATCTGGTACAGGTGACGGTAAATTTCCACCAGGCCCAGGCCGACCAGACTCAGCAGCAGGTACGCACCGGCCGGAATGGCCAGTCGAAGTGGCGCTTCGGGCATTGCCCGCATCAGGGCCCGAGAAGCCACCAGAAGCCCCCCGCCGGCCATCGCCCAGGAAACGGCTGTCCAAAGCCCCTCCATCGCGGCCAGATAGGCAAGCAGAACCACTCCCAGCGCGCCCAGGGCCCCAGGGAAGGTCGAGGAAGCAACCCCCGCAGCGTCCGCGCGGGACCAGGCCCGCCATCGGTGTCTGTTCAGGATGCCTTCTTGAGTTGCCATGTCGAGGGCTTCCTTTCCGGATGGATTTTCGCAGCGGCCAGAAGTCTCTTGATCGACAACGACCAGCGGAATCTCGCTTCGGCGTCGCTGCGGGCCTGTCTCGACCAGCGAACCAGAGGCGAACGATCCCGGGTCAGCTCCCGGAGGATCTCCGCCAGCGCCTCGGGCTCGTTGCGCGAAAGCAGGAACCCCGTGCGATCCTGGCCGATGATCTCATCCGAGGCCACCTCCAGCCCGGTCGAACGTCCGCTCAGGGCGATGCAGGGCAACCCGCTGGCCAGGGCTTCCAGGTACACGTGGCCGAAGCCCTCGTACGTCGAGGGCAGGACGAACAGGTTGGCCCTGCGGTAGAGATTCTCGACATCGCCGACCCGCCCCAGCATTTCCACGCGGTCGCCGATGCCCAGTCGCTGGATCTGCTCGCGCAGTTGGGGTTCCTGCGAGCCTTGGCCCGCGATCTGCCAGGAAACCCGGATCCCCTCACGCTTGAGCAGGTAGACCGCGTCGGCCACCAGGGGCAGGTTCTTCTCCGGCGAGAGACGACAGACGCTCAGCAGGCCAAGGGGTCCCGAAGCCGGGACCTGGTCCGCCTGGGGGGAGAATCGCTCCAGGTCCACCCCCGGGGGCACGACAAAGGCCTTGCCGGCCAGCTTTGCATACCTGCCCTGGAGGGTCGCCTGCATTCGGCTGCGACTTAGATAGATCAACGCGTCGCTGCAGTGCATGGCTCGGCGCTCCCGGCGCGAGGCCCGAAGGATTTTCATCCGCCCGATCAACCGTTGCACGAGACGTGCAGGTTGCTGCGCCCCGGCCAGGCTGGCCCGGCAGAACGCGCCGATCGCGTTGGCATGGACAAAGACGACAGGCCGGCCGGCGGCGATTCGCCCGGCGGCCTCGGCCAGCACGGCCGATCGGCTGATAAAGGCATCGACGTCCGCGCACCTCCGCCGCAACTGGAGGCTGTAGCTTCGCAGGCGTCGCCGCGGTCGCAGCAGCGTCGACCCCCCGACCACCGGCTCCAGCCAGACGGTCTCCACCTCCGGTGGGGCGGTGTCGTCGGGAAGGGCCTCAGGTCGGGGCGCCGCGAGCCTTACTTCCAGACCCGATTCCCGCAGGGCCTGGGCGGCGTGGTACATCCATGCCTCGACCCCGCCGGCCGATCGACCCAGCGTGTCATGCAGCATCGCGATTCTCATGCGAAGATCCTCCCCAGGAAGCTCTTGAGCCGACGGAAAGGCTTCTTGAAGCCCCCGACGAACCTGAGCAGCGAAAGGCTGACCCCCAGTCGCATCCGCTTGACATAAAGTCCGGCAAAGACGCTCCGAAGCGGAGCCAGTCCCACCACCGCCAGGCCTCGCGAAGACTCGAACCAGATGTAGCCTCTGCAGGCGCCCCCGGCCGAGCCTCCAGCCGGCAGGGCGTTCGGCTCGGGCGCTTGGGTGATCCGCGAAAGGAAGTGGAAGCTCTGTGCGTTCCAGTTGGGCGTGGGAAGCACGTCCTCCCAGCAGGGCCGCCCCGTGCCCCCGGGACGTTGATTGTCCGGGTCGTCGTAGCCGAGGAAGTTGGCAATGCCTCCGTGAGGATGCTGATGGCGGAGGATGGCCTCGGCGGTGCCCTCGGCGTCGAAGTCTCGTCCGGCCAGGGACTCGACGTCCAGCAGGCCGTTTGCGATCATTCCCGCCCCGGCTGCGAAGATCGGCTTCCTGCGCAGCTTGTCTCCCCGGGCCATGTGGTACCATAGTCCGGTTTCCCCGTCGCGCATGGCGGCCAGGTGATCCATTGCGTCCCGGGCGGCAGAGATGTACCTTTCGTCCCCGGTCAGCTTGTGCAGGGAGGTCAGAGACGTAAGCGCCAGGCCCGTATACAGCGCGATGTGGCAGTCCTTTTGCTTGTGGCTGTAGGCAAACGCGCCGCGCCAGGGGCCCTGTCGGACCTGGAGACGCAGGAGCTTGTTGCCGATTTGCCGGGCGACTTGCTCAAAATGGCTCGTCCGGGCGCACCGGTCCCAGGCGAGCATGGCATCGACAGCGACGCTGTTCATGTTGACGACGAATCTGCCGGCCCCGGGCAGATTGCGTCCGTGCGGGTTCATCCGCATGCCGCCCAGGCGGTCGTCCCAGAGCTTACCCAGCAGGTACTGCGTGAGATTGGTCCCGGCGGCGTCGAGGTACCCGCGGGCTTCTGGGTCCCGGCCTGCGTCGATCAGCGTCGCGGCCAGGTCGATCAGCGCCCGGTCGGCCAGTGCGTTGTGCACCAGGGAGCTGAAACGGTCGTCCTCGTGGCCTGCCCATCGGAAGCTCCCGTCGGGTTCCAGTCGGTTCACCTGTGCATCGGCCAGTTTCATCGCCCATCGGAGCCAGTAGTCGTTTCGGCTGGAGCGATGCAGTTCCAGCAGAGCGCGGATGACGGGTCCCTGCGTCCAGGGCGTGTCGTGAACGGCAAAGGTTCGCTTCAGGTCGCAGCGGTGGATGACCGGTCCGTGGAGGCCCCCGTCGGGACCGATCCAGCTTTGCAGATATCGCCACAATTGGCCAAGGGCCCGGCTGTAGCGCTGCACGCGCTGTCGCGGGGCGCGCATAGGCTGCGAGGCCGGGGCAGCGCCCTTGGATCGGGGACGTTGGAGGGTTACAGAATTCCCAGCCATGCCAGCAGCCTCCAGTGGGGTTGATGGTAGCGACGGTAGATCATGCGTCCCAGGGCCTGGTTGATCGCCGGATGGGCATTGACCAGCGGCTTGACCCATCGGCTCCGCGCCAGGCGACAGAGCGACCAGTAGCTCCGGGCCATCAGGCGGTCCTGTCGGGAGTTGGCCACGCAATCCAGGTCGTAAAGCGGCAGGGGTATGTTGCGCCCGGCCAGGCTTCGCAGCAGGGCCAGGGGCATGCGAACCTTGATGCGTTTCATGAAGGCGCAGGTCGATTCGGACAGCGCCTCGTCGGTGGGCAAAATCTGCGTTTGGATGGCACCTTCAGCCTGGGCCTGGTCGAGCAGGTCGCGTCCGGCCGGGGTTCGGACAAGCGTAAGGGTCTCGTTGAGATCCGGTGTGACCGAGCTGCGATCGCCCAGCGACAGATCCGCCCCACGGGCGAACCCGTCGGGGCACAGGTGGCATCGCAACTGGGAGAACCGCGCTGTGCCCGCATCGAGCCACTCGGGCAATTCGATCCGGTGCACCTTGCCGTCGCGGGTTCTGAAGGCAAAGCTGCCCGGGTAGTCCAGGGCCCGCCAGCCCAGAAAACCCTCCACGTCGCGGGGGCGGACGTGACACTTGCGACACATCTGCTCGGCCGCGCCGGGGTCCATCGCGTAGCCGCAGAGCAGACCCACCAGGGCGACGATGCGCTCCCGCAGGATCGGCCGGATCCGCATGGCCATGCGAAGCCCCGCGATCTGACAGGGCAGGGCGACAACCAGGTACCGTCCCGGCGTGGCGAGCATCTCGGCCACCACATCGTCCATCGGGGCCATGTTGTACTTGGACTGCCGGCCCGATCGAAGTTGCTCTTCGTTGCGGGCCAGGAATGCTCGCACGCCGAAGGGTTCATCCTGGAGGCCGGCCACGGTCACGGCGGCATCGATGCGTCCGGTCTGGAGCATCCATCGGGCCAGTGCCGTGGCCAGGCCTCCCGAGGCGCCGGCCTTTCGCGTCTCCGCGTCGCGGGCCCATCCGCTGCGAGCTTCCAGCAACGGGCCGACCTCGGGGACCTGGCCCGGATGCTCTCCGGCGCCGGTTTCAGACAGTTCGCCAAAGCGGACGCCGCCTCCGGGGCAGACTTTCCGGCAGAGCCCGCAGCCGGTGCATTTGCTTTCATCCAGCTCGGGTCGCGGCAGGGAGGTCGTGTTCATCCGGATCGCCCCGGCCGGGCAGATCCCGCCGCACAGGCCGCATCCGGTGCAAAGCTCATCGCGGAGAAGGGATTGTATGCTCGATTCGATCATCTGTTTGAATCAACCTTTGCAGCAAGGACGACAATCTCGCGAAAGCACCGATCCGCCTTGGAGATCCTTCCCAGCACAGCCTGGCACAGGCCGGTCAGGCCCAGCAGGGCCAGGCGGACGCCCACCAGGGGCCAGAGCAGTTTGCGACTCCTTCCCATGAGGATCAGGTCGTTGAGGAAGAGCCAGTTGCCTCGCACGGCGATCGGCTCGAGCCCGGCGCGTCGCAACTGGTCGAGCAGCTCCGATCGGTCGGAGTATTCGTTTCGCCAGGTTCCGTTCCTGGCCCAGCCTTGCCGCAGATGCTGGTTGTAGAGACACCGGCGATTGTGCACCAGCAGCAGCAGGTGTCCCCCGGGCTTGAGGACGCCGGCAGCGGCAGAGAGGGCGTCGACCGGCTCGGGAAGATGCTGGAGCACGCTGACCTGCATGGCCAGGTCGAACGACTCTGCCTCCAGCGATGCCGGCTTCGCCGCGTCGTCCAGGCGGTAGGTGATTCTTTCTTCCAGGCCGGCTTGTCGGGCGTTGCGGCGGGCAATGCGAAGGTTTTCTTCCACGAAGTCCACGCCGACGACCCGGGTTGCTTTTTCGCAGAGCATCTGGGCCCAGACGCCCGTTCCGGTTCCGATATCCAGGGCGGTCTCTGCCGGGGGGAGCTTGCCAAGCAGCGATCGGAAGATGCCCCCACGTAGGCGATGGTTGATCCGGTGGGGGCGCAGCAGGCCGTTGCGATGAATCCGGTCGCGCGCTTCGGCCGTCCGGCGGTAGTGTTCGTGTACATCCTCGGGATTGGCCAGTGCCTCTGTCATGCGGCGGACTCCTTCTGGTCATTCGGGTTCAAGACAGTATGGGCCGAGAGAGTGGATTCCCGTCGCCGTGGCAGGCGCCTGAGAGACTGCCAGACCTGCCCGGCCGGGCCTTGGGCTCCGGTCAACAGGCGGTTGCAGCCCCACAACCCCAAGGCCAGAACGCTCGACATCAGGGCCCAGGAGGCCAGCACCGCCGCCCAGCCGGATACCTCCAGGGCCTGGGCGCACAGCCAGAAGCCCGCTCCCAGCAAAGCCGAGAGCAGCACCGGGGAAACCAGCGCAGGTAGCAGGTGCTTGCCGATGGACGCGTGGAAAATCTTTCGTGTTACCACCGCGATGACGACGAATCCGCACCAGACGGCGACCCAGTAACGCAGGGCAGCACCCAGGACGCCCAGCAGGGGGACCAGCACGGCCGTGGCGGCAATGCCCAGTCCCGTGGTGGTCAGGAAGATGATCGTCAGCCAGTGGAGGCGGTCGGTACCCTTGAGGAGGGAAAAGTAAGGCGCGAAGGCGCCGGTGAGGGCAAAGGCCCCGGCCAGCAGTTGGGCAGGGCGCGCAGCCGAAGCGGCGAATGTCGGGCCCATCCAGGCGTCCAGGAAAGCGGGCATGAGCACCACTGCCGGCACGAAGCCCACCAGGGAAATCGCCAGCAGCGCCCACGTGCTCGTCAGGAACAGATCGAGCATGTGGGCATCTTCCCGCATCCGGCTGAAACGCGGGAACAACACACGTCCGATCGAGGAGGTTATTCCCGAGCCCCGGGCGAGCAGGTCCTTTGGCACCGACAACCAGGCCACCTGGGCCGGACCGAAGAAGATCCCCAGAAGCAGACGATCCAGGTCCTTGCTGATCCGCGAGATGATCTGGTTGGCAAAGGCGAAGACCCCGTAGCCGAACACCTCCCGCAGGCCGGCCCGGCTCGGACGCGGCAGCAGGACCAGCGAGGGAACCAGCCGCTTTGCCAGGGCCATGTAGACCCCCAGGCAGGCCAGGCTGTAGCCCAGCGTGCAAAGCACCAGCACCAGCGGGGATGCAAAGAGGATGGCCCCTCCGACCAGGGCGGCTGCGTGCAGTGTTGAGAGCACCACCTTGGCCAGGGCCAGCAGGTCGTATCTCTGTGCGGCTTCGCTCATGGCCCGGAACGCCGAGGCGATGGTGTTGATGATGTACGCCCCGGCGCCGATCATCAGCATGCGGCGTCCCAGCAGGGCGTTTTCCGACGAGAGCGAGAGCAGCGAGACGATCCACCCCGAAAGCAGGAGGATGCCCCCTGCTGCGATGAAGCTTGTTATGGCGTAGACGAAGAGCGTAGCGCCAAAGATCCGGTTGACCCCGCGGCTGTCGCCCTGGGCCAGGTACCCGGCGGCGAATCGGAGCGTCGCTTCGCCCAGGCCCAGGTCCAGCATCCCGGCAAAGCCGGAGATCGCCAGGACCAGCATGTACAGCCCGTAGCCGTCCGAGCCGAGCCGGGAGACCAGCATCGGCGCGGTGATCAGCATCGCTGCCCCCGTAGCCAACAGGGAGACGACGTTCCAGGCGGCACTGCTCATCAAACGGCTGCTCTTCATGCACGCATCTCCTGGGCTTCGGGGCGGGGCTGCGAGGCAGCCCACGGGCTGTGCAGGGCGTTTCGGTTTGCCTGGGCCAAGGAAAGAGCCTGCTCGAAGGCCTGGGCTACAGCCAGGCTGTGGGGGTCAATCCCCGTCTCCATCGCCCAGAAGGCGCTGCGGAGTCTGTCAAGCAGGGGGCCCGTCGCGTCGTCCCACCGGGCCGGACCTGCTGCGGTGCGGCCATGAAGGTTCCATTGGAGTTTGTCGGCCGCAGCGATCAGCAGCCCGCCGGGCACCTCGGCCTGGACTTCCAGCCGGTTCCGGTCGCCCAGGGCGACGTACATTTCCAAGGCGGCTGGCCCGGCCTGTCCGCGAAGGCCTGCCCGCCAGATCTGCCCGGTATCGCTGCGGCAATGCCCGCTGAAGGCTCTCAGGTTGACCGGCCCCAGCCACGCGATGGCCAGGTCCAGCAGGTGAACGCCCAATTGGGCAATCACTCCGCCGGGGCACAGGTGCGGATCGCACCGCCAGTTGCCGGGTTCGTAGTCGGCCTGGAGCGTGCGAACCAGGCGGAGCTTGGAGGCAGTGCCTGCGCTGTCGAGCCACTGCTGGATTTCCCGGCCGGTTGTCGAACGCGAGAGTCCGTGGCCGGCCATCAGGAAGGTTCCACGGTCATCTGCGAGCCTGGCCACGCGGTCCAACTCTCCGGTGGAGGCGACCAGGGGCTTCTCGACATACAGGGCGGGGACCTGTCCGGCCAGCTGCTCGATCTGCTCTGCATGGAGATGATTCGGCGTGCAGATCAAGGCTGCATCGAAGTGGTCTCGGCTGAGCATTCGCTCCAGGTCCGGGTAGAGGCGGGCGCCTCGCAGGTCGCGCCGGGAGAGCTTGGGGGCCGGGTCGCAGATGGCCCGGATGTCGAATCCGCCGGTTGCTCTTGCTTCTGCCAGCAGCGTTCGGGCCCAGGCGCCCGCGCCGACCAGGACGGTTCGCAGCGGCGGGGCGTTTTCCGGAAGGGTCTGCTCGCCCCGGGCCGGCAGGGCCTGTGCAAGGCGAACTTCAGGCCGTGCCGCCAACTGCCCGACGGCTCGCGACGTGCAATAGGTTCGATTCCGCCGGGCCAGGTCATCGGCCCAGCGGGCTCTGCCAGGTCCGGCAGGACCCCGGGTCAGAAACGATCGAACGACCCGGGCAGCGGGCAGGAGCCTTCGCAGGATGGGCCTGCGCAACTCAATGGCAATCCCCAGCCGCCGGCAGAGCTGCTGCGTGTAGGGCTGTTCCGGATCCACCACGTTGAAGATGCCCTGGGCGTGGGGGTTGGCGATTGCCTGGAGGATCGCGCTGGAGGCGTTGTCCACATGCACCAGGGGCAGGCGCTGGTCGGGGGCCTGGAGTTTCACAACCGGCGGTGATATCGGCAGCCGGTCGCGGTCGTAGATAAGGCCCATCCGCAGGATGACCAGGCGGGTATCGCCGGGCTCAGCCAGCAGGCGTCTCTCGGCGGAGGCCTTGGCCAGGGCGTAGTCGCTGAGACGACGCGTTTTGCGCCTCTCAAGAGGCGTTTCGAGCACGCATGTCCCATCGGGCTCCAGGCCGGCGGCGGAGACCGAACTGATAAAGACGAAGCTTTCGAGCCCGGCCTGGACGGCTTGCCTGTAGAGGTCCACGGGCCAGTCCCGGTTGATCTGCATCATCGACCCGTTCGAATCGAACCAGTCGGTAACCGCAGCGCAGTGGACCATCGCCCAGGCCGAGCCGAGAAGATCCGGAAGCTGCTGATAGCCCAGCAGATTCGGACCTTTCCGTCGGGACAGGGCCAGGACCTCCTGCCCGGCGGCTGCAAGGTATTCCCAGGCGGCAAGGCCCAGGTATCCCCCCGCGCCGGTGAGGATGACCCGTTGTTTCTGGGGCTCGGATTGCAATGGCTTGGGTTGGGTCAAGATGTCTCCCGGTTCAGTCGACTTTTCCGGTACAGTCGGACCAATCGGTACAGACCGCACACCTTGAGTATCGCCGGGCAGCGGGCAGACTTTAGAAATCGTTCGTCCAATGGGTTGGAACGAAGCGGCGGTGAGGGGAATCCCTCAGGATGGGTTCAGGCAGCCTGGCGGGGGGCGGGCTTGGCCGCTGCCGGGGCCTCGGGAAGCTCGGCGATGGAGTGCTCGTCCAGGAGGCGCATGAACTGGGAGGCGATCTGCCCGGCCTGCTCCAACTGCGTGCCCTGGAAGGTGCGGACCTCTCCGCGGAGCCAGAGCAGGGGGCCCTGGCGGCGATGTCGTATGGGCAGGTGGAACTGCATGCACTGGTTGCCGGGGGCAAAGCTCTTGCCGGTCCAGACCAGCGTCCGGTCCGATCCATCGCGGGCCTGGATCATCAGGCTGATCCGGGCCAGTTCGAGCCTGTCTGCTGCCGCCTGGACGGACTGCCACCAGGTTGAGAAATCCGAGGCCAGGGCGAGTTGAAGCTGGGCATCGTCGAAGGCGCGCCGGATGCGCTGGCGGTGTTTCCGCAGGCCGTTTCGTTTGGACAGGGCCTGGATCAGCTCGCCCAGGCGGATGGCTACGGTGCGGCGGAAGAAGACGATCATCAGTCCGGCGTCGCAGGCGAGAATGGCCAGGCGTCCCACGGTGGAGGCATGGACCATCGCCAGGGCCAGGACGGCATTGGCGGCAGCGGCCAGGTGCAGAACGAATACCGCCTGCGGGTGGGAGAGCCCTGCATCCAGGAGGCGATGATGGATATGTCCGCGATCCGGGGCGCTGATGGACCTGCGCTGCTGGAAGCGTCGGAGGATACTCGTGCACACATCCAGGATCGGAACGCCCAGGCACATGGCCAGCATGCCCATGGCCAGAAGAGCCCCGCCGTGCTGTGCGGCCTCGACGGCTGCGACCGAGAGCAGGAAGCCCAGCAGCAGGGCCCCGCAGTCGCCCAGGAACACCTGGGCCGGGTGAATGTTGTAGAAGAGGAATCCGGTCAGGGCTCCCATGATCGCCATTAGAACCGAGGCCGATACCGGCAGGTTGAACTGCCAGGCCAGCACGGCCATTGCCCCGCAGGCGATCAGGGCGGTCCCCCCGGCCAGGCCGTCGAGCCCGTCGGTAAGGTTCACCGCGTTGGAGATGCTCACGATCCAGAAGACGGTGACCGGCCAGGCCCAGATGCCCAGTTGAATCGATCCGCCCGGCCAGGTCAGGGCCCCTACGCGGTAGCCGGCCATTGCGACCGCGACGGCTGCGGCGGTCTGGAGGGTGAGTTTAACCTCGGCCCGAAGGCCTCGGATATCGTCGGTGAGCCCCATGAGAAACACGATGGTCGCGGCGAAGATGACGGCGATCGCCCGGGTGTCGGCGCTGAGGATCAACCGGGCTGTCGGGTTGTCGGTGAAGATGGCCAGGACCAGGGCCGCCCCGGCCGAGGCCAGCACGGCCACCCCGCCGACCCGCGGTGTCGAGACCGCGTGGACCTTCCGCATGCCGGGCAGATCCATCAGCCCCAGTCTCCGGGCGGTGCGGACCACAACGGGCGTCAGGCCCATGGCAGTGACTGTTGCGGCAATGTAGATCCAAAGGTAGTCCATTGGCGTTGTATCCGGGGCTCGGGAGGCGGCTTTCAGCCGACCCGGGCCGAAGTGTCCATCCTGAATTGCGGTTTAAGACGGCGACGGGACTTGCCCCGCAGATAGCCGCGGTACTTGTATCCACGTCCAATGGCAGCGCGATTGAGTACCAGACCCAGGAAGCTGGCCTGGAGATTGTGCAATGTCTGATGGGCGCGCTGCGTGCTCTGCCGGTCGGTGCTGTCGGCCCGGACGACCATCACCACGTGGTCGCACGCCGCAGCCAGGGCCTGGCCCTCGGCCACGTGCAGCAGCGGCGGGGCATCGACGACAATCCGGTCGTAGCTCTTGCCCAGGCGCTGAAGGAGGTATTCGAACCCCTCGTCGCCGAGTACTTCCATCGCGGCTTCGAGCAGGGGCCCGCCGGGCAGAACGTCCAGGCCGGCTGTCTGCGTCGGGCGGATCAACAGCTTCTCCAGCGGGGGAACCTTGCCCTCGGACGTTACCCCAGCCGAGGGCTCGGCATTGACGCGGAAGGTCAGGTGCTGCATCGGGCGGTGCATGTCGGCATCGAGAAGCAAAACGCGCTTGCGGCACTGGGCCATTGCGATGGCCAGGTTCGAGGCCACTGTGCTCTTGCCCTCGCCGGGTTCTGCGCTGGTGACCAGGACGGACTTGTAGTTGCCCTTTCCGGCTGCGAAATGAATGGCCGTATTGAGGATTCGCACGGCCTCGGCCACCGGGCCCATGGGGTCCAGGCGGACCTTCTGTCCCAGGATTTCCGGCCCGCAGCGTCCCGAAGCCCGGGGGATAGTGGCCAGCACCGGATGCTGGATTTCCTGTGAGATTTCCATCGCCGAGCGGTAGCGGCTGTCGGTCCATTCCATCAGCATGGCCAGCCCGCAGCCCAGCAGCACCCCGGCCAGAAGGGCCAGGGTCAGAATTCGACGTGCGTTGGGGCTTACAGGCTCCTGGGCCGGCTGGGCCTCTTCGAGCATTTCATAGCGGACGGTTCCGGCCGTCCGGGCGGCCAGATCCAGTTGCTTGATCCTCGCATCCAGCACGTCCACGTGGCTTCGCGTGCGGTCCACGTCGGTCTGAAGAAGGGCGAACTGGGCCCCGAGGGTGTTGATCTGCATGATCTTCTGCTGCTGCTGGGAGAAGGAATCCTGCAGCTCCCGGAGCTTCTTGCGGGCCAGCTCGAATCGGTCTCTCGCCGTCTGGATAAAGGCTTCGCGGTGCTCCCGGCGGATGTTCTCGATCTTCTTGTCGATGTTGGCGATGTCTTCCTGGCAGGAACGCAGGGCCGGATGATCCTGCGTGTAGTGCAGTTGCATCTCCCGCAGGCGGTTCTGGGCCTGGATCAGATCCTGCTCTTCGCGGTAGAGACGCGAGGCCTCGTGGATCGAAGGACCATCCCGTGAGGCATTGACCATTTCCCGGATTCGCTCGGGATTGTCCTTGGCCTCTTCCACCAGTTGAGCGTGATAGCGGGCCTCGACGACCTCCAGCTCCGCCCGGGTCAGGGCTTCGGTGATCTGCCCCAGCCGACGGATCACGATGTTGTCTTCGTCGATCTCGAATTGGCTCTGGCCGTGGGTGACCTGGAAATCGACCATCTGACGGATCTTGTCTTCCAGTTCCTTCTGGCGAAGCTCGCGCTGCTCCTTGAGCGTATCGAGCGTGTGGGAAGACTCCTTCTGCTGATGGGCCAGGTAGGCCTCGACCACGGCGTTGGCGATTCGGGCCGCCTCGTCGGGGACCTGGCAGGTAACCGAGGTGGAGATGATGTCGTGACGGCGTCCAAGGTCCACGGTGAGAATCTTCTTGAGCTGTTCCAGCGGATCGGACGCACCGGAAAGGGCCTGGGTCGTATCGAGATTTCCCCGGCGCATCGCATCCCGCAGGATCAGGCTCGACTGCATGAGCCGACACTGGGTGGGCAGGAAGTTTTCCGGATGACTGCGGGGCCCGGCCCCTTCGGTCAATTGCTCGTCCCGCCGGTCTACCAGAAGTGCAGCGGTGCTGCGGTAACTCGGGGGCGTCATGGACAGATAGATCGCCGCAGCCCCCAAGGCCAGGGCAATGCACAGGAGAACCGCGCCCTTGCGACGCCAGAGCAGCTTGAAGGGGCTCTCCGGTCCCGCGTTGGGGCAAGGGGTCTCCGGCGTCTCGGCCGGGCCAGGTTGTCTGGCGTTGACTGCCATTTGGTAGGTAAGGGCCTTTCCCGTTGGTTATGGAGCCAGTTGGTAGCCGGCCGAAACGTTCACACCCGCCCCGAGGCGAAGGATGCCGGCCAGGAGCACGCGAACCTGCGTCCGCGGTGTCTGTTCCAGGGCCAAAACGTCCCCGGGCTTGATTCTCAACTGTCCCTGTGCTCCGCCGGCAAGCTCCGAGAGCTTGAATCGCGTATGCACGCACTGGCCGTCGGCGTCCTGGCGATACACGGTGGCATAGAGGGGATCGGCTACCTCGTTGATCCCGCCTCCCATCGCCAATGCCTGGAGAAGCGTATATTCCGCGTCGGGAGGATACGGATACGTTCCGGGCTTCTTGACCAGCCCGGTGACCGTAAAGACCTCTCGCTTGCGTTTCTGGACCTCGATGGTCTGGCCGTCGGCCAGGGGAACATCCACAAACGGCATGTCCAGGCCCTTGACGGGCAGGACAATCACGCGGGGCTGATCGAGTTCTCCCCCGGCTCCGCGAATGCGAACCGTGGCGGTGGTGTCCTTGTCCAATCCGCCGGCGGCCAGCAGGGCTGAGACCAGCGTGCAGTCCCGGGCGGGAAGCTCATACGCCCCGGGCTGGCGAACCGAACCCAGAACGCTGACCCGCTGCATACGATGCTCGACCACTTCAACCACAATCGTGGGCCGATGTGTCACGAACCGGGGATAGTAGGCCTCGGCCACGGCGGTTTCGACTTCCTGGAGGGTCTTGCCCTCGGCCTGGACTGATCCGATCACAGGCAGACGGATCGAACCATCCTGCCGGACGCGGCAGTTGCGTTCGATCTCGTCGTCGGGGCTTCGCTGCGTGGCGGAGAGAGTCACCGCCGGCATACGCAGAAGAAGGATGTCGCCGGTGGTCAATCGGTAGGGCCCTGCAGTGCCTTTGGCACGGGTCAGTCGGGAAAGGTCCACTTCCACCCGGAGGGGCCCGGCCTGGTCGAACTGTTGGTGGGACATGTCCGAAGAGACCTTCTGTTCCTGGCAGCCGCAGAGGCTCAGCCAGAGTCCCGTCGTTGTCATCAACAAGGCCGTTTTGATTCCCAGGCGGTTTGCAGGTGCCATCATACCCCTGATCCGATCCATCTGAGTTTCCCGCTGCTTATGGACAAGAGGAACCGTTGTTGCTTTCTCAGACGCCTTGCCGTCTTGCCGGCGTTCCATCTGTTTGTCCCTTCGTCCATCTTGCGGACGTACCATATCGTTTCCCGCTTCCGCTTGCCGGAGGGGCAACACTGCTATTCTCGGCCAGGCCAAACCAACCTTGACCGAATAATCGTTACTATCTGCACATCCGTTGTGGCAGGCCTTTTCCTCAAGGACCTCACGAACGTTTGGAGCCCCCCAGGGGGCCATTTGCTCTCCAGGCCGCCGGCAAGGGTTTTCCCGAAGAAATGCTAGGGCATGAAGGGGCAGTGAAGATCCCGTTTTGACCGGGTTTCTGTTGCGCTAAGGTTATTTCAAACAAGGCTTTGGAGGAATCTTTACGCGCCGGATCCCCTCGGTCTACGTGGTAGGCTCCCCTTGGCCCTGATCGAGGAACAGACATGGAGCGATTCGTAACGAGTGAAGCAGGCCGGGGAATGCCGCTGGTACTCCTCCACGGCCTGATGGGAAAACGCGAAAACTGGGAAGGGGTCCTGAGGTACCTCCCGGCCGGATGCCGCGGAATCGCCCTGGAAATCCCCCTGTTCGTCCATCAACGCCGCCTGGACAGCATCGAGACCATTCGCGACTACGTCCTGGAGTATCTCCAGACGTCCGGCTTCGAGCAGTTCCTTATTGGCGGCAACAGCCTCGGGGGGCACATTGCCCTGCATGTGGCCCTGGAGATGCCCCGGGAGGTCCGCGGGCTGGTCCTGACCGGCTCCAGTGGGCTCTTCGAACGCGAAGTCACCGGTTCCCGCGGTGCCAATCCCCCCCGCACGTGGGTCTATGACAAGATGTGCGAGGTCTTCTTCGAAGAGGAAATGGTCACCGAACAGCTTGTCGATGAGGTCTGCCGGATCATCACCCATCGCAAGAGCACCCGCGACCTGGTCCGCATCGCCAAAAGTGCCAAACGCGACAACCTCTCGGCCCGGCTGGGGCAGATCCAGTGCCCGGCCCTTCTGGTCTGGGGACGACAGGATGAGATCACCCCGCCCCGTGTCGCCCGGGAGTTCCACGGCCTCATGTCCGCAAGCCGTCTGGAATGGATCGACCGCTGCGGCCATGCCGCCATGATGGAAAGGCCCTACGAATTCGCCGAGATTCTCCGAAGCTGGTGGGACCGGGTTGGCCGGGACCTGCTTGGGGATCAGAAGCTCCAGGCCCCCCAAGCCCTTGGGAAAGTGGCCCAGCGTTGAATCTCCTCGGACCCGGTCTGGAACTCTACGCCAGGGCTCGCAATCGCCGTCTGCGAAAGGCGGCGTCCCAGCCTGGTCGCTGTCAGCAGGAAGTGCTCGAATCCCTCCTGGCCCGGGCCGGTTCCACCGCCTTTGGCCGCGAGCACGGCTTTGACCGTATCCGGACAGGGCAGGATTTCGCACGGGCTGTACCTATTCGGGACTATGTCGACTATCTGCCCTGGATCGAGCAGATGCTCGACGGGCGACAGGACGTCTGCTGGCCCGGGAAGATCGAATACTTCGCCCAGACCTCCGGAACCACCGCCGGGGACAAGCGGATTCCCGTCACACGGGAAATGCAGAGGGCCAATCGACGCGCCGCCCTGAGGATTTTCGCCTATTACGCACGCCGGGGCAGGGGAAAGCTGTCTCATCTGCTCGGGGGCAAGATGCTGTTTCTGGGCGGTTCGACCGCCCTGGAGACCCAGCCGTCCGGGGTGAAGATCGGCGACCTGAGCGGTATTGCTACCCAGAGCATCCACTGGCCCTTGAGCAAGCGGTATGAACCGGGGCTGGACCTGGCCCTGCTGGACAACTGGGAAGAGAAGATCCAGCGCGTGGCCCAGCGGGTCGCCCACCGGGACATCCGGTTTGTCACCGGCATGCCCAGTTGGGTCAAGATCCTCTTCGACCGCGTCTGCGACCTGCGATCCGTTCCCCGCCGGGGGGGCATCAGCGGGGTCTGGCCCCATCTGGGGCTCCTGGTCCACGGGGGCGTGAACTTCCAGCCGTACCGCTCGACATTCGCGAGCTACTTCGAGGGGCAATTCCTGCCCGACACGCTTGAGGTCTATCCGGCCAGTGAGGGATTCATCGCCATCCAGGCCCGACAGGACGATCCCGGCATGGAACTGCAGGTGGACAACGGGATTTTCTTCGAGTTCGTCCCCCTGGACCAGTGGGGCAATCCCGACGCGCCCCGGCTGAGCCTGGATCAGGTCCAGACCGGTGTGAACTACTCGGTGGTCATCTCCACCAACGCCGGCCTGTGGGGCTACGATATCGGCGACGTCGTTCGCTTCACGTCGCTTTGCCCCCCGCGGATCGTTTTCGCCGGGCGCAACCGCCTGTTCATCAACGCATTCGGGGAAAATATCATCTCCGAACAGCTCTGCAAGGCTCTGGCCCACGCCGCCGGTGCCACCGGCGCCGTCGCCCTGGAATTTACCGCCGGGCCTTGTTATCCCGCCCCCGGCCAGCCCGCCGGCCACGAGTACGTCGTGGAGTTCGAGAAAGAGCCGCCGGCCGGTCTGGAAACTTTCGCCCGCGAGTTGGACAGCTTCCTGCGGAATCTGAACAACGATTACGACACCAAGCGCAGCGGGGACCTGGGCATGCAGGTTCCCCTTGTCCGGTCGGTCCCGGCCGGGACGTTCTATGAGTGGATGAAGGCCCGGGGCAAGCTGGGGGGCCAGCACAAGATTCCCGTCTGCGCCAACGACCGGCGCTACCTGGACGAGCTGCTTGGCATGTGCCCCGCCTGAAAGGGGCGTCTTGAGCCCGAGGGTTTCAGGTCGCCTCAGCCCCCAGTTCCGCATCGATGCGCTTGACGACCGTCTCCACCCAGTCCTTGACGGTCAGGACCATGTCCGCAGCCTCGGTGGTGGGGCCCAGGTCGTCAAAGGCACTCTCGGCATCGTGGACGACCTGCTGGACGTCATTGAGCCCGATCATGCCGCTTTCGCCCTTGATCGAGTGCAGCAGGCGCTTGATCGTATCTCCCTGCTGCTGGTCGCCGATTTCAAGATTCATGGCCGCCGCCTCGAGGTTCTCCAGCGAGGCGCTGACGCTGCCGGCGTAGTCGGACCAGAATTCCTCTTCCAGGTTGCCGGCCTGGATGGACTTGGGATCCGGCAGGGAGATGTTGCTCATCACCGTAGATGAGTCCTGGCTGATGTTGATTCTCTGGCTGTGGGCCTCGTCGAGCTTGCCCAGGGCCTCGGTGAGGTTTTCGGGCGTTACCGGCTTGACCAGGTACCACTCGCAGCCTTCCCGGAAGGCGCTCATGACTTCCTGACCGCCCTTGAGGGCAGTGATCATGAGGATCTTGGCCTGGTGGCTCTGTCCGTGGTCCTTCTCCCACTGGCGGATGCGGGCAACGACCTCCTGGCCCTTCATATCGGGCATGTTGACATCCATCGTCACCAGGTCGTAGGGAACCTGCTCCTGGTGGGCCGCCTGGAACATCCCCAGGGCAATCGTGCCGTTGGGGACCGCATCGCAGTCGGCCCTGCCTGCCAGAAGGGCCTTGAGCTTGGTTCGGCTTACGTAATCGTCGTCCACGACTAGAATTCTCATACCTGTCTCTCCTGCTCGGCAACCGCCTGGGTCAGTTCGTCGAGCTGTTGTTCCATGCGATCGATTTGATCGCCGATATCCGTCAGTTGATTCTCCGCTGCCTGTCTTTCGATTTCCGCTGCGCTTCGTGAGATCTTGCCCGCGGTGAGATTCGCCGCCCCGCCCTTGATCTTGTGCGCCTCGGTTCGCAGCCCTTCCCCGTCACCCTTGGCCAGAGCTTCACGCATCGCCGGAAGCTGCTCGTGCACCTGGGCCAGAAACTGCGTCACGACGGCCACGACCAGTTCGGCATTGCCGCCAAACTCCCGGACGGCTTGGTCCATGTCGATGGCCGCTTCGGTGGCATCGTCCTGGGTTGTCGGATCTTCGGTCCGGCCCGGCTCGTCGGGTTCGGTCGCAGCGGAGGACTTACCGGGTGCATCTTGACAGGGCCCCAGCAGCCACTGGCTCACCACGCTGAGCATCGGGCCCCGGCGGATGGGTTTGGTCAGAACGTCGTTCATCCCCGCCTGGAGACAGTGGGCCCGCGTGTCGTTTTCCGCATTGGCCGTCAGGGCCAGAATCGGCACATCCGCGTTGGGGGTCTTCGACGAACGGATCTCCCTCGCGGCCGCGTAACCGTCCATCTCGGGCATCTGGACGTCCATCAGGACCAGGTCGAATTTCTCTTCCCGGCAGAGTTCCACGGCCCGCAGGCCGTTTTCGGCCAGGCTCACCCGGTGGCCCAGGCTTTCCAGGTGCATCCGGGCGACTTCCTGGCTGGGAGGGTAGTCCTCAGCCACCAGGATATGCCCGCTGGGGGTCTGGGGGATCTGGGCCGGCTGGCGTCGCGATTCGGGCAGGGCGGCGAGGTCTTCCTTGGCCGGGCTGGAGCAAACGGGCATGGGCAGGGTGAACCAGAAGGTCGAGCCCTCTCCGGGCCGGCTTTCCAGACCCATCTGTCCGCCCATGAGATTCACCAGTTCGCGGGAAATGCTCGTTCCCAGCCCCGTCCCGCCGTATTTGCGGGTTGTCGAGCCGTCGACCTGGGTGAAGCTCTTGAAGATCTGGGACTGCTTCTCGAGGGGGATTCCGATTCCGGTATCGATGACCAGGAACTTCAGCGTGGCCAGCTCTTCCTCTTCACTGATCTGCTCGACACGGACGGTCACGCTGCCTTCTTCGGTGAACTTTATGGCGTTGGAGACCAGGTTCAGCAGGACCTGCCTCAGCCGAAGCGCATCGCCCATCACGTACTGGGGGCTCTGCGGGCTCTTCTCGATCCGAAACTCCACATCTTTCCTTTTGGCCTGGACTTGCGCGCTGGAAACCAGGGTCTCCATCAACTGGGAAAGATCCACCACCCGGTGTTCGAGATCCAGCTTGCCTGCTTCGATTTTTGCGTGATCCAGCAGGGTGTTGATCAGGCTCAGCAGGTGGTCCGACTCGTTGAGAATCTGACCGGCCTGCTTGCGGGCAATGTCCAGGTCGTTGCCGCTCTGGATGCTCTCGGCAAAGCCCAGGATGGCATTGAGCGGCGTGCGGATCTCGTGGGAAACGTTGGCCATGAACTCGCTCTTGAGGCGATTGGCCTTCTCTGCCTCCATCTTGGCATCCCAGAGGGCTTCTTCGGCCCATTTGCGGTCGGTGATCACCTCGGTGAATTTGATGATCCCGCCGATCTCGTCCTCCTCGGTGTACCAGGGGTGCACTTCCCAGCGGATCCAGTCGAAGGCGCCATTGGCGTGGATGATCCGTTCTTCCTCGCAGCGTTTGCTTCGGCCCTGAAGGGCCCGCTGGTAGGTCTTCTTCCAAAGCTCGGGCACTTCCGGGAAGACGTCGTAATGGCTCCGGCCTCGCAGGGGTTGGTCTCCCAGGTGATAGTCTTCCATCCACTGGCGGGTGGCGCAGATGTAGCGCATTTCCCGGTCGAACATCGCCACCGCGGCCGGGGTGTGCTTGACAAACAGCCTCAATTGCTGCTCTCCGTCGCGCAGGGCCTCTTCCATCTTCTTCCGCTGGGAGATATCGATGAAGGTTTCGAGGAGCATCTCCTCGTTGTCGATAGTCACCGGAAGCACCGACTGGAGAACGGTCAGTTCCTCCCCGTCGCGGTTGCGGATGATCCGCTCGCTGGATTCGTTCTCCAGGTGCTGGTCCAGGATCGGACAGCCCTGGCCGTCCTGGCCGTTGCACAGGAAATTGGTGCAGGGCTGGTTGAGCAGTTCTCCCGCGTCGTCGTAGCCGAGGATTCGCAGGGCGGCCTGGTTGGCCCGGCGGATCTTGCGGTCCAGGTCGACCACCACAATGCCCGTGGGCAGGGCGTCGAGCAGGGCCAGCAGCGTCCGTTCGGAACGCTGGACTTCCTCGTCGGCCCGTCGCAGCTCGGAGACATCCTGGGCGACCAGGACATACCCTGTCCAGACGCCCTGGTCATTGCGCATCGGCATGACGATGCAGTGAACCACCGCAAGCTTCCGGTCGGGTTTGCGGATTTCGATATCGTAGGCGAATTTTCCCTCGGCCATGGCCGCTGCGACGGCTCCGGCGAACCTCCCGGCGTCAAACAGGCTCTTGTCGGCGATCTGGGCGACACGTTTTCCGATCGCATCGGAAGCTTCGATGTCGAAGATGCGCTCCGCGGTCGGGTTGAAGTGTC
Source organism: uncultured Planctomycetaceae bacterium (assembly GCA_964583095.1). Taxonomy (GTDB): domain Bacteria; phylum Planctomycetota; class Phycisphaerae; order SM23-33; family SM23-33; genus CAZOVB01. The sequence goes on from CAZOVB010000010.1 coordinate 43,826, forward strand.
CGATCGTCAGTTGAAGATCCGTGGCGACGATGGCGAACTCGGTGGCTGACTGGAGAATGGCATTGAGCATCTCCGAGGCCTTGCGCAGCGACTCCTTCTGCTGGTGGGAGTTTTCATCTCCCAGTTGGGCCATCCGCGTCTGGGCCTGGTAGAGCACCTCGGCCCCGAGGAGGCTGGCGCTGTGGTCTTCGAATTCCACGACAATCGGATCGCAGGCGGCGTTTGCGGGCCTGGCAAAGGCTTCGGCCGCAGCCAGGGTGATCGGCGTCCTTTCGCCCAGAACCAGCGGAGAGGGCTTGTTCTGGAAGACCGATTCGACGGTTCGGGACGGGCTGTCCCCGGCGGAATCCAGCCCGGCCAGGCGTTCGAAGAACTCCCGCCGCGAGACCATCGAGAGGATCTTGCCCTGGCCGGTGAGGATCAGCCCGGAAAGGCTGGGCTGGGCCAGGAACATGGCCTCGGCCTGGCTCAGGGGGGACCGGGCATCGATGAGTCCCTCCTGGAGGGGCAGGTCGCCGATGGTTGAGTCGAAGGCAAGGGTATTGAGGATCTTGCGCAGCAAAACGTTTGGTTGACGCGAGGCCTCAGGAGGATTCTTCACAACTCCAGGGGGCATGGAGGCCTGCGCGGCGTCTTCCTGGACGTCGGTGGCTGTGTCTGCTTCGGTCACGTCGATCTCCCAGCCTGTGCGCAGCAATTTCATCGGGACAGCATGATCCCTCCTGGGTGATATCGTCCCGCTGAGGGGGCGGGTCCACAAACGCAGGCGAAAAAGTCTCAGTTTTCCGATTCTTGCCGAAAACCGGAAAGTTGCCGGATTTCCCCCCGGCGCCGATGAAGTCTCTCAGGCGCAAATCCGATAGTGTTTCAGGCCGCGCCCGACAAGCAGGTACGGGCCTGATACGTTGTTTCCCCTACTGGAGTGGTGACTTGTGGCACGTCAACTGCATGCGCTGATCGTCGATGACTCGGCGATGACCCGGAAGATGGTGATGAAGTCCCTCAGCGAGACGGGGCTGGCAGCCTTTAGCTTCACCGAGGCCGGCGACGGGGCCGAAGCGCTCGAGAAATTCCAGCCCGGTGCTTTCGACCTGATGTTCGTCGATATGAAGATGCCCCGGATGGACGGCATCGAGTTCCTCCAGGAACTCCATACCATCCATGTCAACTGTCCCCCCGCGGTGATGGTGACAGCCGAGGCACAGGAGAGCGTCGTCAAGGATGCCATTGACCGGGCCAAGGTCGATGCTTTCCTGCTCAAGCCCGTCGATGCCGAACGCCTCCGAAAGGGTCTGGCCAATATCGTCCAGGCCATCCCCGAAAAGGCCGGCGCCTGGGCGGTCCCCCACGGCGATGCGGCCGCAGAAGCCTTCGAGCAGATTCTGGAACAGATGGCCGGGCTGAAGGTCAAGCCCGCCGACGAATCGATCCGCTTCGACCAGGGCGACGTGGTCTTCGCCAACATCACCATCATGGGACAGGTCCAGTGGTCCCTGGTGCTGGGTTTCGAAGGCCAGGCCGCCAGCCAGATCGCCTCCCGGTTCGCCGGTTTCGAAATCCCCTTCGACAGCCCGGACCTGGGAGACGCGGTGGGGGAACTGGCCAATCTGACGGCCGGACAGGCCAAACGCATCCTGGCCGAAAGAGGCCTGGACGTCGAAATCTCGCTGCCCACGGTCGTGGCGGCCAACAACTTCCGCACCCTCGTCCAGAAGAAGCGCCGAACCACCGAGGACATGGTCTACTACGAGTCGGAGGTAGGCCCTCTCTGGGCGGGCGTAACGGTCGGCATGGTCAGCGGGCTGATTCTTTAGCTGCCGCGGGCGAGGGATTTTCCTGGCCGATCGCTGCTGTGGCTACGCGCTCTGCCAGGCGGATTCGATGCACTTGCGGGCGACCTGCACCCATTTGCCGGGCCGGTCGGCATCTCCGGCGAAGGTGTGGGTGTCCTTGAGGACCATGGCCAGTCGGCAGTGTCGGGCGATCTCCAGCGTCTGGGAGATGTTCTCTTCCACTTGCTCCCAGTGGATCTTCGGGGCGCAGGTCAGCGTGGGGTTGGGCTTCCAGTAATAGAGATACTTGTCCTGGAGCAACTGGGCGGCCTTTTCGCGGTCGCACCAGGGCGCCACCGACATCGCCCGCAGGTTCGGGAAGTTCTCGATGAGCATGTCCAGGTAGTCGTGGACCGGTTCGCAGCAGCCGTAATAGACCAGCGGGCAGCGGGCCACCGCCTGCTTCTCGTACTTCACGGCGAACTGGTAGACCTGCTCGGGGCCCACCCCGGTGAATTCCTGGTTCTCGGCCAGGCCCCAGAGGTCCTCGGGCCGCGTCTGTCCCTCGAAGCCCGCGGCGGGCAGCTCGTCGGTCATGCCGATCCCGCCCGTGCCGCAGTAGATGTCCGGATCGTTGTTGGGTCGATAGGCCCCGGCCTCTTCCAGGACCTTCATCTCATTCAGGTGAGAGGCAAGCAGAACGTCCAGAATATCGTGAAGAAGCTGCGGGTTGTCGTACATGTCAAAGAGGATCTGGTCGTTGCCCCGCAGCATGATCAGCCCGCGGGCGAACTGCGCGTTGATCCTTGGCCCGTGGTCGACGCGAACCTTGAGGATATCGCCCAGGAGTTCCTCGATTTGGGCCCGGTGGTCCTCGGTGGCCTCCCAGTCCACCCGCACGTCGGCCACGTGGAGCTTCTCGACGTCCTTGGGGTCCTTCAGGGGCGGGTCCCAGTCCCAGGCATCCCGGCCCCCATAGTTGCGGCCGATAAACTCGGGCTTCATTCCCAGATCCCCCCGGCGCACCGCGACGGGAATGTGCCAGACATCCAGAACCGGATGGTCGTCCTGGATCTGCTCGGCCTTGAACAGTCGGCTGCGAAGGTGCCATTCGATTTTCCTGGCCCGCTCGTCCTGGCACTGCATGTGGTCGTCGTTGACCAGGTCCCGCCAGCCTCCCTCGGGGCTCACCAGCACCGGCGGACGCACGGGCTTGAGGGCGTTGAAGTCCTTCCAGAGCTGCATACGCTCCTGCTGGAGGTCTTTGGCGGCATGCTCGCAGAGCCTGCGGGCCAGATCACGGAGGATGGTTCGATCCTGTTTATCCATGGTAGTTCTCTCTTGGGGTTCTCTGCAGGTGATTGCGAAGGACCGCCAGTATAGACCGCAGTGCAGGCCAGGAACATTTCGATCTCGTCGAGTGGACGAATTCATACAGGACCGGTTCAGGTCCTGCTGCTGTTTCTGCCTCTGCCCGGAGCCCAAGACCAAGGACCCAAGACACTTCTGCCCGCGCGTCGGGCTCCAACCTTGACGTCGCCGCGGTGGAAGGCTATCACAGACTGCCCAGCCACATACCCGCTCGCGGGCCCGACAGGCCGCGACACAGAAACCAATGGAGACCCCCGATGTCCTCGATCGAGAAATACGGCCGATTCAATCCCGACGACGGCAGCTTCGAACTGGTCCACGAGCCGCCCCGCAAGTGGGTCAATCTGCACTACAATAAGATCGGCGCCGATGAGATGTACGCCGAAATCACCAACATAGGCGACGGGGTGATCTGGACCCGCGACGAGAAGGGCCGAACCTGCAATCTCGTCAATTACGACAACAAGTACCTCTATATCCGCGACGACCAGACCAACGTCGTGTTCAACCCGTGGGGTCAGCCCTGCCCGGAGGAAGTCCAGGACCGCATCTGCCGCTACTACGCAGCCAAGACGGTCAACGAATGCACCTGCCAGGGCCTCAAGGTCACCCAGCGGGTCTTCTGTCCGCGGGATTTCGCTATCCAGGCAACCACGCTGACCGTCGAGAATCTTTCGTCCAAGACGCGGCAGATCAGCGTGTTCGACTATGCGATGTTCCAGTTGACAGGCTGCGACGAAGAGGGCATCGCCGTCTACAAGGACAACTTCGCCGAGGTCTACCCGGAGATCCACGGCGTGATGGTCACCAACCGCAACACCCAGGTGCCCACCGACCGCTACAAGGGCTACCTGGCCGCCCTGGCCGGTCAGGGGCAATTCGTCGGCGGGACCGGCTACCGCGATAACTTCACCCGCAGCGATTTCGGCTATGGCACAGCCAAGATCCTCTGGGGCTGGAACGCCGACAACCAGCCGGGTTTCGGGCCCGACTGCTGCGGGCTGGTGCAGGTCCAGCTCACACTCGAACCGGGGCAGACAGGGAGGGTGGATTTCATCCTGGGCCAGTGCAGCGGTCTGGAGGAGATCAAGCAGGTCCGCTCGGCCCTGAGCGCCCAGGCCCTGGACGATGCCTGCGCCGAGCAGGAGAAGATCGCCAAGGAGCACCGCGAGATGTTCCGCGTCGAGACCAACCGGCCCGACAGCGACGCGCTGATCAACGATTTCGTCAAGAAGCAGCTCTATTCCTACCTGATCAACAAGTCCGGGTTCCGTGACAATCTTCAGGTGGATGTGGCCGTTTCGCTCTTTGACTACGAATCGGCCCGGGAGAATCTGCTCCGGGCCCTGGCTTCCCAGTACGAAAACGGCTCGGTTCCCCACGGCTTCCGTCCGCTGAACCGGCTCCAGTACGCCGACAAGCCGGCCTGGACGATGCTGACCATTCCGCAACTGGTCTACGAATCGGGCGACCTGTCCCTGCTGGACGTGGACGTGCCGTATTTCGAGTCCAGCCAGTCCGGCAGCGTGTGGGATCATATGCTCCGGGCGATGCGGTTCCTGGCCGAGGATACCGGCGCCAACGGCCTGTGCAACCAGCACCATGCCGACTGGAACGACGGGCTGGAAGCGACCGACGAGGCCGGCCAGCGGGAGAGCGTAATGGTCTCCCAGCAGCTCTGCTTCGGGCTCAGACACGTCAAGGCCCTGGCCGAGGCCCGCGGCGACGACGCCGTCGCCAAAGAGGCCGACCAGCTCTACCAGACCTTCGCCAAGCGCATCAACGAGGTCGCCTGGGACGGCAAGTGGTACGTCCGGACGATCTGCGGCGACGGCTACCGCATCGGCTCATCCGAAAATGCCGAGGGCAAGATCTTCCTCAACCCGCAAAGCTGGGCCATCCTGTCGGGCATCGCCGACGAGCAGCGGGCATCGGCCTGCATGGCCGCGGTGGATGAGATGATCGAAACCGAGGTGGGCTACCGCATCTGCGCCCCGGGCTTCAGCCGGTACGACCCCCGCGTGGGTCGCATGAGCAACTCCATGCCCGGCCACGTGGAAAACGGTGGCTGCTACTGCCACGCCGCCGGCTTCAAGGGTGTGGCCGACTGCATGCTCGGACGCACCGAGGAAGCCTGGCGGACGTTTGTGAAAACCGCTCCGGACTCTCCCTGGAACCCGGTGAGCCGAAGCAAGATGGAACCTTTCAGCTTCACCAACTTCTTCTCGACGGTTCCCCTGGCCTACGGCAGCAGCGGGTATCCGTGGCGTACCGGCACGGCCGGCTGGTTCACCTACCTGCTGATCGAGTGGATCCTCGGAGCCCGCAGGACGCTCGAGGGCTTGAGCGTGGATCCGTGTCTGCCCAAGGAGATGAGCTCCGCGCGGGTGCTTCGCACGTTCCGCGGGGCTGTCTATGATATCGCCCTGGACAACTCCGCCGGTCGAGGCAAGGGCGCGACCCGGGTCGTCTGCGACGGTCAGGAGGTCTCCGGCAACACCCTGCCGGTCTTTGACTCCGGCAGGCACAAGGTGGAAGTGACGATCTGATACCCCAGCTTGATACCCCAAGCGGAGCAGGGGCGGTCCCGGCCAGGGCCCGCCCCTGCTTCTTTGAGGGGATTACTGTCCCTGGGGAGTGTTGTCTGCAGGGCCGGTGGAAGTCGTCTGGTTCTGCTGCTGCTTCTGCTGCTGGGTCTGGGCGGCCTGGACTTTCGCTGCCAGTCCCGAAAACAGGTCCAGGTGCATCATCAGGAACGCTGCGGCCAGTCCCGGCCAGGCCAGCAGGTAGAAGATCATCCCCGTGATGATCATGCCGCTGGATGTCGCCGCGATTCCGATCATCAGGAACAGGTGGGCCAGAAACATCACCCCCAGCGAGCCAAGGGCCAGGGCCTCCTGCCAGTGCATCTTCCGTTGCAGCCGCAGGATGTAGATGGTGATCAGCAGCCCGGTGGCGAACATGGCGAAGATCATCGCGATGATGGTCATGGCGGTCATGGAGTGTCTCCTTCCGACGGCGTTGCTGCCCGTTTGGTTGACTGGTTTATTGTCACTGCGTCAGGGGAAGTCCCTGCGCAGTCTGTATGCAATGTAGACAGGTGCAGGGCCCTTGGCAAGATTCCGTGCCGGCTTTGCAGGGGAAAATGTAGCTGCAGTGTCAGTAAGATGTCACCGCCGTGTGGTTTAATGGTCAGCGATCTAACCGAGGGCAACGGATGGACCGCATTACCTCATTCTATGACACTCCGGCGGACTCCACCCCGCGAAAGATGCTCATCGCCAAGACCGTTTCGGTCCTGGAGGTGCTCCCGACGTGCACGCTGATCGAGGTACTCTGCGAGCTTTCCCGGCTGTGTCCGGAATCCCAGTGGGGCGCGGCCAGGCCTGCCATGAAGGCGGATTCGTCGGTTCGCCTGCACAAAGTCGACCCTCAGGCCGACTGCGAATCATCGCGGGAACAGGGCCGGCGGTGACGCTGGACCAACCGGCGAAGTGAACCGAGGGGGTCCGAGGAGTCCGAAGCCGACGCGTCGGGGCGCCGGGGAAGGTGGCGATAGACCCCGTAGGCAGCGATCAGATCCTCCCCGGAAAGCTTCACCGGGGGGTAGTCCGGATGGATCGATTCGAGCACGGCGATGTCCGAGCCGAGCCGGAGGCGCTTCAGACGAGAAAGCCTCGCACCGGTGGAAGGATCCTGGTAGATCACCACGGCCGGCTCGCCGCTTCGGCCCTGACGGGCCGGGTCCACGATGATCAAATCCCCGTCGTGGTAGCGGGGGGCCATCGAGTCTCCCCGGACCCGAACGGCAAAGGCTCCTTCGGGGGCATCGGAAAACGCGACGAAGGATTCGGCCCAGCCGGGGGGGAACTGCTCGGCCTGGAGCGTGTCGGTCCCTGCACCGGCGGCGATGTTGTCGATGATGGGAACGAAGTGGGGCCTCCAGTCCTGTCCCGCCGGCAGGTCCGGCTCGCAGACTTCCACAAACCCCTGGCCGGCCCCGCCGGCTTCGGCTCGACCAGGCCCGCCGGTCGCTGCCGTCCCAGACGGTGCATTCTCCCGGGTGATAAGCCCCTGGATGTACGCCAGGGCCTGGAGGCACTGCGTGTGTGTCAAAGAGGCCAGCAGTTGCTCGATGCGCTGGAGGATCTCGCCGCGCGTGGCAGGCGTCTGAAAAGCAGAGGGCTCGGGCAGGGCGTCCGAGCGGAGCTGTCCCGGGCCCAACCCGAGGATCTGCTCCAGCCGGGCCGACTCGCCCGCAGAGGGCGTCTGTTCGTCAATCTCCCACAGGAGCAGTCGTTGGGTTTCGATGCCCAGCGTCTCGGCCAGGGCGGCCGGGGCGATCCCGTTGCGTTGCCGCACGGTTCGCAGCCTGCGACCCGAGAATTCCTTGGCCCGCGTCCAGAGGAGGTCTTCGGTCTCCACATTCAGGGCCTCTGCGAGCTTCCGACTCTGGGCCGGCTCGGGCAGGGCCTGTCCTGATTCGAAGGCCTCGAGCTTCCCGGCGGTGATTCCCGTTCGAGAGGCCAAATCTTCCCGGCGAAGATTGCGCCGGCTGCGGAGGGCAGCCAGGCTCTGGGGATCGAACTGCCCGGCCACGGCGTTTCCGGGCTGATAGAACTGCTCGGGAGTAACGGAGAAGACCTCCGCCAGGCGCGCAACGGTTGGCTTGGAAGGCTTTTGTTTGCCGTGGAGGATTCGGCTGATCGATACGTTGGTCAAGTCCACACGCTGGGCCAACTCCCTGCCGGTCAGGTTGTGGGCTTTCATGAGACTGCGCAGCTTGTCGGGGTTAAAGGAACGCATCCAATGTCTATCTTCGGGTATTTACTTTAAATTGCAACAATAAATATGGAGCACGCAGGTTATTTCTGGTGAATGATTAACGTTAAATAGGCTGCAGGGTTAACATATGCCCTTGACATTCTCTTGAAATATGTTAAACTAGGGGCGTCGCAAATGAGGGCCTGGGGGACAATCCAGGCAAGGCCATGGGCAAAGGCTCAGAAAACCACCTTTTAAACCAAAGGAGTATGCGCGTGCAGAGGGCACCAGAGAAGACCAGGCAACTCATCGACCCCCTCGAAAGCTGGATGTGGCGACTGGAGCACGCCCTGTCCATCGCCCCGGCAACGCTGATCGAGCAGGTCCGGACCGATTACGACCTGGTGGAAGTTCCCCGCCGGGGCAAGCTGCGGGCAGTGGAAAAACTCATCTGTGTTACCGCCCGGGTTCGTCTGAACCTGTCTCTGCCGCCCCTGCCCCGGGGGGTCCAGCTCAGGCCGCGAGGCGAGCAGTTCCTGCTGGTGGGCCCAGGCTCGTCTCAGCAGGAACTCCTGGATCACCTCCTCCAGGACGCCCTGGATCCGCCAACGGTGAGGCTGATCATTCTGCCGGTGCTCATTGGCCAGGGTGAATCGTTCCTGGAAACCGACGACTGGTTCGCCCTGGGCAAGGACTGGTCGGTTGGCCGGATCCGCTCCAGCGTCGAGGCCATGGGGGTCGTCTGCTCGATCGATCTACACCTGGAGGCTTCCTGATATGGGATCGGTCGTCCCGGGACCCCGGCCCCTGGCCAAGACCTTCATCTGTGCCGTCTGCAGGCAGAAGATCCGCGACCCGCTTTATCGCGGTCCGGTGGGACACGCACCCCGGGCCCTGTGCCTCGAGTGCTGGCTGGGCCAGTGGCAGCAGATGCTCGATCGGATGCACGCCGGGCGCAACTGGAGCCGGATCGACGCTGCCCTGGCTCTGATGTGTGCGGGCTTTTCGCTGCGGCAGACGGCCGGCATTCTCGGCCAGGCGCGAAAGACGCTCCTGCGGACGCTCCGGCGCGAACTGCACAGCTACGAGGAGTTGCCCCACTGGTTCATCGAGCGTCTGGCCCGGCGGGACCGTCGGCAATGGGAGGTGCAGAATGTCGGGTAAATGTTCCAACGTCCGCTATGCCCGGGCGCTTTGCGCCTCGGCCGGGGTGGACCCGGTCTGGATGGCCGACGCCGTCCAGGAGGTCCTGATCGCACTGCATCGCAATCGCGGGCGCTTCCGCAAGGCGGCCGCCGCCCGGGCGCTCAAGCGCACCCTCGCCCGCCAGCGGGGGATCCACCAGCGGTCGCTGCCGACCAGGCTGGATCGGCTCAAGCAGGTGGGCATCTACAGCCGCCTGCGGGAGAGGATGGTCCTGGCCGAGGCGCGCGAAAAAGGCCCTCTGGGGGCCTTTGACTATCACAGCAAGATGTTCGCCGTGGAAAACGGCCTCTGCCCGCGATGCGGACGGTGCGGCACGTTCAGCCTGGAAAGCGGCCTGTGCCCGTGTGGCTTTGCCTACGGCCAGGCACCCCAAGAAAGGAAAACCCGATGAACCTGAAAATTGAGTACGTGGAAGCGGATTCCCTCCTGGCCGCGCCATGGAACCCGCGGAAGATCAGCCGGGACAATCTCCGCCGGCTGAGCGGACTTCTCGACGCCCACGGATTCGTCATCCCGATCGTCGCCCGGCGGAAAGATCGCCTGGTAGTGGGGGGCCATCAGAGGCTCCAGGCCAACCGTCTCCGTGAGCATCCCGACCGGACGGTCCCGGTGATCTTCCTGGACGATGCTTCGGACCTGACATGCAAGGCCCTGAACGTGGCGCTGAACAATCTCGACGCCCAGGGGCATTTCGACACCGAGGCCCTGGGTCGGCTCATCGAGGACCTGACCGTCCAGTCCGGTGACGACCTCAAGGCCCTTTCACAGATGACGGCGCTTCGGGAGAAGGAGATCGATCTGCTCGGCCGGAGCTGTCAGGGCCTGGAACCGGTGGCTCCGCTGGAAAACGACGCCGAGCCGGTCTGTCCGGATGTGTTGATCCTCTTCGAGGTCCCACGGGAGCGTTTCGAGGGGCTTCGCCCGGCCCTTGATGATTTCATCTCCCGACACGACCTGGACTGTTCGATCCGGCAGTAGATACGCCTTTCTTCTGGAGAATCGCCGATGAAGCTCAACCTTTCCTGCAGTTACGAGATCCGCCCCAAGCTGCCCAGTCTCAACACCGCCCAGGTCTGCAGCGCCTTCGGACTCGCACCGCCAAAGGCCCGCCGCCATACCATTGCCCAGGATCTGCCCCTGGAGGTCTCGACCGGCCGGATCGTCCTGTTCACCGGGCCCAGCGGCAGTGGCAAGAGCAGTCTGCTCCGCGCCGCGGCCGAACAACTGGGCGACGATGCCCGCTGGCTGGCTCAAGCCGACAAAGACCCCCGCGCCCTGATCGACCGGTTGGGCATGGAGGCAGATGCCGCTGCGCGCCTGCTGGGGCTCTGCGGGCTGGGAGAGGCAAGGCTCATGCTTCGCGGGGCTGACGAACTCTCCGACGGCCAGCGCTACCGCTTCGCACTGGCCAGGCTGCTGGCCTCGCGCGAGACGTTCCTCCTGGCCGACGAATGGTGCGCCAAGCTCGACCGGACCACCGCACAGGCCCTTTCCCGCAACGCCCGAAAGCAGATCGACGCCTCGGACAAGGCCTTGCTGGTCGCCACGACCCATGAGGACATCATCGACGCCCTTGCCCCCGACACCGCAGTAACCTGTGACCTCTCGGGCCGTGTGGAGGTGCGGCCCCGGGATCCCTTTCGCCCCGGCAACCCTCTTCTGGCCCGACTCGTCCTGCACGAAGGTTCCGTCTCCGACTGGCCGTACTTCGCTCGGTGGCATTACCGCGGACACACCCTCGGACCGGTCAGATGGGTTCGCACCCTCTTTGACGGCCCGGTCCCGGCGGGAATCTGCATCTTCGGCCCGGGGCCTCTCTCCAGCCCGGGGCGCAGTCGGGTCTTCGGGCTCGCCGGGGCCGGGAGAAGGGTGACATCGCGCCTGGTCAATGAGCATTTCGTTTCGGTCACGCGCCTCGTGCTGGAGCCCAGGTATCGCGGAATCGGGGCCGGCTGGCGGTTTCTCCGCTGGGCCTGTCGCAGTGTCCCGGCCGACTGGATTGAACTGGCCAGCCAGATGTCTCACGTAATCCCCTTCGCCCAGCGGGCAGGCTTCGTGGAAGTCGCCACCGGGCGGGACAAACTCCGCGCCGGCTCTCGGGGGGATCGTTTCGGCTCGTCGGGCTCCGGAAGCGGCGGGGCGTATTCGGCGCAGAACTCGACGCCCGAAGCGCGCAGGAAGTTTCATCGGCGCGTGCTCTTCTCCCAGCCTCGGTGCCTGCTGCTGGACAACCGGGATCGATCCTCCCACCGCGATCCGGAGGCGGACAGATGACCACCCGGCGCAGGAGCAAATACGATGAAGACCTGCTGGTGGAACTGCTGGCCCGGGACCATCTGACTTACCGGGAAATTGCCCGGCGCGTGGGCGTGAGCGAATCGATGGTCAGCCAGATTGCCTCGGGCAAGACCCGGCCCGACCTGCGGGAACGGATCAGCCGGTGGCTTCATACGCGGCGCGACGATGCACTTCGGGCAGGCCAGACGTTCATCCGACCCCTGCTGATGACCCAACTGAAGGTCGCGATGGAGGAAGACGGCGAGACGGCCCGGAAGTGCCGCGAATTCCTGCTGAATCGCCTGCTCTTTACCCCGCCCGGTGGCCTTGAATCCCCGTCACCCAAGGCCGCGCATCCCATGCCCATGGAGAGGATTCCGGGACTGGAGAAGAAGGATATCCAGGCGTTCTATCAGTTTCTGGGCGACCGGGAGCAGGTCGAAGAGACACCCGCTGCCGACCAGGTACAACAGGACGCCAGAAGCTACTGAGACGGGCGGTCTTTCAGTGGGACCTCGAGGGTGAAGCAACTGCCCTGGTTGACGGTGCTCTGGACGCGGATGTCGCCGCCCAGGGCTTGGATGATCTCCTGGCAGACCGTCAGGCCCAGGCCGTGACCGCGGATCTCGTCTTCGGCTTCCTTGGCAGTGGAGAAGAACGGCAGAAAAATGCGATTGATATTTTCGGGTGAAATCCCTACGCCGGTATCGCGGATGACCATCAGGGCTTTGCCGGCCGCCTGGCCAAGCGTGATCTCGATGCGTCGCGGTTTGGAGGCCTCCAGGACGGCCCGTCGGGCATTGAGCAGCAGGTTCAGGATGACCTGCTGGATTTCCACCTGCCTTGCCAGAATATACACCGGCTCGGGAGCGTCGATGACCAGTTCGATGGCGTCCTTTCGCGGGTCGCGGGCCATACCAAGCAGGGCTTGTCGCAGCAAGGCGCCCAGTTCCACCTCTTCGATGCCGGCCTTGTCCCTCCGGGCCATTCCCAGGATGGCCCGACAGATGTCCGTAGCCCGTTTGCCTCCCTCCGCCGCCCGCTCGATGGCCTTGGGCACCAGGGCCGGGTTCCGCTGGGCCATCTGCGCGTAATTGATCACCGGGGTGAGGATGTTGTTGAACTCGTGGGCGACCATCGCGGCCATGGTTCCGATGGCGGCAAGGCGCTGGGTATGGCGCAGCTGCTCGCGGAGCGTGCGGACCTCCTGGCGGAGTTGTGCGATGTCCTGAATGGCAGAAGTTTGCTCAACAGACTTGTCGGATGTGGTCATCGATGCCTATCCTCTTGTGAGTGACGCATCGAACAGGCCGCGCACGTCGCGCGAAGCCTGCAATGCTCTGGCGTACAGAGATCGTATCGGAAGTTTACCCAAAATGGCGCAGAAAGAAAAGCCTTTGCCGGATTCAGGTTCCACGCTGGAGGCGCTGGTCGACCTGGCCATGGAAGTGGGGCTCACACTTCGCCGCGCCCCGGCCGCTACAGGCGACACGGAGCATCCCGGCGGGGCGGTGGTGGAACTGAAAGGCCGGCAGATCGTTTTCCTGAACCCGGCAGCGCCGACGCGGGACCAGATCGACGTGCTGGTTTCGGTCCTGAGTCGCTGCGAAGCGCTGGAAGGGCGGTTCATCCGTCCCGACCTTCGCGAACTGCTCGACGGTGCCGATAAAGACTGAGCTGTCCATTTCCCCCGGGCACGGACATCAGGGCCGGGCCGGGTGCCTTGGGGCTTTCGGATCGGGGCGGGGGAGATTATGATCTGCCCATCATGAAGATTATCGCACACGGCGTGGACATCGTGGAATGCGACCGCCTGGCCGAGAGCATCGAGCGTCACGGCCGGCGGTTCCTCACGCGCGTCTTTACCGAGACCGAACAAGCCTACTGCCGCGGACGCAAGCGGGAAATCGAACACTACGCGGGGCGCTTCGCGGCCAAGGAGGCCGTCATGAAGGTCCTGGGCACCGGATGGCGCAACGGCATCAGTTGGCTGGATATCGAGGTCCGCAACGCCCCTTCCGGTCAGCCGAAGGTTCACCTGGCCGGACGCTGCCGTGAAATTGCCCAGCAGATCGGCCTGACGGAGATCTTCCTCTCGATCAGCCACGTTTCCTCCCACGCGGTCGCCTCGGCCATCGGCCAGGGGGCCGGAGCCGAAGATTGACCTCCCACCTGAGACGAGTCGTCTGCCCATGAAGTCCAGCAAGCCTGTCATCTTCCTCTCTGCCGCCGAGGCCAGCGGTGATCTGCACGCGGCCAACCTCGCCCGGGCCCTGCAAAAACACAGGCCGGACCTGCGCCTCATCGGCGTGGGCGGGCCCCGGATGAAGGCCGCCGGCTGCAAGGTCCTCCTGGACCTGGTGCAGCACGCCGGTATGCTCGGCGGGCCCCTGCTCCAGTTGCCCTACTGGTTCCGGACGATCCGCAGAATCCAGGGCTGGATCCGCCGGCTTGAGCCGGCCCTGCACATCCCATGCGACTCGCCGGCTTTGAACTGGCACCTGGCCAAGGCCGGCCAGGCCGCCGGGGCCAAGGTCTTCTACTACATCGCTCCGCAGGTCTGGGCCTGGGCGCCCTGGCGGGTCAAGAAAATGCGTCGCCTCACCGACCATGTCGGGTGCATCCTGCCCTTCGAGCAGCGATACCTGCGCGACCGCGGGGTGGAGGCTACCTACGTAGGCCACCCGCTTTTCGACCATCTGCCCGAGCGTCCCGACCCGCTGCCCGACCTGGCCGAGGCGTGGCACGAGGGGACCTGGAACATCGTCTTTGCCCCGGGCAGCCGAACCGGCGAGCTCAAGGGCAACGTGCGGGCGTTCCTGGCCGTGGCCCGACGCGTCCGGAGGCGATGGAACCGGGCCCGGTGCATCTTTGCCGTGGCCGAGGCCCAGGCGGCAGACTACATCCGCAAGCTGGCCGGCGATCAGAAAATACAGATCGAAGTGGGGCGCACGCCCGAGTTGCTGGCCGAGGCGCACTTCGCTTTGGCCAAAAGCGGCACGGTCACGCTGGAGGGAGCCTGGTACGGCGTGCCGATGGTCATTCCGTATCGCACGTCGCGAGGCCTGAGCCTGCTCAACCACCTCTTCGGGCGATGGGTTGTGGCCACGCCGCACTTCTCGCTGGTCAACATCCTGGCCGGACGTCGCATCGTGCCCGAGCTGATGCCCTGGCACGGCAGCGACAAGGTCCTTCACCGGATGGTCCTGGACGTCCTGGACGACCTGGGCTATCTCTACGAGTGCCGGCGCAACCTGCTGGACGTCGTGGATCCGCTACGAGTCGAGCCGCCCGGAAGCGCCTCGGACAACGCGGCGAAGCTCGCCCTCCGGATGCTCCCGGACTGAAGCCCTCGAAAGTCCCGCCGCCGCAAGTCAGGAAACGCTCGAACCCGGGGCGACTTCCTGATCCGGGCTGAGCACCACGACCTTTCTGAGCTCATCTGCGCTGGTCTCGCTGGCGGCCAGGAGCATGCCCTGGCTCTCCAGGCCACGCATCTTCCGCGGGGCCAGGTTCGCCACAATCACGATGCTCTTGCCCACCAGGTCCTGCGGGGCGTAGAACTGCTTGATCCCGGCGATGATCTGTCGCTCCTGGTCTCCCAGGTCCACCTTGAGCACCAGCAACTTGTCGGCGTTGGGGTGTTCCGAGGCCTCGGTGATCTTTGCCACGCGAAGGTCGAGCTTGGCGAAGTCGTCGAACTGGATCGTCTCTTTGGCGTTGGATTCTTCCATGGGTTTCCTTTCTCTGGGCGAAAAAGTGTAGACCCGGAATCTTCATCGTGCAAGGGCTCTTGCACAGCGGGGCGCATCGGATACACTTTGACTCTGTCATGTTTGGTCGAAAATCCAGATCATTTCAGTTTCAGGATCCCGGTACACTCATCGAAGGTGACCTGATGCTCTCGCTGCGCAAGAAGGACCCCGGCGACCCCGGCCGGAACCTTTCTCCCTCCTATACCTTCAACATGATCCACACGCCCACCGGACGCAAGATGGGTTCGATCAGCCTGCGAGTGGGCCACAGCAAACATCTGACCCATTACGCCGGCCACATCGGCTACGGCGTGGAGGAAGAATTCCGGGGCCATCGCTACGCAGCCCGTTCCTGCCGGCTGCTGCTGAGCCTTGCCAAGGCCCACGGGCTCGATCCGCTCTGGATCACCGTCAACCCCGACAACGTGCCCTCCCGCAGGACGTGCGAGATCCTCGGGGCCCGGATGGTGGAAATTGTCGACCTGCCCCCCGATTCGAGCATGTACCGCCAGGGCGAACGCCGGAAGTGTCGTTACCGTCTTGACCTCGTGGACTTCTGACCGCATCGGTTCCAGGCCTTGAGAAGCCCCTGCGGGAGCCTGGCGGAGCAATGACGATCGGAATAATCATAATTGCACCGGGTTCGGGCCTCTTCGCCTTGTTCGCCCAGGGTCCGGTTCGTATACTCGCTCCCTGTCGGTCCGTTTGGAAATGGGTCTCGCTCGCAGCACAGACCGCTTACCAACCGGGCTGCTGTTCCCGGATGGATTAACCGCGCGATCTCTCCGGCTCTCGTATCATTCGGCCTGGAGCCCCCATGCAACGCAAGCTCAAGCAACTGCGCAGACACGAACTGGAAGAGATCAAAGAGGCAGGGCTCACCCTCGACTTTGACGAGATCGCCCGCAAGGGCGCCATGAGCGCCGAGGAAAAGCAGATCGCCAAGTTCTACGGCGTCTATTCATCCAGGCAGAAGGGCGATCACATGATCCGTGTCGTGATCCCCGGCGGGGACATGACGGCCGCCGAAGCCCGCGCCATGGGCGCCGCCGCCATGAAATACTCCCCCGGGGTGATCTCCTTCACCACCCGCCAGAGCGCACAGTTCCACAAGGTGCAGATCGACGGCATCGCGCCGCTGCTGCGCGACCTGGCCGCAGCCGGAAAGACCACCTGGCATGGCTGCGGGGACGTGGCCCGCAACGTGGCCGCCTGCCCCTGGGCCGGCATCTGCACCCACCGGCGCCTGGACGTGCTGCCCCTGGCCAAGCGCACCTCCGACGCCATCGCCGCATGCTCCGAGCTGGACAACCTGCCCCGGAAGTTCAAGATTAACTACTCCGGCTGCGCCGGCGACTGCGGCCAGCCGCACATCAACTGCGTCGGCCTGTCGGGGATCCGCCGGGTCGGCGGACAGGTCGGGCTCCGCGTGGTCATCGGCGGAGGCATGGGCTGGTCGCCCTTCGTCGCACAGAAGCTCTACGGGTTCATCCCGCCGGAAAAAGCGGTCGACGTCTGCAAGGCCGTCGGACGGCTCTTCCGCGACCACGGCGACCGATGGGACCGCGCCAAAGCGAGGCTGAAGTACGTCGTGCACCGCAAGGGCATCGACTTCTGCCGCAGCGAAGTGGAAAAGCACCTTTCGGAGATGGGCGTCGCCACGGAGGATTTCCTGGTAGACGACGTGGAAGATTCCGGCCCGGCCATACCCGAAAGGCCCCTGGCCCAGGCCGACCCGGTTGACAGCGACGGACCGGCCATCCAGCCGATCCGCATCCCCAAGGGCGAGCTTACGGGTGAGGCCCTTATCCGCATCGCCGAACTGTCGGAGATGTACGCCGACAAGCATGTCTACAGCACCAACCGCCAGAACCTGGAACTGCACGGGATCGACCCGGCCCGGCTGGGACAGCTCCGAGACGCACTGGCCGGCTTGGACCTGGCCGCCGATGGCTTTTTTGGCCTGAAGGATGTCGTCGCCTGTGTGGGGACCACCTACTGTCCCCTGGCGGTCTCCCAGACCCGGGCGATGTTCGACAACCTCCAGGAGCTTCTGGCCCGGGAGAAATACGCACCGATCCGCGACAAGGCCATCGTGAACATTACCGGCTGCCCGAATTCCTGCTCCCCGTACTACATTGCCGACATCGGCCTGCGCGGTATGCGGATCCGTCGCGAAAAAACCGGCAGTGACGAGGCCTACCAGATCCGCCTGGGAGGCACGCAGACGCGCTTTGGCGATGTCCTCGGCGAGTACAAGAGCCAGGATTGCCCCCGCGTCATCCAGGCCGTGCTCGATGCGATGCTCGATTCCGACCGGCGCAGCGACGAATCCCTGGCCGGCCACGTGGCCCGAGCCGGCATCGAGCCCTACCGGAACAAGGTCCAGGCCCTGGGCATCTCTTACCACAGGGCGCCCAACCCCACCGAGTACACCCTCGCCCGGGGCGAGGGCAGGGCAGAGCTGGATCGCAAAACCATCGCCAAGGACGTGCCCTGTCAGGCGGCCTGCCCGGCCGGGACCAACGTCCCTGAGTACATCCGCCTGATTGCCGAGGGCAAGCTCGACGAGGCATTCCGGATCAACCAGGAAGACAACGTCTTGCCCGGCGTGCTGGGGCGCGTCTGCACCCGCCCGTGCGAGCCGGCCTGCCGCCACCAGTGGACCAACATCCACGGACCCGTTTCGATCTGCCACCTCAAGCGATCCTCCGCGGACGATAAGAAGCACAAGGCCTCGCCTTTGCCCCCCTGGTTCCAGGCAAGCGGACGCCGGGTAGCTGTCATCGGCGGAGGACCGGCCGGGCTGACCGCGGCGCGCGAGCTCAAGCGCTTCGGCCACGACGTGAGCCTCTTCGAGCGGGAGGATTTTCTTGGCGGCGTGATGGCCATCGGCATTCCGCACTTCCGTCTGCCGCGTGAGGTCCTGAACGAGGACATCGCCGCCATCGTCGACAGCGGCATCGACGTCGAGCTCAATCGCCCGATCGACCAGACCGGCGTGATGGAGATGGTGGGGCAGGACCGCTTCGACGCGGTGCTCATTGCGGCCGGAACGCACAAACCCCGCCGGCTGGATCTGCCCGGCATGCCCGAAGGGGCCGCCATCGAGGGCCTGGAGTTCATGCGACAGTACAACCTTTCCCAGGCGCCGGAACTGGAAGGGCCCGTGGTCGTCATCGGCGGCGGGTTCACAGCGGTGGATTGTGCCCGCTCAGCCAAGCGGCTGCTGGGCCCCGAGGCCAAGGTCTCCATCGTCTACCGTCGCGGCGAGGAGCAGATGACCGCCACCGCCCAGGAACTGGCCGAGATTCGCGAGGAAGGCATCGAGATCGACACCCTCTGTTCGCCCGTCAGCGCCCGAACCGACGAGAAAGGCCTGGCTGGGGTCACCTTCGGCCGCAATGTCCTGGATCGGGAATCGGCCGACTCGGGCAAACCGAGGATGATTCCCGTCGAGGGCAGCCAGTGGGAGATGCCCGCGCGGTCGGTGATCTTCGCCATCGGCCAGGAGCAGACCGAGGACGTCCTGCCCGAGGGGGTGGAAGCAACTCAGAACTGGCGAACCACCCGGGAGAAGCTCTTTGTCGCCGGCGACTTCGCCTTTGGCGCCGAGGCCGTCATCGACGCGGTGGCCGATGCGAAAAAGGCCGCCGACGCCATCGATTTCTTCCTGACCGGGGAGAATCGCAGACAGAAAGTCCTGGCCATCCGTGAGGCCCGGGATACGGGGCGCCTTCGGGATTACGACCTGCTCAAGCCCCCGCACATGAACACCCTGGCCCTGGAAGCCCGCCAGGGAGGCGAGGAAGTCGAACGGGGCTTTGATCCCGACCAGCGACAGATCAGCGCTCAGCGCTGCTACCTGTGCAGCTACAAGTACGAGATCGACCAGGACAAGTGCATCCACTGCGACTGGTGCATCAAGGTCTCTCCCCGCCAGTGCATCCTGCGCCTGGAGAGCCTGGAGACAGACGCCGACGGCGCGCCGGTTTCCTGGAAGCCGGCGCCGGCCGACGATGCCCCCGGCGCTACCTATATCTGGATCGACTCGGACCAGTGCATTCGCTGCGGCAACTGCATCCGGATCTGCCCGACCGGCGCGATCAGCCTTCGCAAGGCCGACCTGGAATCCGCCTGCTCCCCGGCAGCAGAGGCCTGAGATGGACCGCGATGCCATTGACATCGACAGGCTCCAGGCCATGGAGGCAGGGGATCTGCTGGCCTGGGCGTTCGAGAACTTCGGCGACAGGGCGGCCATCGGCACGAGCCTGCAGAAGACCGGCTCGGTGATGATCGACGTGGCTTCGCGCCTGGACATGCCCTTCCGGGTGTTCTTCATCGAGACGCTCATGGACTATCCCGAGACCTACCGCCTGCTGGAGCGGACGCAGACGCGATACGGCATCGAGATCGAGCGGTTCGCGCCGCGCGAGGAAGAGGTCGGCCAACTTCGCGATCGCCTGGGCCGGTGGGAGCACTTCATGGATCGCAGGGCCTGCTGCTTCGTCCGCAAGTCTTTGCCGATGCAGCGTGCCCAGCATACGCTGGACGTCTGGATTTCCGGCCTGCGGGCCGACCAGAGCGACCACCGGGCCGAGAAGGCCCTCAAAGCTGCATGGGTCCCCGCCGCAGACGGGCGAAAGATCCTCAAGCTCAACCCGCTGGTGGAGTGGGACGAAGCCCGGATCGATAACTACATTCGCGACAACGACGTGCCCATCAACGAGCTCTACGCGTATGAATCCCCCTACGGCGAGCGGTTCGGGGTGATCTCCTGCCGGCGATGCCACATCCCCGTCAAGCCCTCCCTGCTGCCGCGCGGAGGAAAGTGGCCCTGGGAGAACGAGGGCATCAAGGAGTGTGGCCTGCACATCGGCGGCGACGGCATCTGAGGCCGGCTTGCCCCCGCGGAAAACCAAAACCCACCACGCCCGACAGGACTCGAACCTGTAACCTGCGGTTTAGAAGACCGCTGCTCTATCCGGTTGAGCTACGGGCGCATGTTGTTTATTTTAATTGTGTTACGTTGGAAATCGTGTTGGTGAAATTTGAGGCGACTACGGCCGATAGTACGCCCGAGCACGCCTCGGAAGGCAAAATATGACACAATCACGACGACAACGCAAGCGTCAAGCATCTCCCGACATTGAGCCCTGCTCCTGAGGGAGTCGCAGACTGTGATCTGCCTTGGATGAATGGACCATATGTCCTCTACCCCAGAAGCCGTTTGAGACGTCGGCGGACCTTCTCGGGTTCGCGAAGCCTGCATTGCCATATCGTGACCACGCGCCAGCCGGCCTCCCGGAGCTTTGTTGCATTTCTCCTGTCGCGTCGTTTATTCCCTGTCAGCTTCTTGGTCCAGAATCCTCTATTCGTGGCGGGCATTGTTGCCCTGCTGCAGTTCTGGTGTCTGTGCCAGAAGCAACCGTGTACGAAGATTACGGTATTCTGACTGCGAACCACAAAGTCCGGACGCCCGGGAAGTGATCTCTGATTGCGGCGGTAGTGTATTCCGAGGGTACGGAGAATCATTGCCACGGTCTGCTCAGGACCGGTCTTACGACTCCGGACCCTCGACATGATTTCGCTGCGCTTCTGTTTTGTATAGACGTCGGCCACAGTCCCTCTCATTTGGAGGCAGAAGATATCTCCTGCGAGCTTCAGCGTCGATCAGCAATGCCTCAACGAGTTACGGCGATCATCCGAGAATGTTATCCGGAACGTTTTGCCTGTCGGCGTGGACATCATCGTGGCAACGAGAACAGAGCACGATGAGGCCCTTTGTCCTTGCGGATTCGATTGGCCAGTTTCCATCTGCGTGCTGCCTTGTGGTCCGGGACATCGGAAACCAGAAGATACTCCTTTGGGCCCAGTTCGACGCCCATTTTCGGATCGTTGCTGTGCCCTGTCAGCACCTTGTAACCCTCTTCGACACGAAGCTCACGAATGCGGCGGGCATACTCGGAAATGCCCGAGACCACCTCCAACTCGGGGGCCGAAACGGGGATCCCCACGTGTCTGCACAGGTACAGACGAAGACGGTCCCTGGCTCCGACCTTGGCGGCTTCGGGATCCGAGCATTTTCCGAGCTCTTTGAAGGATATGCCGACCTTCACCAGGACCAAGACTTTTTGACGCCACGTCATACCCCTGAACCCTTGTTCGTAAGCTTTGAGGTGGTTGTCAAGCTCCCGGATAAGGGCTTGAATCCGCCTGTCGTTCGGGTCCTTAATCGTCGGGCGTTGCTCCGTCGGTGCGTCTTGATTGCGACAACTGCGGCCTTTCCTATCCGTTCGGCCAAAGGGGGGGGGATTGCATTGCCGATCTGGATGCCTACGGAGATCCGCTTGCCTTTGAATTCATAACTGTCCGCGAAGCCTTGGAGACGGGCCGCTTCTCTGTGGGTAATCGGCCGGTCTTCTTCGGGATGCAGGTAGCGTCCCTTCTCGGGCTTGTAGAACTCTGTCCGTATCGTAACCGAGGGACGGTCCCACCAGAGCCTGCCCATCAGGTCCGTTCCCCCTTTGGTCTTGCGAATCCAGCAGTCCGGCAGCAATTCCTTTGGGAGATCGAACCTGTTTCCGCCGGGTGGAACAGCCCGGTACCGCTGCAACGAGAGCGCAGTGGGGTTTCTTCCGATATGCCAGTTCTCTTCGGTCGGTTCGGGGGGCAGATCACCTATGGCGTCCCGCACCGTCAACCAGTCGGGAAGGCCCTGCGTTTCAAAGGTGGGAGACTTCCCCGGATCCCTGTGCGTCGGCTTGGGGAAGGGAGGCGGACCGATCCGGCTCCCGACAATGATGGCTCGCTTGCGGGTTTGCGGTGTTCCAAAGTCGGCCGCGTTGAGGATCTTTCCTTCGACCTCATAGCCGAGAGACTGGGCCACGCGGAGGATCTCTTGATACTCCGCAGACTTCAGCAGGGGTGGAACATTCTCCATGACAAATACAAGAGGCTCGGCCTCTTCCACTGCCCTCAGGTAATGGCGCCAGAGCTGGCGACGCGGATCGTTGGGAACCCGTTCCCCGAGATTGCTGAAGCCCTGACATGGGGGACCTCCCGCCAGAAGATCACACTTCGGAAATCCTTCGATCTCTTGTATAGCACAGTTCAGAATCCGTGGGGAAAGGTTGGCTCGGAAAGTAGCGCAGCATGAATCGTCCCACTCCACCGCCAGAAGTGTCTGAAATCCAGCCTTATGCAGGCCTATCGAGAAACCTCCGCAACCCGCGAAAAGATCGATTGCCGTGGGTTTGTCGGGATCCAGAGCAGGCCAGTGTTCCGGAATATTCGTTCCCTCACGAACGTTCTTCGACTCGAACGGATATATCCGGTACTCCTTCTTGCCCAATCGCTCGATTGCGATCACGTCGCCGGGTTTGATTTCATGCTTCTGGAAGAAACGCCGAACCCAGCCGCGCTTTCTGAAGAAGTATCGTTGCCCACCGCGTGATGCCAGATCGGTCTCAATGGGTTCGTCCAGACCCTCGACACTGAGGGTAAGAGCGGTCCCCATCTGCTTCTTCCCGTTCGAGGCGCCATAGCTTTCTTCAGGAAAGAAGTCGTGATGTCCGCTGAGATAGATGTGTTTGTGTTCGAGGTTGCCGTCGGTTACGGCAATCAAACGCTTCTTGTCGCTTACGTCGCCGCTCAATGTCCATCCCGATGTTGGTCGTCTCTTAAGGGTACGAGGGTAGTCTACAGAAGTCGCCTCGCCACTTCCAGCAGGAAGCCCTTGCAACAGCAGGCGGCGGCAAGATGGAACCCGGGTTGCCTGGGAGGGGCGTGCGTCGAAAGCTAAAACGTTTTGATGAAACCAGGCAAGGCCGGCGGGGTTGAAGATGGTATCCTGTAGATACGTGAAGAATCCGCTCTTTTCTGCCGACCGGCCCGGAGTCTAGACATGTCCCGATCCACCTGCAAACCCGTCATCCCCTTTTTGCTGCTGATCGCCCTGTTGACCGGGCCGGGGCGGGCAGAGATGCCCTTTGCCTCCCAGGACCGCAATCATGTCAGCCCGGCCCGGAATCTGCCGGTTCGCTTCGGGGATTCCAACCGCCTCTGGCAGTTCAGGCTGGGAGGCAAGTGGGCGCTGTCCCAGCCAAAACTCGTCGGCGACTGCCTCCTGGTCGGGGGCGATGCCCGAAGCCTCCAGGATGCGGACCTCAAGCGGGGCAATCCGCGCGGCGGGGGGCTCTTCTGTTTCGACCGCAAGACGGGCAAGCTCCGCTGGGAACTTTCCCTGCCCGGTGACAGCTATGCCGGCTCGTACGGCACGTGCACGCCCCCGGCCGTGGAGGGCGATAGGCTGTACATCCACGCCAACCTGTTTATCGCGTGCGTGGATCTCAATGGCCTGGAGGACGGCAACGACGGGCCCTTCACCGACGAACGGACCTTCTATTCGCGCTACGCAAAGGACGAGCCGCTCGAGAAGCTCAAGGATACCTACGCGGATATCCTGTGGGTCTACGATCTCAAGGCCGAGCACGGAATCTACATGCACGACGCCTCGGCGGGCACCCCCCTGATCGACGGCGACCTTCTCTGGTGCAACACGTCCAACGCACTGGGGCGCAACGCCACCTGGAAGCCCACCGACGCCCCGTACGTGGTGGTCCTGGACAAGAACACCGGAAGGCTCCTGGCACGCGACCAGGTGGACATCCCGATGGTCTTTCATGGGACGTGGTCGACGCTGACCGGCGGGCAGGTCGCCGGCCGGAAGTGCGTCTTCTGGGCCGACGGGTACGGCTTCCTCCGAGCCTTCGCCCCGATCGAGCCCGATCCCGACGGCAAGGTGCAGACGCTTGGGGAAATCTGGTCCTGGGACGCCAATCCGCCCGAGTATCGCATGCACGAGGGCAAGCCGATCCTCTATACCCGCCACAGACAGCTTCTGCCCAAGTACCCCAAAGAGGTGGAAACCTACGTCTACCGCGAGAACCATCGCGAGAATACCGCCTGGGGACCTTGCGAGTTTATCGCAACCCCGGTCTACCGCGACGGGAAGATCTACATCGGCATCGGCCGCGACCACTACTACACGCTCCAGGGCAGCGAGAACGGCGGGTTCTACTGCATCGACCCGGACGCCCAGGCCAAACCGCCCGCGCCGGCCGTGGAATGGACCGCTCCGGAAGTGGGCAGGACCCAGTGCACCGTTTCCGTTGCCGACGGGTTGATCTTCGTGGGGGACATGACCGGCACGCTGACCTGCCTGGATCAGAAGACGGGGCAGATGTACTGGCAGGAGACGATCGACAAGCACATCACCTGTCGCAGCCAGTGGGTGGCCGACGGAAAGGTCTACCTGGCCAGCGATCGCGGTGAGATGTACGTCTGGGCTGCCGACAAGGACAAGAAGCTCCTGGGTGTATCGAAGCTCGGCGGACACCTGGCCACGCCCGAGGCGGCAGATGGGGTGATCTACATCGTCGACGGCAAAACCGTCAGCGCCTACTCGGTGGAGAACCAGCCGGCCCGGGAGCAGGAGTAGCAATCCGGCGGGGGGCTCGCGGTGAGGAACGTGCCTCAGGCGGCGGAAGCTTCGTCTCCTGAAAGCTCCACGCGGCTGCACAGCCGGGCGCCCAGAGCTTCGAGAATCCGTGATGCCCGTTCGAGGGTGATGTTGTGATATTCGTTGCGTTCGTCGCGGGAGACCTGGCTTTCGTGAACGTCCAGCTTCCGGGCCAGTTGCCGCTGTGTCAGGCCGCGCGCAATGCGCAATGAGACCAGCAGAGACCCCAGGCCGCGAAGGTTCTTCACCTCGTCGAACTGGCCTCGTTTGAGCCGTTCGTATCCCCGAATCTCCTCCTCCAACTGCTGGTGGAAGGAGACCATCGGGTCCATGGCCCGCTTGACCTGGTCAGCGGCCAAGCCCATCTGTTCGAGCTGGGTCTTCTGCCGGGCCAGCCGCTGCTTCTCCTGTTCGACGCGCTGCACCGCCTGTTTGTATTCTCTCTCGTTATGAATCATGGGTGGTCTCCTGTGGTCACGAACAAGAGAGGCAAGGCCGCCTGGGGGCAGCAGTCCATCGACAGTGAATTCGGGTACGGTACCCATCTCCTGACCTTTCTGACAACAATGTCATTTTAGTTGTGTATGACATACAGGTCAAGTTGATTCCGGTACAGGCAAAGGGGAAATCGGGCAGTGCGACCGCTTCCAAGACGTTTCCACGGCATTGCCGTTGCCTCCCGGTGCTTGTAGAATGAACTGGATGCAAGAAAAGGACAGAAACGTGACCACTGCGGAACTGTTGAGCGAGATTCGAGAGTGCCTGCAAGCAGCATACGGTTCGCGCCTGCGGGGGATCGTTCTGTACGGATCCGAAGCCCGGGGCGAAGCAGGCCCGGAAAGCGACATAGATCTGCTGATACTGCTGGAGGATCCGGTGGATCTGGCCAAGGATCTGCAGACAAATCTGGATGTCTTGTACCCGTTGTCGATGAAGATCGGGCGACGCATCAGCGCCAAGCCAGTCTCCGCCCGGCAATACGAGACCGTCGACTGCCCGTTGTACCGACAGGCCCAGAGCGAAGGCATCGCGGAGGAAATCTTGGAAGCAGCCGGCATCGTCGGATATGATCCGCGAAGAAATTCCCATCGGCATCGTGCAGGAGACGACTGTGCAACCGGACCAGAAGGGCCCAACCTTTCCTCGCGGACGGTTTGAAGACCTCCGAGGCCAACGCGTATTGATCACCGGGGCTGAGCGAGGCATCGGCGAGGATATCGCCCGATGCTTTGCCGCCCAGGGCTCGCGACTGGCCCTTGCGGGAATCCTCGACGAGCCGGGCCGTGCCCTGGCCGATGAGCTCGCCGGCGCCGGCTCGGACTGCTTCTGGTTCTGCGGGGATCTCTCCACCGCCCAGGCATCCAGGGGTGTCTTTGACGGCGCCATCGAGGCGATGGGGGGCGTAGATATCCTGGTCAACAACGCGGCCATCCTGCGCAGCCGCGGCATCTGTGAACTCGACGAGGCCCAGTACGCGTCCACCTTCGAAGCCAACGTCCGCATGGTCTATCATCTCAGCCATCTGGTCGCCCGGCATCTTACCCGGCGAAACTATCCCGGCGCCATCGTGAACATCACTTCGGTAGGGGGCATCCGCGTTCATCGCGACCGGCTGGGCTATGCAGCCGGCAAGGCGGCGGTGGATGCCATGACCCGCAGCATGGCCGTGGACCTGGGCGCCTGGGGTATCCGCGTCAACTCCGTCGCCCCGGGCGCGATCCGTTCGCGGAAGGGCTTCAAGACGCCCGACGGCAGGGACCCCCGCGACCTGGAGAGCATTCCTTTGCCCCGGGCCGGGTCCAGCGAGGAAGTAGCCGAAGTGGTGGCCTTTCTGGCAAGCCAGGCCGCTTCGTACGTGACCGGGCAGGTTCTCTGCGTCGATGGCGGACTCACCGCTCAGTTGACCCCGCCAAGCGTGAACATCTGATCTTGAACCCGAAAGGCACAGCGACGTGAAAATCCGCGATGTGGAAGTGTTCCTGACCCAGCCGGGCCGGCCGACCTGCCGGCTGATCGTGATCCGTGTGCATACCGACCAGGACGGTCTGATGGGCCTGGGCTGTGCGACTTTCACCCAGCGCCATCGCGCGGTGGAGGCCGCCTTGGTCAAGCACCTGGGGCCCTTCGTGATCGGCAGGGACCCGCGGAACATCGAAGATCTCTGGCACAGCATGATGGTCTCGGGCTACTGGCGAAACGGGCCGGTGCTCAACAACGCCATCAGCGGGATCGACATGGCCCTGTGGGATATCAAGGGCAAGATCGCCAACCTGCCCTGCTACCAGCTCTGGGCAGGCCGGTGCCGCGAAGGCGTTACCGTCTATCGCCATGTCAACGGGGACGATGCGGCCCAGGTGGCCGAAAAGGCCCGGTCGCTGATCCAGGAGGGCGTCAACCACATTCGCTGCCAGCTCAGCGGCTACGCCGGCGTCTCTGCCCGCACCCGCAGCCGGAGCGACGAGGCGTTCCCCGGGGTCTACTTCGACCCGAAGGAAAAGCTGCGCGAGCTGCCCGGCTTCTTCCACACGCTTCGCAATGAACTGGGCGAGCAGGTCGAGCTGCTCTACGACGTCCACGAGCGCCTGGCCCCGATCGACGCGATCCACCTGGCCAAGGCACTCGAGCCATACCGCCTGTTCTTCCTGGAGGATCTCTTCGCCCCGGAAGACCTGGAATGGCTCTCGATGCTTCGCAGCCAGTGCGCTACGCCCATCGCCATCGGGGAGTTGTTCAATCATCCCCACGAGTTGACACCGTTCATCTCACGTCGCCTGCTGGATTATGTCCGCGTGCACGTTTCTCAACTGGGCGGGGTAACGCCGGCGTTGAAGCTGGCCCACCTCTGCGAACCGTTCGGGGTCCGCACCGCGTGGCACGGACCCGGAGATGTCTCACCGGTGGGGATGGTCGCCAATATCCACCTGGGCCTGGCCGTGCACAACTTCGGCATCCAGGAGTGGGGCAAGCGCCCCGACGTGGAATACGAAATGTTCCCCGGGCTCCCCCGGCCTGAAGGCGGACAGGTCCAGGCGCCCCACGGGCCCGGCTGGGGACTGGAATTTGATGCGGACCTGGCCCGGCAGCATCCGTGCGACGATACCGACCTGGACTGGACCAGCGCCCGACTGGCCGACGGCACCATCGCCAGGCCCTGAGCAGGCGAAAATGGATTCGCCGATCTTCTACCTCCTGGCCTCGGGCATCCTGTTTGGCGGGAGCCTGATCCAATCCGCCACCGGGTTCGGCTACGGCATGTTCGCGGTGAATCTCCTGCTCCTGGCCGGGGCGAGATAGGCCGCGGGTCGGGCCCGCACCACGCCGTCTTTCAGGACTCGGGGTCCTGCGCGGAGCTCTCTGGATTCGGATCGGCCGATGCCGTCACTTTAGCGTTGATGGCGGCGGCGAAGTCTTCCAGGGCTTTGCGATGCCGGTCGTGCTTGACGTCCTTCCGGCGAAAGGCCGCCCCGGCAAGGGGCAGAGCCCCGGACTGCTCGCCCATGTCTTCCAGCGTCGAGCCCCAGCGACTCCGGGCCATGGTGCAGAAACAGGCTAGATTCGAAATCGGCTCTCCGTACTGATTCAACCACGTGCGAACCGCGCAGGCCATCGTGTTGGCCCAGACGGGCGTGCCGACCACGACAACATCGTACTGGCCGGGATCTCTCCTGGCCGGCTCGATAGGTGCAGCCTTCTGGCGAACGGCGTCCTTGCAGGCTGCGACGAACCGGAGCGGGCCCGAACGGTCTTTCTGGTCCACGATTTCTTCCAGATCGGCCTTTAGCGACGTGGCCAACTCCTGGGCCACCTTTCGCGTCACGCCGGTCCGGGAATAATAGACAACCAGTATTTTCATGACCTCTCCTTCCCCGATCTGTCGGAGGGTGCATGCTATCGGGCGGACTCGGCAAAAGCCAGAGATCCCTGCCCTTGGCCTGTTGGGCCCACACAGATCGGCGCAATCGATCAAAATCCGCTCGCGGGTATGGCCAAAAGCCGTTGAATCTGGTATGTTTTACAGACCCAACCGGGTCCTTACGGGCCTGGCAGCAGTCAACCGTTATCCCCGTTGCGGAGTCAAGAAATGAAGATCCGAGCCAGTATCGCTGTATCTGTATTGTCGTGTATCACATCCGTCGTACTCGCCCAGCCTTTCGATCAGTGGCGGGGAGGACCTCACGGCCAGGGCGTCGCGGAGGACACCCGCGTTCAGCCGGGCAACTGGTCCAAAAAGGGCCCCAAGCTCCTCTGGGAGATCGAGGACATCCCCGGCGACAACAAGGGAGGGTTCTCCTGCGTGAGCCTCAAGGACGGCAAGGCCGTTCTGTTTGTCAACGAGAAGTACCGCGTTGCGTTCGAGCATCGAACGATTACCCAGGAGACGCTCAAGGAACTCGGCGGCGTGCTGCTGAAACTGGATGAGGACCTTGCCGGGAAGATCGAATCCGTCCGGACCGACAAAAGAGTCCTCCAGATGGAGCGCCGCGGACGCAACAAGCACATCGACGAGTGGATCGGCAAGAACGTACCCGATGATGTTCGCAAAGAGCATAAACGGGATATTCAGGATCGCATTCGAGACGGCGCCGACGCGATTCCCCACCAGGGCCTCAAGATCCTCAAGGAGATGGAGGACAAACGCTTCGAGAACGACGAGGCCATCAAGGCTGCACTCAAGGACAAGGGCTTCGATGAGAAGCAGATCAAGAAGATTCTCAAGGCCATCGCCACCTACAACGAAAAAGCCTGGGACTGGATCTACTGCTGGGACGCCGATTCGGGCAAGGAATTGTGGAAGAAGAAGTACGTGGGCAAGGCGCGTACCTGGCCGACGGCCTCTACGCCTGCTTTGAGGTACGACCGGGTTTACGTGGCCGGCTCGGAAGGTCAGATGTACTGCCTGGACCTCAACGACGGACGCGAGATCTGGAAGGTTTCGCTGCCCACCAGCGGCGGAATCAACTCTTCCCCGCTGGTCCACGAGGACCGGGTGTACATTCAGTGTCACGGGCTTACCGCCCTGGACGCCCGCTCGGGCGAACAGCTCTGGCGGGTTGGCGAGGTCTCCGGGGCCGACGCCTCTCCGGTGCTCTGGACGCATGACGGCAAGGATTACATCATCGCCCACGGCAGCGACAAGCTCCAGTGCGTCCAGGCCCAGAGCGGCAGACTCCTCTGGAGCGTCGAGGGCGGGCATGGCCCCAGTACCCCCTGCATCGAGGGCGATATCGCCGTGCTGCAGACCAACAATCGTGGCGTGAACCTGGGCGCCTGGAAGCTTACGCCCGAAACTGCGACGCTTCTCTGGAGAAAGCAGGGCCCCGTCGACCGCGGTGCCAGCCCCGTGATCTACAACGGCTACGTCTATACGCTCTCGAAGCAGCAGGGCCTCTGCGTGGAACTCGATACCGGGCGGGTCGCCTGGGACCAGAAGGTGCGCACCGGGCAGTTCAGTTCGCCGATCGTAGCCGACGGCAAGCTGTTGGCCTTCATGCGGAACGAACTTCAGGTCCTCGACGCCTCTCCTTCCGGGTACAACGTCCTGGCCGAGGCGAGAATCAACCCCTTGCGGTGTACCTCGCCGGTGGTCGTCGGGTCCCGCCTGTACATGCGGACCAAGGACTCGGTGGCCTGTTACGACCTGGCCTCGGCGGCCGAGGATACCCAGTAAGCTTTCGTGCTTCTTTCACAACCGGTAACGACCTCTCGATCGGCCGGCGCGGCCCCACCCGCGCCGGCCGATGCTTTGCGCCTTGAGGCAGATTGGCAGATTGGTTGCTCGCGGCCAGTGATGCGCTTAGAATACGTCGTCCGATCGGGGGCGTCCCGATCTTCTCCTGTAGGGTCCGCTGCGACAGGCGAGAGTTATGAAGAGCAAGTCCGAAAAAGGCGATCCGGCCGACCAGGCGATCCGTCGCATGACGCGATGGGTCGACAACGTTCTAGGCCAGATGTCCCAGAAGTTCTGCCCGGTAGAATCCTGGGTCCCTTCGGTAAACCTGTACGAGTCCAGCCGGGACTATCACATCGTAGTGGATCTGGCGGGGGTATCCGGCGACGAGATCGACCTGGTCGTCGAGGGGAACCTGCTGACGCTCTCGGGTGCCCGCGAATGTCCGCGACATCCCTCCGAGCACAAGGACTGCAAGGTTCGGCTGATGGAGATCGACCATGGATCGTTCTGCCGGAAGGTCAAGCTTCCCGGCGACGTGGACGTCGATGCCATCGAGGCGCGGTACCGAGGCGGCCTGCTCACAATCGATCTGCCCAAGAAAGCCTGAATATAGATGGCCTCGAAGAAACCCAAAACCCAGGTCGTTCAGATAGACGAACCGGATAAGCCGATTACCCCCTCCAAACGCACCCACCAGGCCGAGGGGAGCCAGGAATTCGAGATCCCCGAAGTCCAGGCGGTCCTGCCGCTGCGCGAATTCGTGCTGTTTCCCGGAACGATCATCCCGCTTACGCTCGAGACGGAAAAGGCCCGGCGCCTGGTCAACGACATCCTCCCGGAACAGCGTACGATTCTGGTCACCTGTCAGAAGGACCCCGACGCGGAGAACCCTGCGGGGAAGGATCTCTACCCGGTCGGGACCATCGCCGCGGTGCTCAAGCTCCTGCGTCGTGAAGACGACCAGCAGACGCTGATCGTCCAGGGCGTCCGGAGGGGGCGTGTGCGAAAATGGGTCGATGCCGAGCCGTATATCACCGCCAACGTGGAGTTGCTCGAATCGACCGGGGAAGATTCCAAGATGGTCGAGGCCCTGGCTCGCAACGTTCGAGAGCTGGGACGCCAGGCGATCGAGCTTTCGCCCAACATCCCCGAAGAAGCCGTCTCCATCCTCCGCACCGTCGAGCCGGAGGGGATGCTGGCTGACTTCGTCGTCGCCAACCTCCAGATCGAACCCAAGCGCAAGCAGGAGTTCCTGGAAGAAACCGGCGTGCGGGAACGCCTGGAAATGCTCAACGTGGAACTCCACCGCCAGATCGAACTGCTGGAGCTTTCCGAGAAGATCCAGAAGGACGTCCGCTCCCGGATCGAGAAGCAGCACCGCGAACACTTCCTCCAGGAGCAACTTCGCGCCATCCAGAAGGAACTGGGCACCGGAGACGAAAAGCAGGCCGACATCGAAATGCTCCGGGAGAAGATCGACCAGGCCCGGATGCCTGAGAACGTCCAGGCCGAGGCCGATCGTGAGCTGTCGCGCATGCAGCGCGTCCCGATCGTCTCCCCCGAGTACAACATCGTGCGAACCTACCTGGAAATCCTGGGCGAGTTGCCTTGGAGCCGTTCCAGCGAGGATCACCTGGAGGTCCCCCAGGCCCGCAAGGTGCTCAACACAGACCATTATGACCTGGACAAGGTCAAAAAACGCATCCTGGAGTATCTCTCGGTCCGCAAACTCGCCCCGGCCTCTCGGGGCCCGATCCTGTGTTTCGTGGGTCCCCCCGGCGTGGGCAAAACCTCCCTGGGCCAGTCCATCGCCCGGGCGCTGGGACGCGAATTCATCCGCATGAGCCTGGGGGGCATGCGCGACGAGGCCGAACTGCGAGGCCACCGGCGGACGTACATCGGGGCCATGCCGGGAAGAATCATCCAGGAGATCCGCAAGGTCGGCGTCAACAATCCCGTCTTCATGCTCGACGAATTGGACAAGGTCGGGGCCGACTTCCGGGGCGACCCCACCAGCGCGCTGCTGGAGGTGCTTGACCCGGCCCAGAACAAGAGCTTCCAGGACCACTATCTCTCCGTGCCGTTTGATCTTTCCAAGGTGCTCTTCATCGCCACGGCCAACTACATGGGCCCGGTGCCCCCTGCCCTGCGGGACCGCATGGAAGTGATCGAGATCCCCGGCTACGCCCAGGCAGACAAACTCAATATCGCCAGGCAGTACCTCGTACCCCGGCAGCGCGAGCAGAACGGTCTGAAGGTCAGCCAGATCACCTTCAAGGACGAAGCCATCCGCCGCATAATCGAGCAGTACACCCGCGAGGCCGGCGTGCGGGAACTGGAAAGAAAGATCGGCGCCTGCTGTCGCTACGTGGCCTCCCTGATCGCCGAAGGCAAGGCCAAGTCCCGAACCGTCACCCGCAAACTGCTCGTCGACGCACTGGGGCCTCGAATCTACCAGCGGGATGTGGCCGGCAGGACCAACGTCTCCGGCGTGGTGACCGGCTTGGCCCATACCCCCAGCGGGGGGGATATCATCTTCATCGAGGCCGCTGCCTATAACGGCAAGGGACAGTTGATCCTCACCGGGCAGATCGGCGATGTCATGCGGGAAAGCGCCCAGGCGGCTTACAGCCTGGTCAAGAGCAAGGCCGACGGGATCGGGATCAAACCCGAGGTCTTTGCCGGCACGGATGTGCACATTCACGTCCCGGCCGGCGCGATCCCCAAGGACGGCCCCTCGGCGGGGATCGCCATCCTGACCGCCCTGACAAGCCTCTTTACCGAACACAAGGTCCGCGCCGACGTGGCCATGACCGGCGAGATCACCCTGCGGGGCCTGGTTCTGCCGGTGGGCGGCGTGCGGGTAAAGGTCCTGGCCGCCAAGCGTGCGGGGATCCGGCGCGTGCTGCTGCCCGAGGACAACCGCAAGGACCTTCAGGATATCCCCGAAGACGTGAGGGAGTCGCTGGAGTTCGTCTTTGTCAAGACGGCCGACGACGTCATGAACGCCGCCCTGGACCTGCAGGTTTCCGACGATCCCCGCAGCAAAGAGAAGAAGCCCTCGTCGGGCAAAAAAGGCAGCTCGGGTCGCAAGCCCTCGTCGGGCAAATCCTCTGCCCGGCGCAAGAGCGCTGCCGGCTCCGGGAAGGACAAGTAACCAGCCGCCGCCGGACGCTCAGGCCAGGTATTCCAGCCCCAGCAGGGAGCGGATATACCCCACCTGTCCCATGTGGTAGGATTCGTGGGTGAGCAGGAAGCTGATCTGGTTGACCAGCGGCTCGGAGGTTTCGGGATTAAAGAGCCCGGGCACTTGTTTCTCGAACTGCTCGGGGGGAAAGTCCTGGAGCGCATCGAGGATCTGCATTCCCGTCGAGTCGAAATCCTTCAGAAGCTCTTCCCGGTCGGGCCAGGCGTCGTTGAAGGTCGGGTTGCTTTCGGGGCTGAAGAACTCCTCCCAGGCCAAAGCGGGGATTTCCAGTCCGGCCTGGCGGCCCATGAACCTTCGACTCGCTGCGATGTGTCCCAGCAGCCAGTGGGCGCATCGGCCCATCCGGCCGAAGGTTTCCCGCATCGCTTCGTCGTCCATGGCATCGAGAAGGCCCGGGAGGAACTGATGGTGGAAGCGGTAGGTGTGCAGCACTGCCTGAATCAGGCATGAATTGCTCATGGTATTCTCCGTGGAGTCAGGAACCTGCGAATCAATGATTCATGATAGGCTTTGGAGCAGGAATGAGCAACGCTCCGGACGGCAGGGGGAGACCGCCCGGAGCGTCTGTGTCCAAAGGTGGAGGGAAACCTTTGGATTGGGCACTATCAGCAAAGGAAAGGAGGAGAAACCTTTGCTTTCGTTCGTCTTTTAGTACGCTGGATAAGCTTCCAGGGTTCCTTAAATCATAACCTGAATTCGCGAAATACGCAACAAATCTGAGCAAAAAATTGATGCTCCCGGCGGCAGGGGGAGACCGCCGAGAGCATCGGTTCCAGAGGTGGAGGGAAACCTCTGGTTGGGCAATCGCAAAGGGGAGGGAGAACCTTTGCTTCGTCCTATAATACGGCCCAGGGGTGGGAATCGTTCTCGGTAGGGGGCTGAAAAAGCTGAAAAAATCGGATAACAGGTAAATTTCCCCCAAAACCCCGCCTGGACGCCCTCTGCCCCCAGGCCCTGCCGACTCGAGTGCCGGGAAGGATTGTCGTGTCCGGCCGGGGCGGGCGCTGTAGAATACTCTCCGGTATCGAGTATTCGCCGCAAGCTTCGTTTGACGGGCCCTCATCATGCATTGCAATCATCTGTCGCTGGCCGAACACCCCAAACTCAGCAAAGCCACCATGCTTCTTTCGTTCTCCGGGTGGATGAACGGAGGAAATGTCTCGCTGGGAAGCGTGGAATATCTTCGCCAGAGCCTCCAGGCCCGCGAGCTGGGGTTCATTGAGCCGGAAGTGTTTTACATCTACAACTTCCCGGGCAATATGGAGCTTACCGCCATGTTTCGGCCCCACGTCCGGATCGAAGGCGGCCTGATCCAGGAGTTTCGCAAACCGCTGAATCGGTTCCACTACGATGCCGGGACGAATCTGATCCTCTTCGAGGGCAAGGAGCCCAACTTCCACTGGCGTGAATATGCCGACTGCATCCTGGCCGTGGCCCGCGAGTTTGACGTCCAGAGGCTGGTTTTCATCGGGTCGGTCGGCGGCGTGGCACCTCATACAAGGGACCCCCGCATGTACTGCACCGTCTCGAACCAGGAGATGAAGCAGGACCTGGAGTCTTACGGCGTTCGCTTCAGTGACTACCAGGGCCCGGCCGGCTTCGTGACCTACCTCTCCACGCGATGCACCGAAGCGCAGTTGGATATGGCCAGCGTGGTGGCGGAGATTCCCGCCTACATTCAGGGAGCCAATCCGCGATGCATCGAAGGGGCCCTTCGCAAGATCGCGGCCATGAACGCCCTGGAGATCGATTTCGAGGCCCTTCGCAAGATCAGCGACCGGTTCGAACGCCGGATCGACGAGGTCATCCAGGAAAGGCCCGACCTGGTGGAGTTGATCGAGAAGCTCGAGGGCGACTACGACAACGAGATCTTCGATACGCAGATGGGTGACCTGAAGCAGTGGCTCGAGGGCCAGGGCATTCAGGTCGATTAGCCCTGCTGCGGACAGCTTCTTGCCACCGTGGTCCTGATTGGAGGGGCCGATATGTTACACAGATGTTGCGCCGTTTTGAGGGGATTCATGCGATACTGATCTTTGCAGACCCAAGAAGGATAAGCTTATGAACGCACGCAAGATCCTTGTCGTTGAAGATGACTCCGCCATTCGCGAGGGTATGGTCGATGCGCTGGAATACGAAGGCTACCATGCGCTGGAAGCCGCCGAGGGCAAGACCGGCCTGGAACTGGCCCTGACCAGCGACTGCGATCTGATTCTCCTGGACCTGGTCCTGCCGGAAATTGGAGGCCTGGAGATCCTCCGGCAGGTCCGTTCTGCCCGTCCGACGTTGCCGGTGATCTGCCTGACAGCCCGGGGCGAAGAATCCGACCGCGTGGCCGGCCTGCGACTGGGCGCCGACGACTACGTCGTCAAGCCTTTCAGCATCAAGGAGTTGATGGCCCGGATCTGGGCGGTCCTGCGGCGCAGCCCCGAAAGGCCCAGCCAGGTCAAGCAGATTATCCTGCCCGAGGGGAAGGTGGACCTGATGCGACGGGAAGTCGTTTTTGATGACGGCCAGCGCGTGGAACTGTCTCAGCGGGAGTGGGAGCTTCTGGACTACCTGGCCGGCAATTCCGGCCGAGCTGTCTCCCGGAAAGAAATCCTCTCCCGTCTCTGGCAGATCCGTTCCAACGGGGTCGATACCCGCACGATCGACATGCATATCGTGCGCCTGCGGGAAAAGCTTCGCGACCGGCCCGGCCGGCCCCGTATCCTGCTGACCGTTCGGGGCAAGGGATACATGATCGCCGCCGGCCAGGAGGTCACATGAAACGCATGCGCTGGGTCTGGCCGATTTTCGTTGGATGCCTGCTGGTCGTGCTGGCCGGAATGGCCTGGATCAGCAAGCTGGCCCTGGAGCTCTACGATACCCAGCAGGAAGCCTCGAAGCTGGCCCGGAAGGAAGAGCGCATCCGCCTGGCGCTGTACCGCCTGGATTCAGCCGTTCGCCCCATCGTCATGGGTGAAGCGTCGCGGCCTTACTACAGCTATGAGTCCTTCCACCCGGTCCAGTGGCCCTATACGAGAATGGTCTCGGGACTGGAGGGCGATCCGCTTCAGCCTTCGCAACTGTTGGTCTTCGAGTCGCCCTACATTCTGCTGCACTTCCAGTACGAGCCGCCCGACAAGCTCACCTCACCCGAAGCGCCTACCGGGGCAGAGAAGGAAACCGCCGTGGCTGCCTACGTCGAGGCCTCCCGGGTCCAGCAGGCCGGGCGGAGGCTTGTCCAGCTTCGCGAGCATCTGCTGAGTCAGTCGCTTTCGGGCCGACTCCCGGCCCCGCAGGAGGCCCAGCCGCTGGAGACCCTCGTCCAGATCCAGCGCGCCTGGGACCGCCAGGTCAGCATGGCCAACAACGAGGCCCAGTCAGACGCCTATGGCTACAACCAACAGGAATTGCCGTATCAGGGCAACGAGGTCGCCCAGCAGGCCAGGCCTGGACAATCGATGGAAAGCAACAGACAGCCGCAGTCGGCCCCGGCCCAACGCCTCCAATCGCGGCAACAAAGCCAACAGGAACAGGAAGAGCTTCGAAAGAACACCCAGGAATTCCAGGCCCGGAACCTTCTGACCAACCAAAGCTTCGTGCTTTATAATCTGGACAATTACTGGAATGCCAGGCGAGGGCCCAGGCCGGCGACCTCCCCCGTGCGTGAAGGTCTGCTAAAGCCCCTCTGGGTAGGCGATGTGCTGCTGCTGGCCCGGCGAGTCCACGTGGGCGATCGGGAAGTGATTCAAGGTTGCTGGCTCAATTGGCCTCACATGCAGGACTGGCTGGCGGGCCTGGTCGAGGACCTGCTGCCCGAGGCGCGACTGGCAGCGTTTCGCCCCGGCCTACCCCTGGAAATCTCCCGGGCCCTTTCGGTTCTTCCAGTGGAGTTGATCCCCGGTCCGGTGGACCTCCAGGCCCGGCAAGGATGGGCGCCGGTCCATTACGCCCTGATCATCGCATGGGTCTGCGTCCTGCTCGGGGCCGGCGTGGTGGCCGGAGTGCTCATACAGGCGGTTAGCCTGAGTGAGCGAAGGGGGGCGTTCGTCTCGGCCGTCACACACGAGATGCGCACGCCGCTGACGACCTTCCGCCTCTATTCCGAGATGCTCACCGAGGGGATGGTTCGGGACGAATCGCGGCGCAAACAGTATCTGCGTCGCCTGAAGGAAGAGGCGGATCGGCTGCACCACCTCGTGGACAACGTTCTGGCCTACGCCCGGCTCAGCGGGGCCCGGGGCAAGGCACGCCTTGAATCGTTCCAGATGGGTCCACTGGTGGAAGGGATGTTCGATCGACTGTCCACCCACGCCCAGCGCGCGGGGATGCAGTTGGAATTGACCGGAGAAGCCGAGGCCCGCGACCAGTCGGTTCGCGCCGATGCCTCCGGGCTCGAGCAAATCCTGCTCAACCTTGTTGACAACGCCTGCAAATACGCTTCCCGTTGCGGCCGAAAGGAATTGGAGCTTCACCTGAGCGTTTCGGAGGGTCAAGCCCGGGTCTCCCTGCGGGATTACGGTCCCGGAATCGCCGAGAGCTTCCGGCCCAAGCTGTTTCGCCCGTTTGGGAAAAGCGCCGATGAGGCGGCATCGTCGGCTCCGGGGATAGGGCTGGGCCTGGCCCTGAGTCGGCGTCTGGCCCGGAACATGGGGGGAGACCTTCACCTGGATACCCGGTGGAAGCAGGGGGCCGGCTTCACTGTGACGCTCATGCGGGTTCGCGGTTCGGACTGATCGGGCCGGGCGAGTCCAAGGCACGGGGTCGTGGCCCTGGGCGGTCGGGATGAAACGCTCCACATAACACATCTCTGCTCCCACCGCGTCGGGCGCGACGTCGATCCACTGCCTGTGGCAGCTCGGAATTCTTTTGCCGCGAATAACCTGTTGCCAAGCCCCTAGAGGGGGGGTAGACTACGCGGCTCTATCGCCTGCCAGAATTCCCACGAAAGGAAGGTACAACCACATGGCGAAGAACTCGAATGTTGTGAAGCATCTTTTCACAAGTGAATCGGTTACGATGGGACATCCCGACAAGGTCTCGGACATGATCTCCGACGCCGTGCTGGACTCGCTGCTGGAGCACGATCCGGACGCCCGCGTGGCCTGCGAAACCATGGTGACCACCGGTCTGGTCGTTCTGGCCGGGGAAGTTACCGTCCATACCCCCAAGGCCGAGCAGGCCCTGGAATCCGTCGAGGCCACCGTTCGCGACACGATCAAGCGAATCGGATACACCGATCCGGAAATCGGCTTTGACTATCGAAGCTGCGCGGTCCTGCGGGCCCTGCACAGCCAGTCGGCCGACATCTCCATGGGTGTCACCGAAGGCGAGGGACACACCAAGGAACAGGGCGCCGGTGACCAGGGCCTGATGTTCGGTTTCGCCTGCGACGAGACCAGCACCCTCATGCCCCTGCCCATTCACCTCTCCCACCGCCTGACCGAACGGCTGACCGAGGCCCGCGAAAAAGGCCGGATGCCCTGGCTCCGCCCCGACGGCAAGAGCCAGGTGACTGTGGAATACCACGACAACGTCCCTGCCCGCGTGCACACCGTCGTAATATCCACCCAGCACACCGACGAGGTCGTCAACAACCGCACCAAGGAGATGACCGACAAGGCCAAGAAGCAGATCATCGATGAGATCATCAAGCCGGTCGTCATGGACGAGTGCCCGGAACTGTGGAACAGCAAGATCATCTTCCACATCAACCCAACGGGTCGTTTCGTCATTGGCGGGCCCCACGGCGACAGCGGCCTGACCGGCCGGAAGATCATCGTGGATACCTACGGTGGACGCGGCGCCCACGGCGGAGGCGCCTTCAGCGGCAAGGACCCCTCCAAAGTCGACCGGTCGGCCAGCTACATGGCCCGGTACATCGCCAAGAACATCGTCGCAGCCAAGCTGGCCAAGATCTGCGAGGTCCAGCTTTCCTATGCCATCGGCGTTTCCGAGCCGATCAGCGTCCTGGTGGACTGCGAGGGCACAGCCGTGGTTGACGAGCGCAAGATCGAACAGGCCGTTCGGGACATCTTCCCGCTCAAGCCCAAGGACATCATCTCGCATCTGAAGCTCAAGCGTCCCATCTACTCCGAGACCGCCCACGACGGTCACTTCGGACGAGAACTCCAGGACTTCACGTGGGAGAAGCGGGACATGGCCTCGAAGCTCAAGAAAGCTTGCGGCCAGTAGTTGGTTCCCCCGCAGGCATGGTATTCCAATCGGGGCGGTCCGCTACGGGCCGTCCCGATTGTACGTACACCCGAACCTGGATCCTGATGATATGGAAGA
The DNA here is from genome assembly GCA_964583095.1 of uncultured Planctomycetaceae bacterium. Taxonomy (GTDB): domain Bacteria; phylum Planctomycetota; class Phycisphaerae; order SM23-33; family SM23-33; genus CAZOVB01. Next base: position 83,652 of record CAZOVB010000010.1, read on the forward strand.
ACCGACCAGCTTTGAACGAGTCCGAAACACACTGGATCATCACCCGGTGGACCGCGTAGCGACCTACGAAGATTTCTGGGGCGACACCATCCGCAAATGGCGAACCGAAGGCAAACTCGGACCCGAGGAAAGCCCGCACGACCGCTTTGACCTGGACATCCGAAAGGGCGGCTGGATCGGGATGGTCGCCAATGCCGACTGCGACAGTCAGCTCGTGGAGGAAACCCAGGAGACGAAACTGATTCGCAACCCCGACGGGGCGCTTCTGCGGTGGCATAAGCAGCATGCCTCGACGCCCGAACACGTGGATTTCGCCGTCTGCGACCGCGACAGCTGGAATCGCCTGGTCCGCGAGCCCCTCCTGGATGAAAGCCTCGACGAATGCAGGATCGACATCGAGGGCTACCGGGAGAAGCGGCAGGAGGCCCACAGGCAGCAGCGTTTCTTCTTCTGGGCGGGCATCAATGTTTTCGAGAGCATGCACCCCATGTGCGGCCACGAGAACATGCTCATGGGCATGGCGCTGGATCCGGAATGGGTTCGGGACATGTGCGAGGTGTACAGCGATGTAATCATTCGCTGCCAGGAGAAGCTGTTCGCGGCAGGTGGAAAGCCCGATGGTATCTGGTTTTACGAGGATATGGGTTTCAAGAACAAGCCCTTCATGTCCCCGCAGATGTACCGGGAGATCGTCCAGGAGGCCCATCGCAAGACCTTCGCCTACGCTCACAGCCTGGGCCTGAAGGTCATGGTCCATTCCTGCGGGTACGTGGCTCCCTTGGTTGAGGGGCTCATCGAGGCCGGAATGGACATGCTCCAGGCAATGGAAGTTAAGGCGGGGATGGACCTGGTGGAGCTCAAGAAGGCTTACGCAGACCGGATTGGCTTCTGCGGGGATATGGACGTGCGGACCATGACCGCCAATGACCGCGAGGCGATCGACCGGGAACTGGAGGCCAAGCTGCCCGCCGCCCTGGAGGGGGGAGGCTACATTCTTCACAGCGATCATACGATCCCCGACCAGGTGGAGATGGAGACCTACGAGTATTTCCTGAACAAGGGACGGGAAATGAGCCGTTCTTTTTGCCGATAGAGGCCCCGAAGGGCGCACGAAAAATCCCCCAGCCTCGGCGGCCGGGGGATCTGGTTTTTAGGAAAACCGTGAGCGGGCTGCTAGACGGTCTGGACCTTCTGGCCTCGGGAGCGACGGCGATTGATCAGCTTTCGCCCGTTGCGGGTTCGCATTCTGGCCCGGAAACCCATCTTTCGGGCCCGCTTGATTTTTGAGATTCTACGAGGATAGTGCATATTCTCACCTCAGAAAGCCAAAGTAGGATTGTCTCTTTCAGGAAAGACCTATAATGCTAACCGTGGAGGAGCGTTCGGGCAAGCAGAAAAAACAAAGGCAAAAAGCCGGAATCCCTGATTTTCTGGCAAACCGATAAGCTTCAAACAGCCGACAGAATGCAACAGCCGGAGCGACGTTCCGGAAAACCGATAGAAGTTGCAGGGGAGTTGGACCAAGAGGACTTTCAGCAGGTACGACTCGAAACCCGAAGTGACCCGTCATGGTATCCTGGCGACAGAAAGCATATGAAGAGCTGCCCGCACTGAGCGTTCGCGGGCCTGAACTGCGGCGCACCCTTCGCCTGGTCACCCTGGCCTGGATGTTCGGCATCACGTGGATGACCTGCATCAACGGCAGTCGAATGAACTACTTCGCCCGAATGGTGGGCTTTGGCAACTTCCATTTCGGGCTCATGGGGGCCCTGCCCTTTATCGCCAAATTCCTCCAGTTGGGTGCTTCGGTCATCATCGAACGTACCGGGATGCGGAAATACCAGTTCATCACCTGCATGAGCATCCAGCGACTCCTGTGGGCCGCCGTGGCGCTGGTGCCTTTATTCATGCCCGTGCCCTCTGCCGGGGCGACGTGGCTGATTCTGGGCATCCTGGCCGTCAGTTGGGCCTTTGAATCCATGGGGGCCCCGGCCTGGCAGACCTGGATGGGAGATATCATCCCCAAGCGGATTCGCGGACGCTACCTGGCCTCGCGGGGGTATCTGGCCCGGCTGGTGCAGATTCCCGTGATGGTCGTCCTGGCTGTTTACATCGCCGCAACCCTGGACAAAAACGCTCCGATGACCCCCCAGGCCCAGCCTTTCCTGATGTATTCCCTGGTGGCGGTGTTCCTGCTGGCCTCGATCTGCGGACTCATAGATATCCTCCTGTTCCGTCGCATCCGCGAGGTGCTCCCACCGGTTCGCGAGGAGGACCAGGGCGATTCCAGCCGGCATCGCCTGGCCGAAGGAAAAAATTCTCCACGCCCGATCGCAAAAGCCCCCTCCGCGGTGTCGGATTTCCTCGGCGTGCTACTGATCCCCCTGAAAGACGAGCAATTCCGCAAGTTGGCCCTGTATGGGACGGTGATGACCTTTGCCCAGATCGTTGCGGCTCCGTTCTTCATCCGGCACCTCATCGAAGCAGTCGGGATGGGACCCGTGGCCGTGGACTTCCTGTTCATGGGGCTGGGACCCGTGGTGGCCATGTTCGCCGTGCGGTTCCTGGGTCGCCTCGTCGACCGGTGGGGCAGGAGGCCCGTCATGGTCGCCTCGCAGCTGCTGACGATCTTCTCGGTCCTGCCGTACTTCTTCGTCTCGGCCCAAACACCGGACCCGGCCTGGCTGACGAGTCTGGGCAACGAGATTGCCGGCCGGATCGGCGGGCTCTTCGGCGCCGATTGGTCCGGCACCTTCAACGACGCACGCCTCGGCGCGACGTTGATCATGTCCACCTCCCTGATCCTGGGTTCCATCGGGTGGTCGGGAGTCATGCTCGCGCTGGGCACGATCATCTTCGGATTCTCCGACGGGAAGGGAAGGAGCCGATACGTTTCGGCCTTTGCAGTCTTTACCGCAATTGGCGGGGTAATCGGCGGCTTGGCCGGCGGGCTGCTCGCCTCGGCTTTGAGCCACTTCAGCTGGGACCAGTCCCCCTGGATTCTCGGCCCGTTCATTCTGAACAACTGGCATGCGGTATTCCTGCTGAGCTTCCTGGCCCGCATCGCGAGCCTGCTGCTGGTTTCCCGCCTGCCCGACCCGGGTTCCGGTTCGGTCCGCGCGATGATTCGCCACATGGGCTCGAGCATCTATTCGGGCCTGAGCACCCGGTTCAACAGCCCCATGCGCATCTGGCCAAGCAGGCATCGGATGCAGCGCAAAAAGGCGCTGGTCCAGGCCAAACGCCGGCAGAATCGGCGCCGCAACAAAGCCGCCTGAACCAACAAAACCCCTACCCATCCGCCGGCCCAAGGGGTAGATTGTCCCCATGTCCCACGAAACCGAAGCCAAGATCCCTGTCGAGACCTTCGACGTCGTCCGCGACGCCCTCCGCCGGCTCGGAGCCGTCTACCTCGGAACCGTCCTCCAGAGCGACACGTACTTCGATACCCCCCAGGGGCAACTGCAGCACAGCGACCGGGGCATGCGCATCCGCAGGCTGGAACTGCTCGAAGCCGGTTCGGCCGACTGGGACCTCAGGCCCCAACTGACCTACAAGGGCCCGCGCGAGGGCGACACGACTTACAAGACCCGCCGGGAGATCCAGACCCACTTCGATGCCCCCTACGCCATGATCGAGGTCCTCCAGGTCTGCGGGATGGTCCAGAGCATGGCCATCCAGAAACGCCGCGCCAGCTACCGCGTTGACGCCTGCATGGTCGAACTGGACGAATTGCCCTTTATCGGGCGCTTTGTCGAGATCGAGGGCCCCGACGAGAAGACCATCACCCAACTGGCCGAGATGATCGGGCTTGGCCGGCGGCAGACCCTTCACGATTCCTACCTGCACCTGGCCGATTCGTTCCTGACCCAGCGAAACCTGGATGCGACCCACGTGACCTTCGACGCCGAGGCCGAGGCGAAGTAGCGAAAAAGCGTCCCTGCGCTACTCCAGCCATCCCAGCACGGTGTCGGTGACGTAGCCGTGGAAGTAGCGGATCGGATCGGCCCAGGCTGGCGAGCCATCAGGAAGCAGGGCGGGAAATGCGATCACGACCAGCAAGGCCACGCGCCCGTACTGCATCTGCCACTGCATGAAGTCCCCCTGTCGGTCCGGGGGGAGTATCTCCCGCACGATGTGATGGCCGTCCAGGGGGAAAAGCGGCAACATGTTGAAGATGGCCAGGCCGAAATTGGCGTAGATGCCGAAACGCAGGTTGTACCAGAGCACGTCGGACCCGGCATCGCCCAGATTCTCCGTCAGCCAGCCGTAGTGGCTCAGGTAGAGCTTCGAAAACAGGATGCACAAAAGGGCCAGACCCACGTTGGACAGGGGCCCGGCGATCGAGGTCGCGATGTCCCCGAAACGTCTCGGCTCCAGGTTCAGCGGGTTGACCGGGACCGGCTTGGCCCAGCCGAACCCCACCAGGGCCATGCACAGCGTCCCGATCGGATCCAGGTGGACCAGCGGATTCAGGCTGGTCCTGCCCAGGGACTTGGCCGTGGGATCCCCAAACGCCAGCGCCGTTCGCGCGTGGGCGAATTCATGCAACGTCAGGCTCAGAAGAATCATCGGAGCCACGTAGAGTATGAAGGTCAGATCTTCGACGGAAGGCACCATGGCTTGCTTTTACTTGACCCGCCCCTTGTCGACAAGCGATAATGCCCCGGTTGACAAGGATGTCACTGCTTTTCGGCCCGGACCCCGCAAAGGCCCCCGGCCGGAGCGTTCTGTTTCTTTCCCGACACTCCAAGCGCGAGAACCAGCATGGACAACACAGACGCGACTCGCGTGGACATGGAATTGGCCCGAGGGGTCCTGCTGGCAGAGAGCGATGCGATTGCCCAGATGGCCTCAAAAATCGGGCCCGACTTCGCCCAGGCGGTGGAAGCCATTCACGATTGCCGGGGCAAAGTCATCCTCACCGGCATCGGCAAGGCGGGTATCATCGGCCGGAAGATCTCCGCGACCTTCGCATCGACCGGAACGCCCAGCATTCATCTGCATCCGGTCGAAGCCCTCCACGGAGATCTGGGCCGCGTCGACCGGGCCGATGTAACCATCATCCTCTCCCACAGCGGCGAGACCGAGGAAGTCGTCCGCCTCGTGGACCACATAAAGGCCCGCGGGGCGACCACCCTGGCCATGACGGGTAATGCCGACTCCACCGTGGGCACGTTCGTGGATATCTGCCTCTGCTACGGAAACGTGGAAGAAGCCTGTCCCCTGGGCCTGGCCCCGAGCGTCTCGACAACCTGCATGCTGGCCCTGGGCGACGCGTTGGCCTTGACGGTGATGTCGGCACGGAACTTCACCCCGGAAGACTTCGCGGTCTTTCATCCGGGCGGATCCCTGGGGCGCAAGCTCATTCGCGTGGAAGAGGCCATGTCCTTCAAACCAGGCGACCAGTTGGTCCTGGCTCCGGACAGCCTGTCGCTGGGCGAGGCATTGGAGACGGCCGAGCAGGCCCCCCGCAGAAGCGGAGCGATGCTGCTGGTGGACCGCGAAGGACGTCTCAGCGGCATTTTGACCGATGCGGACCTCCGCAGGCATCTGCTGAATTTCCGCCGGGAGGACCTCCTGGCGATGCCGGTATCGAGCCTGATGACCTGCAATCCCAAGCATATGCACTGCGGAGAACTGGCCAGTGAGGCGCTTTCGATCCTCAACGAATATCGAATAGACGAGCTGCCCGTGGTTGACGAAGACCATCGCCCCCTCGGCGTGATTGACGTGCAGGACCTTCTGGGAATTCGGACGGTAAGCCATGCGAGAGATTGAATACAATAAGATCCAGGCGCTGGTCCTCGACTGCGACGGGGTCCTCACCGACGGACGGATTTACATGACCACCCGCGGGGAGGAGATGAAAGTCTTCCACGTCCGCGACGGCTCGGGCATGAAATACTGGAAGCGAGCCGGGCATCGCATGGCCATCATCACCGGACGCGGCTCGCCGGTGGTTTCCACCCGGGCGGAGGAACTTGACGTCGATCTTGTCCGTCTGAACGTCAAGAAGAAGCTGCCGGCGTTCGTGGAAGTCCTGGCCCAGTGGGGCTGTGAACCGCACGAAGTGGCTGTGATCGGCGATGACCTGACCGACCTTCCCATGATGCGCCGTTGCGGCTTTGCCGCCTGTCCCGCCGATGCCGTCGGAGAGATCCGACGCCAGGCGGATTACGTCGCACACAGCGACGGCGGACAGGGGTGCGTGCGCGAAATCGTCGAGTACATCCTTAAACAGGCGGGGCATTGGGACAAAATCCTCTCGCGGTACGTGGAAAACCCCGAGGAGACGGCTACGTGATCAGAAAAGCGATCCTGCTGATTGTCAGTTTCGCGGTGTTGCTTACCGGCTTCTGGGTCTACCAGTCCCTCTCCGGGGCTGCGTGGACCACCCCCAGCCGCCGGGGCGACGCGGGCCAATCCGACTTGATGAACGGCCCCGATGACGACGCCCGCGAGCCCAAGGTCATGATCCGGGGTGAAGATGGACGCCTCCAGGCCATCTATGCCGCCGGCAAGGTCCGCAAGGAGGCCGACGGCAGCTTCACCCTCACCCGCCCGCGGTTCGAGGTCCACCTGGAAAACGGCCAGATCGTCTACGTCCAGGCCCGGCAGGCCAACGTGATCGGCGAGGAGACCTCCGGCGGCGTGCAGCCCAACTCCGGAAGAATGACCGGAGACGTCCGGATCGTGATCGACCGAAAGCCCGGGCCCGTCCCGCGTGAACAACGACCCGACCAGCTCATCCGCATCCACCTCAACGATATCGAATTTGACAACCAACTGCTTACCCTCACCAGCCAGGGACGCGTCACCGTCTGGTCCCGCGAGGCCGATATCTACGGCGATGGTTTCTTCATGAGCTGGAACCAGGAGCCCCGCGAGCTTCGCAAACTGCGGATCGAAAAGGGCGACTCCCTCTTCGTCAAGCAACTCCAGGAAGAGCTGGACATGCTCTTTCTGCCCGGGGGTGAGGGAAAGCCGGCATCGACTGCCCCGGACGAGGCCGGCCGAACGGCCCCCGCTTCGCAACAGGGCCCCGCAGGTCAGCCTGCCCTTGCCGCCGGGCAGAAACAGCCCGGCGATATGCCTCCGGCGCGGAATATCTTTCGGGTCGACCTGCACGAGAATGTGAAGGTTTCTTCGGGCAACCGAAGCATGAAGGGCGTGGAAGTCCTCTCGCTGCTGTTCCACTGGGACGGGGAGTTCCAGGACCCCATGGCCGCAGATTCCGGGCAGGGCAATGCCCAGCCGGGCCAGACCGGGCCGACAGGCTCGCCCCAGGACGATCCGACCGGGTCGGACGAAACCGAACCAGCCCCTGTCGAGCCGAGTGAAGGGGCCTCGGACCCCCAGGTCCTCCAGATCCACTGGACAGGCGTGCTGGAACTGACTCCGACGGGCCACACCGCCCAGCCCGATTCGGAGCATTACCGGATCGACGCCACGGGGCGGGAGGTGGTTCTCAGCGACGGCGGCTCCCGGGCGACGTGCAGCCATTTCAAATTCCGAAACCCCGAGCGGGTCGGCAAGCTGGAGTCCGATGGCGACCAGCCGGTTCGCCTGACCCTCGAGGACGGACAGACAATGGAGGCACCTGAGCTGTCCTTCGATATGCTCAACCGCAGGGCATACTTCGTCGGGGCGGGCAGAATGCTTTCTCCGGCCGGGGCGGGAAGAGAGTTCGTCTCCGCCGCGCCGGGCCTTTCCTCCAGGCAAGAGTTGCCCGAGGCCTCGGCCCCTGCGGGCCAGGATCAAATCCGCTGGCAGGACCGCGTCGAAGCGCGTTTCCGCAAGGAAGATTCGCAGCTCACCCAGGGCGGCAACCAGCAGAGACTCGAGGAGGCGGTCTTCTACGGAGACGTGGAGATGTTTACCGCCGCCGGGGATTATCTGCTCTGCGACGATTCCCTGACCATCGAGATGACCACGGGCCAGGGCCCACGGGCGTATCCCGCCTTCGTCCGGGCCGAGGGCAATGCCTGGGCAAGCTGGGAGCAAAGTGCCCTGGAAGCCCGGACGATCACCATCCGGTTCAAGGAAGTCCTCTCAGAGGAATCGCAAGAATTGCAGCAGCCGGAATATGAAGTTCATCCCAGCCGTCTGGAAGCCCGCGGGGATGTCTTCGTTGCCTCGGTGACCGGCGCGGACCGGTTGCTCGAGGCGTTCTGCGACCGGCTCGACAGCGATCTGATGCTTCGCTCAGCCACCCTGACCGGCGCGCCTGCCAGAACCGTCAGCGGCAGCGACGAACTCCAGGCCGGGGAAATCTTCGTTCAGCGGCAGGTCGAAGCCGACACCGGCCGCGAGGGCATGGATCTCCATGCCGGCGAAGATGTCAAACTGCGATTTACCACCGATCGGGACCTGAACGGCAACCGCCTGGACACCCCCAGGCCGGTGAACATCACCAGCGATTCGCTGGAATTCCTGTCGCTGTACAATACAGCCACCTTCAAGGGAGATGTCCGCCTGGTTTCGACCTCAACGCTCGAGACCGCCGACGATCCGCAGACCATCGAAACCGATACACTGGAAACCGGACAGCTCAAGCTTCTGTTCGTCAGCGACGAGGCCGAGAATAAGACTGACGATCCTTCCGGGGGGGCTGGCGACGACGCGAAAACTGCGATCGACCCGGCCCAGGCCCAGGACGAGGAGGCCTCGACCTCCCGCCGGTCGCTTGCTCTGGATATGGGCAACTACAGCAGCAGGAAGATCTCCACGATGATCGCCGACGAGCAGGTGGAGATCGTCTCCCGCCAGGCCAATTCCCAAGACCAGACCCTGCTGAAGATGACCCTCAAGGGCTCGAATCTCACCTACGACACGCTGATTCGTCAGATGGTGATGACCGAATCCGGGAGGCTCCTGGTGGAAGACTACAGGCCTTCTCGCCTGCCGGAGAAGAAGGATCCCGATTCTTCCAACCAGGCCGACGCCACACTGACCGGCAGCGTCGTTGCTCCTTCCCAGACCGTCTTCGCCTGGAGCAAAGGGATGACCTTCAAGCAGGACAAACGGGAAGTCCTGCTCGAGGGCGACGTGCAGATGGCCCATGTCAGCGGCAACAAGGTGGTCTACCAGGATCGCCTCCAGGCTCCCGACTGGGGCAAGCTCGAAAGCGGCAAGCGGCTGGACCTGCGACGGGCCGACGTGCTCATCGCACGTTTTGCCCAGGATCAGCCGGAAGAGACCGACGGGGCCCAGGCAGACACCCCGGACCAACAGACCCGGCTGGACCCCGCCCTGGGAAGCCTGCACTCCCTCACCGCACGCGGCAACGTGCTGCTGGAGAATCAGAATACCTCCGTTGTGGCTGAAAGCCTCAACTACACACGCCCCCTGAAGATGGTGACCATCCTGGGTCACCTGCCCGGCCAGTCTCCCAAGTCGGCCCAGCTTACGCGGACCGACCCCCGAACACGTCGGGAAAGCCTCTTCCAGGGCAGGCAGATCCTCTGGTACCTTCAGAACGACCACGTTCAGGTCAAAGGTGCACGGGCAGGATCGAGTCGATAGTCCCCGGCTCTACCGCAAGGCCGGTTCGCCTTCCGGCCCGACCGGCCCGAGTTGCATGTGGCTTCGCAGGATCAATTGCTCCGCAAGGGCCAGCCGATATGCGTAGGGCTTCTCGACCCGCTCGTAGCCCATCCGGTCCAGGGCGCCAGCGGCCCGGACAATACCGCCTGCGTGCACACGGCAGGGGCCCGAAAAGGTCTTGCAGAGAGGCGTTCGGTGCACTGCGTGGGTGGGTTGGCGGCCAATCGCTTCCAGAGAGGGAAGCAAGATCCTGCAACCGAATGCCGCTGCCGCCTACGACTCTTCGGGTAGAGTTCGAAAGTTCCCCCCGGTCGAGAAGTCTGCAATCCGATATCAGCTGGAGGTGGTTTGGTTCACAGGTGCGGTCTATCATATTAAAAAGGCTGTGAGATACGTGCAGGTGCGCTGCCATACCGGAGGGTTGCTATGGTTTCAGGTCGGAAGATCCGCTTCATCGAGCCGCATGGAAGGAGGGGCAGGCCCTTCAACGCCTGGATTGCCCAATGGCCTTTGCTGGGGCCCATTACGCTTGCGTCCATCCTGGAAAAGAAGGGCTACGACGTCCAGGTCTACAACGAGAACATCTCCGGGCCCGCCCAGGAGAACCCCGAGGCCTGGGAGGATATCTGCTCGGCAGACGTCGTCGGCATCAGCATCATGACCTCCACCGCCCGAAGAGGCTACGAGTTGGCCGGCCTGATCAAGAAGGATTCCGGCGCCCGGGTTGCCATGGGCGGCGTGCATGCGACCTTCCGCTCGGAAGAGGCCATCCGCTACGCAGACGTCGTTGTCCGCGGGGAGGGCGAAAGCGTCATCGAAGCCCTGGCCCGGGGGGAGATCCGCGAGGGAATCATTCAGGCGGCCCCTCTGGAGGATCTGGATGAGATCCCCGCGTTGAACTACCCATTGATGCGGGACTTCGACCGTCTGGTCGCATCGTCCAGGCGAAGGGAATTCTACAAGCTGCCCGTGATGGTTTCGAGGGGTTGCCCGTACGGCTGCACGTATTGCTCCGTGACGCGGATGTTCGGCCGAAAGGTCCGCCGACAAAGCCTGGAGAAGGTCTGTTCGGACATGGAAAGCTACTGCGATCAGGGATTCAGGCAGTTCTTCTTCTACGACGACAACTTCACGGCCGACCGGGCCTGGACCCGCGAATTGCTCGACAGGATGCGTCCGCTCTCGATCGGCTTCAACGCCCAGGTGCGGGTTGATTTTCCCTGGTGCGACAGCAGACGCAGCCGGGCGGACCTGGAACTGCTTCGGTCTATGAAGCGGGCAGGGGGCGACGTGCTCTACATCGGCTACGAGACGGTCGATCAGGCCACTGCCAGTGACTGGAAGAAGGGCTACACCGGCGCAGGTGATCTGCAGGAGCGACTGCTGGCCGATACCAAGATGCTCCACGACCACGGCTTCTGGATTCACGGGATGTTCGTCCTGGGGCCCCAGCACACCCGTACATCGGCCGAGGAAATCGTCCGCTTTGCCCGCAGAGCCAAACTGGAGACGCTCCAGATCAGTCTGCTGACCCCGATGCCGGGCACGCGGCTTTTCGAGCAGATGGAGGAGGATCTGATTTTCTGCGACTATCCCGACGATTGGGATTTTTACGACGGGACCCACTGTGTCTGCGGCAATACGGCCCTGGAGTTTGAGGAACTTCAGAACCTCTTGCTCGAGTCTCACTTGCAGTTTTACCGCTGGGGGGGTATGAGCCTCCGACGGCTTCGGGCATTCCTGGCTGAGAGGACCGGCCCCGTCGAGAAGCTGCTGCGCCTGTGGGAGAACGCTCGAACCGCTCGTAAGACCCTCAAGGCCTGGCGAAGAGAGACGCGTGAATTCCTTCAGATTGCCGGGCAGAAGCTGGGGGAAACTGCGAAGGGTTCCAGTGTCTGATTATTTGCTGCGAATCTCAAAGTCTATGTTGACATGCCAAAGCAGTCTGGAGTAAACTGTTTTAGTTGGAGTAGTCTCCATGCGGAGGGCCTCGAGCCTCATTTATGACAAGTTGACACAAGGAGAGAGAAATGATTAAGAGGACATTCCTTATTCTGGGGTTGATTGCATTTTTGAGCGTCTCTGCTCAGGCCCAGTCCGGCAACAACAACCCGGACTTCATCTACGACTACATGACCGGCGAGGTGAAGATTGCCGCCGATGGCGTCAAGATCAACTCGTTCCAGGTTGAGATGCCCGAAACCAGCACGACGCCGTTTATACCTGCCAACGTGGACTGGTCGGACCTAGAGGCCGTGCAGGACGGCTGGCCCTCCGATACCGTGGGGGAAGCGGTCACAAATCCGGAAATTACCCAGTTCGTTCTGGGCTGGTCGGTTTCCAGCGGTTTTGAGATCCCGACCGATGCTGTACTGAGCCTCGGCAATATTCTGCCCACGGGTCTGGAGGAAACGGACCTCAGCGGGCTCTTCACGGCCGAGAATATCTGGAGCAACAGAGACTCTGGGGGTGGACAGCTGGATCTGGCGGTGGTTCCGGAACCGGCCACCATGGGCCTGCTCGGCTTGGGCGCACTGGGCGTGCTTCGCCGACGCCGACGCTGATTTCCCGCTTCTGCGCGGTGTGAATACCCCGGGTCGATCCAGCAAGGGTCGGCCCTTTTTCTTGACTCCTTGTCAGCATTGCCTGTCGGAGCATATTGAGGTACAATGTGGGGGTTGTTCGCCTCGGAGCTCTGACGGTAGTTATGCATTTGAAGGAGGCCGACCGTGAAAAGACCTTTCCTTTGCTTCGCCCTGGCGCCTTTGGTGTGGCTTGCCTGCAGCGTGACCCCGGCCCAGGGGGAGATATTCGTGGGAACGTTGGATATCCAGGCGGGGGGAACTTTTGACGTGGGTACGTATATCTTCAGCACGACGACTTCAGGTACACAGATCCGGCAGTACATTGTGGGGGGGCAGATCGTCAGCCAGCAGGCTGGAGCCTATGACGAGGGGGAGTATCGCATCGGTTGGGCCAGCGAAAACGACTTGGTGGTTGTGGGCTACACCATCGCCGGGGATTCCAACGTGGACGGGGATGTGGACAATGCCGACATCGCAAGAACCTTCCTCAACTACACCGGCAGCACGGGTAGTGGGATGGATTGGGCTTCTGGGGACTACAACTACGACGGAGATGTGGACAACGCGGATATTGCCACAGTCTTCCAGAACTACACCGGCTCGGGTGGAGGACTGAATTCCACGACCGAGTTGCTCAGTATCCAGGCGATCCCGGAGCCTGGAATGCTTGGCCTGCTGAGCGCGGGGGTTCTGGCTCTTTTTCGCCGCAGGCGGGGAAGTTGAGGGGGCAAGATGTCCGGGCGGGGTATTCGATTGAAGGCAGATGGTCGGTCGCTTCTGAGCGAAGGCATCTCTGTTCCCGCCATTCTACTGAGCGTATTCTTTGTTTTCGCGACTGGGCAGAGAGCTGCTGCCAGGCCGTTGGTAGGGATCAACTTCGTGGAGCAAGCCACACCCGCCGAGTGGTTGGATCAGTTTTCGCCTCTGCCTGGCATCCAGGTGCATCCGTGGCTCATGACGAGCTCGGAGAGTCCCTTTTTGACCGATGGTGGCCTGGCGGGCTTCGACGAGCCTTCAGCGCGTCGAATGATCTTTCGAGAGACGGTACGAAAGTTCAGGAACGTGGAGTCTTTTCTGGGGAGGACGTTGGCGGTAGATTTTGCCTTAGGCCCTGTCAGCGGGGAAGAAAGTGTCAACTGCCTGATCGGGTCGATTCCGGATGGCCAGAGCTGGTTTGGTCTGAGCAAGCCCGGGGCTATTCTGGAAGAACCCACTGGCCAAGCTTTCGCATTTGTGTCGGTTGATCGAATTGCCTACGCGCTGGATGCCCAGGGAAAGCCTGAAGATCCATTGATCGAGTTTAATACGACTGGAAAGGTGGTTCAGTCGGTAGCAGGCGTAATTTGCCACGAAATCGGGCACCTGGTGGGCCTAAGGCACGTCTGCGCAGAACTTGGATCCCCGGAGTGCACAAATGGGCCTCTGGCGACGGATCCTTTTGACCTTATGGCCACGGGGAATTCAGGGCTGGGCTTTGAGGATTGGGTTGCCGTGCGGGAATTCACAACAGTGCCCGGTACACAGGCGGCTGGGCTGTCCTCGGCGCAGGCCCTGGAAGAGATATTGGGCGCGTGCTTGACTGGGGACACCAACGGAGATGGTGACGTGGACAATGCGGACATCGCCACCGGTTTCATAAACTTCACGGGGAGCGATCCGGGCAGCGAGTTCAAGAAACTTGCCGATGGCGACACCGATCGGGACGGAGACGTTGACAATGCAGATCTGGCCAGACTTTTTATTCACTTTACGGGAGCCGGTGGTCCGCATGTACTCATCAGCCCAGACGAGTCCATCGATTTGGCGCAGCAAGAAGGAATTTCGTTGCAAGGCCATGCACTGCAAGCAGTTCCGGAACCCTGTGTTCTCGTCCTGCTCTTGCCGGGGATCCTGATTCCAGGCAAGACAAGGAGCCGAATTCGGAAAAAGCAGGTTTTTGTCCGGTAATTTACAGACGATGTCAGACCAAGTGCTTGCAGACTGGCATCTTCTTGTTAGAATACAATGTGATTGAAACAAGACGTTTGGAGGCCTCTTGAGGTAGATTTATCCATAACAGAATGGCTGAAGAGGGAACAACGGAGAGAGAATCAGGAGTATTCTAGATGAAACACATTAGAGCTGTCGGCGTTTTGGCTTCCATGATCCTGGCATGCGGTCCGGCCCAGGGGTCCTCGGTGATCGGTGCGTGGGATTATGCCGGCGCATCGAGCGTCGCCGGATACGAATTGTACGATTTCCGGGTAAGAAACAACACCTCGACTGCCATCGGCACTATCGAGGTGTCATTTGAGATCGCGGGTGGAACGTTCCTGGATGGGGGATTGGACCTTTCGCCAACGCCTCTTGCAGGGGAAACCTACTTCCAGTTCGGTGAGCCTGAAGTCCTGGCCCCCGGTGGATTCATCAGTAAGAGTTCTACGGTCTTGCTGGGCATACTGGATCTTCAAAATCCCGGAGCTTCATTTGCTCCAGGACAGTTGCGAACCGTGGCCCGAGTGGCACTATCAAGCAACCTGGATATTGAGGACGTCGGAATTGGCGGTGTCATCGCCGGTTTACCGGGCGGTATTGCCAATACCAGTCCCGAGGGCTTGCTGACGCAGAACGATATCTACATGGCTATTCGGGGCGACACCGATCTCGATGGCGATGTGGACAATGCTGATATTGCCAGAACGTTTGGAAACTACACCGGATCAACCGGGTCAGGTGCCCGCTGGGCTCTGGGCGATTCGGACCAGGACGGCGATGTGGACAATGCTGACATTGCCTACACTTTCCGGAACTACACCGGTGCATCAGGGACCTATATCCCCTCACTGGCCCTCGCGCCGCCGGCGCCGCATATGCCTGAACCGCTGACGTTGGCGACGTTCGGCCTGGCGGGGCTTGGCCTGGCCGGCAGGGCTCGAAAGAGACTCCGCGTCGCCTGAAACCAGACAGGCAGACAATCGACATAGCATTCCGACCGGGCACGTCGCAAGGCGTGCCCGATCCATTGCGCGGATCTCGAAAACCCAGGCTGAAGGGATGGGGCAACCGGAGAACCGTCAGAGAAGGCGGGCCTGACTTCCGCGTTGGGACACCCAAGCGTTGATCAGGATAGCAGATCGTAGAGA
>CAZOVB010000011.1:0-98892 GCA_964583095.1 uncultured Planctomycetaceae bacterium
CCTCCTTCGGGTCCGAATACATCCTTCGACGCGCCGGCCACCAGGAAGCCCTGGCAGCACTTGTCCCCAAGGCAGTGCCTCGCTGGCCTCCGAACACGTCAATTATCGCCTGTCCCAACCAACCGCCGCTTCCTCCGGGCTCCGCACAAGCAACGCAGGATCCACCAGAACAATGGCTCCCCGTCAGAAAAAGCGAAAACTTCTGGACACTACCGACCGGCCTGCACACGCCCAGCCACGGGACCATCGAAAACGGCGTGGGCCGACGCAAGGACGTCATCACGCTGCCGGACCTGCTTGCCCGGGCCGGCTACCGCAGTTTCATGATCGGCAAGACGCACTTCGGGGCCATCCCGGAATCGTTCGAGCAGGTGATCGGGGCCGAGGACTATCGCGCCTGGCTGGCAGGGCAGGACGGTGCCGAGGGCGAGCCGATGCAGCGTCCGGCCCGGCTGCACGGGGACAGCTACTTCGTGGATCGGACGATCGAGTCGATGCGTGAAGCGGCCAGGGGGGACAAGCCCTTCTTCGCGTTCTGCTCGCTGAACAGTCCGCACCCGCCGGCCCATCCTCCGCTGGAGTTCGCCGGGACCTACGACGCAGCGGAGATCCCGGAGCTGAACTACGTGGAGGGCGAGGAGCAGCGTCAGCCGGCCCAGACGAAGCTGCTGCTGGATATAAAGGCTCAGAACACCCTCCTGGACGGGGAGGACAAGGCCGACCCGGACTACTGGCGCGAGGCGATCGGACGCATCTACGAAAAGCAGTTCGACGAGCCCATCCAGACCCGGCGGCGACGCTATTACAGCTATGCCGCGTTTACCGATTCGCTGGTGGGGCGGCTGATCGACTTTCTCGACCAGGCCGGCCTGAGCGAGAACACACTGGTGCTGTTTACCTCCGATCACGGGCAGCAGTGCTTCGACCACGGCTTCAACGACAAGCACAATTACTACGATGAATCGTGGCGGATACCGCTTATCCTTCGAATGCCCGGGAAGATTCCGGCCGGTGCGAAGAGGCAGTTCGCGATCTGGAACGACATACCCACCACGCTGTTGGCGGCGGCGGGAATCTATTGTCCGTCCATGCAGGGCTACGACCTGTTCACGCCGCTCTGGCAGGGCAAGGAGAGCCCGCGTCGCTGCGCGATCGGGACGCTCTACAAGTCCTGCGCGGTGGCCAGCCGTCGCTGGAAGCTGGAGTACTACTTCGAGGAGGGCTCGGGTCGGCTCTTCGACCGGGTCAACGATCCCAAGGAGCGCAACGACCTGTACCACAGCCCGGAGCACGCCTCGCTGCGGGAGGATCTCCTGCGGGCGCTGCTGACCTGGCGGGCGGATCTGATGGACATCGAAACGCTCCAGGCCGGCTCGATGAGCGGGGAGGACATCGCCCCCCGTCCCGGGAGAAACCGCAACGTCGCGCCCCGTGCGGCCCAGCACGTCCAGAAGATGCGCGGCACGGACGCCGAGGACCGCCTGGCCGACTCTGTTGCCCGGGCGGAGGAACGTTTCTCAGGTTGACAAACGTGGGGAGGACGGACCCGTGCTGACCCGGTGGATGCACACATAAGCGGAGCCGGGGAAGATTGCCTTCGTAACCTGCGTCGGGATATTGACTTTGCTCTGCCGGGCGCGTACGGTGTTTCTTGATGTCCGATTCGCATGATCCATCTCGGCTTCGCGTTGCCGTCATCGGTCTTGGCGGCACGGGAGGCGCCGTATTCGACGCCTTGGCAAACTGCCAGGGGGCGAGAATCGTGGCCGTCGCAGACCGCGACGCCCAACTGGCCGAAGACCTTGGCCGGCGGGTCTCGGCCTCGTGGTACACCGACAACCGCTCCTGCCTGGCAGAGGGCAGGCCCGAAGCGGTGTTCATGAGCGTCCCGCCGCACCAGGCCGCGGAACTCATCGCCGCCTGCGCCAAGCGGAAGATCCACGTCTGGAAGGATATCCCCCTGGCCCGGAACCTCGGCGAGGCCGCGGCCATGGTGCGGACCATGGAAAAGAGCAAGCTCATCTTCGCCGTCGGGACCCGCTGGCGTTTCGAGCCGGGCTACGCCCGCTGCGGACAGCTCAAGGACCAGCTGGGGCGCGTCTTCCTCTGTCGAGGCCACTACCTGTTCAACTGGGGGGCGCCGCTGGGTTGGCGCAGCGACCGCGCCACGGCCGGGGGAGGCGTGCAGTTGGAACTGGCCTACCACCCGATCGATCTGCTGACCTGGACGCTGGGGCTTCCCGAGGATGTCTTCGGCGTCAACGCCATCGCGGAGCACTCGGAGATCGACCAGGAGGAGCAGCCTCGGCCGCCGCATGACACGGACGACACGGCCGCGGCGATCCTGCGCTACCGCGAGGGATCGATGGCCACGGTGGTCACGACGCGTTGCTCGGGCCCTGTCAGCGAGGAATTCTGCATTCACGGCCGGCTGGGGTCGCTGCGGGCGACCAGCGAGGAATACCGCCTCTGCGGGCCCGAGGGCAATATCATCGAGACCGGCCCGGGCAGTTCGTACAGCCCCTCCCAGGCGATGGTCGCTCAGGTCGAGGCATTCGTGGAAGCGGCCTCGCAGCAGGCGAATCTGTATCCGTGCAGCGCGCGGGAGAACCTGCTGAACCTGGCGGTCATCGAGGCGCTGTACCTTTCGCATCGCACGGGGCATCCGGAGAGCCCGGCCCGGCTGCTGGCCAACAACAAGCTCAGCGAGGCCCAGTGTCTGCTTCATCGCCAGCACCCGCTCTGGCCGGGAGTCAACCCGGCGATGAAACCCGACAGCGATCGCTGCCCGGAGTAGACAAACTTGATATCGGCGAGCTCGCTTGCCAGCCCTGCCGGCAGAAGGAGACAGTTATGTCGCGTCGTTCATCGATAGCTCTTTTGATGGCGGTTTCCTGTGCGCTCGTCGCCCCCCGACCTGCCGGAGCCCAGGGCCTGGCCGATGAGCCCTGGGGCTCTGAGGGAACCTGGGCCTTCCAGCCGGGCAACGAATATCAAGGCGGGCCGCTGGATCTGCGCGGGCTGAACGAAAAGGTCGCAGGCCAGGACGGCTTCGTGCGTCTGAGTCCCGACGGCAACGGCTTTGTCCTGGGCTCCGGCGAGCCGGTGCGGTTCTGGGGAGTAGCCGCCGCGGTGAACCCCAAGGTCAGCGACGAGGATCTCCGCACCCACGGGCGGTTCCTCGCGCGAATGGGCGTGAACATGGTCCGTGTCGGCGGGGCCAACAGCGGGCTGATCGGCCGGGAGCCCGGCAGCAAGATCACCGATGTGAATCGCGAGTTCCTCAACGACGTCTGGCGGACCATCGCAGCCATGAAGCCCCAGGGCATCTACACGCGCATCGCCCCGTTCTGGGACCACGGTTCGGTCAAGTATGTCAACGAAGACTGGGGCATCGAGGGCTACGGGGGCAAGAAGACCAGCCTCAACGGCCTGCTGTTCTTCGAGCCGACCCTCCAGAAGGGCTACAAGGCCTGGATGAAGACGATGCTCACCGAGAAGAATCCGTACACGGGTATCCCCATCAAGGACGACCCGGCGGTGGCGGTGATTCAGATCGTCAGCGAAGACAGCCTGTTGTTCTACTGGCTCAACGGCATCAGCGGCGGGCCGCTCAAGCGGCTCCAGGGTCTGTTCTACGATTTCGCGACGGAGAAATACGGTTCGGGCGACAAGGCCCTGGCGGCGTGGGATTCAGCCCAGGCCAAGGGCGATGATCTCCCGGCCCGGCGTCTGGGGCTCTACGGCGTGCACGAACTGGCCCAGCAGCCCGAGGGGGGCAAGGGGCGGCGGCTTCGCGATCAGGCGGAGTTCCTGGCCAGGCTCGAGCGGGACTTCTACATGGAGATGAAACGGTACCTCAAGGAGGAATGCGGCGCGAAGCAGCTCATCACCGCCAGCAACATGGGCTCGGCCAGCGATATCCATCTGGACGACCTTCAGCGCTGGGCCTGGAGCGCCTGCGACGTGATCGAGCGCAACGACTTCTTCTCCACCCATCCCAAGGGCAAGCAGTCGTTCTGGCGGATCGATCCGGGGCATGTCTTCGAGGCCCGCAGCGCCCTGGCAAGCGGAGAGATCCCCGCCCTGAAGAAGCAGGTGCCCGGCAGGCCCTTCATCGTGTCCAGCACGAGCTGGGTCCCGCCCAACCCGTACTCGGCCGAGGGTCCGATCCTCAACAGCGTCTACGCAAGCCTTGGCGGCGTGGACGGTCTGCTGTGGTTCTCCGCCCGGAGTCCCGGTTACGATACCGAATGGCACATGAAATTCTTCAAGGGCAACCCGCTGTTCCGCTGGTCCATCTCGCACCCGGGCTTCATGAGCCAGTTCCCCGCCGCGGCGCTGATCTTCCGCAAGGGGCTCATCCCGCAGGGGCCTGTAGTTCTTCACGAGCAGCGCAGCCTCGAGGAACTCTTCCAGCGCAATGCGCCTCTTGTGACCGAATCCCTGGACTACGACCCGGGCGCAAACCTGGATGCAATCCCGGCCGGCAAGCACGCACTGGCCGGGCAGATTGATTCTCGCTGTTACCTGGCTGGGCGCGTGACGGTCGGCTTTGGCTCCGAGGGGCCCGGTTCGAAGTACATGCAGCAGGGCTGGAGCGTTGACGACCGGGCTGTCACCTCGGCCGGCGGCGGGCACCTTCAACTGGATACCGAAAAAAAGCTGCTGCGAATCGACGCGCCCCGCGCCCAGGGGGCCGCCGGGTTCCTCAAGGCCGCCGGGGGTGTTGTAAAGCTCACCGACCTGACCCTCCGCTCGCAGAACGATTACGCCTGCCTCCTGGCCGTGCCGCTGGATGACAAGCCCCTGGCATTGTCGCAGAAGGTTCTGATCCAGGTTGGAACCATCGCCTGGCCCACCGGATGGCAGACGGAGCCGGCAGAATACCGGCGGAAGGGAAAGACCCTCCAGGGCCGAAAGATCCTCTCCACCGGCCGGATGCCCTATCGCTTCGCCGATACCCGCATGCGCCTCGAGTTTGCCAACCGGAGCTTGACCCGGGCCGTTCGATTGGATGAGATGGGTTTCGAGGCTCAGCAGGTCCCCGTGGAGGTCCCCTTAGGCAGGGGCCCCGTCCGCGTGAAGCTTCCCGCCAATACCCTTTACCTGATTCTCTCTTCGGAGGGATAATCCTACGTCCGACCGGGTGGGAGGCCGGTGCAGCGAAACAGCCGCAAAAAGGAGCAGTTGCACATACAAGACGTACGTGTCGGTGTGACCGGGATCGGCCAACGCGATGGACCTCTGAGGCCGGGGGCAGTGGGTCTCTCCGCCGATCGATGAGGAACACGACTACCAGAGGGCCGGGAAAGAACCGAAAACTCCACGTACAAGATGGAAGGCGTTATCGAGGGAATCGCCGACCTGAAAGGCTCATTCTAAGAGGACCATCCACCATGAAATTGCAGCAGGTTGCCGCCATCACCTCCACCATCGGGCGCTTCATGAAGACGCCTGCCGACATCGCCTCCAACCTCAAGAAGATCCGCCGGATCGGCTACCAGGCCGTCCAGATCAGTGGAATCGGCGAGATCGACACCGATGAGCTGGCCTCGATCTGTCGGGACCTGGATTTGAAGATCTGCGCCACCCACGAAAAGAACGTGATGTTCAAGGACGACCCCGGCGCCATCGTCACGAAGCTCAAGAAGCTCGACTGTGTCTATGCCGGTTATCCCTTCCCGCACACCGGGCCGATCCAGACGGCCCAGCAGCTCCAGGAAGTGATCGACGTGCTCGAAAAGGCCGGCAAGGTCCTGGCTGCAGAGGGCATCACGCTGGTCTATCACAACCACCAGATCGAATTCCAGAAGTTCAACGGTCGCGTGGCCCTGGAGAGCATCTACGAGCAGACCGATCCGAAGAACGTCCAGGGAGAACCCGACACGTACTGGATCCAGTTCGGCGGAGCCGATCCTGTCACCTGGTGCGAGAAGCTCGCGGGCCGACTGCCCGTTTTGCACATGAAGGACTACGCGATGGGCCCCGATCGCGAGCCGCTCAAGGCACCCATCGGCGCGGGGAACCTGGACTGGTCGCGTATCATCCCCGCTGCGGAGAAGTCCGGCTGCCAGTGGTTCGTCGTCGAGCAGGACGGGGGGACGCTCGAAGCCCTGGAAGAGAGTTTCCACTACATTCGCGAGAACCTCGTGGAAGATTGACGTCAACCCGCGCGTGGGAAACGCTCGAAGGACGAAACACCAGATGAAAGAGGAAGGGATGAAAGATGAAAGCCCGGCCTCTCGGCCAGGTAAAAGGTCAGTAGGTAAGAGGTGAAAGTGCCGTTGACGCCGGGCACCCGGCGGTAGGGTGGGCCCCTGCGCAGCGGCTCCCACGCGGATGTCCGGGCGCTTGCATTCGGGCAATGTCGGCAGGCGCTACGAAGCATCGGACAAACCTATGTAGGCTGGGAGCCTGCGAAGCGGCTCCCACGCGGAAAAGGCTTACCCTACGAATCCGCAGGTCGGCGGTACGGGCGATGGGTGTAGATTGTGGGCCTGCTGGACTTCTTCCGAAATCGGCGCCCTGGTCTCAGGCGCGTCGGCGGGACATGACGAACGAGCTTCTCAGTCCGTCCCGCAGGGTGGGCCTGCGCTGTCGGAACCGGGCCCGCTGGACCAGCAGCCAGACCATCGCGGTAAGCCACAGCACGATGGCGATGGTGACCGTCGAGGCCAGGGAGAACCGGTTGAGGGTCTGGATCTTGCCGGCGCCGCCGTCGGCGGTGGTGTTGATATAGTGAGGTGCGTTGATGCCGTAGCCGACCAGGACCGCACCCAGCGAGGCTACCAGCAACTGCGTGCTGGCGGAGACGAACGCCCAGGAGATGCTGGCCACCTGGCGCGAGGCCCGAAGGACAAGGTACAGCGAACCGGTCAGCCAGGCCAGGCCCACCAGGTCGATCATGATCCCGAAATCCATGAAGACCAGGCGCACTGCTTCGGTGACCATGGGTTTGTTGGTTTCGGCCGTCGCCCGGAGCATGGCCTGAACCATCTCTCTGCTGAAGCCCGCTACCAGGGCCCAGATGAGGTAAGCGGCCCCGCAGAAGACCAGGGCCAAGCCCACGTCCAGTCGCGATGTGCGTTGCATTCGTCCCAGCATGGGGACATCTTACCCACTGTCGGCTGGGAATTCCAAGCCTGGATTCTCGACGAGGCGAGATGTTCTCAGGCCGCCGCCCAGCCTCTGCCGCGGACGCGGACCATTTCCTGTTCGAACTTCTGCGGCTCGGGATGGTTGCGGCTCATCCAGTGGAACAGCCGCCCGGCCGAGATGTCGTCCACTCCGTCGAACCGGACCCCGACATATTGCCCGGGTGTTCGGACGACGGTCGCCTTGGCGGAGATCACGTTGTCACCGGGCATGTCCTGAAACTGGAACTGCACCTGTACGCGGGTATCTTCAGGCAGCAGGGCCCCGGTGCGCATCAAGGCCCCGCCGATGGAAACATCCACAACGTCGGCCTCGGAGGTAAAATCGGCGTCCAGAATTTGCGCTTTGGCCGTGCAGGGGATCCGGGCGAATTGTCTTTTTTCTTCCACGAGCGATGGCCTCCAGAAAGGAGTTTGGAGCGAGTGACATAATTCTTTTCGTGCTATAGCTACCTGCAGGGCGCCCTGTCGTCGTCCGGCTGCTGCGACAATGCTACGGCATTGCCTGTATCGTCGTCCTTGACAGGCCACCCTTCGCTGACGCTCAACATCGAAAACTCATTTTTCACTCACTCTAGAGCGGTTACAGATCACTGATTTATCTATCGGAAGGCAAGGCGGCCGCCTTGACGTCGTCCGGATTATTTGCCCCCCGGGGGCCAAGAGAACCGGTGCTTGCTCCGATAGAAGAATACCGTCCTGGTTCGGCATCCCTCGGAGGTCATCGAGAAAGCCTTGGCCCCTTCCAGAAAAGCAAAACCGGTTCTCGTCGCTCTGACGGCCTTAATCGCCGTCGCCGCTGCCCTTGCGCTGTTGACCTGGGCGGCGCGGGTCAATTACCTGCTCTTCCACAGCGTGGTGGAACTGTTCTCGGTAGCGGTGGCCTGGACTGTCTTTGCCGTGCTGATCAACGCACGCAAGTTTCTCCGCGACAGCGGCCTGCTTTTTCTGGGCGGGGCGTACCTGCTGGTGGGGTCCCTGGATCTGCTTCACACCCTCAGCTACGACGGCATGGGCGTATTCCCGCATCGCAGCGCGAACCTGCCTACGCAGTTCTGGATTGTCGCAAGAGGCTTCGAGGCGGCCTCGCTGCTCATCGCAGCCTGGTTGACCCAACGTTCCCTGAGCCGTGGGGGATTCCGGTGGGTCCTGCTGGGCCAGGTGGTGTTCGCAGCGGCCTTGGTGGGGGTGGTATTTGCGGGATACTTCCCGGCCTGCTTCGTCCCGGGTCGCGGCCTGACGGGCTTCAAGATCGCAGCCGAGTACCTCATCTGCGCCTGCCTCCTGTTGGCGGGGGTTGTATTCTACCGGCAGCGCAAGCGCATGGATCCCCAGCTCCTGCACCTGCTGATCGCCTCGGTGGGTTTGACGATTGCTTCGGAGTTGGCCTTTACACTCTACGGGGATGTCTTCGGTGTGATGAATCTCGTCGGTCACCTGCTCAAGCTCGGCTCGTTTCTGCTGATCTACGTCAGCTTCGTCCGGATCGGGCTCGAAAGACCGTACGAGACCCTCTTCCGTTCCTTCCGGGAGGAGGAGCAGCAGAATCGGCAACTGGAAAAGCGCATCCACGACGCCCGGCGAATGGAAAGCCTGGGCGTGATGGCCGAGGGAATCGCTCACGACTTCAACAATCTCCTGGCTGCGATCATGGGCAACGCCGAACTGGCCGCCCAGGCAGCCCGAACCGGGGCCGACCAGCAGGAGAACTTTGACGCGATTGTCCAGGCAAGCCGCCGGGCAGAGCAATTGACCCAGAAGATGCTCGCCTACACCGGAACGATCCATCTTCGTCCCGAACCGGTGCAACTGGGTCGGGTCTGCCGGCAACTCCAGGAGGTTGTCGGACACCTGGATACCCGGGTCCGGCTCAATTGGGAGCTTCAAGAGGACCTGCCCGCCGTCTGCGCCGATCCCGAGCAGATCCGACAGGTGGTGGCTGCACTGCTTCAAAACGCCCTGGAAGCCCTGGAAGGCTCCGGCGGGAGAGTGACCATACGTACCGCCCTGGCCGAGGTCGCCGACGGGCAGATCGTCGGGGCCGGCCAGATCGATCCGCTGCCCCCGGGCAGCTACTGCATGCTTCAGATCGAAGACGACGGCCAGGGCATGGATGAAGAGACGCTTTCCTTTGCACTGGACCCGTTCTTCTCCACCCGCTTCACCGGACGCGGGCTGGGGCTCCCAGCCGTGCACGGCATTCTCAAGACGCACAAGGGCGCCTTGACCCTGGATTCCTCACCGGGCAAGGGTACCGTTGTGACCGTTTACCTGCCGGCCCTGCGCGAGCCGGTCTCCGAGGGGGCCCTCGATCCGGTCCTTCCCGAGCCGATCGGAGTATAGGTGCGTACTACCGGCCCTGGCTTTCCAGCCATGCCCAGTCGATCTCCACACCCATGCCGGGGGCGTTGCCGACGGGGACGAAGCCCCGGCTGTCAGCCAGCGGCTCGGGGCTCAGTCTTCCGGGCTTGTGCACCTCATGGTCGCCCAGGTGGAAGGTCTCGTAGTACTTGAGGAAAGATTCCTCGCAGGCCCCCATCAGGGGCAGGCTGTAGGCATCGCCCACGTGAATTTCCAGTTTCACCCCGGCCTGGCGGGAGGCGCGGGCGAAGCGGACGCAGGCGGTGAAGCCCCCGTAGGCCGGGTCGATCCTCGCGATGTCGCAGGCCTTTCTATCCAGCCAGGCCTGGCGCTGCAGGTGACAGCCGGGCGTGGTCTCGGTCGTGCAGATCGGGATCTCCAGGGCTTCCTTCAGGCGAAGATAATCCTCGATGCGGTCCTCGGTCTCCATCATGGGCGACTCGTACCACTCGTAACCCAGATCCTGAACGATCCTGCCGACGCGCAGGGCCTCTTCGAGGCTGTAGCTGCAGAAGTTGTCGGTCATCAGGGCCAGGCCGCTCACGTCCCGGGCCACCGCCTCGTAGAGTTCGATATCCCGCTGAGGGTAGCCGACCTGCTCGCCCCAGACATCGGTGAAGGTGATGTAGGGGTGGATCTTGTAGCCGTGGTATCCGCGGGCCCGGCACTGTCGGCCCAGTTCGACATATTCCTGCGGCGTCCCGACGTTAAAGGCTGTGGAAAGATACGCGGGGATCCTGTCTCGCTCTCGTCCCAGCAGGTCGCAGACGCTGCTCTGCTTGCTCCGGGCCCAGAGGTCCCAGAGGGCGATGTCGCACAGCGAGAGCAGTTCCAGTTCCGCCCCGGCCGGGTGCAGAGCGTCCCAGGCATCCTCGGGGCCCGTCGATCCGCATTCCGGTCAGGATCTCCCCGGCCCGGCGGGTCGCCTCGGGGGCAAAAGGCTTGCGGATGTGCAGCACGGCCCCGCCGCGAGAGCCCTGGTCGCTCTCCAATGCTGCCGCGGCCACGTAACGCTGGTTCCCGCCACGGTCGCGCCGCTCCTGGGCGAAGCAGTACCCGTTGACCCGCTGGATTCTCATCGTCGCCAATCCTATTCCACCAGGGGGGCGGGCAGTCGCATCCGCTCGGCCGTCCACCAGTAGCGCGAGGCGAAGAGCATTCCGGTATCCACGTCCCATCCGAAGCAGGCCGTGGGATGCACCACGTTGTAGCTCTTGGAGAAGGGGCCCTCGCCGGGAACGTGCGGATCGGCGAGCTTGACCCACTGTTTGCCCCCGTCGGCCGTCGCCCAGAAGCCGTCGCGCGTAACGACCATCATCTGGCGCTCCTCGTTGCCGAAGTACGGGCCCCACAGGGCGCCGTTGAGCTTGCCCCCGGTGTGGCGCCAGGTCTTCCCGCCGTCGGTGCTGACGATCACGCCGCTCTGGACGGTCCAATAGAAGTTCTTGCCCCAGCGCTTGGGGGTCTTGCCGGTGACAGTGAAGTCGCTGACCTTCCGGTAGGTCTTGCCCTGGTCCCGGCTGAGGTAGATGCCGTTTTCCACATCGCCCACGCTGTCGTCGATGCCGGCCACGAAGGTCCTCTCGTCGATGACACCGGGGTTGCGACAGAGGAATTCGAGCTGCTTCCAGGTTTGCCCGCCATCGGTGCTGAGCCACTGCTGGGGCGCCCCGTGATGGCGCTTGGCCAGGATGACCTGCGGATTGTCCGAGGCCCAGTTGGCCATGCCCCAACTGAACCCGTCGTGGGCCTGGAGCGAAGGCTTCTGGAAAGGCGTCCAGGTCTCGCCCCCGTCGATGCTCAGGGCCATGGACGGCTCGGGGATGTTCTTGTGCTTGATCTCGAAGATGATCAGCCCGTTGGTGGTCGGGTCCACATTGACGCTGAAGCCGCCGTAGGTCCTGCCCGTTACGCCGGCGGTGGTGTCGGCCTTCCAGGTCTGGCCGTAGTCGTCGCTGACAAGCAGCGGGAAGGTCCCGTTGCCGGTGAGAATCAGGCGATCCATTCCCGGCAGAAACGCCAGCGAGCCGGTGCGGGAGAACCCCGCATCCGAGACATTCAGATCGGGAAACTGCCGCCCGATTCGGCTGGACATGCTTTCCCACTGGTGGGTCCGGGCCAGGCCGGTTGTCACGGCGGGATCTTGAGATCCGCAACCTGTAAGCAGCAGGGCAATCGTCAAAAACAGAAGCGTCGTGCGCACGAGGAATCCTTTCGTTTCTCGGGTCAGTCCGTGTCGTTCGAGCCGTCGGGTGTGTTGTCCGCGGCTTTGTGTCGGTGATAAAGATGATACGCGCAGTCGGGCCCGATCAGCTTTCGGGCGCTGAGGTGGGGCAGGCGGATTTTGCCCCGGAGGATCATCCGCTTGTAGTTGTACATGCGTCGCATGGCCGCGGCGGGGCCTTCCGTGTCGTCTGCATGTTCCGGGTCTTTGTCGGGCATGTCTTCTCGCTCCGGTCAGACCTGCTTGAGCTTGCGATATTGCATTGCGACTGCCTTTCTTCACAGTGTCTGATTCGGCGACCAGCCGGGATCTTCGATGCCGGCCGGGGGAATCAGGTCGTAGTGTACCAGCGCTGCTTTCGAGGTCATTCGAACCTGGACCTTGCCGTCGATCATCTCGAAATCGGCCTGGCCCTCCACGCATCGCAGGTGCAGATGCGAGAGATCGTCGATCCACTGCGGCTGGATGTTCTTGGTATCCTCCCGGCAGTGGAGCTGCTTGAAGAGCACGAGAATCCCGCTTCGCGTCTGGGTGTCGTGGAACTGCCACCCATCCCAGCCGTCGCGGTTCCCGGGCTGCTCGAAGAGCGACCAGTAGTCCTTGTTGAGGTACCGGCGGAAGTTCCTGAACAGCCCGATCGCCCGTGCGGCGTCGCTCAGGTCCTGCCGGCTCCACTGGGAGACGACCTTGTTGAAGCTCAGGCTCCCGGCGAACTGGCTCAGGAAGTTGTGCATCCCCACGCCGGGATGCTCCTTGTACGCCCCGGCCGTGCCCAAAAAGTTCGTGATATACGTCGAGGGCAGGATCCAGTTCAGGCAGGTTCGATACGCACGCGCCCGGTCGCTGTTGGGCTCTTCGCCCTGGCTGCAGTTTACCGGGGTGTAGTCGGCGATGAACAGCGTGTGGGCGCGTCGCAGAACGCCCAGGTTCACCATCGAGCCCCCTCCGCCGCACCACTCGATCCAGACGTGGCCATGCCGGCGAAGGAACTCGTCGTAGACCATGTCCGAGCCGATGAAGTGACGCAGCTCCTTCAGGCCGCGGCGGTCGTCTTCCTCCAGGGCGTTCCAGTAGCGCGTTCTCGGGTCGGTGTTCATGTCGTGCCACAGGTACGACGCCCCGTGTTCGACAACCAGCTTTTCGAGCATCTCCAGCTTGAACTTCCTGCCCGACTCGGTGCCCATGTCGATGTAACTCATGTCCCAGGCGTTGTCGTTGGGGGCCTCGTGCTGGTAGGGGATCAAAAAGTCGCCCTTGTTCTTGTGCGATTCGGTAAAGACATTGATCCTCGGGTCGTACCAGAGGCCCAGGAGCATGTTCCGCTGGGCGAGCTTGTCCGCAAAAGCATTGAGCCCATCGGGGAAGCGCGATGGATCCGCTTCGAGCAGGCCGTTCTGCTCCCACCAGGCGCTGATCTCATAGGCTTCGACGCTCTGTGTGCCCGGGAACATCTCCCGGAGTTGCTCCAGCGTAAAGGGCGTTTTGGTCCCCGTGGGAGGCCTGTACCAGCAGGAAGCGAAAACCAGGTTCTCCACGCCCAGCGAGGCCAGCAGGTCCACTTCGCGATCCAGGCCCTCGCGGGTGAACTGGGGAATGCTGCCCCCGATGGCGTGACAGCCGATCGCGGGATCCGGCTTTTGGCCATTGATTTTCGGGAGAAACTCGCGGTAGATCGTACGCCGCAGCGCGACGCACCCTTGCTCCACGCTGCCGGCAAAGCTGCCCATCGACACCGGGGGAAGCTGTACTTCCTCGCCCTGGAACATCTTGAAATCCAGGAAGGGCAGCTCGATCCAGACCCTCGCTTCGTCGCCCTCCAAACCGGCCCGCATCCGCCAGGATCCCGACCATTCCTGTCCGAGCCAGATCCCCTCCGAGCCGGTATAGAGCAGCCAGATGGGTGTGTAGTAGACCGAAGATCGCCCGCGAAGGTCTTCCAGCTCGACCGCCTCATCGGCAAGATCGCTGTCCCACATCCGGTACTCTCGCGGCGGGAAGCGGTGCCCGGCCTGGTTCTTGCCGTCCTCGTCGTAGACGAACCCGCCGTTAAAGCCGCGAAGCATCGGCTTTTCGCAGGAGGCGGAAAGATCCAGGATGCGGACACGGCTGATCCGCTGGGCCGGTGACTTCCGGGCCGACAAACGGAAACGGAAGGTCAGCAGGTTGCAGGCCGGCACGTGCGTAGCTTCGAGGATCACCCAGATCGGCGCCTGGGCAGTGCGGTAGACCAGGGTCGTCTCGGCGCGGTCCTCGAGCGATTTCTTTCGGCTGTGCTGAAACTCCAGCCGGGCCGGCTCGTCATCCAGCAGAAAAGAGATCGGCGGATTCACTCCGGTTTCCAGTTGCTCCAGCAGGGCTTTGAGGTCAATCATTCGGTGTCCTTATCGGGTTGTTTCTTCTCACGCGGGCCGTAGTGGGGGATCGGTTTGCCGTGTTCGATAGGCCCGAGGTCCGGGGCCTTGGCGTTGTAGCTGTCGCTGACGTTGGGCACGATTGCACCTGCGTCGATGGCGACCGTGCCGTCTTTGAGGCGGAAGTCCAATCCGTCCAGGCGGTACATGTCCTCGCGCTGGGGTTCCGGGACGCTCACGAACAGTTCCTCATAGCCCGGGACCAGGATGCTGTGGGTTTCCTGTCCGGTCGCCTCGGCATAGGCTTCCAGCGTGACGAATGCCTTCTTGCCCTGGACGAACGGTTTTTCGGACAGCGCCTCGCGGGCCATTCGCAGTCCGTTGTAATCGCTCATCCCGCCCTGACGTGGAGCAGGCATCTGAACCATGTGTGGCTTGCCTCGACGGAAGCGGGATCGGCCCGGTGCGAACATGAACAGGTTGTTCACGAAGCGACTGTTGGAGGAGCTGTGACGGCCCAGACTCAGGTTCGAATCGAACAGGTTGTTCACCGCGATAATCGAGCTGGGCAGCTTGAACGTCGTGTCGGTGCGCCCGTTGTAGAACACGTTGCGGATGAAATAGTAGGGGCCTCCCGGGGTGGACTGCGTCGACGGGCTGTTATTGGTGAGGAAGGCGTTCTCGAAGAATCGGCCGTTGAAGTACGACCCGTCGGCTTCGAGGGAATTGTCACCCGAGCCGAAGACGAAGTTCCCGTAGACGTCGGCCGAGGAGGTATAGTCGTCCCTTTCGTAGCTTGTGTCGCGGTCCCACCAGCCCAGGTCGATGCCGTCCTGGAACCACTCCAGGTGGTTGTAGGCCACCACGTGGCCTTGTCCGCAGACGTTGATGCCGAAGGGCGAGACGTGCTGGTTCATGCTCATCATGCCCACACCCCGGCCGATGAAACGGTTGTCTGCGATGTACCAGTTCTTGCCGGTGCTCTCGTCGCCGTAGACGCCCATGCGGACGTTCTCGCCGTCCAGGCCGGTGACGATCAGTCCGTCGGGGGCATGGCCGAAGGGGTAGAGGCAGGTCAGGACCACGCACTCGGTGTTCTTCATCTTGATATCGCGGATCCAGACGTGATCGGCATGGGTCGCGTCGAAGACGGCATACCTGTCGCCGCCCTCGATCATGACATCCTCATCGCCCTGGATGACGATGGGCTTGCCCGGCCGGCCTTTGACGTTCACGTCGATCGTACCGAAGGCCTCATACCACGGGCCAGCGTGCACGCCTGCGAGCCCCTCATTGCCCGACAGGTGCAGGCCCTTGACGGTCGTGTCGGCGTAAATCGGCATTGCGACCTGGTCGAATTTGCAGTTGGTGACGGTCAATCCCTCGGCTGTGTCCCAGCCGTCGTGTCCGGCGATCAGCCCGCACTGGGCGTTGCGGAAGGTCAGTCCGTCGATCCACAGGTGCCGCGTCGCGGCCACCTCGAAGATGGCCATGTTCCCGGCCCCGTCGAAGATGACCTCGCCATCCCCGGCCGCTTTGAAGAGAACCGGCTTGCCGGGGGTTCCACCGCGACGGAACCACCAGACACCCCACTTGGGCCCCTGGAAGAGCCTGTCGCGGTAATTGTACTTGTTGACTTTGTACGTTCCGCCATGGAACAGCACGGTGTCGCCGGGCTGGACGATCTGCTCGCCGCTGCGTCTGTCCAAGTTCAGGATCGGCGTCTGGTAATGGTTCAGGCGCACGGTGGGCTTCTGCTTCTTGCCCTTGTGGTCGGGGGGATAGACATGCCACGTCGTTCCGCCCTGGGGCATCTGGGGTTTGGCTGCGGTGGAGACCTTGTCCACCGGCAGGGCCCTGACGGCCTGGATGTTCGCAGAAAGCGTATACTGCCCGCCGTGGAGCCTCACGATATCCCCGGCCTGGAGCGGGCTGCTCGACGGATCCGCCAGGGCCTTTCGCCAGTTGCCCTCGCCCAGCAGGGGCTGGAGCTTGTTGCCCGAATGGCCCTCGGGATAGACGTGGTACGTCTTGCCTCCCTTTGGCATTTTTGGTGCGGTGCGGGTGGTGAAGGTCACCGTCCGCGGCGCATCACCTTCCACGCCGGCCGGGTCGACCAGCGTGAGCTGTGCCTCGTACTCCGTGCCCGGCTGGAGACCGAAAATGCTCCCGGCCAGGTAGGTCTTCTTTTCCAGGTCGATCTGCATGAAGTCCATGCCTTTTTGCCATTCGCCCTGGCCGACCTTGCGAAACCGGATCTGCGCGGTGGTCTTGTCTCCGGCTCCGCTGACTTCCCAGTGGAAGCCGGCGCAGTGAAGCGTCGGGGGTTCGACCGTCAGCTTGCCCGGTGCAGCGGCCGAGGCGAGCGAGCAAAGGATAAACGTCAGGGTCAGAGCGACAGCAGCGTAGCGAGAGTTCATATCCGTACTTCCTTTCATTTTGTGGATCAGTTGGCCGCGTGGACGCAGTAGAGTCCCCAGTAGCCGCGAAGCAGCAGCTTGCCGTCGGCCAGGGGTACGGGCATGGCCACGAAGCCGTTGCCGCTTTCGTTGCCGGTGTGACGCGAGCGCATCTTCATCTCCACGTCGACCTTGTCCTCATCCAGAATGTTCACCGAGAGCAGCTCGAATTCGTCCGAGGCCTTGACCACCCACGTGCCGGTGAGCTGGGCCTGGTAGTAGAGCTTGCCGTCGCCGGCCAGGGCGGGGGCGTAGACATAGTCCTGGCTGATCTTCTCGGGGCTGACGTGGTAGATCACGTCTCCGGTCTTGGGATCCAGACAGCCGAGCCCGGCCGCCTCCTTGGGCCTCACCCCCCCGTAGGCAGCGTAGTAGAGGCGACCCTTGTAGAGAACGGGCGGGACCAGGGCGGTGCCGCGGCGCTCGTGCTGCCAGATAATGCGCTCGCCTACGTTGTCGCCGGTGCGCACGGCTGCGGCCGTCACCTCCCCGTGCGAACCGCCGGTGAGAACGAACAGTACGCTGCCGTCCTCGTTGACCACCGGGGTGTTGGAGGCATAGCCGCCGCTCCATCGACCGGTCTTCCAGAGAAGCTTGCCCGTGGCCGGGTCGTGAACCTGGACAAAATGGCCGGCCGTGATCAGCGCCAGACGCCACTGGCCTTGAGCATTCTTGAAAACAAGCGGCGTGGAGCGGGTGATCTGATTCATGCCCTGGCCCAGGCCTTCGGTGGTCGCCCAGACCTCCTTGCCGGTCTTCTTGTCCAGGGCCAGCAGCCTCCCCGATTCCACGCAGGCGTTTACGATGAGGGTATCCTCGAAGCCGACCACCGATGCGGCGTAACCCCAGTCTGGCATGTCCTTGCCCACGCTGGTATGCCAAAGTTCGTTGCCGTCCAGGTCGAAGCACCAGATCCCGCCGGTACCGAAGGAGCAGTAGAGACGCTTTCCATCGACAACGGGCGTCGGCGTCGACCAGCCGTGATAAGCGATGTTCCGCGACTTCTGGTTGATCTCGTTGAGCGGCTTGCGCTGAACGCTCCAGATCTCCTTGCCGCTGTCGCGATCCAGGCAGGTAACGTGATAGACCAGCGTGTCGGCCTTGCGCATCTGGCCGTGTTTCATTCCGCCGGGGGCAAAGCCGCTGAAACTGGTGACGTAGATTCTGTCTCCCCAGAGCACCGGCTGGGAGGCCCCGGGACCGGGCAGTTGCCTCTTCCAGGCGATGTTCTTGCCGTCATCCCACGAGACGGGCAGATTCTTGTGTTGCGTAACACCAAGCTGCTCGGGTCCGCGCCATTGGTTCCACTCTTCGCTGTCCTGCTGGGCCGAGGCCACCGAGGCCAGTGCCAGCACGATCATCGCGGCAATGTGCTTCGCGTTCATTGTCTATACCTTTCTGTGCTTCCAGTGTTGATGTCGTCCTACTTGGCCGGTTTAACCGCGCAGACACAAACGGGATCCAGGCCGGTCGCGATCAGACGGATACCGAGAATCTTGGAATCGGCCTTGAGCGGATTGCCCTGCGTGTCGCGCAGGTCGGTAATCTTCAGAGCGATTCCCGCGACGGGCCCGGCCGCGAAATCCACGCGAAGGTCGGTCTGCGTCCAGGCGTCCCTGTTCAACTGAACGGGCCGGCCCGGCAGGCCGCCGGGCATCAAGGCACAGACCAGGGCGTCGTCGTTTGCGCCGATCTCGAAAATCAGCAGGTCCGCCGGCCCCCCGGACGAAGAGAACAGTTCGCTGCCGCCAAAGCGGGTAACGTCCAGGTTCCATGCGCCCCGGGCGTTGCCGGGTATGCCGTCGGTGAGCTTGAAGTTCCCGGGCGGCTCGGGCTGGTATTCCGTGCAGGCGATGGATCCCAGGGCCATCCCGTCTCTGGTAATCGTCTTGCCGCCGACCGTCACACTCGTGAGCATTTCGTCCTTGTGCTCGATCTTATCCAGCGAGATTCCTGCCGGTTTGGTCGAGACGGGCTTGGGCATCGGCCTGGGCAGGGGTGTGTCCCGCAGAGAGCGAGGCCAGTAGACCAGGGCCTCTTCGCGGTCGTAGGTGATCTTGCCGGCCTTGATATCCGCATGGCGCTGGGCAATGGCCTGCTGGAGCTTTTCGTCCCGCGGGCCGTAGACGGGCATGGGGCGACCGGCCTCGTAGGCGCCGATGTCCGGGGCCTTGCCGTCGAAGTCCTCATTAACGCTTGGTATCACGCAGCCAACATCGACAACGGCCGATCCGGGCTTGGGCCGAAGGTCAACGTCCTGGGCGTAGTAGATCTTGGACTTGTCGATCGCGTGATCGGGCTCGGAGGCGTTCTCGAAGATCCCGTAGCCGGGCACGACCACGTGATGCTGCAGGGCCCCGGACTTTTCAGCCAGTTCGTCGAGCGTCTCGGCCTCGTAGTTGGTTCCGCGATAGCGGAGCTTGAACGCCCCTGGGAACGTTTCGCCCACGCGGTAGGCGTTGTAGTCGAAGATCGAACCGGCGTCTCCCACGCCGGTGTTGAGGTAGGGCCTGCGGCTGCCGCGGCGCTCGCCGGGGTCCTCCGGGCCGCAGAAGAGATTGTTGCGGAAGTCGCCGTATCCGGTCCCGCCGTAGGCGCCCCAGTGGCCCGAGAAGGTGTTGTGGTAGCCGATGATATTATCTCCCCCCGAGGCCTTGAATGCCTGGACGCCCCGGGCAGCGTTGTAGACCACGTTGCGGATGAAATAGGCCGGTCCCTGGTAGACCGGCTGCCAGGAGATCGGCGTGGCCAGGCAGTTGAAGCAGCGGTTGCGCAGGACGCGCAGGTTCCGCATCCCGCCGTCGGTCTCGATGAAGTTGTCGCAGATGTTGTGGATGTCGTTGTTGTAGAAGTCGATGGCCAGGGCCTGCTGACCCATCTCCGGATCGGCCAGGGCGTTGGTGAAGACGTTGATGCAGTCCCAGAACTGGGCGGTGTAATTGTGGCAGACCACGTGGCCTGTGCCCGAGAGATTCACGGCGTAACCGGCCTGGCTTCTGCCCCCGGCCCGGCCTGAGAGGGGGTGGAGCTGATCCGGGGCGTTTCGCCCGATGATGATGTTGTCGGCGATGTAGAAGTCGCTGCTGCGTCCGTCCTGGGCGAGGATGCCGTAGCCGACGTTCTCGATCTTGCAGCGTTTGACGGTCAGGCCCTTGGCGCCCATCACGCCCTGGAAGCCGCCGTGGAAGGCGATGCGGGTGTTGCGGATGGTCAGGCCCTCGAAGTAGAGGTAGTCCGCGGCCATGATGTTGAAGAGATTGTCCGCTCCGTCGCCGTCGATGATGACCTCGCCGTCCCCGGCAGCCACGATGGCGATGGGCTTTTCCTTCGTGCCGTCCGCGATGAGCGTATAGGTTCCGTGCTGCCAGAGGCCGATGCCGTCGCGGTAGTTGTCCCACCCGGCGGTGTAGATTCCGGCGTGGAGTTTGATGATCGTCCCCGGCTTGGCGCGGTTGGGGTGGACGGTCTGGTAGCAGTCGCACCAGGTGTGGAATCCGTTGACCGCGTGCATGATGCTCCGGTAGGTCGGCTTCTCCCGCTCGCCCTTGTATCCGGGCGGGTAGACATGGCGGACCTCGCCGCCTTCAAAAGGCTTGGGCTCGGGGCGGGTCGAAGCCGTGAGGGTCTTGACGGCCTGTCCCTTCACGCCGTCGGGGTCTTCTACCGTGAGCTTGACCTCGTACGTCGTGCCCGAATCCAGATCCAGGATGCTGCCGGCCAGGGCTTCGGGAATCTTGTAGCGCATTTCATGATTAGGATCGCCGAAGTTCCCAAAGCCGTAGTTGGCGGTACGACCCTTGCCGGTGCGGTAAAGCGGCAGCGAATCCTGCCACTCTTTCCGGCCCTGCTTGCGGTATTGGACCCGGCAGGTCGCGTTGTGGTTGTCGTCGCCGGAGATTTCCCACATGAAGCCCAGGCAGATCAGCGTAGGGGGGTCGACGGTCAGTTTTCCCGGGGAGGTGGCGTCGTTGGCAGTGGCCGGGGCGTCCTGCTGGGCCAGGCAGAGGTTCGTAAGGCCAAGGACACAAATGAGCATGGAAGTAAGCTTCTGAATCATCGTCTCTCCTATGGGGTAGCGAGGTACTGCGTCCTGTTGCATGTGGCTGGCCACAGGCCGGGGGATGACGCCTGGAGCGGGCCTGGAAGACGGCTCGAAGCGGATTGACAATTTTGCTCCAGCGGTGGGCAGTAAAGCTCCGGCCCGAGCAGCGCCTGGTCCGCAATTGTAACAGAGAAAAAAGGTGAGGGTTTCCTGTAATGTTTTTCATTGCCTGCGATTGTCTTATATTGCTAAAATCGATGAACTTCCAGCCAAAGGATTGCCATGGAAACCGTTATTGCCGGCGACTGCGTCCACATGAAGATTCACCCCGGGGTGGGACTGGAAGAACACCGTCACGAGGGCGTGACGGAGATGGCCCTGCTGGTCAGGGGCAGGCTCTCGACACGAATCGGCGGACAGGAACTCCAGGCCGGGCCGGGACAGGTCCTGATCTACCCCGAGGCAATGCCGCACCACCCGCGCCCGCTGGGCCCCGAGGCAGGAGAGTGGATCTCCTTCTGGTGGCAGGGCGGGCTGCAGCTTGGGGCCATCCAAGGCCCGGAAGTCCGCAGTGATGTCAACGGCCGCATCAGCCGGCAGCTCGGCTGGCTGCTCGATCTGCCCGCCGCATCGACCGACAGCGGCGACCGAACCATGGCCAATTGTCTTGCCTATACCGTGGTGCATGAACTGGGCAGGCTGCGCGACGCCGGGGGCGGCGACCTGGCCGGCAGGGTCCGACGCTACCTGCGCGAAAATCTCTCCGAGCCGATGCGCCTGGACGAACTGGCCGGCAGGATGGGCCTGAGCAAGTACCACTTCGTCCGCAAGTTCAAGCAGGCCACCGGGCAGACCCCGATGCGGACGCTCAACGAGATGCGAATCGACAGCGCACGGACGCTCCTGACCCAGACGGACCTGAGCCTCGATGAAATCGCCCGCCACGTCGGGCTCGCCGACGCCAGCCACCTGTCCCACACCTTCCGGCGCATCGCCGACTGCACGCCCGGTTCCCTCAGGCACCGCTGAACTCAGGCGTCGGTGACTACGTTTTGGCAGTTCTGCAGGATGAACGGCTCGTCGCCCACGCAGCGGAAGTCCCGGAGAATCACATCCGAAGCATCCTGAATGACCGCCGCAGCCGTTCGCGGGTCGCCCTCGGCCGGCACCACCCGAACGTCGCTGAGGCTCAGACCCTCCACGTATCGCAGGTAGAATCCGTAGCTGGGCAGGTGGGTGTTATAGATCCGGTTGAAGGGGTACTGGTCGGGATGCGTTTGGACATCCAGGCTGGGGGTTTGATCCGAGGCCTTGCCCAGGAAGATCTGAATGCGACTGAGCGTGACGTCCTGGATGGGATGTCCTTCGTAGCCGACGATCGAACTCGACCAGGGCCCCACGTCGCGCGCCACGACGTTGTCGATCCGAATGTTCCGGAAGATCCCGTGGTCGGTGACGTTCTTCTCGCCCTCGACGGTTTCCCGCGACTGCCAACGCGTGCCGAACTTCATGTAGATC
Organism: uncultured Planctomycetaceae bacterium; assembly: GCA_964583095.1. GTDB lineage: Bacteria > Planctomycetota > Phycisphaerae > SM23-33 > SM23-33 > CAZOVB01. The sequence goes on from CAZOVB010000011.1 coordinate 22,113, forward strand.
GGCGCTTCGACGCCTTCCATGGCCACGTTGCTGACCAGGATATCCTCCAGCACGCCGCCGTCTACATTGCCCAGGTCGATGCCCATCAGTCCGCCCCAGGCCTCGCACCCGTGGGCCATGTGCTCGGAGACCGAGCGGCGGATCACCAGGTTGCTCACCGTGAACTTCCGGAAACCCGTAACCGAGCCGGTCCCGAGCTTGAAGGCCGATGCATGCGAGCTGAGGATGCAGTTGGTGACGGTGACGTTTTCGCAAAGCTCCGGGCCTTCGGACTTGAAGCACAGGGCGTCGTCGGAGGCGTCGATGCGACAATCGCTGACCAGAACGTTGCGGCAGGAGTCGATATCGACCCCATCGTTGTTGATGTTGCTGTGGTTCCAGACGGTCAGGCCCGTCAGTCGGAGCCCGTCGCAGAGGTAGTAACGCTGCATCCAGAAGCCGCTGTCGCGCATGTGAATATCCCGCACGGTCACGTTGCGACACTCCACGATGTGCAGCCCGAACGGGCGGTTGGGGTCGTTGCCCTTGCCGGTACGAAAGCACTCCGCTCCGCCGCTGCCGTCAAGTGTTCCCCCTCCGCTGACGGTGATATTCTCCTGCCCCCGGGCGTAGATCAGGGCCTTCCAGGTGGTCTTCTCCATGTACCCCGGGTGGGGGGCTGGGATGTCCAGATAGCACGAGGGATCTTCTATGCCCTTGAGGACCGCCCCGGGGCAAAGATGCAGCGTGACATTGCTCCTTAGAAACAGCGTCCCGGTCAGGTACGTCCCGGCCGGGAGTTCGACCGTCCCGCCCGTCCGGGCCGCTGCGTCTATCGCGCTTTGCAGCGCGTGGGTATCGTTGGTGGTTCCGTCAGCCTTGGCGCCGTGCTTTGTGGCGGGTTGTGTGCTCATCGTCTCGCTATGCCTTTCGATGCAATTTTGTGAAGGCAGGATTCTACCCTCCATCTCTCTGCAACGAAAGCCGCCGACAGCGAAAAGTCTTTGTTTAGACAAAGGGATCCATCTTGCAGTTGGACATGTTTGTCATGTCCGATCGGCACGGGGAAAATGGCAGGCATTCAGCGTAATGCCGAAAAGGATCGGGCCGATACTCTCAGCCCTTGGCTGCATTGAATAGACCAAGATGCGTTTCCTTCCGATTGGAGTTCTCATGCGGTCCCGCCTTTTGCGCTTGTCGGTTTTTCTGTTGTCGCTGCTGTTGCTTCCCGCAGCCCTTGCCGGGGAGGAAGAAGCCCCGCAGGATCCGGCGAGCTACCGGCGCCATGCCGGCTGGACCGAGACGATGGCCCGGACACGCCAAGCGTGGCTGGAACATACGGATGCAGATGTCCGGTCGCGGATCCCCCTGGAGCCTCTGCCTCCTTTGAAGCGAGGGGAATCTCGACCGGAACCGTTGGAAGAGGCCCTGGCAAGAGTCTCCGAAATATCGCGATGTCTCTGGCGGGACTTTCCACACCAGATGGACTGGTTGCTCCAGGACAATACGACCCATCGCGGCTGGGGGATAGGAAGATACGACGCGCGGGGGGATCTGGCGTGGTATCTCAATGCCCCGCGGGACAACGCCTACGAGCGGAAGCTTCTGGATGCTGTATGGCAGGAGATGAAAGAGATCCCCGAGCCGTTCAAGACCAGACGCAAAGCCCTTGCCGATGCGCCGGAGGGGGATCCACGCTGGCTGTCTCTCTACGAAGATGTCTGTCGTCTGCGGCGCAGGAGACGCCTGGCCCCGCTGCTGGATGAGACTCGGGAGGTAATCTTCGCAAAGCATCAGCCGTTCGGATCCAAAAGCGGCATCTACCTGATCACCGAGACGGAGGGATGCCCCTCGCCCGGCCGGACCGCGTTGTGTGTCCTCGATCTGTCCTGTGAGGCCCAGGGGGAAAGGTTCGCACAGGCGGAGATGCTTTTCGACCCTCAGGGAGGTATTGTTCGCGACCCCGAACTGCACTTTGACGCCGACAAGCTTCTCTTCGCCTGGCGCAAGACCCGCGATCATTGGGACACTCGCTACAAGGACGCCCCCGAAACGGGCAACTATCAAATCTATGAGATGGATCTGGTCGACCGCAGCGTTCGCCAACTCACCACCGACGACTACTACGGGGCCGCCTTCGAGCCCTGCTATCTGCCCGACGGCAATATCATGTTCAGTTCCAGCCGGATCGTTCAGCACATCACATGCGGCTGGGGCGACTGCAGCAACCTGTTCCTTATGGATGCCGATGGGCGGTACCAGCGGCGCGTGGGATTCGACCAGACCAACACCGCTTTCCCCGAACTACTGGATGATGGTCGAGTGATCTTCACGCGGCGCGACTACAATGACCGCGGCCAGGTCTACGCCCACGCGCTGTTTGTGATGAATCCGGACGGGACGCTTCAGCGGGAGTATTACGGCAACAACACGGTCCACCCGACGAGCTTTCAGCACGCGCGGAGCATTCCGGGAACCAGCAAGATTCTCTGCGTTATCGGCGGATACCACTCCAGCCAGGGAGGGAAGCTGGCCATCATGGACGTCCGCGACGGCTACCAGGGCTTCGAAGGAATCACTGTTGTTCCCCCGGACGAGTCGGCAGGAGACACCGGCGGGGATCGGTTCGGGAAGATCGGCGCCCAGTACGCCAACCCGGACCCGATCGACGAAACCTCCTGCCTGGTGAGCATCGCACCCATCGGCGGCTATGGGCTCAGAGAAGACGGGCGGATCCTGATCAAAACCGGTTACCGCCACTGGTTCTACAACGTCTACTACATGACCTTCGACGGCCGGCGGGAGTTGCTGGCCGCTGATCCGGGCATCTCGTGTCTCCAGCCGATAGCCCTGCGCAAGCGCCCGCGGCCTGCGGTACTGGCCGGCAGTGTCGACTGGAGCCGCAAGGACGCGGTGATGTACGTTCAGGATGTATACCAGGGCGACGGACTCCAGGGCGTCCCCCGCGGGGGAGTCAAGAAGCTCCGCGTAGTCGCACTGAAGTACAAACCCCTGACCTACGGGGGCGTGACCTGGCGCGCCAGGGGCGGATACGGCCACAGCGTGACACCCATCGCGATTTCGTCAGGCACCTACGACGCCAAGGAAATCCTGGGCGACGTGGATGTCCATTCGGACGGCTCGGCGATGTTCCATGTGCCCTCCCGGGTGCCCCTCTACCTTCAGGCGCTGGACGAGCACAACCGCGTGATCCAGTCCATGCGAAGCTGGGCGACACTCATGCCCGGGGAAAACCTCTCCTGCGTTGGCTGTCATGAACGCAAATACGACACTCCCGTACGCGCGGCTATTGCAGAGGCGATGCGGAAAGGGCCTTCCAGACTCAAGCCTTTCCAGGCTTCCCCGGGCGGATTCAGCTATCGTCGAGAGATCCAGCCGATACTCGACAAGCACTGCATCAAGTGCCACAACGCCGAGAATGTTGAAAAATCCAAGGTCATCTTGACCGGTGAGGGTGTCCCGGAAAGTTCCGGCAGCAGCTACCGCGCAGCGAGAATCTGGCCCAGGAGCTACCTGGAACTGACAGGCGCGGGCAACAAGGAACTTCTGGGCGGGGAACCCAAAGCCACGGCCGGCCCCGGTGATCCCAACGGCGAGCTGGTCAATTGGTTCCCTCGCCTGGCCATCCAGACGCTCCAGCCGCCTTACGACCACGGTTCGGTCAAGAGCCGACTGTGGACGATGCTCCACCAAGGCCACAAGAAGGTCAAGCTCTCCGGTGACGAACTCGACAGAATCGCGGCCTGGATGGACCTTGGCGTTCCGCTCTGTGGCGATTATATCGAGTCCAACAACTGGCCCGAGAACAAGCGGGAGTATTATCGACATCGCATGCAGTTGCGAAACCAGAACGAGCAGATGGAGGCCCAAAACATCCGAAGAATGCTCGAGGATCGCCAACCATAGCTCCGCCGACCCGCAGGGAGGCTTCGAACAGGATCAACGGCATCGACTTGGCCGAGGTGAAACAGCGTCTGCGTCAGTTGCTCCTGGCCGAAATGCGTCGCTGCGAGGACCCGCTCATCGAAGGCTTCCAGCGTTTCCTGGCCTCTTGATGGTCAGTCGGCTTTTTCGACGTTGATCACCACGCGGGGCGGGTTGGTCAGGGTGTTGTAGACCGGCGAGTACTGGGCCAGTTCCTTGAGCTTCTGGGCCTCTGCGTCGGTCTTGACCTTCAGCGTCACGCGGATCTCCGAATAGCCCTTGGGCACGCTTTCATCCAGTCCCAGGAAGCCGCGGATGTCGATGTCTCCTTCGACATGGGATTCCAGCGACTCGATCTCGATACCGCGTGCGGCCGAATGGCAGACGGTTGTGGTCGTCACGCATCCCAGAAGGGCATGGAGGATCCACTCGACCGGGTTGGGGGCCTGGTCGTCTCCCAACAGGATCTGCGGTTCGTCGTTTTCGAACCGGAAGGTCTGCGGATGCTGCAACTGCTCTCCCACGCCGTCGAAGTCGGACAGTTGCGTCTGATTGTGCGTGCCTCCCTGCCACTGGTTCTCCGCCCGGAACTGGAACTTGCCCAGTTCGGGCTGTTTCCGCAAAGCGTCCAATTAGGCCTGGAGGGCCTGGACATCCACACCGTTGAGATTGGATTGATTGGTCTGTGTCATGACCGTTCTCCTTTTCCGGCTGAGCCGGCAAGTGGACGGATCCGCAGGCGAGAGTTTTCTTCCCCCCAGGATCGCGGGAAAAACGGCACACAAGAAAGACCTGAAAACCTGGCACCAACGTCCGTCTGATAATGGATTCTAGCCCGGGTGATCGCCTTTTTCTTCGCAGGGAGCGGATTGTTTTCCTTTGTTGCCCGAGAAGGGTTTGGCTATTCTCTCCGGACATCTTGAACATTGGAGTTTCCCATGAGTTTTGAAAATCAGCGAAGAGCAGATCGAGGCGACGGGACCTACAGGAACCCTGTCTTTGGAAGCGATTTCCCCGACCCCTCGATCTGCAGGGCAGACGATGTCTACTACCTCACGCATTCCTCGTTCGTGTATCGGCCCGGCCTGCTGGTCTGGTCCTCGCGAGACTTGATCAACTGGCAGCCGATCGCCCATGCGTCGGATCATCCCGGCTGGAGCGTCTGGGCACCGGAAATCGTCCACCACAAGGGACGCTTCTACATCTACTACTTCGCCCACATTATCGAGGGCGACTGGCAGGGCGACAACTGGGTCGTCTGGGCCGATGACCCCCGCGGGCCCTGGTCGGAGCCGATCGGGCTGGGTTGCGGGCATATCGATCCCGGACACATCGTGGGAGACGACGGCAAGCGATACCTGCACCTCTCGGGCGGACACGTCGCGGAGCTTCACGAAAGCGGGCTCAAGCTCGTCTCGGAGCCGAAGAAGGTCTACGACGGGTGGCAGATCCCCGAAGACTGGCGCATCGAGGGAACTGCACTGGAAGGTCCCAAGCTCTTCAAGCGGGAAGGGTGGTACTACCTGGTCAGCGCCATGGGCGGCACGGCCGGCCCGGCCACCAGTCACATGGTCGTTGCCGCCCGCAGCAAGAGCCCGCTTGGCCCCTGGGAGAATTGCCCGCACAACCCGATCCTCCGCACGACCAACCGGGCCGATCGCTGGTACAGTCGCGGCCACGGTACGCCGTTTGAAGGGCCCGACGGGCGGTGGTGGATCATCCTCCATGGCTACGAGCGGGGCTTCCATACGCTGGGACGTCAGACGCTGCTCGAACCGATCCAGTGGACCGACGACGGTTGGTTCAAGGCGGTGGAAGGTCACGATCCGGCCGGAGTGATCGACGCCCCCGTGCCCGTTTCAGCCCGAGCGCCCGAGGCCTGTCACTACATGCGGCTTTCAGACGACTTCGCCGGCGACCGACTGGGTATGCAATGGCAGAAGTTCGGCAACTTTCGCGAAGATCGGATCTTTCTTGGCCAGGGGTGGCTCAAACTTGCCTGCGAGGGAAGCAGGGCCCAGCCTTCTGCGCCCTTGACCTGCACTCCGGTGGATCTGGCCTACGAGGTGGAAGTCGAGATCGATCGGTCCGAAATGCAAGGCGGCGACCTGGCCGGCCTGCTGGTTTACTACGACCAGCGCTGTTTCGGCGGGGTGCTCATCGGCCCCGACGGGCTGTATGGGGCGCGGGAAGGGAAGATCGCCGAGAGGCCGGGCCGCGAACTGCCCCAAGGCCTCGTGACTCTTCGACTGGTCAACGACTGCAACGAGATGGATCTCTACATTCGCCCCGAGGGCTCGGACTGGCAGAAGCTCTCGATGTCACTGGATATTTCGGGATACAACCACAACGTGTTCGGCAGGTTCCTGTCGCTCAGGCCCGCGCTGATGGCCATCGGGAGCGGCCAGGCCAGGTTCCGGAATTTCCGCTATCACGGACTCAGGCCGGGAAATGATCTGCCCGAGTTCGTCTGATTCGACCCGTCGGCGGGATCAGTCTTCAAGCTGCGCCTTCCACGCCTCACCGCCCAGGCCGCAGACGTAGAGAAGGTCCAGGTTCGGGTCCCAGGCGAAGTCGTGCAGGTCCTTCTTGTGCTTGTAGGACTTGGGAGTTGTGAAGAAGTCCATGCGCTTCTTCCAGGTCTTGCCCCCGTCGGCCGTCTCGAAGAAGCCTTCCTCGGTCATGACCATCATGTGCTCCTCGGAATTGCCGAAGCAAGGCCCGGCCAGGATGTTCTCCAGCTTTCCCCCGCAGAATTGCCATGACCTGCCCGAATCCCGGGATACGACCAGTCCGTTCTTGACCGGCCAGTACAGATGCTCGCCAAAGGTTCGCGGCGTCTTGGTGACGGTTGCGGCGCTGCTGACCTTCTTCCAGGTCCGGCCAAGGTCTTCGCTACGGAAAACCCCGCGGTTCCGGCGGGAGCAGTAGACCGCCTTGCCGGCCAGGGCGATTCCGACGCAGTCTTCGGTGTTCTCCACTTTTTTCCAGCTCTGCCCGGCGTCCTGGCTGTACCAGTAGTCCTGGGAATGATGCTGATGGGCCAGGACTTCCCTGGGCTCCCCGCCGGTCAGATCGACCATGCCGAACCCCCAGCCGTCCTTGCCCTTGTTGGTGAACTTCGTCCAGGTCCGTCCGCCGTCGAGGGTCATGCCGCTTGAGCGACCTACCTTGAACACCACCAGCGCATCGGGTCGTTCCGGGTCGATCTGCATGGCCGAGGGTGTCACCCAGCGGCCCTGGAGTTGCCCGTCGTCAAGTCGCGTGAAGCTTTTGCCCTGATCGTCACTGACGTACACGCCGTACTTGTCATTGACGCCCAGGTACAGCCTGCCGGTTTTCGGGGCAAGGGCCAGCCCCCCGCATCGGCGGTTGCCCGACCAACTGTCGCGGTATTCGGGAATCTGTCCCCAGAGTCGGCGCGTCATGCACTGCCAGGACTTCTCCGAAGTCTCCGTGTCCTTGTCGGACTCGGCGGTCAATGGACCCGCCGGCAGCGCGCAGAAGACAACAGCGGCCAGGAGGGCTGCAAAGGGAAACGGGTTGAGTCTTTCAAGCTTCATGATCGGGTCTGTCTATTCTCCTGATATAACCCCGGCCGGGGGGCAAAGTACCGCCAAAGCCCGGCTTGTGAGGACAAATTTGTGACTCCGGTCCAATACAGCGGATCCCCGGCGACGGGCCTACGCGGCGCGCTTTGGATTTGCCTGGGAATAAGGAGATCTTCGAGGCCGGCACGACCGCCGCCGGCTGGTTTGCGGCAGTGTCCCCGGGCAGCTTTCGGGACATCCTTCTGCTGGAACAGGCCGCAGGATTGGGATGCTACGGAGCCTTGACTTTCCTTCGCAGTTGGGGCCCGGAAGGCAAGAGGCTTCTGGAAACGAAGGTGTAAGACTCTGCCGCTCTCCCAGACGAGGCAAGCGGGGGGTTCAGTTCAGTCCAGCCGCTTGTTGGCCGAGTAGAGCTGAGCGTCCAGAGCGCGGAGGTAGTGGCTCTGGGCGATGGCGTAGGTTTCCCAGGCGTCCGAGAGCCGGCGGGAGAAGTCTTTCCGCGCGGGCATGGCCAGGCTCCGCTGGAGGGCGATGGGGACGGTTTGGCCGTTCTGGACGTGCTGGAGGAAGCGGGCAAACTGTTGCTGGTTCAGGCGCGAGTAGATGAATTCAGTGAAACTCAGTGCACTGGCGTAGAACAGGGCGGGGTTGTCCAGGTCCGACCACTCGGCGGCCAGTAGTTCCTGGAGGGACATCCGCTCCTTGCCGGAGATGACTGTGCCGGCCAGCAGAACCCGGTCGTTGTCGAGCTCGTACTCGGCCAGCATAGCCAGGCCTTCGTTGAGCATCAGCGGACATACACTGTCGGCGAAGATATCGTCCAGGACCAGGTGGCAGAGCTCATGGGGAAGAATCCGGTCCAGGGTGGTGGTGTTGAAGCGTCCCTGTTCGTCGTTCTGGGTCAGGTCGATTCTTCGGGAGACTACCCGCCCGCGTTTGGTCTCGACGCTGAAGCTGCCCCCGGACCAGTCGGGCGCGTCGCAGGCATTGGCCAGGTAGTCCTTGCGGTCCTTCCATACGTAGACATCGACGCTCTTGTGAAACGCCTGGCCCGAGAGGACCTGGTCGCAGACGCGCTGCATGGCCTTTTGAGCCTGGCGGACCATCAGTTTGGCGACCTTGGAGTTCCGGGCCCGCACCACAAACTGCTCGCTGGTTTCGGTGTGAACCTGGTCGTCGATTACGGAAAGTTCTTCCAGTTGCCTGGGGCTGAGCGATTCGCTGGGCAGTGAATCGTATCGGAGGCGTGGAGGGTTGTCGCTGCGGCAGAGGCGGATCTGGGCCCGGACGAAGGGGCCCAGGGCGTCGCCACGGGTGGCTTCGAGATAGCTGTCGTAGGCCTGGGCGGCCGCTTCGTACAGACGTCGCTCCTGATAAGATGACGCCAGCACCAGCCACGCCTGCGGGTCGGGGTCTTGCCCGGAGAGCAATTCGCGGGCTGCGTGCTGAGCCTGGGCGTATTGCCCCTGCTGGAGCATCGCAAGGGCCTGATGAAGTTGATCGCCGGCAGAGGGAGGGGTTGAAGCGTCCTGCGGGGCCGGGGGCAGGGACTGGCCCCAACCGGAACTGGCCATGCACAGTCCCGTCAAGACGCCGATCAGCAGTCTGTGTTTATCGATCATCGATCTCATCCTTGAGAATTGTCCGTTTTTCCTGCACGGTTTGCAAGTCCGATTTTGCCCATTGAATCTGCAAAATCAACTCTTCCCTGTACGGCTGGGCGATCTCGATTATCTCCCCCAGGGCTTCTTCCAGCGAATCCAGGCGGTGAACCATCCGCTCGAGCAGCCGCCGGTACCTCGCCCCGCCCAGATCCGGATCGCCCAGGCGGGCCTCCAGGCGGTCGTAGCCTCGCGTCCGGTTTTCCACATCGCGCCGAAGAGCGCGGATCCGCTTGCGGGCGATTTCCACGCGGTAGGTAAGGCCCGAACCGGGCAGGAGCGCATCGGCCCGGTCGAGCGTCAACTCCGCACGGAGATACTTGGCACGGGCGGTGTCCGGGTCGAGGTTCTCAGCCGCGACCGCCTGGGAGATCAGCTCCGAAGCGTGGGCCTGCTGGGAAAGGGCTTCATCGCGAAGGGCTGCCTCGATGGCCATCGGATCGGCCAGTGAAACCGGCCCCGGCCGGAGAATCCGCTGGTCCGAGCCCAGCAGCATGGCCCCGGCGGGATAGGGGTCCTCGAGAGCATAGACACCCGCGGGGGCCTGACTGACAATGCGGTGAAGCACGTCGAAACGAACCGAGGCATCGGGCAGATTCGCCTGCCGGGCGGCCTCGGCGGCAAGTTTGAAAATCGCTCCAGCATCCTGAAATTCTTTGCGTGCCAGCAGGATGCGCCCCCGCATTTCCGTCAGGGCAAACCGCTGAGCCTCACTGTTCAGGCGGGAGCGAAGGTCGCTCAGGGTCTCCAGGAGGGACGCATCTTCGGGCTCTGTGCGGATCCGCTCGCCAAGCCCTTCCAGAACTTCGGGAAAGGTCAGCCATTTTTCGCCCAGGCGCAGGTACCCCAGGTGTTGCCGGGCTTCGGCGTGTTCCGGATCGATCTGCAGAATCGCTTCCCATACCTGTCGGGCCCGTTCGTCCAGACCGTCGCGAAGGCCCTGGCGGGCCAGTTCTTCCATCGCTTCGAGGTCCCCCAGTTGCATCTCGGCCAGACTCTGATCAAAAATCGTGGTGAGCGTTTGGGTGGAGATGACTTCCAGGACCTGCGAGGAATCGACCTGGTGGGTCTGGCCTTGCGATTCGACATAGACGGTGCTGCCCTGGCTGCGATATTCCCCGACCAGCACCCGCCCATCGGCCAGGAGGACCTTATCAGCCTGGGCGATGGTTGGGGGCAGCAGGGCTGTCAAAATGAGCAGGGGACTGATTCGCACTGGCGAGTTCCCTATATCAGGATTTCGGCTTCGGGATCCTTTCCCTTCCCGCCTGTACAAGACACGCCGAAAGGGCAAAGATCAGCGAAAAAACCGCATTGGCTCAGGCCCGGCTATCAGGAAAGCGGACACTGCCCGCTGGGACACCCCCGGGCCGAGGGGCACTGACCGGCCGACTGGCAGGGCGACGAGGCCGAACGTCCCTGGTGGGCGGCGAAGCTGGAGTAGAGGCGCTGCAACTGCTTACTGCCGCACTCGGGGCAGTCGGGCTTGCTGCGATGGCTTGGGACGAGTTTCTCAAAAGCATGTCCGCAATCGTCGCATCGGTACTCGTAAATCGGCATGGAAAGCAGCTCCTCGTGCGGTCTGGTTGGCTCTCTATCGTACGGGGTAATTATACCAGAGGCCTTCCCACGGGGCAACGCCCCGGCGGGGGGGGGAATTGGACTGGAGAAGGATATTCAACAGAAACCAACAGGATCGGCGGGGTATCAGGGAAACGAATTGAGGTCATCAGGAAAAAATATTCTCCTAACAGTGCCTCAACCCGGAAAAACCTGTCCGGGGCTGTGATTGTAAAATGGGGAAGCTATATGGTTTATAATGCTTTGTGGCCATGATCTGTCCCGGACCTTTCCAAACGCTAGTTTTTGCTCCAGTCTAGACTTGTGTTCGGCCGATAGATTTGTCTATAATGCAGGCAAGTTCCTGCTTCTGTCGTAGCACAGAGGTCTGACGAGATCGCGACCTCAGGCTCAATCGGTGGATGCCCAGGCAGTAGGTGGGGCAGCAACTGTATGAGCAAGGGGTATGAGGACGCGATAGGGCGGGTACCGCAACGGGTACTCAAAGGACATCTTTCGCCCGAATTCCTTCATCGGCAGCAGCGGGGCAAGCGGCGCAGAGCACGTTTCTACTTCCAGAGGTGTTGCGATGAAACTCACGATTCGTATCCTGCAAAACGAAGATGGCGGCTACACGGCAGTCTGCCCGACACTGCCGGGTTGTGTCTCCCAGGGCCCCACGCGCCAACAGGCGACCGACCGGCTTGATGAGGCGATCCGTGGCTACATTGCGGCGGTCAGCAACTTCGTGCCCGAGAAAGTCGATCACGAAGTCACCGAAGTCCACTAGATTGTCTTCCTTCGGACAACGGGGGTCGATGTAAGCGGCTTTCTTTCTGGAGTACGTGCATGAGGGGAGAATCATGCGCGTCCTTTTCCACTTCTGATTGTCTTTTCCATTCAAAGGCAACACTCTTGCCCCTGGCGCCTTGCGGCGGTAGCCTGTCGGACGAGCAATGATCCCTCGATACAGGAACGCGGCATGAATGCATTGATCACCGGTGGCGCAGGGTTTATCGGGTCCCACCTGGCCCAGCGTCTGCTAAGGCAGGGCCATCACGTCACAGCCATCGATGACCTTTCCACCGGTTGCCTGGAAAACCTGGCTCCCTGTCGCTCCAGCGACCGCTTTCGCTTCATCCGCGCCTCCATTCGGGAAAAGGACCTGATGGTCAGCCTCTTCCAGCGGGCCGAGGCGGTGTTCCACCTGGCCGCCGCGGTAGGGGTGCGACTGATCGTCGAACAGCCCGTCCACACCCTGGAGACCAACATTCACGGTTCGGAGGTCGTGCTGGGCCTGGCGGGAAAGTTCGGCTGCAAGGTGGTGCTGGCCTCGACCTCCGAGGTCTACGGCAAGAGCACCAACGTGCCCTTTTCCGAATCGGATGATACGGTCCTGGGCTCGACGGTCTACACCCGCTGGAGCTACGCCTGCAGCAAGATGGTCGACGAATTCCTCGCCCTGGCCTATCGGGATCAGTTCGGCCTGCCCGTGGTGATCTGCCGATTCTTCAATACCGTCGGGCCCCGGCAGAGGGGTCAATACGGCATGGTCGTGCCCCGCTTCATCCAGCAGGCCTTGCAGGGCCGGACACTCCAGATCCATGGCACGGGCAACCAGAGCCGATGTTTCTGCCATGTAGAGGATGTGGTCGATGCCCTCTGCCGGCTGGTGGACTGCCCCGAGGCCGAAGGTGAGGTCGTCAACATCGGCACGTCCGAGTCGGTGACAATCAATGAACTGGCCCGGAAGATCGTTCAGATGACCGGCTCGCAAAGCCGGATCGAGCACATAAGCTACGAAGAAGCCTTCGGCAGGCCCTTTGACGATATGCAGATTCGGGTGCCGGATCTGACGAAAATACAAAGGCTCGTCGGGTATCAGCCGAAATACAAACTTGACGAAACCCTCGCCGAGATCATCGAATACGAAAAGGAGAGACTTTCGCTATGAGCAAGTACTGCGTGACCGGCGGGGCTGGATTCATCGGCTGCAACCTGGCCCGCTTCCTGCTGGAAAAGGGCCACGACGTCGTCGTCCTGGACAATCTGGCCACCGGCAAGAAGGAGAACATCGAGCCCATCCTTTCCCAGATCGCCTTTCTGGAAGGCGACATTCGCGATCGCGATGCGGTCGACAGGGCCTTTCAGGGCTGCGAGGGGGTCTTTCACCAGGCCGCCCTGGGCTCCGTGCCGCGCAGCGTGGAGGACCCCGTCACCAGCCACGATGCCAACGTCAACGGCACGATCACGGTCCTGGAAGCCGCCCGGGCCTCGCAGGTCAAGCGTATCCTCTTTGCCGCCAGCAGCAGCGCCTACGGGAACCAGCCGGTCTCTCCCAAGCACGAGCAGATGCCGGTCCTGCCCATCAGTCCGTACGCGGCAAGCAAGGTCTCCTGCGAGGCCTACATGCGGGGCTATGCGGCCGCCTACGGGCTGGAAACGCTCTGCCTGCGTTACTTCAACGTCTTCGGCCCGCACCAGGACCCCCAGGGGGCCTACGCCGCGGTCATCCCCGCCTTCGTAAGCCGCCTGCTGCAAGGCCGGAAACCCGTGGTCTACGGCGACGGCGAACAGTCCCGCGACTTCTGCTACATCGAGAACGTCTGCCGGGCCAACTACCTGGGCATGACCGCCCCGGCCGAGGTCTGCGACGGACGCGTGCTGAACATTGCCTGCAATCAGCGAACGAGCCTCAACGAGATCCTCGCGCTGCTCCAGGAGTTGCTGGGCACCGACATACAGGCTGAATATACCGACCAGCGCCCCGGAGATGTAAAGCACTCGCTGGCCGCCATCGAGGCCGCGAAAGAATCCATCGGCTACGAGCCGGCCGTCTACTTCGAAGAGGGACTGCGAAAGGCGATCGACTGGTACCGCGAGAATCTCGGTTAGCCCGGCCTTCCATGTGCAAACGCCTGCTGGATATCCTGCTGAGCCTGGCAGGGCTGATCGTCCTGGGCCCGCTGATGCTCCTGATCTGCCTTGCGATTCGCATCGAGTCCAAGGGGGCGGCCATCTTCCGACAGCGCCGGGCCGGCTACCGGGGCAAGCCGTTTGTGATGCTCAAATTTCGCACCATGCGAAGCGATGTGGATCCCTACGGCATGAGTCCCCGCAGCGGGGGCGACCCCCGACTGACACGCCTGGGCAAATTCCTCCGGGAGACCAGCCTGGACGAGCTGCCCCAGTTGCTCAACATCCTTTCCGGCAGTATGTCGCTGGTGGGCCCCAGACCGCTTTACGAGCGACAGGCCCGGCAGTGGGACGAAAACCAGCGCCGGCGTCTGGATGTCCGGCCCGGCCTGACCGGCTACGCCCAGGCCTACGGGCGCGGATCCCTGCCGATCGAGGACAAAATCGAGATGGATCTCTATTACGTCGACCACCAGAGCCTCCGGCTGGATCTTCGGATCCTCTTGCGCACCGCGGCCAATGTCTTGGGCCATCAAGGGGATGTCTACGAAAAGCAGTATTCCCGGGATCGCAAGCGGGAAAGGGATCGGGAGGAGAAAGACGATGTCTGACAGGGCCCTGGTGTTCGACCTGGACGACACGCTCTACCCCGAACGCCAGTACGTGCGCAGCGGTTACTGCATGGTCGCACAGGTGCTCCGCGAGAGCAAGGGGACGACCCGGCGATACGAAGACTGGCTTTGGGACCGCTTCCAGGCCGGCCAGGCCGACGGAGCGCTGGACGCCCTCAGCGATCACTTTCAACTGGGCCTTTCAAAGAAGGAAATCAGCGACCTGGTGGAGGTCTATCGCAACCACAAGCCGTCCTTGCAGCCTCGCGACGGGATCGTGCCCCTGCTATCCTCGGCCGCCAAGGTCGCCCGCCTGGGCCTGCTGACCGATGGCTTCCTGCCTGCCCAGCTTTACAAGCTCGAAGCCCTGCACCTGCGGGGGGCCTTTGAGGAAATCGTGTTCACCGAAAAGCTGGGGCGCCCGTTCTGGAAGCCCGCCTGCGAGGGGTTCCAACTGATCTCGGAGCTGCTGGGAGTTGCCCACGAAAACTGTCTGTACGTTGGAGACAATCTGGCCAAGGATTTCGTGGCCCCCAATCGTCTCGGGTGGCAGACGGTTCTCCTGCGGCTGGAAGATCAGGTGCATGCGGAGAACCCCGCCCCTGAAGGAGGTCAGCCGCAGCAGACCTGCCGGAGCGTGGAGGAACTGGCCCGCATGCTGCTGGAAGACCGGTAGAGAAGCTCATCTGGCCATCGAGTCCCCGCCCATGGCCAGCAAGTCCCGCCGGCGCGACAGGGCTCAGGTCTGGAAACCCTCGGCCAGGAATCTGTGGCGAACCGGGGCGGTCACCGTTTTGCCGCTGACGCAGCGGAAAGTGATCTCGTCGGGTCCGAAACGCACGCTGCGAACCTTCACGAAACCCCGGGGGATTCTGGCAACGCCCTGAATTGTTCGAATCTCCGTCGGCCGATTCTTCGAAAGCGATACCGTCGTCGGGAACCCCGCCTGGCTGACAGGATTGGCTTTGGCGCTGGGGGCAAGGCCGGCCGCGAAGTACCCGCAGACGTCCTCGAGGCCGAGGCAGACGTTTCGGCCGTTCCAGGGCGCGCCGTGTCGGCCTCGATTGCTCATCCAGAAGACGGTGGCCGGAAGCTGTGCGGTGTCTTTGAGGCTGTACCAGAGATAGCCCTCTCCGGCTGCGACGGCGGTGATCCAGGCCGGTGTGGACGAGGGTTTCTTGAACAGGGCGATCTGATCTTCGTATCCGTAAAGGTGCGGGAAGCGGGAGGCGTCGATGCTCGCGGGCGTTTTGAACCGGGTCGGCACGCGGGAGAGGCTCTTGAAGGCGGCGTCGATGGCCAGGGCCTGATACTCCCGGCTGACCGGGTCGGCATAGAGATCGGGGAAGGTCCGACCCAGGGCGAAGGGCGATGAGGAAATCGCCAGGCTGCGTTTGTCGTCGTCGGCCGCCAGGGTGGCATGGTGACCCAGGCACATCTTGCCCGAGAACCCCTCCAGCCTGTGGCGACAGTATACGGCGTTGTGGCCCTCGACGAGGGAGAGTGTCTTTGTGATCGTGCCGGGGCGGATCTTCGTCTTCATTTGCATCGAGAGAGCGATCACGTCCTCCTGCTGCTCGATCCGGGCATCGGACCACTTGGCTGTGGCCGACTCGCCGTGGGCGGGGTGCTTTTCCCCGCGGTAGTCGTTGTCCGCCCCGAAGGGCGCACAGAAGAAGTCGCCGCGCAGGGGGACCAGTACCGGTTCGTCGATGGCAAGGGCTTCCTCCTGCCAGGGACTGATATGGTAGGGCTCGACCGGCGAAGCGGTGTCCCGGTAGAAGGTTACCGGGGCCATGTGCCCGCCGAGTTTCGTTACCGCCAGTTCGACCTGATCGCCGATCAGAACCCAACTGGGCTGTGAATGGATCGAACGCGACTGGGGCTTCATGGTTTCTCTCCTTGCATATTGGCCCGGAAGATGCGTATTTTCATGCGTATTGGCCTTGAGAGCAAGTATCTGGATTTTCTCGCACCATCAGGGAGGTTTGCGCCATGTTCCAATTTGCCTTGATCGCACTGGCAGGCCTTGTCACGACGGTCGGGTCCGACCAGACGCCCAACGAGCTGCTGCAGTTGATACCAAACGAGGCCTACTGGAAGCATGAGGAGGTCGCGCCCAACACCGAAATGCTTCTTGCCATGCTCCAGGAGCCGGAGATGCCCGAGGATCTCACAGCCCTGCTGGAACAGTTGGGGGATTCGTCGTTCCGGAAGAGGAAAGCCGCACAGGAGGCCCTGGTCAGCGCCGGCCCCGTCGTGTTGGATCAGGTCAGGAAGTTGGTCGACTCGCCGGATTCGGAAGTTGCTGCGCGGGCGACCGAGATCGTGGAGACTCTCACCACCCAGGCCGCTCAAAACCGGGTTCGTCAACTGATAGCCATTCGCACGTTGGGTCAACGCAAGGAGACGAAGGCCGCCCAGCGCCTCCAGGCGCTGACCCAAAGCAATAAACCGTTTGTGGCCGATTACGCCGCTCAGGCCCTGGCCGAGATTCAAGGCAAGGCCTGGAAGCCACAGCGGGACATGAGTTCGCGGCTGAAGACGGACCTTTCTGCTTTCCCGGACGAACTTTCGGTTCTGGCCCAGGTGGATCTCACCGAAGCGAAAAACCCAATGGGAATCGCCGAAATGGTCCGCATTGCAATGGGCAAGCAGGTGGGGGACCAGGAGGTATCGGAAATTGTTTCTGGGATTATGGACGGGATGATCCCGATCGCCCACGAGATCGGGAATTTCCGATTGGACGCTCTGACGTTCGGACTTTCACTTGACGCCGACGGGAACAACGGATGGGGCGCAGCGATCCTCCGAGGCCGGTACGATCCGTCTTTGGTGTCTCCAGCGCTGTTGCGCAGCGAGCCGGACGTGGAAAGCCGCAAAGTCGCCGGTGTGGACGTCCTGGCCGTGGATAACGATTTCCAACTTTGCCTGGTTTCGCCGCAGGTGATGGTCGTGCTGATCGGGCCCGCAGGCAAGGCCTTGCCGATTGAGAAAGTCTTGTTTGGCGTGATGGGCAAGCAGGCCTACCCGCGAACCGAGGCGATGACGCAGTTGCTCGGCCGGACCGACACAGCGTCTGACTTCTGGGTCGCGATGCGGGTCCCCCCGGTGCTCAAGGAAGAGTTGTTCTTCCAGGAAATCCAGCAGCTCTGTCTCTCTTCACAGACCGAGGACAAGGGCAGGAGAATGACCCTTTCGGCCTGGAGTTCAGGCCAAGACAAGGCCGCCAAGGCTGCCGAGGACCTTCGCAACGCCGTTTCGCGAGTCCGTGGAGGGCTTCGCAGCGTCCCGATGGAGATGGGAGCCATCACCGACCTGCTGGGCAATGTCAAGGTCCGCCAGGAAGAGAGCAAAGTCCTCGCCGACGTGCTGGTAACCCCCCAGGCCGAGAGGGCGCTTCTGGTCTTGCCCCTGCAATTCTTCGCCGTGGGGGCGCCTCAGTAGAAGCGATTCGCATCGCCTGGCAGGAATTGGCGGTTCAAAACCGCCTCAGCCCCTGCTAGACTGATGCTCTTTACCCCCGTGGGCCCGTGCCGGAAACAAAGGAACTGCCGTGGCTGATACTTTCTACGTAACCACACCGATTTACTACGTCAACGACGTGCCGCACATCGGACATTCGTATACGACGATTGCCGCCGACGTCCTGGCCCGGTTCTTCCGGGCCGAGGGACGCGACGTGCGCTTCCTGACCGGCACGGACGAGCACGGAATCAAGATCTACAAGGCCGCCAGGGAAAAGGGCAAGGAGCCCGACCAACTCGGCGACGAGGTTGTCGTGCACTTCAAGAAGCTCTGGGAGGATCTGAATATCTCCCACGACGACTTCATCCGTACCACCGAAGACCGCCACGAACAGCGGGTCCAGGCGCTGATCCGAACGCTGCAGGAAAAGGACGAGGTCTACAAGGGTCAGTACGAAGGCTGGTACGACGAGGGCCAGGAGGAATTCGTTACCGAGTCGACCGCCCGCGAAAACGAGTACAAGAGCCCGATTTCCGGCCGGGATCTCACCCGATACTCCGAGGAGAACTATTTCTTCCGCTTGAGCAAATGGGTGCCTCGCCTGATCGAGCACATCGAGGCGACCCCCGAATTCATCGCCCCCGAGTCCCGCCGCAACGAGGTGCTCAGCAAGCTCAAGCAGGGGGTGGACGACCTGTGCATTTCCCGCGGGGCCGAGAAACTCCCCTGGGGCGTTCCCATGCCCTCGGATCCGTCCCACGTGGTCTATGTCTGGGTCGACGCCCTGAGTAACTACATTACCGCCTTGGGGATTCCGGAAATCGGACGCGACGACGACGGCGCCTTCAAGCGGTACTGGCCGGCCAGCGTGCACCTGATCGGCAAGGACATTCTCTGGTTCCACGCGGTGTATTGGCCCTGCCTGCTGATGGCCCTGGACCTGCCGCTTCCCAAGTGCGTCTTTGCTCATGGGTGGTGGACGGCAGAGGGCAGGAAGATGTCCAAAACGCTGGGCAACTTCATCTCGCGGGAGACCATCGAGGAGATCTGCAACGAGTACTCGGTGGATGTCTACCGATACTATCTGCTTCGTGCGGTGGCCTTCGGGGCCGACGGGGACTTCTCCCAGGAGATGTTCCAGACACGTTACAACAGCGACCTGGCCAACACACTGGGCAATCTGCTCTCGCGCAGCGTCAATATGATCAGCCGCTACGTGGACGGTCTCATCCCGGCGGGGGGGAATTCGGTCCCCGAGCAGCAGAGCGTGATCGATGCGGCCGGGGAGCTTTCCTCCGCGGCCGTTGAAGACATGAGCAACTGCGCGTTCCATCGGTACATCGATAAGATTATTGCCCTGGCCGACGCGACGAATCAATTCATCGACAAGACCGAGCCGTTCCGCCTGGCCAAGGACCCGTCGCAGAAGCAGCGGCTGGGCGAGATTCTGTATACCTGCGCCGAGGCGCTTCGGATCGCCTTGCTGTTCCTCGAGCCGATCATGCCCGAAGCGTCCCGCCGGGGCTTGGCCCAGTTGGGCCTCCGCGGCGTTGCCACGCCGCTGATGGAAAAGGCCCGCTGGGGGCAACTGCTGCCCGGTACGCGCGTCAAGAAGGGCGATCCGCTCTTTCCCAGGAAGCAGTAATGCCCGATCAATCTTCCGATAAAACCATGCGAGACGTGATTCTCGCCGATGGCCGCTACCCGCTGGAGGCCTATGCGTTTCTCCACGACGGGCTCAGCAGCGCGGTTCGCGGCGTCCACGGAGAAAACGTTCTTCCCGCAGGCCAGAGCCATGTAACCGGCCAGCACCTTTGCCACGCCCTTTGTCAACTGGCCCTGGAGAGATGGGGAATGCTCGCCGAGACGGTCCTGAGGCGTTGGAACATCAACAAAACACTGGACTTCGGCAACATGGTCTACCTGTTGGTCGAGAATAACTTCATGAAGAAAACCGAGGAAGACAGCCTGGAGGACTTCCGCGATGTCTTCGACTTCCATGAGTACTTCCAGCGCCAATGGCAGTTTGAACTGAAGGAATAGCGTCACCGATGGCCGATGAGAATAAGCAGACGCCCCCGGCCCAGGCCGGGGACAAGAAACACCCGGTCCCCGAGCCGGTCAACGTGATCGATGGCGTGCCCGATTCGGCCCCGCGCAAGCCATTCTGGTTCTATCTGGTCCTTGGCGGTGTGTTTGTCCTCTGGCTGGGGTTCCTGCTGTACGTGTATCTGGCCGTCTGACCCGGCCAAGGCGGCCCAGGGAGTGAACATGGGAGCACGGATGCGACTTTTGAGCTCTGGAACTTCTCGCGATCGATTCACCTGCCTGCTGCCCCTCTGCTTTTGCGGTTGGATCTGCATCGTCACAACCGGTTGCCGCGAGCCGGAGTTCCAGACGGTACCTTCCGGAACACTCAGCGACTATGAAGCGACAATGAGCGTCCACGAATTGGCCCGCGAGTTGAACATGCAGGTGGACGAAACCAACGACCTGTATGCTTCGCTGAGCAGATCCCGCACCACGCTGGTGCTCTTCGCCGGCCGGGCGGGGGGGTTCTACGTCAACGGCGATCGGATTCGGCAACTCGAGAGCATCCGGTCTTCCGGGGGCATCGTCCAGGTTCCCCGCAGCCTGGTTCCATTGATCCGACAGGCCTTGCCCGCTGCCCCTGCGCAAGTGGCTCCCAGGCCGGTGGCCCCTGAAGGCCCGATTCGGGGCCTGGTGATCCTGGATCCCGGCCACGGGGGAAAGGACCCCGGGGCCCTTGGGTCCCTGGCCGGGCAGAGTTCGAGGGTCGAAGAGAAAGCCCTCAACCTCCAACTGGCGCGCAAGGTCAGCTCGCAACTGAAGGGCAAGGGCGTCCGGGTGATGCTGACCCGGTACCGCGATACGACCGTGAGCCTGGAAGATCGGGTCAAAATGGCCAACACCCATTCGGCTGCGCTGTTTGTGAGCCTTCATGCCAACTCCAGCAAGGCCAATCCACAGGCCCAGGGGTTCCAGATCTACATTGCAGCGGTGGCCTCGAACGACACGCGCAGCGCCGCCAAACAGGTTGCCACGTCTTTCAAACGGGCGGGCTTTGAGAGTCACGGACCGGCCGTTCGCGAAGACAAAGCAAGGCCACTGTTCGTGTTGCGCCAGACGCGCGGGCCGGCTTTGCTGGTGGAAACCGGCTTCATGTCCAACGCGCAGGACCTTTCCCGGCTGGTGCGTTCGGACTACCAGGACCGCCTGGCCGGGGCCATTGCGGAGGGGATCATCACCCACCTGCGAGAGCAGCAGGGGGCCGGTGGCCGCCCTTCCGTTCGATAACCATCCGTATACAAAGGGGTAATGTCTGCTTGTGGCCAAGCGGCCCTGCTGCCCGCTGCCCAAGGGCCCAAGGTGGATTGCGGGGAAAAAATCACGCCGAAATTCACCTCTTGCAAGTTCTGGCCGATGGGTCAGTTGGAGGCATTGCACGCATGGGAGGATTTGCCTCTGCGCAAGAGAGGCCCCCGGTGGATGTTGCCGCCGGATAGGCTGAATTGTAGCTTGCCAGAAAGCAGATCCCTGGAGGGAAAGCTATGGTTTATCGCATTCGATATCATGATCCGTCGCAGTCGCAGCAGGCCGAGGCCGTCGTCGAGGCCAACAGCCCCACCGAGGCGATGGTGAAGTTCCGTTGCATCTACAACACCCGCGAGTTCTCGGCCGAGCTTCCCGAGCCGGTGACCAGCGTCGGCGAAGAAGAACCCATCTGCCCGGGCTGAGTTTCGCCGGTCAGGTCCGCCGGCTCTGACGGTCCAGAATCGCCTGCGCGCGGGAAAAGCCTTCGGGGGTCCCCATGTCCAGGCTGCGTCCGCGTATCCGCCGGAGAAAGTAGCGATCCTTGCATTTGCGCAGCAGGCGCAGCTGAGCAGCGGCCAGTTGCAGTTCCTTCCCGGCCTTTTCGGCCAGGGGTTTTTCCTCGCGCAACGCATGGAAGATTTCCGCTGAGAATCCGTAGATCCCACAATGGGCCAGGAAGGTCTCCCCGTCCAGCCCAGGCGTGGTCAGTCGGCGGCGCGCCGCAGCCAGGTCCGGTTTCTCCACAAAGTCCCGGCAGCGGTAGAGATCTTCGCCCCCCCTGGGCGAACCCAGCGGATCTCCTCCTGCCACTCCCACCCGGGGCAGTTCTTCCGGGCCCACCGGCTGCATGCCGATCACGGCATCGGCCTCAAGCCGTTCCAGGTCGTCAAGAACCTGGCGGGCAGGGCAGCGCGCTTCGGCCGAGAGATGAACGTGGTCGCCCAGCAGCAGCAGGAAGGATTCGTCTCCGACAAAGGCCCCGGCCTGGAGGACCGCATCGCCAAAGCCGGCCGGACTGGACTGCACGATCCATTCCAACGCGCCGGTATCCCAGGGGACCTGAGAGGCCGGTTGGTCCGCCAGGTAGTTTCGCAGCATTTCCAGTTGCTCCGGGGAAACGATAATCGCGAATCGATCGATCCCGGCGCTGCAGGCTTCTTCCAGAATCCACTCCAGGACACTCCGGACCTTTTGCCTGCCTCTGACCAGGGGAAAGAGCGCCTTGGGGATCGCCCGCGTGACGGGATGCAGCCTCGTTCCCTTGCCGGCGACCGGAATGACAGCTTTTCGAATCGGATCCATGATCGGATTGTATGTTGGCCTGACCTTTCGAGCCAGCCAATTGCCCTGCACCCAGGTCCTGTCAAAAGCCGATATTCATAGCACGTGAGGAACCACGAGCATGATTCCGGTCAGAACGACTTCCCGACAGATCGAGACCATCGCCCGCTGGCTGTGGGTGGTACTGGTTTGCATATCGGCCCTTGGCTGGTGGAGGCCCGGTCTGGCCCTGTGGGGAGTCTTCACCGCGGGCATCTGGACAGCGCTGACCCTATGGCTCTGGTCGCGAACCTGCGGCAACCGGCGGAAGGTCCCCTTGCAGGTGATGCAGGCCGGTTTGGTCTTCGCCGCGGGGGTCATCGCCCACCACGCACTTGAGAGCAGTTTCTCGATGCCCGCCCAAGGGCCTTACGATCTGTCAGGCGCCCTGGAGGTCTCGATTCTTCACCATCTCCTGCTGATCGGTCTGGGGTTGATGATCACGCAGGATCTGCTTCCGCGAGGCCCAGGCCACGGGCGTTCCATTCTCGCCTGCGCCCTGGCCATCGCGGTAGGGCCCGCCCTGGCGGTAAGTGCCGCCTCCGTTTCGCAAGGGCGTGACGGGCTTGTGCTGTTGGGTCTTGCCGGCACTGCGGCGATGGGAGCCAGTTGGTGGTTTGTCGAATCGGCTTTCAGGTCTGCAAGGGAAGGGGCCGCTGTCCGACGCCGGCCCCAGCGCCTGCCGGCGGTTTTCGCAATTGCGATGGCGGCGTGGCTGATCGTTCTGTCTCCGCAGGCGGCCGGGCTGGGGCTGATCCCCTCGGGAGTCCTCCTTGTATGCGCAAGCCTGTCCTGGAAGCTCCGAAGGAGAGTCCTGTGTCCACTGGGAGCCGCCTTGGCGGCAGGGGGCGTGATCCTGGCCTGGAACCGGCAGTGGAAGCTGCCCGATGCAGCGATCCGCCTATTCGGCAGGGGCGAGGCGGGTATGGTCCGGTTGGATCCTGCCGCCGACAGTCTGGCGGTGCTTCTGGAGGCGGTGGGGCTGGTGGGAGTGGGGGCCCTGGTTCTCGGCGGACTGGGGGCAATTCTGTCAGGGCTCTGGAGCCTGAGGAACCGCACCGCCCGGGAGCAGTATCGAGGCCTGATCTGGATGGCCGGCTGTCTCTGCTCGGCCCTGGCGTTGCTGGTTTCGGGCGGCCTGTACGTGCCGGCCTGCTCGGTGGGTATGATCTTCTTCTGGGGGCTGCTGCCTGCGTTTTCGGCCCGGCCTGTGCGTCACATTCCAGCCGTGCTTTTCGTTGGGGTTCTGATGGGCTACTTCCTGCTGATGGGGATCCTGCGCGGCCAGGGCCTCGCGGTCTGGTCGATGACGGCCTTCGGGGCCGATGATCGATTCCTTCATCTCTTTGGTGGATTCATGATGTCCTCAGTCCTGGCCTGGTGGATTGGCAGCCGAAGGCTCTGGCTGGGGCTGGGAGCGATCGGCCTGGCCGTGGCCGCCGGGGCCGCCGGAGAGTGGGTCCAGGGGCGATACACTGCGCGAAGCAACGAGTGGCAGGACTTCACCTACCACGGGCTGGGATGTGCGATCAGCGTGCTGCCGTATCTGCTGTGCATGGGCGCGCGTCTTTGCGAGCGCAAGCAGGAGCAGACCGCTTCGGGCGCATAAAGCAGGCCGCCGGTCGCGATGGATCGACGGCCTGGGTATTGTCTTGCCCGGGGCGGCGGTCAGGCCTGGACGATCTTGCTTCGTCCGCGTTTGACGCCCTTGGTAGCGTTGCGGGTATCGACAACCAGTTGAGCGTTGTCGACGATCTCCTGGTAGTCGTAGTCGCTGTGATCGGTGCTGATCACGACCGCGTCGTACTGGGCCAGGGACTTTGCATCCACCGGCTTGGAGACCATCTTGAGGTTGTACTCCCGCATGGGTGAGGTCTTGGGCACGTGGGGATCATTGTAGCTGACCTTCGCGCCGCGATGCTTGAGCAGCTCGATCAACTCCAGTGAAGGACTCTCGCGAACGTCGTCGATGTCCTTCTTGTAGGCCAGACCCAGAATGAGAATCTTCGAGTTCTTCAGGGCCTTGCACCGGTCGTTGAGAGCTTCCATGAGCTTGTGGATGACAAACAGGGGCATGGAGACATTGACCTCGCCGGCCAGCTCGATAAACCGCGTGGCCAGCCCGTACTCCCGCGCCTTCCAGGACAGGTAGAACGGGTCGATCGGGATGCAGTGGCCTCCAAGTCCCGGGCCCGGGTAGAACGGCGTAAAGCCGAAGGGCTTGGTCGAGGCCGCCCGGATCACCTCCCAGACATTGATGTCCATCCGGTCAAAGAGCGTCTTGAGTTCGTTGACCAGGGCGATGTTCACGCAGCGGTAGGTGTTTTCGAGGATCTTGCTCGCCTCGGCTGCCTCGCAACTGGAGACCGGCACGACGGTGTCGATGGCGATTTCGTAGCAGGCCTCTGCCACCTTTCGTGAGGGTGCATCGTACCCCCCGACCACCTTGGGGATCGTCTGGGTGGTGTAGTCCTTGCGACCCGGGTCCTCGCGTTCGGGGCTGTAGGCCAGGTAGAAGTCGGTCCCGACCTTCAGGCCGGATTCTTCCAGGATCGGGAGCATGACTTCCCGCGTGGTTCCCGGATACGTTGTGGATTCCAGGACGATCAACTGACCCTTGCGAAGATACTGGGCGATCTGACGGGCCGTGCCCTCGACGTAGGACATGTCCGGTTCGCGCATCTTGGTCAGTGGCGTGGGAACGCAGATCAGGATGGCATCGGCCTCGGGAATGCGGGAGAAATCGGTCGTGGCATCAAAGAGGTTCGAATCCACGATGTTCTTGATCACGCTGGAAGGAATGTGCTCGATGTAGCTTTTTCCCTTCTTGAGCGATTGGACCTTGTTCTGATCAATATCGAAGCCCAAAACTTTGGCCCCGCCCCGGGTGAATTCCCGTACAAGAGGCAGGCCGACGTATCCCAGCCCGACTACGCCGATCCGGGCCTCGAGGTCTCGCATTTTCTGGATGAGTTCCTGGCTCACTGGTTTCTCCTGCTGGAAATTGTGTTGGTACGCAAGCCAATCCTGCTTGCCGCGTATCTGCCTTATCGGAAAAGGGATGGCTCTTGCGCAAGCTTCGCTCCGGAGGCCTTGGACAAGAAACGGGCTCGATATGATACCGCACCGCGATTATCGGCGGCAATGAAAAGATCCCCTCTCCCGAGGAGCTTCAGCAATCCTTTGCAAAGTCATCCACGACGCTGTGGGCGATCCGCTGGAGTTGGGAAGCTGTATCGGCGGGCAGGTCGTAGACGATCCGGCCGGAATCGTCGCGGATCTGATCGAGCCTTGCCGGCAGATCGATACAGCTTTGCCCCGTCAGCGTTTCCAGCAGAACACAGGCCGAGAGATACGAGCCGGCAGGGGTGGGATGGCTGCCGTCGGCTTCGTGCAGGACCAACTCCGGCAGTTGCCCCCTGGCATCGGCCCAGGCCTGGCCGACAGGAGCCAGATCCGCTCCCAGTTCGGCTGCGATCTTACGGTAGGCTCCGGTCAGGATCATCTGCTGCTCGGGCTTGTCCCGCCGGGCCCAGGTCAGATAAAAGACGATTCGATTACACCCCGAAGTGTGAATTCGCTGGGCCAGCAGGGCTGCGTGAGCATAGAAAGATTCCGGCTGCAGGACAGGATCCATGCTCTGGCCCTGGAGGACAGCCACGTCGGGCCTGGCGTCCAGTGCCCGGTCGAGCCCGCCCACCCGCTGGGGATCCAGTTCCGGGCAGAACCCGCAGCGCTGCTCGGAGAGACCCAGGTTGTCGGACCAGTGGGTTTGGAGGCTCGCGCCGCCTCGTAGATACTCCTGGAGTTGGATGGGGGTGTCCCGAAACGAGGCCATTGCAGCAACCGCCTGTGGCAGTTGGTGGAAGAACGTGTAGCTGTTGCCGACAAACAGGACTTTCAAGCGGCTACTCCTCAGGCCATCCCTGACGGCCGATGAGTTTGACGAATCGTACGTCGCCCAGACTTTCCTGGAGGATCTTACCTTGATGTTTTGTCACGAGGCAAAGCTTTTGTGCGTGCCGGGGACCGATGGGGGCCACGATTCTGCCTCCCTCGGCCAGTTGCTCGATCCAGGCGGAGGGCACTTCCGGTCCGGCCGCTCCGCAGACGATCCTGTCGTAGGGCGCGTGTTCCTCCCAGCCCAGCGTTCCGTCGCTGCAACGAAGCTGGACATTGGAGATACCCACGTCCTGCAGGGCTTGTTGGGCGGCATCGGCCAAGGCCTGGATGCGTTCGATCGCATAAACGTGTTTGCTGAGCTTGGCCAGCAGGGCGGTCTGGTACCCGCTGCCGGCTCCGACATCCAGGACCACATGATCCGGCTGGAGCTTCAGGGCTTTGAGGGTCATCGCGACCACGTAAGGCTGGGAGATCGTCTGCTCGTGGCCGATGGGTACGGGCTGATCGGCCCAGGCGAGATGCCCTTTTTCGGCGGGGACGAACCGTTCGCGCGGCACTTCGCGCATCGCCTGGAGGATGGCCGGGTCGTCAATACCCCGCGCCTGGATCTGTCGCGTGACCATCTGTTGCCGTCGAATTTCCGGATTGTCGTTCGATGTTGTCATCATACAGGATTATACTCGCTCCAGACGGGCATCTCAGCCCCGCACAATGGAGAAAAGAAGTGGCTCGGAAGAACCCGGTTGTAACATTACTGACGGATTTCGGCGCAAATGGTCCCTATGTCCCGGCCATGAAGGCCATGATCCTGCGTATCTGCCCCCAGGCGACGATCGTGGATCTGACCCACGAGATCGACGCCCACGATATCTGGTCCGGAGCGTTCCTGCTGGACCAGGCCAGTCGCGAATTCGGTCCTGAGAGCGTACACGTGGCGGTGGTCGATCCGGGGGTGGGTTCGAAGCGGCTGGGACTGGCCGGGAAATTCGATGGCCGCTATTACGTATTCCCCGACAACGGGGTCATCAGCTTCGTTCAGGCCCGGACGACCTGCCAGGGACTGGTGACCTTGCGGAACCAGCAGTATATGCGGCAGGAAGGCATTTCACTGACCTTCCACGGCCGGGATATCTTCGCACCGGTCGCAGCGCACCTGGCTTCGGGAGTCGCGATGGAGAAGTTGGGTCCTACGCCTGATCGTTACACGCTGCTCGAAACGCCCCAGCCCCAGGAGTCGGATGGGATCCTTTACGGGAAGATCATCTACATCGACCGGTTCGGCAACTGCGTAAGCAACCTGCCCGTGGGCCTGCTCGAGAGCTTTTTCGACAACCTCGAGACGGTCGAAGTCTGGTGCAAGCAGAGCCGCGTGGGCAAGCTGGCCGGGACCTACAGCTTCGTCGAGCCCGGCAAGGGCCTGGCGCTTGTCAACTCGATGGGCCTGCTGGAGGTCGCCGCCAACCAGGCTCGGGCCGACGGTATCTACGATGCCCGCCTCGGCGATGCGATTCGTGTCATACCCCAGGGAAGGGAAGGATAGCGTTCATGGAAGGATCCCCGCAGGCCTTCGATCCGGAGCGGATCGTGCAGATGGACAAACGGTATGTGTGGCATCCGTTTACGCCCATGAAGCAGTACATGGAATCCGAGGCCCCGATGATCACCGATGCCGAGGGATTCGAGTTGATCGATGTCCACGGCAGGCGGTTCATCGACGGCTTCGGCAGCCTCTGGTGCAATCTCCACGGCCACCGCGTAGAGCAGATAGACCAGGCCATCCAGGACCAGCTTGGGCGTGTTGCGCATACGACCCTGCTCGGCCACGGTTCGCCCCCCAGTGCCCGGTTGGCGCGGAAGCTCGTTCAAGCCAGCCCCTCGGGGTTGCGGAAGGTCTTTTACAGCGACAGCGGCGCCACAGCGGTGGAGGTCGCACAGAAGATGGCCTTCCAGTACTTCCACAACAAGGGCCAGACCCTCCGGACACGGTTCATCGCATTTGATCAGGGGTATCACGGAGATACCATCGGGGCTGTCAGCGTCGGCGGGATCGACGCTTTCCACAGAATCTTCAGCCCGTTGCTCTTCGAAACCTTCCTGGTCGACAGTCCGTGTCCCTATCGCCACCCGGCAGGGGCGGATGCAGGGCAGGCGGTCCTGGAACAGGTCGAAAAGATCTTCGAGCAGCACCCCGGCCGGATCTGTGCGTTGATCGTCGAGCCGCGCATCCAGGGAGCCGGGGGCATGCTCACCCATCCCGACGGGTTCCTAAGAGGCCTGCGGGAGATCACCCGACGACATGAGAGTTTCCTGATCGCCGATGAAGTCGCCACCGGATTCGCGCGCACCGGCAAGCTCTTTGCCTGCGGGCACGAGCAGGTCTGTCCGGATCTGATGTGCCTGGGCAAGGGCCTGACCGGTGGATACCTGCCCGTAGCGGCCACCCTGACCACCCAGGAGATCTTTGACGGTTTCTGCGGGGAGATCGCCGAGGACAAGACCTTCTATCACGGGCATACCTATACCGGAAACGCCCTGGGATGTGCGGCCGGGGTGGCGAGTTTCGATCTGATCTTCTCCAGTGGATTGCTGGAATCGCTGCCGGCCAAGATCGACCTGATCGCCGACGGACTTTCGCCCCTGTCCGATCATCCCCGCGTGGGGCAGATCCGCCAGGCCGGCATGATGGTCGGCATCGAACTGGTCGAGGACCGCCGGACCAAACAGCGATTCGACCCCCGCCGCAGGATCGGCCCAGCCGTTTGTGCCGCCGCCAAGGCCGAGGGCATCATCACCCGGCCACTGGGCGACGTGATTACCTTGATGCCCGCCCCGGCCATGGATTGCGCGACGCTCAAGCGCCTGGTGGATGGGATCGTCTCCACGATTCGGAGGTTCTTCCAGGGATGTTGAACGACTTTGACGCTTCGAGCTATCCCGAGCTGCCCCGCCTCAAGGGCGTATTTGTTACCGGGACCGACACGGATGTGGGCAAAACCTTGATCGCAGGGGCCATCGCCCGATCCCTCCGGAAGGATTCACGCAGGGTAGAGGTCTTCAAGCCCGCTGCCAGCGGCTGTCGGAAGGACCGCGAGGGCCTCATCAGCGCCGATGCGGAATTCCTGGCCGCCTGCGCCGATTCCCGCCGGTCACTGGCCCAGATCACCCCGGTGCGGTTTCACAGCGCTCTGGCCCCCAACGTCGCAGCGGAGAAGGAATCACGCCCGGTGGATCTGTCCGAGATCTTTCGCAGCTACTGCCGGCTCGAGGGCAATTGCGACGCGGTGGTCGTGGAAGGAGTGGGGGGGCTGCTGTGCCCGATTCGCGAGGACTTCTGGGTAATCCATTTTGCCCGCCTGACGGGGCTTCCGTTGGTGATCGTCGCCCGGCCCGGGCTGGGGACGATCAACCACACGCTCCTGACGCTCCACGCGGCTGACAGCATGGGCATCCAGGTGGCCGGGGTGATCATCAACCGCTATCCGGTGGAGCCGGAGGACCCGCGGCGAAAGCGGGAAGGTGAGCCGGCACAGGTCGATGACAGCGATTACGCGGTGCAGACCAATCCCCGACAGATTGCGCTGCGGGGCAAGACGAAGATCCTGGCCCTGGTTCCCGACGAGGCGGACAATTCGGTGGAGAACATCACCATCGGCCGCGACACGCAGTACGTGGTGGACCAGGTGAACTGGTCACGGATTCTGGACCTGTAGCTTCTTACCGTTTGACGGATTCTTCGATGAAGTCGGTCAGGGCGACGGGGCCGTCGGATTCGTACTTGCGGCAGGCGCTTCGGAGCTGCATGTCAAGGTATCCACGGCTTTGGGCGCCGACCCAACGGCGGACCTCCAGGCCGCGATGGAACAGACAGAGGGTGGGCAGGACGTCGATGCCGAACTTCTTCTTCCATCCCGGGGCGTGGACCACGTCGATCTGTCGGACGCTCACCCGGCCCTGGTAGTCTTCCTGGAGTTCCCTCAAGACGTGCTGCAGGGAGCGGGAGGACAGTTCGTCGGGAGCTTCGAAGCTGACCAGAATCAGCTCCGAAGAGGCGTCCAGGACGTAGTTGTCCGGATCGTCCGGATCGACGCGCCCGGTCTGTACGCATCCGGTCAGCAGAACGACAAGCATGGCTCCGGCTATGACGTACAGCCAGTACCGAAGCGTCCCCTTCTGTGCGATGGTAAGGCTCATGATACCCTCGGTGTCTCGATGGCGGCTGCTCTTGCCGAAGCAGCCTGTCCGGTGTTCCTGGGTATCTATCGGCTCGAAGGGGGAGGAACTTGATCAGCTCCGGGGGGTTTGGGAGCGGCAGGAAGGATCAGGGCCGCGGCGTATTCCGGATTCAACCGGCTCCCGGCAGAGCGTCCAAGCATGAGGTTCTTCTCGGGCTCCTGACGCTGGGATGCCCGAAGCTGCAGGTTCCAGACCGCCTGGTCGGCTGGGACAGGTCCAAAGGCCGACAGCGGCAGGGCCAGTTCGAATGTGGTTCCGTCGGAGGTGCGGCGCCCGCGGATTTGAGCCCATCGGGAAGAAGTCCGCACCGCCGGAGCGTGACGGACCCACAGGGAACTTTCCTTGTTGGCCTGGGTGTCGAAGGAGACCACAAGCTGCGTCCATGCGTCGCGGTCGGAGTCGATGGCCAGGTCGACCTGCCAGCCCGCCGGGGCCCGGCTGAGCTTGAGCCCGACCAGAAGGTGCGTGGGCGATCGGAGCAATTGCAGGCTCCCGCGCCCGGGGAAATGTTCCGTTTCCGTGCTGGAGGGCACAAGAGGATAGATCTTCGCTGTGTCCCAGATGTCCTCGTCGATTCGGCCATCGAGCTTGCCCGGCCGATTGTTGGCTGTGGCCCGGATAAGTCTCCTTCGGGTTACGCGGGCCCGATCGGGGCTCTTGCCCGTGGTTTCAAACGTGGCATATGTGGACCAGATCCCCAACTCTTCCCGGGCGGCCAGGGCCTCGAGCAGGTCGATCTGCTGATGGACCCGGCCTGTCTGGCCGAGCATGTGGCCATAAACGACCTGGCCGGCGGGGGCATGCGACCAGGGCCACCATTTCCCGAAGGTATCGACCGGGCCGGACATCTCTGCCAAGGCGCGGGGTGTTACGCCGTTGGCTTGGCCAAGGGCCCTGGCTTCGGCCGAGAGCGACGTCACCAGCGCCAGGCAGTTGAACCGGTGCTTCCAGGGATGGTTGCCCATATGTCTGAGCAACGTTCGCTGCGCCTGGGAGGCCGGCACCCACTGGCCCTGCCGGCAAAGCCGGGCCCAGAGGACCAGCAGACGATCTGCGGCGAGCATGTCTGCCTCGGGAGCCTGGGAGGCCGCCCGGGTGTACTGGCGGGTCACCAGGGTGTAGTTCTTGCGAAGCTCCGCCAAAGCCAATTGGCTGTACTGGGCCAACTGGCTCCGATCTGCCCCCAGGCGGGATAGCAGCAGACGATGCTCGGTCAGGCCCATGGTGCAAAGCGGCATCGGGTTGTTGGAAACGCCGATCTGCTTGTATCCGCTTTTCAGTGGCGGGCGATCCAGGATGCCGCCTCCCAGGGCGGCCAGGGCCCGGAGGGTTTGCATTTCCAGAGGCTCATCGGTGCCCCTTGCGGCCAGGGTCTGGTCGATGAGCACATCGGCCTGTCGCGGATCGAAGGATTCCGGCGTCTCCCACACAGCCGAGGTACTGTCGTTGATCGTCAGGCCCACAAAAACCCTCTCCGGCTTGAAGGGGAGCAGATGCACCTCGGCCAGCCCGCGGTCATCCTGCTCGCCGGCGGCGATGGCCAGGGCTTGCCTGGCCAGTTGTGATACAAGGCGCGTCTCCATTCGGCCCCCCCGGTAGCCGACTCCCTCCGGGCCGGTGATTAGAACCCGGGGACGATGCAGTCGAATCGCTGCGGCAAGTTGAAGGAGCATCTCCTCCCGGGCGTCGGTGTCGATCCTCCGGGACCAGAGATCGAGAATCTGCTCCTCGTCCATCCATTGCCCGCCTTCAACGGAAGCCGTCGTAGGAAACTCGCCGATGATGGTGGACCCCGACGCCCCGGCCAAGGCGGCAGCAGAGCCAAGGCCCTGGGCACCGGAGACGTCTGAGCTGTCGGGCGCGGTGGCAAAGACGACTTCCACGCTGCAACCGGCCAGGGAGTGGGCGACGATGGCCGGA
Organism: uncultured Planctomycetaceae bacterium; assembly: GCA_964583095.1. Classification (GTDB taxonomy): domain Bacteria; phylum Planctomycetota; class Phycisphaerae; order SM23-33; family SM23-33; genus CAZOVB01. The sequence goes on from CAZOVB010000011.1 coordinate 54,516, forward strand.
TAGATGCTCTTGTCGGAGGCGGCGGCAATGACCAGCACGTCGCAGGCTTTTCGGCCGTGGATCATCTGCCAGGTCCTGCCCATGTCGGTGCTTTCCCAGATGCGCCCGGCGTTTCCGCCGGCCAGGAGATTCCCGTCGGAGGTGCGGACCAGGTCATGCACCGGCCCGGGCCCCGGGGCCGGCAGCAGATCGAAAGATCCCCCCTTGTTTTCGGTATGCAGGATCGCTCCGGTGAGCCCCCCGGCGATCCAGGCCTGTCGTTCGGGGCCGGTGGCGATGGCCTGGAAGTCGGCCAGCCGTCGTGTTTGACCCGGCAGGGTCAGGCCCACGATGCGCCAGTCTTCCTGGGGGCCCTTGGAGGCCAGGATCGTTCCCGTATCGCCGACGGCCCAGCAGGTCTGGTCTTCCAGGAATGCGGCGTCCTGCAGGGCCGGGCCTCGGGGGTCGAAATCGGAAGGGGCCAGGCGGCCTTGCCGGACCCATGCGACCCGTTGATTGGGGCCTACCAGCACGCCCAGTTCGGGAGAAAGCAACGCAGCCCCGGTGAACGAGCCCGGGCTGCCTGTCTGGAGGCAAACCCAGTCATCCGAGCCTTTCCCGCGCAGGGCCAACCCGGAAGGAAAGAGGGTGTTTGATTCTCCGCCCAGGAGCTTGGTCTCTCCTGAAAAGGCTCCGGCGCGGATCCACCCCATCCGCCCCGTGGACTGCTTATGGAGAGACCCATCCGGCCTGACTTGGTAAAGACGCCCGATTCCCCACCTTTCGGGGTGGGCCTGGATCGATGATCCGCCCATCAAAAAGGTGCTGTCTTCCTGTATCTGTACGGCCTGGAAATGGACGTCCGGCTCAGCCTGGAGGCCCTGGAAGCTCCGGCCGGCGTCCCGGGAGAGCAGCACGGTGCCCCGATCACCGAGAGCCCAGAGGATCTGCCCCTTGGCTGCAATGCTTCGCACGGCTCCGGGCGCCGGATCGGCCAAAGACTCCGGGCCCAGCCATGCCAGGGCAAGGAGCGTCCAGAACCAGAAAGAGCGAGGGTGCATCATGGCCACAGTTTGACGTTCAGGCAGGGGGTGGGTCAAGCCCCTGCATCCGAAGCCGGCTCGCAGGAGCGGTGGAGCGTTTCGATCAGCTCCAGGTATTCGCGGATCTGCAGGCGGGTCAGTTCGTGGTGGAGCCGAAGGCACACGAGCCGATGGTTGTGGACGTCACTCGTGGCCAGGGCTTCGGCCAGTCGGGCTCTGAGCTGTTTCGCAGCCGCACCTGTGTCGTCTTCTTTCTCGGCCAAAATCTTTCCGATCAGCTTTGCCGGCGCGGTGAGCAGGGCGATGTCGATGGCGCGTCGATCCTCGCCGGTTGCCTTTGCTTCTTCCCAGTTCCTGTTGTCGAGCCAGGTTCGAATCTCCTCGAATCTTTCCCGCACGGGGGCCAAGCGTTTTTCGAGCTTGGAAAGGGTCCTGGCAGGCACAAACGCCTCCCGAAGATCGCGCTGGTAGTCCTGTCCTAGCCGGCCGCAATGGTACTGCGGATCGTAGTGGAGACGCAGGTGCGTTGCGCTGAGCAGATCGGGCTGGAAGAGGCGTATGACCATGTGTGCAGCGCGGCTGCGCTGCGGGCCAAAGGCGCGGGTCAGCAATCGCTTGCGTCCTACGAGGATGCGTTTCTTCGCCTCGGCCATCTCCTCGGGCCAATCCTGTTCCTCTTCCCCGGGCCAGAGGAGCACCTGCGAGTTGAACATGTCTGTCCGATAGTGGCGGTTGAGCTTGTCGAGGGCATCGGCTACAGCCAGGGAGACGGCCCGCATGGTCAGGGAGAACCAGAGATATTGGGGCAGCTTGCCCAGGCTCCGCTGGAGTTTCAGGCGGAAGGGGACCGGGGCCTGTCGACGAACGCCTTCCAGCACGCGGTCTCCGTCGAACTGCTGGCCGAGCTTGTTGTCCGTTCTGTCAAAGAACGCCCCATCTCGCCAGTCCTCGAAGTACCGCAGGTCCAGACCTACCTGGTATCGCTGGCGCATCTGGGGCAGGGGAGACTTCAGGGCGTATCGGGCCAGGCGAAGGAAGCGATCCCGCCCGATGGCATCTCCGGAGACCTGGCCCATCCGATCGGTCGGCTCGGGCTCATGGGCGAAGACCCTTTGCCACAGGAACTCCAGGTGCTCTTCCTGCCGGCTCTTGCGGTAGTCCTCCATGAGGTTCAAATCGCCGGCCTGGGCCTGGACCATCCGCCTGCTGGCCAGCAGCGTCGGGATGAGCTTGAGCGTCAGTCCCCCGAAAAGACTCGCTCCGCCGACCAGCAGGGGAAGGGCGATCGCCTGCCGGGCGGTGAATCCCGCTACGCCGGCCATCTGTGTGGCATACCCGAGAATGCCGATGCCGGCGGTGAAGAGGGTATACCGCAGGCTTCGACGGTAGAGCAGGTTCCCTACGTAGTAGATCACGTCGCCCAGCTCCACGAGCCTGCGCACATCCCCCAGCATGCCGATCCTGCCTCCGAAAATGCCCTTGGGTCCCTCTTCCATGGGCCCCAGCATGCAATCCCGGGCATCCCCGGTCAAGTGATTGCCTCTCTCCGGGGCGATCAGGGCAGGGGGCTGACCTGGCCGGCAGGGGGCTCACCTGCAAAGATTTCCCGACGCCACGTGCCCGGAACCGGTATCAGCGGGATATTGTCGATACGCCGGCGCAGGACGACATCGTCGAGCATGTAATCCGGGGCTTCGCCGGCTGAGAGGGTATTCTCCACGTAGAACCGCACCTGGCTGAGCGTGCCCGACCAGTTCAGCGTCACCTGCCCCGAGAACTTCCGCCAGGAGGTCGTAGCCTTGAACGAGGGGACCTGGACGTACTGTGTTGAGTCGGCTGCAACGGCCAGCGTGGCGATCATCTCCGAATCGGCGTCACTGACCGTCCGGATGTACCCTTCCACTTCGTAGGTGGCCCCTTTTTCGAAGGCCGAGGCATCCAGCATCTGGGCGATGCCGTTGTACCAGTTATCTCTCCGTGTTACCAATGCGCAGTGTCCGCCATTTCTGCCCGGAGAGACCACGTCCTGGATCAGCGACCAGTGGACGTTCCAGCCGACCAGCCCGGTTTCGAAATCGCCGTTGACGATGAGGTCCTCGGGAGGATCGGGCATCAACTCGACGCTCAGGGCATAGCGGGCCTCTCCGCTGTCGCTGCGCATATACAGCCGAACCGGTTGAGTATCATCGTCGGCCAGGTTGCCATCGGCCTCATCGACGAAGCAGTAATGAACGTCATATCCGGAGATCGGCGACTGGTACCACTGCCCGCTCTGGTGGAGGGATCTCCAGTTGGCCCACTGGGTCTTCTGTTCGAGGAGCAGTTGCAGAACGCGGACTGCCGAGTCGTTGAGGTGTCGAGCCTGGCTGAGTTGATCGCTCTGGCGGCTCTGGGCTCCCAGGTTCCTTACCACGGCCACCGAGGCCAGGGACAGGATGGTTACCAGCATGGCCGCTCCCAGTGTGGCCAGGTAGAGTGAGCCGCGGCAACGGCGGGCCTGAATCTTCCGCGGGCCCAGGCTCATGGTCCCTCCGCCTTGGTTTTTACCGGATCGGGCCATTGCCAGCCTCGAAGCCACTGGATCTCCTCCAAGGGCCCCTCATCCAGAGAGACGGTCACCGTGAATCGCTTGAGGCCGGTCTTGTAGCCGGCGACCTGTTCAGGATTCGAAAGCTCTACCCATTCGACTTGAACGCTGCGGGTCAGGGATCGGGCCGAGGCGATGACCGTGCCGTCCTTTTCTTGGGGGGGAGAGGATGTCCAGTTGTGATAGTCGTCGGCATCGTCGAACAGCTCGCGGTTCGAACCGACTTCCGAACCGCCCGCACCGATGCTGCTCAAGCCCGACGTGACTGCCGGGTCCTGGAAGGGCAACTCATCGATTTCCGCGGCAAGGTCTTCGGCCAGCAGGCGCGCCTGGCATTGGAGGCGAATTCGATGCTGGCCTGCCTGGGCGACGGCCGCGGCCCGAAGGGCGGCGATGAACATCCCGGAGATGATCACCATCGAAATCAGGACCTCCACCATGGTAAAGCCATTTCGACGCTTCATGGCAGCACCAGTACGCGGATGCTGTCGAACCGGGCGACGGCTCCGCCGCTGAGCACGGAGGCAAACCGATCGTCGAAACTCGGGCTGATTCGGGTGTAGGAAAACGTCCCGCAGTCCTGGCCCTCGACGCGGAGGTTCACCGCGTCGAGATCGGGATCGATCACCAGCCGAACGTCGATCATTCGCCCGGGCAGGGAACCGACCTTCTTCAAGACGGTCGCGGTGGTATTGGAAGTCTTGTTGCAGAGGCTCAGCGTCTGGGTCCCGTTGGCTTCCAGAACCAGTTTCAGATAGATCGGTGCGAACTTTCCGTCGCCGGCCGAGGCGTCCGCGTTGATCCAGAACACCGCGCCGCCGCTATGGGTCGAGGCCGCCTGAAAGCGAAGCTCGCAGATCGTGGGTCGATCGAAATCGCACTTGCCGGAAGTGTCCAGGACGCCATCGGCGCTCCAGACGCCGTCGGAAAGGCCCGAGGTCTGGAAGTTGCTTCCGTCGCGCATGACAAAGTCGGCCCCGTCCCGTGAGAAGTCCTGCTGGGTCGGATCGCCATCGAACCGAGCTTCCCAGACTTCTTCCAGGCGTTCGGGCGCATTTTCGGGCCTCACGCTGAGATGGGCTGAAAAACTGTCATCGGGCCCCGGGCTGGCAGACAACCCGATGCGCGTGAAGAAGGTTCGCGAAATCTGCCTCTGGGCCCCGGGCAGGTAAGCCCTGCCGTAGACGTAATAGGTCAGCGAGCCGGAGGACTGGGTCGTCCATGTGCTTCCCTCATCGTTCGAGTACTGGCGGTAGGCCCCGCATGTGGGGTCGTACTCGATCCAAGCAGAAGTGGGAGTTCCTTCCGGGCAGGAGAACACGACGCAGTATCCGCTGTCGACCGGCAGGGAGCTTGCCGAATCGAAAAGATCCATCTCCCAGTTCGCCGACCAGGACAGCTGGGAGGGGGGCTTCTGGATCCGTTGGATCAAGGTTCCCGGAGACCGGTCGGGGTTGGCGTAGTGCAAGCCGATATTCGTCTGACCGGTATCGCCGCTCCTTCTGGCCTTGTACAGGATGTATTCCATCTTCCAGGCTACCGCTCCTGCCGGAAGGGAAGGATAGAAGTACTGACCTGTCGTGTAATTGGTTTGTACCTTCTGTAAAGTGGTCGCCGTGCCCTGATGAAACCGGGAGACGGTTACCAAGGGGCCCACCTGGGGGGGGGCGGAAATCGTAAGGTTTGCAGTGCGGGTCCGGTATGCAAACTGGAAGTCCGCCAGATCTTTCAGGATGGCCGAGGAAGAGACGCCATTGACGCTTCGCATCAGGCCGGCCCCGGAGCCGGCCCAGTGGTAGCGGATCACTTCCGGAACGCCATCGCCGTTGCGATCGTCGCAGACCAGCGTCAAGGCAGAGGACGTCGCCTCGCTGATGTGGCGACATGTGCGGATCTCTTCGGCGATCTCTTCCAGGGCCCGTGAGGCCCGGGTGGCCTGGAAGACGGGATGGTCGCTGTCGGGGACCGACCGGGAAGCCAACAGGAAAGCCGACCCGATCGCCGCCAGGAGAACCGACGTGCACCCCACGGCGGTGATCATTTCCAGGAGGGTGAATCCCCTTGGCCTTTTGACTGAGATCGTGCGGATCATTCGATTTCCGCCTTTCCCGAAGTGCTCTCCAGGCGGACGCTTCGGTTCTGGTCGCCGCAGGAAAGGTCAATGCGGCCCCCTGAATCGGCCAGGCCGAACCCGTTGAAGATGACGACCGAATCGCCTCCGAAGTCGACGCTGGTAATCGACGCGCGGTAGGGTTCATCGGCCAGCTTCCGCACAAAACCGGCCGATGCGTGATCCATGTGCGTCATCCCCTCGATGGCAAGGGTGCTCGCAGCAGGATCAAAGGTGACGGTGACGGACCGGGCCTGTATTTTCGCCCGGGTCCGAGCTAAGTCCATATCTCTACAAACGATACGGGCGGCGGTGTCGGCGCGATAGATGATCATGGCCTGGGAGTATCGTGGGATGGCCACGCCTGCAACAGCTGCGATGACCGCGCAGAGGACAACCAGTTCCACGAGGGTAAAGCCATGTCTTGTCTTTGAAGGTTTCACCGAGTCCTCTTTCCATCCTGTCTGCGCGCGGACTCCAAGTCGCACGTATTGTGGATATCGGCGCTTCGGTCGGGGGGCTTGACTGGGGACAATCGATTCTTTGCACAGGCGGGGGGCTTTCTTATAATCGAGAGGCATTTCGGGATTTCGCAGAGTCAAATCGACATTTTTCAGGAGAAAGCCATGACCGGGAAGAATCGCGACAACATCGAAGACATCGAGGAAGAAATCTCTTTTGACGAGCCGCTGGCGATGGCGGATGAAGAAGAAGAGATCGAACTGGCCAAGCCCGAAGCCGAGGAAGATGAGGAAGAGACCATCAGTCTCATCGACGACGAGGAACTGCACGCCTCGCAGGTTCGCGCCTTTGGCGGAGCGGCTTCCAAGATGGGCGCAGGGCACAAGGCTGATTTCCAGAGGGCCCTGAACAACTCCGGCCAGGGGGCCACACGCTGCCGGATCTTCCATTCCAAGCTGGCCGCGACGAGCCTGGAATACATGGAGAAGCAGATCAACGACTGGGTGGATTCGGACCCGACAATCGACATCAAGCAGGTGGGCCATTCCATTGGGGTGATGACCGGCAAGACGGCTGAGACCAGCCTGATCGTGACCGTCTGGTATTGAGGTTCAGTCGGCCTTGTCGGGGTCCGGCTGATCCTTCCCGCCGCCCAGGGGAAGGTGAAGCGAGAAGGTGGCCCCATGTCCCGGAGCGCTGGAGACGCTGAGCCTTCCCCCCAGCAGGCTGGAGAGTTCCTTGCTGATGGCCAGGCCCAGTCCGGTTCCTGCTGCGCCCTTGGTCAGAGGCTTTTCTCCCTGGTAGAACTTTTCGAAGATTCGTGCCTGTTCGGCCTCCGGCAGCCCCGGGCCGGTATCGGTGACGCTGATGCGGAGTTCGCGTTTTCCTCCGCCCATCCCCGGACCGGCCATCAACGTGACCGTTCCCCCCGAGGGGGTGAATTTGATCGCGTTGCTCAGCAGATTGTACAGGATCTGCTGAACCTTTCCGCCGTCGGTGAAGATCAGCGGAAGATCCGGGGAGATTTGTCCCTTTAGCGTGATCTGCTTCTTGTCGGCCAGGGGTTTCATCAGGTCCAGGAGCGTCTGACAGGTGTCGCTGATGGCCACCTGGTCCATCTGGACCTCCGCCCGCCCGGCTTCGATCTTGGCCAGGTCCAGAAGGTCGTTGATCATATTCAAAAGGTTCTTGGCCGCGACCGAGATATTGTTGCCCCATCTCTTGATCTTGGTGTCCTGCTGGTCCTGGACCAGATCGGCAAAGCCGAGGATGCTGTTGAGCGGTGTGCGAAGCTCGTGTGAGACATTGGTCAGAAACTCCGACTTGACCTGGTTGGCCTGGAAGAGCGACACGTTGGCATGGGCAAGTTCGCTGAGGCGCAGATCCAAAGCGCGATTGGCGTTGCGGAGCTTGTCGGTCTGATCGTTGATCGCCAGGAGCATCTCGTTGAAGCTCTCTCCCAGCCGCTGGAGTTCGTCGCCTGTCTGGATCGTGCTTCGGACCTTCAGGTCTCCCTCAGCCACGCGGTCGGCCACATCCGTCAATTGCCGGATGGGTCGAAGCACCAGCCGCCGGGTCAGCGAGACAAACAGCACAAACGCCAGTACCGCCGCCAGCAGGCCGCCGGCCAGAAACGCGATTCGGGTCCAGAGCACCAGGCTGCTGGATTCACTGGCCGCCGGCAGGGTCACTTCCACCATACCCACCAGCAGGCCCGGCTCGAACCGGACCCTGGCTGTCGGGGTGTCATGGCAACGCAGGCAGGCTTGTTCGGTGCGTACTGCCCGGAAGCCCCGAAGCAGGTCCTCGCCGGTTTCGTCTTCATCGGGAAGAACCGTCACCTGCAGATTGGAATTGCTGCCAAAGGCAGTAGCCACCTTCTCCTGGATCGCATCCAGTTCCCCTTCCTGACGGTGCTGGGGGGTCAGGAGGATCATGTTCATTCGCCGCTGGGCCCGATCGGTGTCCAGCTTGCCGGCGTAGAGTTCCGGGACACTCAGCCTGCGGGGGCCCGCGTCCTGTTCGCCGTCTTCCGGTTCACTACGGGTTAGAATGTCCGACTGATGCTCATGGTACCACTCCTGCAGGGCCAGTTGCGTCAGTTCTTCCACCGACCGCTGCACGTTCTGCTGGGCCAGCATCTCCATGAAATACCAGGGCACCACCAGGGCGGCAGCAATGATCACAAGCACCGCCGCGCCGAACAGCAGGCGGAATTTCGTTGCAAGGGAGATACGTACAAATCGCTTGGCCATGGAACCGGCATTGTAGAGCCCCGGGCCCTGTGATGGAAGCACCTGGGCCCGCCTGGCGAGCTGGAAAGCTCCTGCCTGGGGCAAATATCGTGATCTGCCGTCCATGCCCCGGTAGAATTTCCACCATGGAGTCGCTGAAAGAGATGCTGTTTGAGGATCCCAAGGCCATCTATGTGGTCCTGGCCCTGGTCTGGCTGGTCCTGGCGCTGGTCTGGCGCAGGCATCCCAACCGCCGGACTGCCGCTGTGCTTGCGGTTCCCTTTCTCCTGGCCGGGGGAGTGTTCCTGCTTTCGAGACTCGTGGAGACAGACCGGGAACAGATTACCCGCAGCGTGAATGAAATTGCCCAGGCCATCAACGAGGGCAGATACGGGGACGTCCGGGAGTACCTGGAGGAGGACTTCGGCGTTACCGGCCAGAGCGTTGCGGATATCCCCGCTGCGATCGAGCTGCTGTCCCAGCGGGCCCGGCAGTTCCGGCTGGGAAGCGTTAAGGTCAATCGCGTGGACGTGATGATCGAGGGACGCCTGGCCGATGTGCAGGTCCAGACCATGATCACCCTGGGCGACTCCCGGAAGGTTCCGGTCCGCTGGGACCTGACCTGGGTCGAAGCCTCAGGCCGGTGGCGCATTCGAAACCTGGACCGGTACCAGGTCAAGATAAGCCTGGGTTTCTGAGACACCCCGCTGCGACGTGCCGTCAGGCGGTACTAAAGGAACTCGGCAGCTATCCGATGCGCCTTGTTGTACTGCTTGCCCAGCACCTGCCAGTCGAACTGGTCGCTGCAAGCTTCCACACGGTTTCGCGTGTCGATCCGCTCTCGCCTGCCCAGCCGGCAGAATTCCATCAGCCACCGCGTCAATTGCTCGGCCGATTCATCAAAATGTTGATTCCGGCGTCGCGTGACGTAGATGCCTGTCTCTTCATGTTCAGGCATATGTTCCAGCACGTGCGTGCCGAACCCGCTCAAATCGCTGGTTACCGCAGGCAGGCCCCGGGCGATGCACTCCAGGGGGGTGTAGCCCCAGGGCTCGTAGAAACTCGGGAAAATCCCCAGGTGGCACCCCCGGACGAACTGATCATATTCCATCGAAAGCAGCGGATTGCTGCTCGTGACGAAGTCGGGATGATAGACCACCTTCACCGGATCATTTGGAAGGTTGATCAGGTTCAGATACCGCAGTTGCTGGAGGATGGCATCTTCGTGGTCGTCGTACAGGTCGTGCGTGACCACCGTCGGAAGCGAGGGAGCATGCCAGGCGTGCATCATCCGCTGGAGGCGAAGCTTCCAGTAGTCATCGACCATATCGGCGAAATCGGGAACGATGCCCTTGGCTGCGCACTCGAACAATCTCTCGCCGATGTGGTCCTTGATCTGCTCACAGTTCCGCCGAAGCTCCTGAAGCATAGCCGCTCTTCGCAGGACCTCGGCATTGACGCCCCGGAACGGTCGCTTGGTGATCAGGAAACAGACGATCGTCCTGCCGCTTCGATTGGATTTCAGATGGGTGTTGAGCCTCGCCAGGGCCTCCAGGGTGAGGTCGAAGCCTTTGTTGCGGTATTCGTAGCGTCCGGAACTGAAAAAGTAGAGCGTCTTGTCCAGATCGAAGGTGTAACTGGGGAAGAACATCGACATCACGAACTGGTGAATCTGTTCCTTGTACTGCCGGTGCAGATTCTGAAACTCGTGCAGCGCGACAAACCGTTCGATGTTCAGGCCGTTGGGCAGCAGCAGGTCGGGCTTGCGACCCAGCAGATGCTCGCATTCCTGGGCGGTGACCTCGCTCAGGGTCGTCAGGACATGAGCTCCATGGGCCGCAGAACGCTCCAGGCGCATCTGGGGCTCGATCCCGAAACGACGCGACTCGGTCAGCCAGTCCACCTGCGGGATCCGGTGGTAGAAGCTCGCGTCGTTCTGGGCCAGAATCCGCCCCAGCATGGTCGCGTGCGTGGTGAAGACAATGGCGGCAGGGTCCTTCACCCGGCGAAGTTCGGGAATGGCCGGGCCGGTCATCCACTCGTGGAAGTGAAGCAGCAGCCGCTGCTTTTCGTCCCGCATCGATCGCAATGTGCGAATAAAAAGTTGCAGGACGTGCCCGAAACCCACCACCTCATCCAGCAACGGTTCACCGGCGGGGGTAGCGATATCGTGATGCTCCCAGAGGAGGTACTTGGCCTGGTCCAGTTTCGACACGGGAATTCTCGGGCCCAGCAGGACGGTGCGCGGTTTGCCCGTTATCAGCCAGTAGCCGTAGTGGGCTTCGTACCCCTCCTCACGAAGGGCCTTGACTGCCTGAGACAGGGGGGTCCCATCGACGGCCGGCTCGAATTCCAGCGGACTGGTGGAAGGATTGTAAGGCCCGACGAGGCAGTAGTTGTCCCCCCAGGCATCGACCATGAAGGGGACCTTGGATCGAATGACCGTGTAGATCCCCCCGACCTGCTGGCAGATCTCCCATGCGATCTCCAGAAGCATATTTCCCGCAGTCGGAGGATCTGTCGAGGGTTGGATGTTTGTGGAATTCTCTCCGGCCATCGTGCCTGTCGATCTCCGTTCTCCCACATAAAGACCGTGGTCCAGGCATCATAGACGCCGGCAGGGCCTCAGACAAGCCCGTCCGGGGCGGTTCTAGGATTCCACCTTCCAGATGACCCAGCCACTTCCGCCTCAGGCCCGGGGAGAAGTCCCCTGATCCAGAAGCCAGCTCTGGAGACGCTGGAGGGAAGCGTCGTTGAGCTGGGTGAAACGAATGGCCACCCGGTCCCCTTCGGTGCGCAGGACCTTGCCGGTTACCTCGATGACGCCGCGGTTTTCGCCTACCGCGTCGAAGAGCACCTGCACCTGCTGACGTTCATCGAGCAGGGCACCGGTCCGCAGGGCCAAGCCTTCCCGGCAGATATCGAGAGTCTCCGCCTCGGCGTCGGTATTGCTGAAGCTTACCGTAGCGGGGCAGCGAAGGTTGTGGCGCCGATGACGACGGCGATTCTGATCGAACGTATCGGGCATGGCTGTATCTCCTGACCGGGACGGATTTTCGTATCTGCTGTCCCTATCGGACGCCGTGGCCCCGGGCTGTGACAGATTTCCTTTCGCCTCCCGACCGGCCACCCGCCCAGGAAGGAATCTACTCCCATTCGATGGTCGCGGGGGGCTTGGAAGAGATATCGTAGACCACCCGGTTGACCCCACGGACCTCGTTGATGATCCGGTTGCTGATCGTCGCCAGAACGTCGTAGGGGATGCGGGACCAGTCAGCCGTCATGAAGTCCGAAGTGTCCACGGAGCGGATCGCGATGACATTCTCGTAGGTGCGTCCATCGCCCATCACCCCCACCGACTGAATCGGAAGCAGAACCGCAAATGTCTGGGCTGTCTTGCGATACAGATTGGCGGCGGTGATCTCTTCCAGCAGCACGTTGTCGGCCAGGCGGAGCACATCCAGCCTCTCGCGTGTGATGGGTCCGATACAGCGAACGGCCAGTCCCGGGCCCGGGAAGGGGTGGCGCCATACCACCTGGTCGGGAAGCCCCAGCAACTCGCCCACCTGGCGGACCTCGTCCTTGAACAGGTCCCGGAGCGGCTCGATCAGGTCAAACCCCAGTTCGCTGGGCAGACCCCCCACGTTGTGATGCAGCTTGATATTGGCCGCGGTCCCCGCCAGGGAATGCCCGGATTCGATCACGTCCGGATACAGCGTCCCCTGGGCCAGGAAGCGGGCATGGGGGATCTTCTCCGCCGCCTGCTTGAACACGTCGATGAACGTATGGCCGATGATCCGGCGCTTCTCCTGCGGATCCACCACGTCGATCAGCTTGTCCAGGAAGATATCCGCTGCCGGTACGACCGTCAGGTTCACCTTGAAATGCTCCACGAAGGTCGAGCGAACCAGCTCCACCTCCTGGAGGCGAAGCAGGCCGTTATCGACGAAAATGCACGAGAGACGGTCTCCGATGGCCTTATGGAGCAGGGCGGCTACCACCGAAGAATCCACACCCCCTGAAAGCCCGCAGATCACCCGTTGCTCGGACCCGACAGCCTCGCGGACCTCCTGGACGACCGAATCGATGAACGATCCCATCTTCCAGAGCCCCTGGCACTTGCAGATATCGTAGAGGAAGTTGACGAACACCTCGTTGCCGTGGGGGGTGTGCGTGACCTCCGGGTGGAACTGCACGCCGTAGAATGCCCGGCTCTTGTGTTTGACCGCGGCATAGGGGCAGGTCGGCGTGGCGGCCAGGGGGATGAAATCTTCATTGAGCGTCTGGATCTGGTCGCCGTGGCTCATCCAGGCGGTGGTTTCGGCAGGGAGATTGCGAAGCAGACTGTCGGGCTCATTGACCCTCAGATGCACGCGGCCGTACTCCCGGGCGGTGGCTGGATGCACATCAGCTCCGAGCATCTGGCAGGCCAGTTGCATCCCGTAGCAGATGCCGAGAATCGGGACGCCCAGTCCCAGCAGTTCCGGGCGGCATCGTGGGGCTCCCTTTTCGTAAACACTGGAAGGACCGCCGGTAAAGATCAATCCCCTGGGGTTGAGCTTGCGCAGCTCTTCCAGTTCCACCTGCGGATGGGCCAGCACGCTGTAGACGCCGTTCTCGCGCACGCGCCGGGCGATGAGCTGGGCGTACTGGCTGCCAAAATCCAGGATGACGATCGTTTCCGACTGCGTCGACGATGCCGCCATGGCCGATTCCACCTTCCAAAGCCTGGGATTCAATCCGGAAAGAAACCACCCAGTCTACGCGGGGCCGGGGCAAAAGGCAATCCCCGGGGGAAGCTTGTTTGGAGCATTTCGGATCGAAGCGATCTTTTTGTCTTCGGGCCTCAAGGGATCGCCAAGGCTCACGAAAAAGAGTCTTGGAGCCAAACCCATACAGAACCGGGTCAGGCGAGCTCTGCGTCTGGCCGAAATCAGCGCCGCGGAACGGATCTCCAAGCGGCGGCAAATGCGACGGCGCCGTCAAGGAGGCCGCGGCGTTGCTTAGTCATGGAAAGAACGCACATGGAACTGCCCGAGCTGTTCAAGCAGTATCTGGAACACCTCTTCGCCGGCAAGCGCTCCCAGGCCTGTCGGCTGCTCTTTGAGGCACACGATCGGGGAATGAGCGCCCGGAAGCTGTTGACGCTGGTCATCTGGCCGGCCATGCAGCAGATCGAAAAGCTCTACCGCGAGCACCACATCTCCAGAATCAACGAACACATGGCCACGCGAATCAACCGAACCATCGCCGACCGGCTCTGCACCGTCATGGCCTGCGCGCCCCAGTCGGGCAAGAGCATGGTCGTAGTCTGCGGAGAGGGCGAGGCCGAGGAACTCGGCGGGCAGATCGCCTCGGATCTCTTCGAGGCCGACGGATGGAGAATCTGGTTCCTCGGCTCCGGCGTACCCAATGACGAGATCCTCCAGTTCTGCGGCAAAAACCGCCCGGAAATTCTGAACATCTATGGGACCCGGCCTGAATCGGTGCCTTCGGTCCGGAAACTCATCGAACTCATCCGGGCCGTCGGGGCCTGCGAGGAGATGCAGATCCTCCTTACCGGCGGAGTCTTCGGCCGGGCCGAGGGGCTCTGCGATGAGGTCAAAGCCGATCTCTTTGCCGTCGATCCGCGAGAGGCCGTCGCTACCGTAAACGCCCATCCGGTCCGCGTGCCGAAGCCCGATGTCCCCGAACCGGGGCGGCGACGTAAACGCAAGAGCCGGAAGAAACAGCTCATGGCCGTCAGTTACGACTTCAGCGTAGAGACCAGGACCAAGCAGGTGACCGTAGAAGTCCCCGTGGAAGTTCAGCCCGAGGAAAAGCTCGCCTGAGAGAACTCGGATTTCGCAAAGACAGGCAACAAAAGCCAAATGCAGGCCCGCATCGGAATGCCCCCGAGCGGGCCTGTTCCACTTCCAGGCGAATAGACGGCGGAAGCTCCGCAAACAGAAAACCCGGTTCCGAATTCTTGACAACCGTCTCTGGATCTGTTCATATGATCTTGGAGGAGGATGTTCTGTGTGAGGAAGCGCCCCGCTGTGGAGGTACGAATCCACTTGGACGTACATCCGCACGGGGATCGGAAGACCTCGGAATTAAAGGAGATTGGCCGTGCGGAGTTCTGACCCTCGAAGTGATGTTTCGTCCCTCTGGAGCCTCGAACCTCTTGAACAGCGATGGATGCTTTCGGCAGGGGATATTCTTTCCCATACGCTCCTGGCTGACCCTGTAACGGGGGCTGTGAGTATCCAGGTGGACTTCGCCCAAGGAGTCCAGGAAGGGACATTCACAGCCCAGGATGTTTTGATCAGCGGTCCGGATACCCAACTCGGCTCGGCCTCGACCTCCGGCTATGCCCAGAATGTGAAGGTCGTCGGTGATACGGCCTATGTCCTCTACAATTACGTCAAGCCTTCCAGCTACAATGCAGCACGCACGGTTTCCGGGGTAGCGGTTTTCGACGTCAGCGATCCGGCAAATCCCGGCATCCTCGCAGATCATGCCCTGGAAGACGACCAGGGCGATCCGGCCCACTGCACCTCTCTGGACGTCTCCGGTTCCATGGTCTATGTTTCAAGCTTCAGCGGTCTCTATGCCCTGGATGTTTCGGATCCGGCGAACATCCAGGAGTACCTTTGGACCGATGAGCCTTTTTCCTACGACGTGCAGGCCAAGGGAGACTGGGTCTTTCTGGCCTCGAGCGATTCGAGCGTATTTGCCCTGGACTTCAGTGACCCGGACAACGTGGTGGTCAAAACCCGGTACATTTCCAACGACGGCGTCAATCGGCTTGCCCTGGACGCCCAGACCGATACGCTCTTTGCTGCGACGCCGACCCAGAAGATTTATGCCGTGGATGTCTCCAACCCGGCCAACATGGACCGTCTCTCGGGCAGCTACAACGCTTCTTCCTGGAGCCAATACTCCATTGGCAGGATGACGGCGGAAAACGGGTATCTTTACGTCTTGGAATACAGGCTGGGCGTTCTGGAGTATACCTTGGATTCCAGTTCGGTTTCCTTCTCGCTGCAGAATGACCCGGATGCATCGTACATATCCTCGGGTGCGCTGAGTCGTCCACGAGTCTCGGGAGAGAATCTGGTGATCCCGACCGGAACCGGGGACCTGAAGATCTACGATATTTCGGACAAGACCAATCCGGTCGAAGAGACCACCGTGGACGTCACAGCAGATGCCGGAGGGGTTTGGATGGAGGGCGACATGGCCTACGTCGCCGCCGAAGAGGCCGGGCTGCAGATCCTGAACCTCGCCTCTGCCGGCTCTCCAGGTCAGCTCAACGCCCTTCAGCACGACCTGCGTATCGATGCAATTGCCCGGGAGGGATCCCTGACATTCCTGGCCGGTTCCGGCTTCGTACCCGGCACCACCGACCGCTGGGGCTCTCTGTTGATTTACGACATGAACAACCCGCAGGAACCGGTTCTTCTGGGCGAACTGTCTTTTGGTACAGGGTCCCGCAACACCGGTCAGCGAATCCAGGACGTACAGGTCTCTGGAAATGTCGCCATCCTGCGAGGAAGCTACGGGCTGCACTTCGTGGACGTTTCGGATCCGACGGCCCCGCAGTTGCTCTCCACCGTCGCCCAGCCGCCTTCGGGGGACCCCAGCCTCGGCGTCCAGGACCTCCAGATCGAAGGCTCAATCGTCTATGCCACCTGGTGGAACCAGGGACTGGTATCGGTGGATTTCTCCGATCCTCAGAATCCGGTCGTAATGGATCAGTTGGTTCTCAGCGGCGCCTACGGTGCCGTCACGGCCTCCAACCTGGAGCTCGTCGGCGACCGGGCGTACGTCACCGCCAACGGAGGGGGCCTGTTCGTTGTGGATATCTCCGATCCGTCCGATCTGGACCTGCTGGGCTCGAGGAGCACCTTTGGTGCCCTGGGATGGTTTGGTGACCTGGCCATCCAGGGCGATTACGCATTCGTCTCCGAAGGCGGGTACGGTTTGCGGGTTCTGAATATCTCGAATCCGGCCAATATCTCCCTGGTGACCTCGCTGACCGATCGCAACTATGCCATCGCCGTGGACAATATTGTACTGGACAACGGGACCTTGTATGTGGGCCTCGATGATGCCGGCATGTCGGTGATAGACGTCGAGAACCCCGCAGCCCTGCGCGAGATCGGCTACATCCCAACCCGGGCCGAGTACCAGAACATGTACTTCGACGGGAAGCTCGCGTTTCTTCCCTCCGGGTCGGCCGGGCTGGAGGTCCTGGCGTTGCACCCGGCGGGGGTCAGGCGGATCGACGCCGACAGCTATGAAATCCTTCCCGGTTTGCCCATGGGCGAGACGGTCGTGCAGTTCCAGATCGGCGATCGAATCGAGTACTCCGCCGGCGGGACGGTTTCCCAGCCGTACTCCCTGGTTGTTTCCGGGCTCTTCGCACCCCTGCCCGGAGATGTCAACGGCAATGGCAGGATCGCCGGAGACGATGTCGATACCCTCCGGGCCGAGATCGCCAAGCCCGTTGATCAACAAGACCTGTCGATGGATCTCACGGGAGACGGTTTGGTGGATTCCTCCGATCTGGACGCCCTGATCCAGAGCCTGGTGGTGATCGACGGCGATTTCAATCTCCGAGGCAGCCAGTGGGGCGACTTCAACTTCGATGGCACTGTAGATGATGCCGATGCAGCCCTGATACTCAATCGGTATCGTCTGACCTGGACCGGCTACGCCGGGGCGGATCTTACCGGGGACCACCTCACCGGCCTGGCGGATATCCGAGCCTTGGCGGCAACCTTTGGCTACACCCGACCGGCTACGGCGCCGATGCCCGAGGCCGACCCGGTCCAACTCCCCGAAAAAGATGCCTTCAGCTCTGCTGCAACAAGCCCTGCCGCTGTGCAAAGCGGGACGCAGACGGTCGGCGTTCTGATGGCCGCCGATGCTGAAGACAACCTGGCCCGACAGGAGCCGAGCCCGGACGATCCGTCACAGGCAGATGGCTCCCTCCTTGTCTGGGCCCCGGTCCTGGCCGAGCCGGCCCCGGAGGATTCCTCCCAGCAAGCACCCACTGCGCCGCCAAGCCCGGCAACCCCGTTGACCCAGACAATCGACTGGGGCAAGGGCCTGACCGAACTGGCCGACCTTCTGGGTGAACTGGAGCCCGAGGCCCTGCCCGAGCTCTGAGAGTCTGGTAGTGGCAAGACGGATGATTCCAGGGAAAGGATCGTTTTGCTATACTACCTAACATGAAGCGAACGACCGCGAATCTGCCGCTGCACGGTGGCAAGGCCCCGGCCTACCTTTTCAAACGGATGAAGAAGCTGGCCGGGGCGATCACCATGGCCATTGTGGACGAATACGGCCCGGAGGAGATGCTCCGCCGCCTCAGCGACCCGTGGTGGTTTCAGGCCCTGGGGTGCGTGCTGGGCTACGACTGGCACTCCAGCGGACTTACAACCGTCACGTGCGGAGCACTGCGGGAGGCAGGGAAGATCTTCGGAGACGACCTGGGCATCGTCGTGGCCGGGGGCAAGGGCAAGACCAGCCGAAAGACTCCCCGGGAAATCGCCGAGGCCTGCGACCGACTGGCCATTCCCGAGGGAGAAAAGCTCATCCAGGCTTCCCGCCTCAGCGCCAAGGTAGACTCCGCCGCGGTGCAGGATGGTTATCAGATCTACCACCACAGTTTCCTGCTGACGGCTTCGGGGGCATGGTGTGTCATCCAGCAGGGAATGAACGATGCCGCCGGTGACGCCCGCAGATACCACTGGCTTGGCCGGAATGTCTCGGACTTCGTCTGCGAACCCCACGCGGCTGTGGAGAACCTTTCGGCCCGGCCCAGGCAGACGCCGGGGCAACTGCCGCTGCTGAACATGGTCGCCCGGGAAGCCCAGGGCAACCGCCAGGCGTCGGCTTCGCTGGTTCGCGACGATACGGAGCTTCTGCTTCGGGAGATCCGGTCTGCGACGGAAGGGCCCACGCTGTTTGCTCCGCGGCGCCACCCGGTGCTGAAGCTGGATGTGAACCTGCCCCGACTCGAGAAGGTACTTCGCCAGGCGGGCGAAGCTCACCCGGCGGACTTCCAGGCCCTGCTGGGCACACCCAATGTCGGACCGGCCACCATTCGAAGTCTTTCACTGATCGCGGAGTTGATCCACGACGCTCCGGCCAGTCGGCGCGACCCGGCTGAGCGGATCGGTCCGGATGGAAATCCCATGGGTTCCGGGCGCAAGTGGGCGGACTACTCGTATGCTCACGGGGGCAAGGACGGCACGCCGTTTCCGGTCGATCGGGAGACCTATGATCGCAATATCGATGTTCTGCTCGAAAGCGTCCGCAAAGCCCGGCTGGGTCAGAAGGACAAATCCGACGCTCTGAAACGGCTTTCCCGAGTCGCGCCGGAGACATAACCCGCAGATCGACCCGACAGAAAACGGACCTCTACGCTCTGAAACGTGGAGGTCCGTCTTTTCAACTGTTCCGGACAGCGTCCCGCCGTCCCGGACAATGGTCTCTACTTGGGATACTTGTATGTTCGGTCTTTGCTCCAGGGGTCATAGGGCTCGACCCTGCGTCCATTGCCCTTCCAGGGCTGATAGACGGCGTAGTAGGGGCACTGGACGTCGAACCAGGTCATGATCAACTGTTTCTCCTGCTCAGTGAGCATCTTCGCGTGTTTCCCCTCGCCGGTGAGCTTGGCTGCAAGGGGATGGGCAATCGCGCCGTATCGCTTCGGAATGGTCACAATGCCCTGTTCGTCGGAATCGGCGCTTTTTCGCACGTTGACGAAATCCACCATGATCCTGGTCCACGGGTGGTCGGAGAAATAACCGTTTCGGGATCGGAGTCGACCCTTACTCGGGTCGGGCGCCTTCTGGCCCGGCTGAATCCCGTAGATGCTGCGATAGGACTGCATGTAACCTTCCGGGCCTTTCTTGGCCGTCAGATTCAGCTTGGCCTTGGGGTCCTTCTCACCGTGGCACTTGACGCACTTGGCCTCGAAGATCGGCTGGATCATCGTCTCGTAATCGATCAGCGTTGTATCTCCCCAGGGCGGCTCGGCCGGCCGTTTGGCGTCGTAAGCCAGGGCCAGGCCCTTCATCCGTGCCGGCGGAACGTTCTCGTGCGTCTCGTGACATCCCACGCAGCTTCGTTTTTCTCCCCAGCCGAACTCCACGTGCGTCCGCATGCGCTGAACCGCCCGGTACTCCTTGTCCAACGCCTGAAAATACACGTCCATCCGGGCGGGAACCTGGAAGTGGGCTGAGCCGTCTTCCTCGACCGGCACCGTGCCGATCACCTGTATGGGCCCGCCGGTGCCGGGATAGCCGAAGTTCTCGGCCGGGTTGGCCAGCGGGTGGAACTGATAGCCCATGGGCCAGCCCATGTTCTTGAGAATCCTCAGGTACTTGACCTCGCCTTTCTCCACGCCGGGCAGATCTGCATAGACGTTCTCGACATAGCATGTCGCGTAGGACTTGGACATGTCGCGCATGTCCGGCAGGACCGGTGGCTTGAACCGCTTTCTGACCGGGAAGGCGCAGACGGTTTCCAGCGTCTTGTCGCGATGAATCAGTTCCTTGTTGCCCCAGGCGTCGATGTAGTAGAGCCAGAAATTGCTCTCGGGCATGTCGTGGCTCATGGGGGTCAGGAACGTCTTCTCGGTCAGGGCGTTGGGGGTGGTGACCATCCCCCCGGGATAGGGCACGCCGCCTTCGACCACAGGCCGCAGCAGCTGTCCCACGCCCTTGGTCGTCGGGGAGTTGTAAGGGGTGACGCTTCGCAGGCTCAGCGGGTTGTTGATCCCCATCGTCGGGTCGCCCACGATGAGTTGCCCCTCGGGGCCTGTCCGGTGCGATCCGCCCGAGGCGGCGATTTTCTGGCTGTTGGGGATCGGGACCGGGTCCCGCAGCGTCTGCACAACGACATCTTCGGGAATGTGCGTGCAGTAGTAGGCATCCGAGCCCGTGCCGTCGGGGCGGATGATCCACAGGGCGAAGACCTCATCCACGCCGCGCTCCTGGTAGTCCCATCGCATCCAGACGACGCGCCCGTCATTGAGAACGTAGGGGTAGTCGTCATCGTCCTTGGAGAATGTCAGACGCCAGAAATTCTCCCGATCGGCATCCATCCGGTAGATGTTCGATTGCTCCATGTTCGGGCCCCCGGTGCACATGACCGCAGAGCGACAGGCCGTGGAAGCGAAGACCAATCCGCCATCGGGCAGGTAGGCCAGGTTGTGGTCGCTGTAGCCCGTCCGGGGCAGGTTGGTCAGGGAACGGCCGGCCAGGTCGATCTCGTAGAGGTGCCAGTTTCTCTCGCCCCCGGTGGCAGCACAGAAGGCGACTTTGTCGCCGTCGTACCAGATATCCATGTCGCCGATCAGGCGGGGGGGAAGCTTGTCGCCGATGACGGCCCGGGTGGGCGAACCGGGCATCAGGCCTTTCTGAACGAAGATGTCGCCTTCGCGCCCGTCCCAGACATTGGTCGAGCCGGGCTGGCCGTGCATGCCCCCGGGATTGCGCGTCACGTACACCACCGAGTCGAAGTCCACATCAGGACCGGCCATGACCACATCCCGCACCGTCGGGCGCCATTGGAGATAGGCCTTGCGGCAGGCGGTCAGATCGTCGGGGCTCTTCTCGACGATGGAGGCGAATCGCTCGTGAGCCGATACCATCTTGGCTACCAGGGCGTCGACCTTCGCGGCCCCTTCGGCCCGAAGCTGCGACTTGATCCAGTCGGCCTTGGCCTTGGCGCGTCGCACCTGGTTGCGACTGAGCGTGAGCAGGTCCTTGCCGCGTCGGTGCATCTGAAGTTGGATTGTCTGGCGGATGTAATCCAGTTCCAGGTCCTGCTTCTCGTCGATGCCAAACCAGCTATCCCACCACTCGGGGGCGGGGCTTCCCGGCCAGGCCTCGCCGCCGGTCTGGGCCTTTTCGTTGAAGACATTTGTGCTCACGGCCCACTCCGCCACGGCGAAGGTGAAGGGGTCTTCGGCGTCGAGCATGCCCGCGGCCAGGGCGGTCAGTTCACGCGGATGGGCTTCGATTCTTCGCCGTCCGTTGTGGCTCTCGCAATGGCCGCTGCCCAGGGTCTCGGAGAAGATCTGGAGAAGCATCTCTGCCGCGGTGTCCCTGGCGTAGGGAGAATCGATCTTCAAGATCTCCTGGATGATCGGGCGGACCTTCTGCGTCAGGGCATCGGGAAGGACGTTCTGCTTCTTGTCCATCTTCTTGGCGATCTCGTCGGGGATCTGGAACCGGCTGATCCTGCGAAGCGGGCTGGAGAAGTGGTAGCCCATGTATCCGGTCCTGGCGACAGCGGCCACCGCGCCGCCGGCCAGTTTTTCCCAGGCGTTTTCGGTGGGGTAGGCTTCGACCATCGCTTTGGCCAGGGCGGCAGGGCCCTGGGTCTCCAGGAGCTGGTGGTAGTGCTTTCCGCGTTCGACGACGCCGGGGTACATGGCGAAGACACTCAGATTCCCAGCCGTGCGTCGGACATTTTCCATCCAGTCCAGGTAGTCCTCGCTGTAGGTCGTAATGGGCCCGATCGGGTCCTCTTCGGGATGCTCGACGGTGGGCCACTGGACTTTGACATCGCCGAGGGGTTCCTCAAACTCGACCTCGCCAACGGCCAGAAGGTGCAGACAACTGAACGTGGTGACGCCCAGGACGAGCAGGATTGCAAATGTTCTCATGGAGGTTCTCAATTTCTAAGAAATCGGATTGGCATCTTTCGTGACCGGCTCTCGACCGGCGTGCAACGGGTTACGGGTTGTTCTGTCGGGCTTTCCAGATACCTTCGTGGCAGCGTCGCCCGCCGGGATAGAACAGCCGGAAATAGGCGTCGTCGACCTCGAAGGGATCGACCGGGTCGTTTTCCAGGTCGAAGCTCTCGGGCAGTGCGCCGTAGTGCTTCATCTCCCGCAGGTAGTGGTAGGTCGGGCGCCAGTCGGGCACCGGATACAACCGTCGCTCCAGCATCTGCTTGCTGACGCTCCGGCTGATTGCCAGGAGTTGGCGATACGCGGGATCGTCCTTGTCGGTGAAGATTTCCGCCGGCTTGGCGTTTTCGAGTACCTTCTCGCGTCGGCTGCGAGGAACTTTCCGCATCGCCCGACCGGCCAGCCGGGTTTCGCAAAGCCCCAGTCCGCCGGTCAGGTCGTCGCTGTTGGCGTTGACAAAGGCCTCGAACTCCTTGTGGGCCTTGTGCATGGCCTGGACGGCCTGGTCGATGCGGTCGGCCTCTTCCTGGCCTACCTGGGTTTTGGCCCAGGTGGCCTTGGCGAGGGCGCGTCGCATCTGGTCGCGGCTGGGGGTCAGAAGGTCCTGCCTGCGGCGGTGCATCTGGAGCCCGATCGCCTGGCGTGCGTAGTCCGTTTCCAGGTGGCGTTCTTCATCGCTGCCGGCCCACTTGTCCCACCACTCGGGAGGTTTCATCTTCGGCCAATCGCCCAGAAGGGGGCGGGCGAAGAACGCTGCGAACAGGGCGAATGCGAGGCTAGTCTTTTGCTTCATCTTCTTCTCGGTTCCAAGCGGGATATCGCCTCGCGCTGGGTGGATCATTTCAGTGGATCCAGCAAAGCGGCAATAAACGTTTGGGCAGATCCATGCAATCCGATTCGGCTCCATGGCCAAGATCTGCCGCTCTCCGACGTCGGGGCTCTATGAAAACGTTTAGACAGAGCCCTCGACCCAGGCATTGTACATCAGCTTGAACCCTCGATTCCAGGCCATGTTTCGCAAACAGCCCAATAATTTAGTGTTACCAGTGCGCAACCGGCGATTCCATCCAGGTCTGCAGCGCAACGTTCGTGGAACTGTCACTCCGAGGGGCTAAACCGGCAGGTTTCTTGGCTGACCCCGCGACAAAGTCCCCGGTGGACGGTAGAATCCCGGTCTTGCAGCGGAGCTGCCGGCCCAGAACCAGAAAATTACCCCAAAGGAGAGAGTTCATGTTCAGCAGTCATCCCCAGTTTCAGCCTTGCAGCCACGAGATTGAAGCCCGCATTCATGAGGTCCTCTCCCAGATGACCCTGGAAGAGAAGCTCTCGATGCTCGGCGGACCCAAGGAATGGGGCTCCACCCTGGGTTGTGAGCGCGTCGGCATCGGGCAGTTCAAAATGGCCGACGGGCCCGTCGGTGTCCACTGGTGGTGCGATGCCTCGACGGCCTATCCTGCCACGATCGGCGTTGCGGCCAGCTTCAACCGCGACCTGGCCCATCGCCTCGGCGTTGCCCTGGGCCGCGACTGCCGGGCCAGAGGCGTCCATTACCTTCTGGCTCCGGGCGTAAACATCTACCGCAGTCCGCTTTGCGGCAGGAATTTCGAGTACCTGGGCGAAGATCCGTTCCTCTCTTCTTCCATCGTCGTGCAACTGGTCCGCGGCGTTCAGAGCCAGGCCGTCGCAACCACCGTCAAGCATTACGCGGTGAACTACCAGGAATACGATCGACATGGGATCAGCAGCGATCTCGACCAGCGGACGCTCCGCGAGATCTATCTCCCAGCCTTCGAAGCTGCGGTCAAGGAGGGCGGAACCGGGTCGATCATGACCGCCTACAACCTGGTCAACGGGCAGCACTGCTCGGAGCATTTCCAGTTGATCCGCGACATCCTCAAGGGCGAGTGGGGCTTCGAGGGCGTGGTGATGAGCGACTGGACCAGCACCTACGACGAGGTGGCTGCCGCCAACGCCGGGCTGGACCTGGAGATGCCCTGGCCGAGATACCTGAACCCCGAGAAGCTCACCCCGGCCATCGAGAAGGGCCTGGTCAGTGAAGATGTCATCGACGACAAGATCCGCCGCCAGCTTCGACTGGCGTTCTGTTTTGGCTGGATGGACAACGATCAGAAGGATACCACGATACCCGAGGACGACCCGACCAGCGTCGAGACCGCCCTGGAAGTCGCCCGCCAGAGCTGCGTACTGCTCAAGAACCAGAACAATCTCCTGCCCCTGGAAGGGGCCTCCAAGATCGCTGTGCTGGGTTACCAGGCCGACCCGGCCGTCATCTGCGGCGGAGGCAGCGCCTACACCAAACCGTTCCATCAGACCAGCGTTCTGGAAGGTCTGAAGCAGCAGTCGGCCGATTCGGTGGAGATTCTCCACGCCCAAGCCTACGACCCCCAGCCGCTTGCGACCGCGGCCGCCCGAGGAGATTTCCGCATCCCCGGCGGCGAGCAGGGCGCGGAGCTTCAGATCTGGAACGGACAGGAAATGCAGGGCCAACCGGACCTGGTGGACAAGCGCGAGAAGCTCAGCCTCTGGTGGGGCGGCAAGGCCCCGGGAGAGGGCATCGAGGCAGAAAACTTCTCGATCCGAACCGAGGTGGAGTATGAGGCCCGCGAAGACGGCGGCCACACGCTCTACCTGGAATGCTCCGGCCAGGTGGTTCTTACCTGGGACGGCCAGACGATCATCGACAAGCAGGCCGGCCGCGAAGCGGGTCGCTTTTCCCAGGCCGAACTGGACCTGGAAAAAGGCAAGACATATACCCTGGTGATCCAGGGCCGGTTCCAGACCTCCTGGAATATGCTCCATGTGGGCGTGGAGAGCCATGCAGATCGCATTCGCATGCGGGAAGAAGCCCTCTGGGCGGCCCGCGAGGCCGACGCCGTCATCTTCTGTGCCGGCTTCTCCCAGCAGTCCGAGGGCGAGGGCCACGATCGAACCTTCGAGCTTCCAGCAGGCCAGGCGGAGCTCATTCGCGACGTGGCCGCCGAGAACCCCCATACCTGCGCGGTGCTCTTTACCGGCGGGGGAGTGGACTTCTCGACCTGGCTGGACAGCATCGAAGGGCTCCTGCAGGTCTGGTATCCCGGGCAGGAAGGCGGCAAGGCCATTGCCGAAATTCTCCTGGGCAAGGTCAACCCCTCGGCCAAGCTGCCGGCCACCTATGATCGACGCCTGGAAGACCGCTCGTCCTTCGACAACTACCACGACGAAGACGGCGACAAACGCGTGCGGATCCGCGACGGCGTGTTCACCGGATACCGCCACAACGACGCCAACGGCGTCGAACCGCTTTTCCCCTTCGGTTACGGACTCAGCTACACCCGTTTCCAGTTGGAGAACCTTCGCGTCTCTGCCGAGAAGTTCCCCGCCGCCGACGGGCTGGAAGTTACCGTGGATGTGACCAACACCGGCGATCGGGCCGGGGCACAGGTCGTCCAGTGCTATGTGGGCGACGTCGAGGCCTCGCTGCCCAGGCCTGTCAAGGAGCTCAAGGACTTCGCCCGTGTCGAACTGGAGCCCGGCCAGACGAAGAGCGTGAAGCTCAACCTGGACGCCCGGAGTTTTGCTTTCTGGGATGTGGACCTGGGGGGCTGGACCGTCGAAACCGGAGAGTTCAGCATCATGGTCGGCACGTCGGCTGCGCAGATCGACGCCTCGACGCGTGTATTCGTCATGGCCTGATTTTCGGGCAGAAGAAAGGATCCCACCCATGCGTGTGCTCGTCACGGCCGGGCCCACCCGGGAGTACCTGGACCCGGTCCGGTTTCTGACCAACGCCTCCAGTGGCCGGATGGGCTACGCGGTTGCCCGAAAAGCCCTGGAGGCCGGCTGCCAGGTGCGCCTGCTCTCGGGACCGGTGTCGCTGGAGCTGCCTTCGGGCGCACAGTTCGAGAAGTTCGTGAGCGTCGCGGATCTCCAGGCGAGGCTGCGGGAGAGCTTCGAATGGTGCGACGCCTTGGTCATGACAGCAGCGGTGGGGGACTTCACCGTCCAGACCCCCGCGGATCGAAAGCTCTCTCGAAAGGCCGGGCCTGTGGAGGTGCGCCTGGTGCCCACGGACGATGTGGTGGCCTCGGTTGCCTGCGGCAAGCGCCCCGACCAGCGGGTGGTTGTGTTTGCGGTCGAGGACCTGTCCGAGCCCGAGGCCCAGGCCAAGGCCCGGGAAGAGATGGCCGCCAAAAACGCCGACTGGGTGGTTCTGAACCCCCCTCAGGCCATGGACTCTCCAGCCAGCCGGGCCTGCATCCTGGGTTCCGGCGGGGTGGTGCTCGACTGGGGCCTTCGGGAGAAGGACGAACTGGCCGGGCGGATCGTCCGCCTGCTCCTGGACTCGAAACCGTCCCGGTCCTAGAGTCTGCCGCTTTGGCGGAAGCGGCCTGGGGGGACGCCGGCGATCTTCTTGAACTGACGGGAGAAGTAGTACACGTCTCGGAATCCCATGCGGGTTGCGATAGCCTTGATGGGCAGATCCGTGGTGAGCAGCAGCTTGCGCGCCTCGGCCATCCTCGCCTGGAGCAGAAACGTGTGGATCCCCATCCCCATCTTCTGGCGGAATCTCTTGCGGAGGGTGCTAAGAGACAGGTTGAACTCCTCGGCCAGGGCGGGGTAATCCGGGTTGTGCTGCGGAGCATCGGCCAGGCGGGAGGCAATGCGGTCGATCTCATCTTCCTTCCCATGGTCCGAGCTTTGTCGGCAGCTTGTCAGTTCCAGCAGGATCTTCTCCAGCAGGTTCACGGCCCGCAGATGATCCAGTCGCCTTCCCCTGGACTCGAATGCGAGGCGGATCATGCGGTCGAACGTTCCGGTCATCTCGTCGATCTCCGGGGGATCCCAGACCACCGGTGCAGGCCAGAGTCCTTCCTCCTGCCACCAGTTGAGCAGGGGGCCCCGGAAGGCGATATGGCGGTGATCCCAGCTCTTGCCATCCCGGGCGGAGCAGAAGCGGATGCGCGGCCCGGGCATGCAGGGCCAGAAGCAAGGCCCCTGGAGGATACGGTGCTGCTGGTCGTAGCTGAGTCGAATTTCCCCACTCAGGGCCAGTTGCAGGGAGGCATATCCGGCGAAGTGCTTATCCAGCCGTGCGGTGCATCGGGGCATTCTGCCGCCATGAAGAAAGGTCAGTTCCCGGGAATTTCTCATGGACATATCATGCAAAACCCGGGACGACAAGTCCATTGAGAAAGATCTAAAAGCTGGTAGTCTCTGGATGATTTGTGCAATGTCAACCCATGAAAAGGATCGGCCATGCAAGACGTTCTCCGCCAATGTCTCGAAGATCTCGACAGACGAATCGACCCGGATACCGAAAGGCAGTCCCTCCAGGTGTGGGATGTCTTCCTGGATGCCAAGCACACCGACGAAATCTTCAGCCCCCCATACCGAAAGCCCGCCCCGGCGAAGGTCTCCTGGCCGAAGATCAGCGTCAACCAGGCCTTCGAAGACCCCACCTGTGACAGGATGATCCTCCATCAACTGGGGATGCTCTCAAACATGCTCGAGGCCGGGGGGAATGATCCGCTCAACGTTCGATGCAACTACTCGACGGGCATCATGCCCTCCCTGTTTGGCTGCAAGATGTTCATGATGGACGAGAAGAACAACACACTCCCTGCGGCGATTCCTTACGGGTCACGCGACGAGATTCGCCGCCTGCTCGATGCCGGTGTGCCGGATCCGACCACGGGCCTGGGCGAGATCGTCCTCCGCTGTGGACAGCGTTTCGTCGAGCTGCTGGGCCAGTATGAGAACCTCTGGCAGTTCGTAGAGGTGTATCATCCGGACGTGCAGGGGCCGATCGACATCGTGGAGGTGGTCTGGGGCTCCGACATGTTCCTGGGTTTCTACGACTGTCCCGACCTGCTGCGAAGTTTTCTGGATCTCGTGGCCCAGACATACGAGGGCTTCATGGACAGGTGGTACGAAGTCGTGGGGCCGCCGGCTAAGCGGAACGGACACTGGAAGGTCCGACACGACGGAGCACTGATGCTCCGGGAAGACTCGCTGATGAACCTTTCGCCGGAGCAGTATGCGGAGTTTATTCTGCCGGTGGACCAGCGATTGCTGGACCGATTCGGGTCCGGTGCGGTACACTTCTGCGGCCGTGGCGACCACTACATCGAGCCCTTGTGCGAGATGCCCGGGGTCACGGGCATTGCAATGAGTCAGCCGGAACTCAATGACATGGAGAAGATTTACCGGGCGACGGTGGATCAGGGCGTCTTCCTGCTGGATTTCCCGGCCTGGGCGGCCCAGGAGGCTTGCCGGCAGGGCCGGGACCTGCGAGGGCGGGTCCACGTTCGCCAGTTGCCCGCCGGTAACGAGCAGGTCGCCTGAGGTCGGTACTTTCAGGCGGTCTTTGCCTGAAGGGATCGCAATGGAAGGACCGATAACGATACAGTTGCAGCGATTGGAAGCTGCGGAAGATCTGCCCTTGCCGGCGTACATGTCCGAACATGCGGCCGGGATGGACCTTGTCGCTTCCTGTTGCGAGCCAATCGCGCTGGCGCCGATGGATCGGGCCCTGGTTCCGTGCGGGTTCAAGATGGCCCTTCCCGATGGCTACGAAGCGCAGGTTCGTCCCCGCAGCGGACTTGCGCTGAAGCATGGGTTGATTCTTCCGAACTCCCCTGGCACAATCGATGCGGACTACCGCGGCGAGGTGTGCGTGATACTGGCGAATCTCGGAAAGGAAACCTTCACAGTTCAACGTGGTATGCGGATCGCCCAGATGGTGATCGCGCCGGTCAGCCGGGCACGCATCGAAACCGTGGATTCGTTGCCCGATTCGGTCCGAGGGGCCGGCGGGTTCGGACATACCGGCACGTAGTACAGCGCCGGGGCCAGGGATTGGTCCCTCGATAGACTCCAGACCGCCTGTGCGGCAGGAGGACGGTTACGGATGACACGAACAGATCAGAACCCCCAAAGCGAGGATAGCGCAGAGCGGAGCGACGCTTCGCGGTTCGGCAGGTATTGCCTCGTGCTCCTGCTGGCCGGAACCACGCTGCTGCTCTGGCTGAGCATGCTGACCTTCGATCCGCTGGATCCACCCTCTCCTCAGCTTTACAGCGTGGAACGAAAGGTCCAGAACGCCGGCGGAAGGGTAGGGGCTCACATCGCCTATCACATGCGGTACTGGCTGGGCTCGGGTGTCTATGTCGGAATGCTGCTTACCACCCTGGCCGCCGGCCTTCTCCTGGCCGGCAGAACCATTCGCGATCTGCCCTGGCGGATCATGGGAATGATGATCCTGATCACCGGGGCCAGTGCGGCCGTCTATGCTGCCGATCCGACACGCCCGGACAATCTCATCCAGAGCGGAGCCGGTGTGTTGGGGACATTCGTGGGTGATTTTCTCCTGGTCCGCCTGGGCACGGCCGGCGGATGGATTGCCATCCTCGTCCTGGTGGCCATCGGCAGCCTCTTGGCCGCCGACGACCTGGTGCTTCGTATCCCGGGCTGGCTGGCGCGGGGGGCCAGAAAAGGCAAGACGGCCTCCCAAAGCGTTTCGGGCGCTCTGGGGGCAGCGGCGGTGAAGATTCATGAAAGGAAGCAGGCCGCAGCCAGCCGCCCAAACAAGCCGGCCGAAACGAAAGCGTCTCCGCCTCGCAAGGTGGCCCAGGAGTCTGCCGCAAGGCCCCTGGTAACCCAAAGCCCCTCCGGGCAGTTTGCTTCCGAGGCCCCTGAAGAAAGCAAGGGTCGGAAGAAGAAGCGAAAGAAAAAGAAGAAGGACCCGGTCAAGGTGCCAAGCGAGTCTTCCCAGGCCGAGACGGTCGACGAAACTCAGCAAGGCTATGTCCTGCCCTCCAAGGACCTCTTGGTCAAGCCTGAGGGCGGCTACATCGAATCCCAGGAAGAGATTGCGCTTCGCAACCGGCAGGTTCTCCAGCAGACGCTTGACAACTTCAATGTCGAAGCGCAGGTGGTGGGCCACATGACCGGGCCTTGCATTACCATGTTCGAGCTGAGCCTCTCGCCGGGGGTGAAGGTCAGCAAGATATCGGGGCTCTCGACCGACCTGGCCCGCGCCCTGGCCGTGCCCGGCGTCCGCATCGTCTCGCCCATCATCGGCAAGGACACCGTTGGCATCGAGGTGCCCAACGCCGACAGGGAAGTGGTGCGCATTCGTGAACTTAAGGACCTCTCCGGCGGCAAGGACGAGAAGATGTTCCTGCCGTTGTACCTGGGCAAGGACGCCTCGGGCGATCCGATCGTGGCCGATCTCGCGTCCATGCCGCACATGCTCATGGCCGGCACCACCGGCTCGGGCAAGAGCGTCTGTATCAATGCCATCATCATGTCGATGCTGCTGATGCGTAAGCCCGAAGAGGTCCGGTTCATCCTGGTCGATCCGAAGATGGTCGAGTTGGCCGCCTTCGAGAACATTCCCCACCTGCTTTGCCCGATCATCAACGACATGCGCAAGGCCGAGGAAATCCTCGAATGGGCCGCCCAGAAGATGGACGAACGCTACGAGCTGCTTAAAGAGGCCGGCGTGCGAAACATTGCAGGCTACAACCGCCTGGACGAAAAGGAAATCTACGAGCGCCTGGGGGCAGAGAGCGACGAGGAGAAGCTTCGCATCCCCTCGCAACTGCCCTACTACGTGATCATCATCGATGAACTGGCCGACCTGATGATGACCTCCAGTAAGGAGGTCGAACTGCACATTATCCGCATAGCCCAAAAGGCCCGGGCTGTGGGGATCCACCTCGTCCTGGCCACACAGAGGCCCAGTGTCGACGTGGTGACCGGTCTGATCAAGTCGAACATGCCCTGTAGAATCAGCTTCCGCGTGGCCTCCCGACAGGAAAGTCGGATCATCCTCGACCAGAACGGCGCCGAAGTCCTCATGGGCCAGGGCGATATGCTCTTCTTGCAGCCGGGCACGAGCAACGTGCTTCGAAGCCAGGGAACCTTTGTGGAAGATCGCGAGATCCGCTCGGTCGTCAAGGAGCTCAAGAAAATCGGCGAGCCGAAGTTCAACGCCGAACTCATGCGCCTCAACTCCGCGCCCTCCGGCGAGACCGACGGGGAGAAGGATGACTTGTTTGACAAGGCCGTCGAGGTCGTCCTGGCCACCCAGCGGGGCAGCGTCTCTCTGCTTCAACGCAAACTCCAGGTCGGATACACCCGGGCCAGCCGGATTGTCGACCAGATGGCCGAGGCGGGAATCCTGGGCGACTACAAAGGTTCCCAGGCACGCGAATGTCTGATTACGCTGGAAGACTGGCAGGCAATGAAGGAATCCGAAGCCGCGGACCTCTCCGGCGAGTCTTCGCTCAATGGAGAACCCACGAGCGTCTAGAATCCCCCTGACGTCTCGAAAGGAATCTGAAGGTATCTGCTCGGAAACTGCACATCCCGATGCGCCGTCCATGGCTCCGGGCGCCCAAGGTTCCCAGGCCGCTGTAGATCCGCTTCGCGTGGCCTGGCTGCTGGCGCCCGGCACCCGTCGCCTGATGGGGCGGATCCTCGAACCCCTGGCCATCGGACTGCTCGATGCGCTGACACAACTGATCCTGGTCTGCCCCGACCAGGAAGAGGCCAAGGGCATTCCGTCTCCCCCTGCCGAAGTGGTTTTCTATCCCTCCACCCGCTGGTGGCAGAGTCGTCGGCGGGCTTCCGAGCCGCTCATCCGCCACATGGCTGGGATGAACCTGGACGTTCTCCACGCCATTGAGCCGGCCACGTTGCCCCTGGCTCAGCTCCTGGCCGAGCAACTCGAGCTTCCCTACTGTGTCACCAGCTACCGCACCGGAGACGTTCGGACGCTTCAACGACTCGACGAACGTGCGGAAGTGGTCCTGGCCGTCTCGCGTCACGTCCAGGAATGCCTCATCGAGGGTCGGGTCGCCCCCGCCCAGAACATTCGCGTCATTCCCCCCGGTCTCTACCCGGCCAAGCACGCTACGTGTTTTTCCCAAGGCAGCCGAAGTGCCTCGATCCTCGCCGGTGGGCCCTTGGACGATTACGAAGGCTATGCCCAGGTCCTCTCGGCCTTTGCCATGCTCCGCAGGGACCAGTACGACTGCGTCTTTTTCATCCTCGGGGCCGGCACGGCCGAACACCAGCTTCGAAAACGGGCCGAACAGCTCGAATTGACCGACGTGCTGACCTTCGTCTCCGGCCAGGCGGAGGATCAGCTCCAGGGCGTCTTCCAGGGGGCGGATATCTATCTCTCGCCCCTGGCCCTGCCCTGGCTGGACCTTCACTGTCTCCAGGCGATGGCTGCGGGAATCCCCGTCCTGGTCGGCGACGATGCCCGCGATGACTTCCTGGTCGATTCCAAGGCGCCGCTGAACTTCGCTTCCGGGCAGGCACAGGCCATGGCCGAGGCGCTGGCCTCCTGCCTCGATGATCGTGCAAAGGCCCGGGCCCGGGCCGAAAAGGGCCTGGCCTACCTTCGAGAGCACCACAGCGTCTCAGGTACCACCGAGCAACTCGCCGCCTGCTATCGGGAGATCGTTCCCGCAGGCTGACAACTCAGCCCCAGACTGCGCGCACCGCTAAAGCGCAGGAAGTTCCGGAACGTCCAGCCAGGTGCGCTTCTTCCAGGATTCCAGACCCAGCTCAGCCAGTTGAACTCCCTTGGCCGCCTCGCGCAGATCCCAGCCGAAGGGCTCATCGCATGCAACGTGGCGCAGGAACAGTTCCCACTGGATCTTGAAGGCGTTGTCGAAGTCCCCGGCCTGGTCGGGGACCTCCGTCCAGGTCTGGAAGTGGTTGATCGGCGAGTCGATATCGGGGTTCCACACCGGTCGGGGGGTAGCCTGGAGAGGCTGGATCCAGCACTTTCGCAGCCCGGCGACGGCAGAGCCTTTGGTTCCGTCGACCTGGATTGTCAGCAGGTCGTCGCGACGAACCCGTGTGCACCAGGAAGAGTTGAACTGCGCGACGATCCCGCCGGCCAGTTCGAAGGTGGCATAGGCGGCGTCGTCGGCGGTGGCCTGGTAGGCCTTGCCGCTTTCGTCGTAGCGGCGGTCGATATGCGTGGCCCCAAGGCAGCAGAGGGAATTCACGTGGCCAAAGACGTTGTCCAGTACGTAGCGCCAGTGACAGAGCATGTCGATGATGATGCCCCCGCCGTCCTCACTGCGGTAGTTCCAACTGGGCCGCTGGGCGGGGAGGTTCTCGCCGGTGAAGACCCAGTAGCCGAACTCGCCCTTGACCGAGAGAATCTCCCCGAAAAAGCCGGTATCGATAAGGGTCTTGAGTTTCACGATGCCCGGCAGCCAGAGCTTGTCCTGGACCACCCCGTGCTTTACGCCGGCCTGGTGGGCGGTCTTATAGAGCTCATAGGCGGTTTTGGAATCCAGGGCGGTAGGCTTTTCGCAGTAGACGTCCTTTCCCGCGGCGACCGCTTTTGCGACTGCATCGGCCCGGCGGTCGGTGGTCTGGGAATCGAAGTAGACGCTGTAGCGGTCATCGGCCAGGGCTTCATCCAGGTCGGTGGTCCAATTCTGGATGCCCGACATCTCGGCGAGCCTTTCGAGTTTGACCGGATTGCGTCCGACCAGGATCGGGTCGGGAATGATTCGCAGGTCGCCGTCGCAGGCGACGCCTCCCTGGCGGATAATCGGCACGATGGACCGCATCAGGTGCTGGTTGGTCCCCATTCGGCCGGTTACACCATTGAGAATGATGCCGATTTTGCGTTCTTGCGCGGTCTGCATGCTATCTTCTTCTCCTGCTGTTCTGAGGATTACTGCGTGTCCGAGGGGGCTTGGCTGCACTGGGGCCAGGCTCCTGCGGGAAGGGCGGGAACGTCCACCCCGGCCACCGGCAGCGTGCCGGCCAGCTCCTGCTTCCAGTGGTCCACGTCGCCGGCCGGCCCGTAAACGTAGATCATCTTGAGAATCTCATCTCCGGTGTTGGTAAGCTGATGGTACTGCCCGGGGGGGATGAAGACCGCCTGGCCGGCCTGGAGGGTTTCTTTCCGGTCGCCGAGGCACATCTCTCCCTGCCCGCTGAGGACGAAGTACACTTCCTCCTGCTGCTGGTTGTGCCAGGGAACCTGCCCGCCCCTGGGTTCGAGGGTCACAAAACCCATCGCGAAACTTTCGGGCTGGATCGGCGAGGCCCCGCCGGCCAGGTTCTGCGTGCGGCGACGGGCCGGGTACGTCCTGCCCTCGATTTTCGAAAGATCAGCGATGTTCATCGCGGGGGTCTCCTTTTCTCTGCTGCCTGCGGGGACGGGCAACTCATTGGGCTGGTGTGGGGGTGGGATTATACGCTTCTCTCCCGGCGGTTGCACGCTCTAAGCAGGTCCGAAAAAGGTCAGATACGTCTGGTTGTTGGCCAGGCGCTGCAGGTAGAGTCCAAGCTCGCGCAGGTGGTAGTCACCCCACATCGAGGCCTCGGAGCAGGGGACCTTTTGGCCGGCGGGAATGTGGTCCCACCCGTTGGGCCTGTGATACACGCTGTGAAGCAGCAGGCCCTGATGGTCCGGGTCTTCGGATAAATATTCGCTGCCAAGCAGCGCCTTGGCGACGGTCAGGCCGGCCTGGCGGTAGCGGTCGGCCTGGCTGTCCCCTCGCCGGGCCAGGAACCTGCCCAGGCGCAGCAGGCCCTGGGCGGCAATGGCCGATGCGGAGGAATCGACCGGCTCGTGGTCGTTGTACGGATCGGCCGGGTGCTTCAGGTAATCGCCCATCCGGGCCAAACCCGGTGCGCCGGTATCCCAGTAGCAGATGCCGTCGGTGGGGGTATGTTCGATGTAGAAGTCGCACGTGGCCCGGGCGGCCTGGAGGATCGGTTCCACGACGGACTCGGGGTCTCCAAAGGCTTCCAGATCTTCCGGGGTGCACGTTTCCAGGAACTCCAGTTGCTCAGCGGCCCCGAGCATGATCCATCCCAGCCCCCGCGTCCAGGTGGTAAAGGGCGAATAGCCCTGCTGGCTGGAGGGACAGCGGAAGCGTCCGTCGTTGCAGTTGAAGATGCACTCGTGTACCACCCGGCCTGGCAGGTCGTACACGTCCCGTCCCTTGCCGTAGTAGACGCTGTAGGCGGCGGTAGTGTGCAGGTGGCAGATCATACGGCCCAGCAGATCGATAGCCCGGTCGCCCTCGCCGAGGAGGACGTGACCCAGTCTCCAGGCCACGGCCAGGATCCGACACGACCGGATGGTGTCGGCAAAGAGGCTGTGGGGCCCGTTGAAGGAGTAGATGTAGCCCATCCGGTCGGGAAGCTGTGTCCATCGGCTGGCCTGGGTAGCGGCGGAGGCTTGCAGGGCCATCTGCCAGAAGTCCATTTCGCCCGGGGCCGGCTGAATGCGACCCTCCCGGGCAAGTCTCCACAAGTTGCCGTAGGTGCTGAGGTTATTGAACCCGTGGTCGTGCACGCCGTGGTGGGTCACGTGCGGGGCCATCGTGTCCCGCGTTGCCTCTCGGCCCAGTGTGAGGAATTCCTGCTCGCCGGCGGCGTCGTATTGCAGCAGGGCGGAGCCGACGACGAACCCCTGTGTCCAGTGTGTCCAGGGCCTGGACTGGTATTTGCCCTCCACCGTCACCACAGGGGGGTCGGCGGGCGAGTGGTTGTCGGAGGCGATGGAGCGGATTTTCCCGGCCGAAACCTGCCACATGCGTTCCAAGCGGTCTTTCAACTCTGCCGGTGTGATGTTCAAGTCGATGTCGATCATTGGCGTCAGTGTACGTTGGAGAAACGCCCGGGTCCAGCAGGGCGTTGGGGCGCAAGGAAAAAGCAGGCCTGGTGGGGGAGAGCCAGGCCTGCCTTTTCATGGGAACTGGTCGGCAGGGGGAGACCGACCAACCTCATATATAGCTGAACAAGGCCAATACCGCAAGAAGAATTGGCCGGAAAATGGCCGATTTATGCCGAAGGAGCAAGAAAGCCGTTTTCAACGCCGGAATAAAGTCGATCCAGAGCGTGTCAGTCGCCGTAGGCAGCTCCGAACGTCTCTCCGTAGTTTTCGTTGTGGTTCTCGCCATGCCAGTCGGGCATGTAGCAGGAGATAAGCATGCACACGTCATGGAATTCGTTGGCCAGGTTTCGGCCGACCTTCTTGGCGCCCTGGCCGGCCTGGACCCAGGTGCGGCGGTTCAGCACGGTCTTGGCTCCCAGGCTCATCGCAGCAGAGCCGGTGTCCCCGGCCGTGGCGTAGACAGTGGGCATGAACAGATCCCCCAAGGAGTTGGGGGACTTCGGGCCGCAGCCACCGCAGGAAAGCAGCAACGCGAGGGCGGGCAAAAGCAGCAACAGGAAACGTTTGTATCTCATCTGGTACCTCATCGAGGCTGGTGGACGTCTTGGGTCGATCCCGCCCTCTGCGCGCGGGAACCACCTGTCATTTTCGGTTCGGCGGGTGCGAACTTGAGTCTTGTGCGCAAAACAAAGCCCCGGCAGCTCTCGAGAGCCACCGGGGCGTCAATCGCGAAGGATTCGGCGAAAATCAGCCTTCCAGCTCCTGCACCACGTAGGCATCCCGGGCCGAGAGGTCCGGATACCCCTCGACGCGGCCCACGTCGGGCCTGCGTTTCCAGCTTCGACTGCAGCGGGGGTACTTTTCCCGCGTGTCGATAACCTCGATGTCGATATCGTCCAGGCCTTCAACGGCTTCCATGCGGGCATAGCCCACGCCCAGAAGGTCTTCGAGTTCCGTCAGATAAGTTTCGATGAACTCTTTGGACGCGTCGTTATCGGCGGGGATCTTGAAGACCGCCTCGGCCTCGAGGGAGTTCTTCACCCCGCGGTTGCGGAGATCTTCCAGCTTGGCCAGGCCTCGCTGACGAAGGTTGAGCAGCCGGTCCCAGATGATCCCCGGCCCGGCTTGGAGAGTGTCGGCTTCGTCCATGGCCTGGTCCTGGACCTGGGGGGTAAGGTCCTCTCCGTAGCGGAGGACCTCCTCGTCCCAGTCCGGAAGCATCGCCAGATGGACGTTCTCGGGCTCTTCCGGGTCGCGGTTGGGGATGTGGTCCCAGGCCTCGTCGGCCGTGTGAGGCAGAATCGGGGCCAGAAGCTTCACCAGGGCGGTAAGCACCTCATGGATGACGGTCTGGCCGGCACGGCGACGGACGGCGTCGGGAGACTCGCAGTACAGCCGGTCCTTGACGGCCGAAAGGTAAATGCTCGAGGCCTGCACAGTGCAGAACTCGTAGATCAGCCGTGTCGCGCGGTGGAATTCGTAGCGGTCAAAGGCTCCGCGGACGTCGTGGATCAGGTTCTCAAGCTCCAGGCGCATCCAGAGGTCCACGCTGTGATCGGCGGGATCCTGGGCGTTTTCGGCCGGGTCGAAGTCGCTGCAGCAGCCCATCATGAAACGCAGGGTGTTTCGGATCTTGCGGTAGGCATCTTCGGCCTGGGCGATAAGCTTCTCCGAGCATCGCACGTCGTCCTGGTAGTTCTGAGAGGCGATCCAGAGACGCAGAATATCGGCTCCGCGCTGGTCGAGCTGCTCGATGACGTCCAGG
This sequence comes from uncultured Planctomycetaceae bacterium, assembly GCA_964583095.1. GTDB lineage: Bacteria > Planctomycetota > Phycisphaerae > SM23-33 > SM23-33 > CAZOVB01. The sequence continues at coordinate 92,076 of CAZOVB010000011.1, forward strand.
GCGTTGCCCAGGGACTTGGACATCTTGTAGCCGTCCTCGGTGACAACGAAGCCGTGGGTCAGCAGCGTGGAAAACGGCGCACGGCCGGTTGCACCCAAAGCCGGCAGCAGCGAAAGCTGGAACCAGCCTCGGTGCTGGTCCGAGCCTTCAAGGTACAGATCCACCGGGATATTGGCTGTCAGGCCCCGGTTAATGGCCACCGAGTGCCAACTGGAACCGGATTCGAACCAGACGTCCAGGATGTCCCGCCCGGCTGTGAGCTTTGTTTTATCGAAAGCCCCCGGGTCTTCCAGGGCTTCATCCTCGGCCGGGTCGTAGTCTTCGAGGATCTCGGCCGGGCTCATCGAGAACCAGCAGTCGCTGCCGTGCTTGCCAAAAGCGCGGGCGACGGCCCGGACACTCTCGGGCGTCAGGAGCGGCTGGTCCTGCTTGTTGTAGAAGGCAGGGACCGGCAGGCCCCAGGCCCGCTGCCGGGAGATGCACCAATCCGGGCGGCTTTCGAGCATGCCGGTCAGCCGGTTTCGGCCCCAGTTGGGGATGAAGTCGATTCCGCCATCCTCGCCCGCCCTGGAGGAGGCCTCCAGCGCCATGTTGCGAAGCGTCTTTCCCTCGGCCAGTTGCTTGTCGACCGCCACAAACCACTGTTCGGTGGCGCGGAAAATCGTCGGGGTCTTGCTCCGCCAGTCGTGCGGATACGAGTGGGTGATGTCTTCGCGAAGGACCAGGGCCCCGGCTTGGGTCAGATGCTCGATGACCTTGCCGTTGGCGTCCCAGACCCCCACCCCTCTGAGCCACTCGGGCGCGGTGTTGTCGAATGTTCCATCGCCCTGGACGGGGCAGTAGATGTCCAGCCCCTGCTTCAGGGCGGTGTGGTAATCTTCCAGGCCATGACCCGGTGCGGTATGTACCAGCCCCGTTCCGCCTTCGAGGGTCACATAGTCGGCCGGGACGACCGGGCAAGTCATTTCGGGCCTGAGAGGCTGACGGTATTCTACTCCCGCATCGATGAGTTCCTGGCCGGTGAGGGTATCGAGCTTTTTACAGTTCGTCAGGTAGCCCGCCCGGTGCTTTTCCAACCCATCCAGCAGGGCCTGGACACGCTGGGCGGCGACGATCCACGTCGCCTTGCCGTCTTCGGTTTCCACGGCCAGGGCCTGGTACTCCAGTTGCGGATGAACCGCCACGGCCAGGTTGGCCGGCAGGGTCCACGGTGTGGTGGTCCAGATCAGCAGCGACAGGGGGGCGTCATCGGAGCCGGGCAGTTTGTCCGAGCCAGCCGAGACGTCAAAGGCCACATACACGCTCGGGTCGCTGCGATCGTGGTATTCCAGTTCCGCATCGGCCAGGGCGGTTCGGTTCTCGATCGACCAGTGTACGGGTTTGAGCTGTCGGTAGACCAGCTCGCCCTCGACCAGGCGGGCGAAGACCTCCAGGACGCCGGCTTCGTATCGCGGAGCCATGGTGATGTACGGGTCCTCGAAGTTGCCCATCACGCCCAGTCTGCGGAACTGTTTGCTCTGTTTGTCCACGAAGTCCCGGGCATATTTGGTGCAGACCTTCCGGATCTGCGACGCGTCCATCCGACGAGCCTTTTCGCCCAGTTGTTCCATGACCTTGGCCTCGATCGGCAGGCCGTGGCAGTCCCAGCCGGGGAGGTACGGCGCGTCGAAGCCGGTCATGTTCTTGACGCGGACGACGATGTCCTTGAGCACCTTGTTCAGGGCTGTACCCATGTGAATATTGCCGTTGGCATAGGGGGGGCCATCGTGGAGGATGAATCGCTCGTTGCCCGCCCGCTGCTCGCGGAGGGTCTGGTAGAGCTTCTGCTTGTCCCACTTTTCCTGGAGGAGAGGCTCCTTCTGGAGCAGGCCGGCCTTCATGTCGAAGTCGGTCTTGGGCAGGTTGAGCGTCTGCTTGTATTTCTTCTTGTTGGTTCCGGTTTCGGGTTGCTTCCCGTTGCTCATGGTTGTGTCTCCCTTGCGGGTGTGGGTTTGTCACAGGCCCGCGTGGCAAGAAAAAAGCCCTGAGAAAATGGGCTCAGGGCGAAAGGTCCGTGGTGTTCGAAGTGGCTTCAGCCCCGGCGTGTGTGGCTTTGGCGGGGGGCAATGATACCGGCGCCGGTGCGCAGAAGCAGCCCGTGAAGCTTACAAAGCCTGCGGGAAGATCTCTTATGCACAGCCAGCATGGTTTCTCCGAAAGTCCGGGCCAATGATGCTGCCAAACTCGTAAGGGATTATAACGGCTCGTGATGGGGCGTCAACGGGGTTTCGCAACACTCACAGGGGCAGAGCGATCCCCGCACCTTTTCGTCCGGAAAGGTCGATCTGCTTCCACTTGCCCCGTTCAAACCTCCAGGCCATCGCCAGGCCCAACAGGACGACGTATGCACTGGTAGCCAGCCAGGGCCCCAGCGAACCCAGTTCCGGCGCCAGCCAGACCAGCAGGGATCCCCCGCCCAGGATGACCGTCCAGCTCAGGACAATCGTGGCCACCATCGGCCAGCGGGTATCGCCCGCCCCGCGAAGCGCGCCGGTGTAGATCAGGGCGGCCGCATCGAGGAACTGGAACGCTGCGGCGATCAGCAGGACATTTCGGCCGATCTCGACCACCTGCTGGGCGTCACGGGCTACCGTGGTGGCTGAGACGCCCGCCAGCGGCACCTGTCGGACGAAGAAGGTCGCCAACTCCGTCCGCCACAGCCAGAACGCCCCGCCGCATAGGCCCATGAACGTCATCGAAACCGCCAGGGCCAGGTGCGTGGCACGACGGGCGTGTTCGGGCCTGCCCTGGCCGATGCTCTTGCCCACCAGGGCGGTGGTGGCCATCCCCGCTCCGACCGTCGGCATGAAAGAGAGTCCCAGGTATCGCATGGCGATCGTGCTGGCGGCCAGGTGGATCGGCCCGAAGTACCGCCCGACCAGTACCCCGGTAAAGAGGCTCCAGCAGAGGATGTCATTGCAGAGCTGCGTCCCGGCCGGCCAGCCGAGCTTCAGGAGCCTGCCCACGTGATGGCGGTGAACCGAGCCCAGCCTGCCCGTGCCGTACATGCGTCGCATGGGCCTGCGAAGGAACAGCGCCCCCAGCAGGAGGAACTGGACGATCCAGGCCGAGACGGTCGCAATGGCCGCCCCCTCCAGGCCCATGGGCGGAAAGCCCCATTTGCCGAAGATCAGCACCCAGTCTCCCAGAAGATTCAAGCCGTTGGAGACCAGTGAGACGATCAGCACCACCATGGGCCGGTGCAGGCCGTAGAAGAACTGCTCCAGCACGCGCGAGCCGAGGGTAAACCCGATCGTGAGGATCATGTAGCGAAAGTATAAGGTCTCCATGGCCGCAACGGCCGGGCCGTGACCCATCAGGGAAAAGAAGGAATCTGCAAACAGGGCCGTCGGGGCCAGCAGCAACCCCGCCAGGGCGCAGATCAGCAGACCTGCCCACGCATAGGGAGCGGTGCGTTGCAGGCGCCCCCGGCCGAGATCCTGGCTGACGTAGGTGCTGACCACGCTGAGCGTACCCAGAAAAAACGATTCGGGCACGAACGACCACATGCCCCCCTGGAATTGAGCGGCCAGCACTCCGGGGCCGACGTAACTGACCATCACCGAGTCGACGAACTTCATGACCGTCGCGTTGAGCATGGTCAGGCTCGCCGGCCAGGCCAGGCGCAGCACGGCCCCGAGCCCGGGTTTGCCGGGCTCCTGACGGGTGCTGTTTGCAGGTGAGGGGCTCATGGTGCGACAGAGCGTACCCTTTTTTTCGGAAATTCTGAAGGGCTCACCTTCTGTCGAGCGTCTACGTGGATGATGGAAACACAACCGGCCTGCCAGAGTGAGCCCGAAGATGCCGAATTGTTCGCGCAGCTTCGGCGCGGAGACAGAGACGCCTTCGACGCCCTGTGTCGACGTCACGGAGGCTTTGTGCGAACGGTCATTCGCAGCTGCTGGTCCGACCGGGACGAACTGGACGACCTGTGTCAGGTCTGCTGGCTTCGTGTCTGGCAGAGGGCTTCGCGGCTTCGGGACACGAGCAGGTGGCGCGGGTGGCTGGTGATGATCGCTCGGAACACCGCACGCGACGGCATGCGAAAGGCTCGCAGGCGCAGAGAACTCTGCCGGAGCAGCGAACTTGCTCACGTGCAGGAGCAGCTCCCAAGCTACGAATCGTCACTCCGACAGGAAGAGCATGCGGCGGTTCTGGAAGCCCTGGCCGGGCTTCCCGAGAAATACCGTCTGCCCTTGATGCTCCGCGTGGTGGAGCAGTGGGACTACGATCAGATCGGCCAGGCACTGGATCTCAGTCGCGGCGGCGTCGAGAGCCGGCTCTACCGGGCCAGGAAGAAACTGGCATCCATTTTGAAATTGTGAGTCTGATGAAACACCCGAAGATCGACAACAACACCCAGCGAAAGCTGATGCGTTATCTCGACGGCGAGATGAATTCGCCCGAGGCCGAGGCATTCGAGGCCCGGCTGCAACGCGAGCCCGAACTGGCCTCCCGCCTGGAAGAACTGTCCCGGGTGGACAGGCTGGTTGGTCGGGCTCTGGCCACGTCTGTCTCGCTGCCGATCCGGCCCGCGGGCTCGACAAGCCCTTCCAGATGGCTCGCCGCAGCCTCCATCGCGGCCGCAGCGGTCATCTGCGTGGTCCTGATGCTTCCCCAGGGCTCCGGTTCCGGGCCCGAGCGGGCGCAGAATCCTTCGCAGGCCGGAGCCCAGCCCCGAGTTGCTGCTGTAAGGCCGGAGGTCCCCTCGCCCCCTTCCGAAACCGCCGGTGAGGCACCTGAGAAATTCGAAGCCCGCTTCGGGCAGATCTGGGCCCTGTACGATCCCCAGAAAATGGAAATCTACATCATTGAGAAGACCGACCGCATCCAGGTCGGCCCGCGATTCGAACTGACGGGACTTTAGATCGAGTGAGAGATCTCTTCTGTAACTCACTTCAGCAAACAAAACTTTGAAAGGAGAAAGAGATGAATCGGATAAGCAACAAGTCGTGCCTGGTCTTGCTGGCCGTGGCGGCGCTGGGCGTTTTCGCCGGGCAGACAGGACGGGCCCAACAGGTGCCGCAGCCATCCATCACGCTTGTGGGCCACCGCAACCAGGGTTCCTATGTCGGTGTGAGTGTAAGAGAGATCCCTGAGGCATTGGCGACGCACCTGGGTCTCCAGGCCGGCCGGGGCGTCATGGTCCAGACCGTCATCAAGGACAGCCCCGCCGCCGGGGCCGGCATCGAGAAGACGGACATCATCCTTCAGGCGGATGGAAAGGACATCTCTTCGGCAGAAGAACTGGTGGCGATGATTCTTCCCAAAAAGCCCGGCCAGACGGTCAAATTGAAGATCATACACAAGGGCGAAACGGTTGAGAAGACGATCGCCGTTTCCGACCGGCCTGAGAACATGGATACGATCACAGGCAAAAGGGACCCGGGGGAGTTCCCGGTGGTAAGAGGCCAGGATCTCAAGCTGCTTCGAGGCCGTGTCGAGGTGACCCCCGAGGGCAAGATTCGCATCGACTTCGGGGATCAGGAAGAAACCGAGGTCTCCGAGGAGATCCAGAAACTTCTCAAGAAGGGCATGCAGGGGGCGTCGGGCCTGATAGGGGATTCCCGGTCCGTGATCAAAGCCCATGAAGGAGGCGTCCTGACGGTGACAAAACGTGCCGACGGGAAATTTGAAGTCATCCAGACCCGTCCGGACGGGACGCCCTCGACCAAAGTTTTCGACGATCTGGAGGCTCTGAAGGAAGGCGATGCCTCCGCCTACGATCTTTACACGCATTTCCTCAAGAACCGGAGTTCCGGCATCGAGGCCCTTGGCAGAATCGGCGATCCCAAGACTCGCACAGAAGCGATGCAAGAGCTTCGTGAACTGACCCAACGTTTCAGGCAGTTTGAGGGAAAGGCCGCCGACTATCCCTCCCTGGAGGAATTCCGGAAGCTCATGAAAGAGAAATTCCCTTCCGAGTTTCTCAAGAATCACTCCGCTCGGACATGGGGTGCCTTGGGAAAAGGTGCAGATGGTTCGGCGGCGGCAGGGAAGAAAGCCCTGGCCGAGCTGGAAAAGGTCAGACAGCGACTCGAAGCGTTGAACATCGCGGGCTCTCTGGGCTCGAAGGAGCCGGAAGTCTCCAGGAAGTTCCACGTCGACGCCGACGGCAAAGTGACCGTGCAGATCCAAAAGGACGGCAGCGAACTGACCCAGAGCTTCCAGAGCCTGGAAGAGATGAAGGAGCAGGCCCCGCAATTGTACGAACACTATCGCAAACTGCTTACCGCAGACTGAGCTGCCGGTGTCCACATGGAAACCCCGACGCCCGCTCCGGATTTCCTCTCCGGGGCGGGCGTCTTTGCCTGGAGTCTGCGCCTTGCCGGCGGCTGGCGGGGGGCCTATGATGCTCGCTTACACGGGCGTAAGCAGAATCGCAGGAGACGGCCATGGCCGGAAGCAGTTTTGGGCATCTGTACAGACTGACGACTTTTGGAGAATCCCACGGCGGGGCCGTCGGCGTCGTGGTCGACGGCGTGACACCCGGGCTGGAACTGGGCGAGGCCGACGTCCAGGAGCAACTCGACCGCCGCAAGCCGGGCCAGTCCGACGTGACCACCCCCCGGGCCGAGCCGGATCAGGTGCATATTCTCTCCGGGCTCTTCGAGGGCAAGACCACCGGCACGCCGCTGCTGATGATCCTCTACAACAAGGATGCCCGACCCAGCGCGTATGACGAGATCCGCCGACTCTTTCGGCCCGGACATGCGGACTACACCTACCTGAAGAAATACGGGCTGCGGGACTACCGCGGCAGCGGCAGGGCGTCGGG
>CAZOVB010000012.1:0-95660 GCA_964583095.1 uncultured Planctomycetaceae bacterium
TCGCGGTGGCAGGGATGCTCTCGGAAATCGGCATCACGCCCGCGCTTTGTTCCAGTGGGGGCAAGTCCGGGCAGATGGCTTCTTGCCTGGAACGCCTGGCCCCGGAACGCTTCGAGGCAATCAAGGTCATGGAGGGGGCGGACTTCGTGGAAATCGAGACCGAGGCCCAGCAGATCGGCGCCGACCTGCTCATCGGCAACAGCAAAGGATTCAAGGCCTCCCGGCGCCTGGAGATACCGCTGGTGCGCATCGGCTTCCCGGTCCATGACCGGTTCGGATCGGCGCGCGTGCTACACGTGGGCTACCGCGGGACCCAGGGCCTGTTTGATCGAATCGTCAACGCGGAAATGGAAAAACGCCAGAAAGCTTCCCCCGTGGGCTACACCTACATGTAGCCCAAGGCATCCGGCAAGGAAAGACGTACCATGATAGACATCAGCAAACATCCATGCTTCGACGACAGGGCTCGCCACCGTTACGGCCGACTGCACCTGCCCGTGGCGCCCAAGTGCAACATCCAGTGCAATTTCTGCAATCGCAAATACGACTGTGCCGGCGAAAGTCGCCCCGGGGTCACCAGCAGCGTTCTTTCCCCCGCCCAGGCGCTTTCGTATGTCGGCCAGGTCGTCGCCAAGGATCCCAGGATCACCGTTGTGGGCATCGCCGGTCCCGGCGACCCGTTCGCCAACGCCCCGCAGACGATGGAAACCCTCCGCCGCGTGCGGAAGCACTACCCCGACATGCTGCTGTGCGTGGCCAGCAACGGCCTGGAGGTCGAGCCCTGGGCGGAGGAATTGGCTCGACTGCAGACCAGCCACGTGTCGCTGACCGTCAGCGCTGTCGATCCAGCCATCGGCGGAAAAATCTACAAGTGGGTCCGTTTCAACAAGCGCGTCTATCGCGACGAAGCGGCCGGGCGCGTCCTGCTGGAGAACCAGCTCAAGGCGATCCGCGCACTGAAGCAGCACGGCGTGACGGTCAAGATCAACACCATCGTCATCCCCGGCGTGAACGAAGACCACGCCGTGGAGGTCGCCAAAGTTCTGGGCCCGATGGGCGCCGACATCCAGAACTGCATGCCGCTTTGTCCGGTGGAGGACACCGACTTCGGGCACCTGCCCGAACCCTCTGCCAAGACGATGGAAAGGGTCCGGGCCCAGGCGGGCAACTACATCGCCCAGATGACCCACTGCCGGCGCTGCCGGGCCGACGCGGCCGGGCTGCTGGGCGAGGGACTCAGCGACGAACTGGCCGGCAAGTTGCGCACCATTGCGGCCGGGCCGCTGGACCCGGACGAGGAAAGGCCCTACGTGGCCGTGGCCAGCCAGGAGGGATTCCTGGTCAACCAGCACCTGGGCGAGGCGGAAAGGCTTCTGGTCTTCACACGCGAAAACGACCGGTTCAAGGCCCTGGACAGCCGATCCACGCCGCCCCCGGGAGGCGGGGACAGCCGATGGCAGAGACTGGCGGAGACCCTCTGCGACTGCCGCGCTGTCCTGGTCGGCGGGGCCGGCCGGACGCCACAGAAGGTCCTGGCCGAGGCGGGCGTGCGCGTCATCGTCGCGGAAGGACTCATCGATGAATGTCTAAAGGCCCTGTACAGCGGGAAGGAAGTTCGAAGCCCCGCCAGGCCGTTCAAATGCGGGGCGGGTTGTTCGGGGGACGGCACCGGTTGCGGCTGAGCTCCGCCCGAGAAAGTAGAACCAAGGACGAAGTAGAACGGAGTTTGAACAGATGCAGAAACCAGAGTATCACATTTTCGTTTGCAACAGCTTTCGCATGACCGGCGAGCCCCAGGGCGTCTGCAACAAGAAGGGCGCCCCCGGGTTGCTCCAGTATCTCGAGGAAGAAATCTCCGACAGGGGCCTGGACGCGATGGTCTCCTCCACGGGCTGCCTGAAGATTTGCGACCGCGGACCGGCCATAGTGATCTACCCCCAGGGCTGGTGGTACGGCGAGCTCGACGAAGAGGGCCTCGACGAGATCCTCGACGCGCTGGAAGAGGGCAACCCGGTGGAGTCCAAGCTGCTGACCTGAGGGGATCGTGCTCCATTGCGACAACCAACAAGCCGGCCCGTACCTGGTGGATACCACCCTGCGGGATGGAGAGCAGGCCCCGGGCGTGAGTTTCCGCCCGGAGGAGAAGCTCCAGCTTGCGCGCCGGATCGATGCGATCGGCGTGGGCGAGATCGAGGCCGGCACCGCGGCGATGGGCCCCGAGTTGATTGGCACGGTGGCCCGGATGGCCAGGCTGGACCTCTCAGCCCGGCTGTCGCTCTGGTGTCGGGCCCGGCAGGAGGATCTTGACGCCGCGGTCCAAAGCGGCGTCTCGGCCGTTCACCTCTCGCTGCCGGTCTCACCGGTGGGGCTGGAGGTCCTCGGCCGGGACAGCCGCTGGGCTCTGCGGACGCTGTGCAAGCTGGTCACTTCGGCCAGGGGGCACTTTGGCTTTGTGTCGATCGGGGCCCAGGATGCCTCCCGGGCCGACGCGACGTTTCTGGAGGCCTTCACCCTGGCCTGCCGGGAACTGGGCGTGGATCGACTTCGGATTTCCGACACGGTGGGCATCTGGTTGCCCGATCAGACGGGCCGATGCATCAGCGCTCTTCGCCGGACGGCTGGAACTATGGAACTGGGCTTTCACGGGCACAACGATCTGGGACTGGCCACGGCCAACGCGGTAGCGGCCCTTCAGGCCGGGGCCAACTGCGTGGATGTGACCGTCAATGGATTGGGCGAAAGGGCGGGCAACGCGGCGATGGAAGAGGTCGTGATGTCCTCCAAGGTGGCGGCGGGGATGGACCTGGGCGTCAAGACCGGCGACCTGGTTGGTCTCTGCCGCCACGTTGCGAATCTTTCGGGCAGGGCCCTGTCGGTTTCCAAGCCCATCTGCGGCGAGGGCGTGTTCCGCCACGAAAGCGGAATCCACGTTCGGGCCCTGCTCCGCGACGCCCGGGCGTACGAACCCTTTGATCCTGAACAGGTCGGCCATGATCGAAGGCAACTGGTTGTCGGCACCCATTCGGGCAGAGAGGGGCTCAAGCACGCACTGGCTGAAGCTGGGATCCAACTGGAAGACGACCGGATCGGAGCTTTGCTGGAAGAGGCCCGCCTCCTGGCCGGTCGCTTGTGTCGCCACCTGAAGCCCGAGGAAGTCTTGGAACTGGCCCGGAAAGGAAAGTAGAATCCCGATCATGGATACTCCCATGCAAGTCCGCGTCCTGCAGCACGTGCCCTTCGAAGATGCCGCCAACGTCGGCCGATGGCTCAGCGAGCAGGGCCACCTGCTGGAGACGACCCATTGGTATCGAGGCCAGGAACCTCCCGAGCAGGAGGTACCGGATCTGCTGGTCATCCTCGGCGGGCCCATGAACATCTACCAGGAGGATTGCTATCCGTGGCTGACGCTTGAGAAGCAGTACCTTCGTCGCATGATCGACCGGGGGGCCGGCGCCCTGGGCATCTGCCTGGGCGCCCAGCTTCTGGCCGACGTGCTGGGCGGATCGGTGGTTTCCAACGGAGCATCCGAAATCGGCTGGTACGAAGTCCGCCGCTGCGGCTCTTTGCCGCCCGAGAGCCCCCTCAACGCCCTGGACGATTCTTTGCCGGCCTTTCACTGGCACGGCGACCGGTTCCACCCGCCCCCGGGAAGTTCATTGGCGTATGCTTCCGATGCCTGCGAAGCCCAGGCATTTTCCGTGGGGGACCGAATCGTTGCGCTGCAGTTTCATCTGGACTACTCGGCTGCGAGCATCGAGAAGATGCTCATCCACTGCAGCAACGAACTGGACGACTCTCGCTGGGTTCAGTCGGTCGGTCGGATCCGGGCCGGCCAGTCCCGGCTCACAGAACTTTACCGAAGCCTGGACAAACTGCTCGCAGCCCTGACGGCGAACATCTGCCCCACCGGCTCTAGAACCTGATGCCGATCTGGATTCCGGCAAAGGGCCCGTCTCCCACATCCACGCGGTTGTCGTGGCGGTCGTCCCAGTCGTCGTCTTCAAAGAGGAAGCGGTTGAACGCATAGCCACCCGAGAGGTCGATGTAGACGTGCCGGTTCAGGCTCCATCGGACGCCCGCGGTCAGACGCTTTTCGTAGAAGTGCAGGCGGTCATCGTCGTCGTGGCGGTCGTGGCGGAAGAACACGCGGGGCTCCCAGTCGAAGCTGCCGTAGACGCTGACCTGCTTGGTCAGGTCGTAGCTGATCTTGCCGTGGACATTGCGGAGCATGGCGTAGCGTGCGGTGAGGTGAAGCTTCTCCAGCGGGTCCCAGCGGACCAGCGAAAACGGCACGCCGGCAAGGATCTGCAGTTGATCGCTGGGCTTCCAGAGGTAGCCGAAACCCGGCAGGGGGACATAGGGCAGAAAGTCCCGGTCGTTGGACCAGTTGAGCATGAGAATCCACGCGTCGTTTTCCCGTGCGGGGATCCGGTAGAGCAGATTGGCTGCGACGGTGATCTCTTCGCCGGAGGCAAAGGGCTTGTCCGAGGCGCTGCCGATCGAGAGGCTTCCCCCGGCGATGTGGCCGGTATCGAGCTTCTGACGATAGCTCAAGCCCAGCGAGACGTCCCACAGGTGAGACGGAATCCGAACATTGTTGCGGGGCAACTCTGCGCGGGTGTCGATATCCAGCAGGTCCACGTGGCCGAAGAAGCCCAGTTCCCGTTTCGGGCACTGGTAGAGCGGCGTCCAGAATCCCAGGCGATGGTCCTGGTAGCTCATGGACTCTTCCTGGTCTTCCACGCCCTGCCGGCAGAAGTGGCCGGCCGAGTAGGTGACGTTGGTCTTGGCCTGTCCGATCTCATCGCTGAACAGGTACAACAGGTTCCCCTGGGCCAGGCTCATCGAAGCGGGAAGGCACAGCAGCAGGCACAGGCTCAAAGCGAATCGTTGGTTGGACATCTTCATGCTCCTTGACGGGAAACGGGACCCCATCGGAAAAAAGAAAACACATGGTCTTGGGAATCGAAATATATGCTATCGGGCTGATGATCGGCCGGCAAACCTTCCTTCAGTTTTCCCGAGGCGTTTCGCTCTGAACTCGCTGCTGGAGGATCTTCTCGACCTGGCGGGCCTCGACAGGGAAAGCCGCCTTGACGCTGCGGATGTGCAGGTCCCGCTGGGGGAAGGAGATTTCCACATCGGCCTTGCGGAAAGCCTGGTCGATCTCCATATGCAACTCGCTCGTACCTTCCAGGAAGTCCCGAAAGCCTCCTACAAAGGCCCGAAGCTCGAAATTCAGGCTGCTGTCGCCAAAGCCCACAAACAGCGCCGTCGGGGCCGGCTCTTCCAGGATACGCTGGTTCTTGCGCGCGACTTCGAGAAGGGTCTTGTGGGCCTTGGCCGTGTCGCTGCCGTAGGCGATGCCCACCGGAACCACCACGCGGATCACCTTGTCCGAGAGTGTCCAGTTGACAAGCTGCGTCGTGATGAAGTCCCGGTTGGGGACGATCAACTCCTTGCGGTCCCAGTCGGTGACGGTTGTAGCACGCATACGAATTTCGGTAACCGTTCCGGTGACCTGCCCGACCGTGATGATATCGCCGACCCGGATCGGCCTCTCCACCAGGATAATCAGACCCGAAACGAAGTTGGCGAAGATCTCCTGGAGCCCGAAGCCCAGGCCTACGCCCATGGCCGCCACCAGCCACTGTATGTGTCCCCATTGGATGCCGATGGCATCAAAGGCCATTACCAGCCCGATTACCAGAACGATGTAGCGGATCAGGGCGTTGACGGCGAACTGTGTCCCGGTCTGCATCTGAAGCCGTTGGAACAATGTGATGTTCAGGATGCCCGGCAGGTTCCGGGAGATCACGATCGTCAACACCACCAGCACCGAAGCCAGCAGCAGCGACTGGATCGTCACCTCGGCGTAGATCACGAAGCGATCCAGAAACTGAAGGGCCGGCAGGACATCCGCCCAGACCACCCAGAAACTGATCAGCAGCGCCGCAGCCATCAGGTACCGGATGAACTGTCGCGTCTGAACCCCGATGGCCGACAGATCGATCTGCGGTTCCTTGGCCTCGGGCGGCGCCTCGCCGGGCTCTTGCTCCTGCTCCTGGCGGCTCTTGAGCTCCTGGGCTTCGCGCCGCTTGGCAAGGGTCGCCAGGGCCAGCCTGCGCCGACCCAGCAGGACCCATCGCAACAGCAGGGCGTTTACGAGAATCAACAGGACGATGGCCCCGGCCTGGAAGAGCATCCGCTTCATCAACTGCATGGCTGTGTACTGGTAGCCGGCGCCCGAAGCAAGCGCCAGGGCCAACGGAATCAGAACAACCAGGGGAATCCAGAGTTTTCGAAGCCGCCAGAGCCAACTGTCCTTCCGGCGGGCAAGGGTGTTCTGGATGAAAGCCCGGTCGGTTTTCAGGAGCGTACCGGTCCAGACCGCCAGGGCCAGGAGCCCTACGATCGTGGCCAGGCGACCCAGTGCCTCCATCTCGACCGAGCCGTGGGAGCGGCCCATCGTGACAAGTATCAGCAGCGGGACCCCGAGGGTAGAGAGCTTGAGCATCGCCCGGCAGATCATGCGGTTGACTTCGGCGTTCCAGCGGAAGTGCACCTCGCCCAGGCCTTCCCGGCGGCAGACCTGGCGAAGCAGCAGCACCGGAAGCCAGGCCGCCGAGGCCGTCAGCAGACCGACCCCCACCGCGTAGGTCATCTGTCCGGCCTGGGGGCTCAGCGAAAGCTGCCAGCCGACAAACGCCGGCACGCCCGGCCAGCAGACGGTCAGTCCCAGCGTAATCAGCATCGCCCAGAGGGTATCGAGGAATCGGCCCGGGTACTGCCTGGCCACCCGCTGGTCGATGCTCCGCAGTCGCTTGATCAGGTAAGGCTGAAGCAGCAGCAATCCGCCCAGGACCATCACAGCCAGGATCATCAGCACCGGCTGACGGCGGGCTCGGTCGGTCAGGGACGTGCCCAGGTTCATCCAGGCCGTCGGATCGGCCAGCAGGGCGATGGCCCCGGCGATGCGCTGGACATCCGGCAGCCAGACCGGATCCATGCTGCGAATGTAGAGGATGTTCTCATCGATAAAGCGGCGATACTCCCGCGTGACGTCAATCAGTTCGATCAGTTGGGCTTCCCGCGTCTGGAGGGCGTCGATCAACTGATCCAGCTTTCCGCCCGGGGTCTCCAGCAGCGCTGCCAGGGCTTCCTGGCGATCCTGAGTCAGTTCCAGCGCCTTGGCCTCGATCCGCTGCCTGCGAGGCCCCTGGACCTGGATCGAACGCGTCAGTTCCTCCGCCGCCACCGACGGGGACTTGAGGCGATCCCGCCGTTGGCCCAGTTCCTCTCGCAGTTGTTGCAACCGGTCCACGCGCGTCTGCAACTGCTCCAACTGCCTGCGCAGATCCCGGACCTCCGGAAGCAGCCGGCGCTGGGTCCTCATTTTCTGGCCGACATCCCCGGGAAGGTCCGCCTCCACCTGCTGCTGCATCAGGCGATACTGGCTTCGAATATCCTCGATCTGCTCGGCCGGCATCTTCAGTTGGCTTCTCTCCTGGGAGAGTTCCCGGCTCAGGGCGACCAGTTGCGTGGTCTCATTGGCGTATTCTTCCAGGACCGGATGCAGCCGGGCCGCTTCCTGGGCGGCTACCTGCGTTTCTTCCTGCTTTCGCTGGTTTTCGATCTGTTCGGCGCGGTTATAGGCCTGCTGCCATGCCTGGACGGCCGGCTCGAGCAGGTTCACCTTCTTCTGGGCCAGGTCCCGTCGCGCGGTCAGTAGTTCCTTCCGGGCCGGCAGGGTCGTCTGCCGGGCCTGCAACTGCTCCAGTTCTGCCTGCTGAAGTCTCAGGGCTGCCTGCAGGCGCGTTCTTTCCGCGCTGTTGACCAGCTCGGGCAGGTCCGAATCCGCCAATGCCTGGACCTTGCCCCGAGTGGCCTGGATCTGGGTCTGCTTGTCCGCGATCTCCTGGCTGAGGGCGTCGGGGCTGCTCAGCCCGGCAAGGGCGGTGGTGAAAGTCGCCAGTGTCCTAAAGGCCTGGGTGAGTTGGGTCTTGTAGCCATCCCGCTGCTGGGCGACTTCTTCCAGCGAGCCCAGCGACTCGGGCACCTGGTACTGCTGGGTCGAGAGTTGCTCGAGCTGCTTTCGCAACTGCTGAACTTCCTGCGAGGCTTGCCGGGCTTCCTGCTGGATCAACTCGGTCTTGCGCCGGGTCTCCTGGGCGAGCTTGAGGGCGTTGCCTGCAGCGGTCAGCGAGTCCAGGGCCTGGTCCTTCTGTTCCTGCGTCAGATCCTGCTGGCGCTGGATCTCGCCCTTGAGCAGATCGATTCGTTCCGGGGTGACCTGCTCGCCGTCGACGGGCGCATCGAGCTGTGCCCAGGCCGGGGCGATGGCGAGCATGAGCAGGATCCAGGCCGCCAGAGAGGCGAATCGACCGGGCAAACCGGAGAGAAGAACGTTCGATGTGGACGTCTCTTTCATGGGCGCATCATCTCTGTCAAAAAAACGCGGCGGGACGGGTACAGATCATACTTTCCCGCCCGAGGCAAAGCAACGGGCCCGATGGTCGCCGCTGCCGATAGGAATTCTCCCGGCAGGACAAAGGTCGATCCCTTTCCCAAAGCCCACCCCGGTGGCAATGCGACCGCAAGGAGATGTGGCCAAAAAAAGAAGCGGATGAGCCCTCGACTCATCCGCTGGTACTACTACCTGCCGGCGACCTCCTCCGTCAACCGGCCGGGCAAGACTCCGCGGTTCGCTGCCCCGGCTTTCAACCGTCCGCTGCGCGGCGACCGCAGTTGCAGCTCCCTCCCCTCCGATTCGCAAGGCCGGTCCCTGCCGTCTTTCTTCGGCCTGACCCTCCGCAAATCAGGATAGGCGCGCCAGGTCAAAGCGCGGTTAGGTGAGAGATAAGTCCGTGTTAAGATCTTTCCGCAAGGATCTCGGGAAAACGATGACGACCAAACGCGACAATGGCGATCTGTCGGCGCGCCGCGCCTTGACCGATAAGGGGGGCAAGCAAGATACCCGCACCGGATGCTGCCCCAGGCGTCCGGAACCCAAGGCCTGGTTCCCGCCCAGGCCTTGTTTTTGCGCAGCCTGAGAGGGTAAAAAGAAGCCTTGCATAGGACTCCCCGGCCACAGGGCGCTGCCGGGGCTTTCCGGCGGCTATGACATGAAACCATCGAACCACAAAGCAAATCCAGTCCGCCGCGGGGGCCTGTGTCTCGCTGCTGCGCTGGCTGCGACCTTTCTTGCAGGCTGCCGGTCCTCCAGCGACCGGGACCTGCTGGCCGCGGCCGGCAAGGGCCGGCTCGATGTAGCCGTCGAGGCCATGTACCAGGGCGCCGGCGCCGATGCCCGGGACCCCCGGGGATTCACCCCCCTCATGCTTGCCGCTCGCAACGGCCACCGGGACCTGGTGGAGTTCCTCCTGGAGCAGGGCGCTTCGGTGGATCTGCGGGCTCCCGACGGGTCCACCGCGCTGACATTGGCTGTGGCCAGGGACCGGGCCGATGTGGTCGAAACGCTCCTCGATGCAGGGGCACGCGTGGATATCCGCGCCCGCCGCTACGGCCTGAGGGATCTGACCCCGTTGCATGTGTGGGTTCTGGCCGGGGGCTGCGAGGCCGTCGGAAAATCGCTCGTCCTGGCCGGTGCGGATATCCAGGCCCGCGCACAGGATTCCCTTACGCCGGTGGACCTTGCCGTTACCGCAGGTCAAGGCCGGGCCCTGGGGCTGCTGCTGGCCTTTGCCGGAACCGACCAGCGGGCCGATCTCCAGCGCCGCGCGGTGCAGATGGCCCTGGAGAAAAACCGTCTGAGCGTCCTGAAAGCGCTGCTTCGTACCGGGGCCCCCGCGAACATGCGGGACCCGCAGGGCCGGCCGCTTCTGATCCAGGCCATCCGCCAGGCAAACCCGGAAGCTGTCGCTGCCCTGCTCGAAGCCGGAGCGTCGGTCCGGCAAGGCGACCCGCAGGGCCAGAGCCCCCTGCACTGGGCGGTGATCGCTCGGAATGAAGAGTTGACCCAAATGCTCCTCTCGGCCGGGGCATCGCCCCAGGCCCGTAATGGCCAGGGACTCACGCCGCTGGATCTTGCACGCCGGTCCGGCTGGGCCCGGGGTGAGGAGATTCTAATCGGCCGGCTTCAGCCAGGGGGCGGATCGGATGGCCCCTGATTTCTACATGGGGGGAAGCACCCTCTGCCGGACGTCAGCTCTTTGCGGGCGGGTGTGGACCAGGGACACAGAAGGGTCTCCTCATACAGGCAGCCAAAGGGGAAGGGAGGATCTTTCCGGCTGGGCTTGGCAGGAACGTGGGGCAGGCCCGAGTGTGGAAGCTCGGCGCGGGCAGGCGGGCGAGCGGGACACAGTACACATCCACAGACCCTCCTTGAGACTGTCGATGTCAATTGCAGGGCAAACTCGAACCTGCCCGGCACGTTCCGTTTGCTTCATCGGTCGTGGGGGCTGAGGTCTTCGGGCCAATCCCGGGCCAAAGCCTGTGAATGTGACTGCTGAGAAACTTCGCATTTTTCCAGGTTGGTTTCGGTTCCAGGCAAATCGTTTGCGGAGCGGTCCGCCCCGGCGGTATTCTCATCGTAGATTATGACACTGTTTGGCATATCCATCTGGCTGGAGAGACCCTGGGTGCCGGCGGCCTTGCCGCTGGTGGCCGTGGCGATTGCGCTTTCCCTGCGAAAGGGCGCTGGATGGTCCGCTGGGCCAAGAATCCTGCTTCGCGCCCTGGCCGGTGGACTGGCGCTGCTGGCCCTGGCCTCCCCGAAGGTCTTTCGCCAGGACCGCCAGGCACCCTGGCTGATCCTGCAGGATGTCTCGGGCTCCACACGCACCCAGCGAGCCATTCCGGAACTGCCTCCCGATACGCCCGTGAGGATTCTTTACTTCGCCCGGGGCCTGGGACCGACCCCCTCGGCGGCCGGCAACCCCAGCCGAACCCTTCCGGGCCCGGCGCTGCAGTGGGCCTCTTCTCTGGGCGACGATGTCGCCGGGGTGATCTTCCACAGCGACGGGCACTTCGACAGCGAGGACTGGCGACCGGCAGCGAGACAACTGGCCCGGACCTCCAAGCCGGTCTGGATTGTTCCGATGGCCTCGGCCCCGGCCGATGCCAGACTGGCCGGGCTCGAACTGACGCGCACAGCCCCCGACAAGGTCGAGGCTGCTCTCACTGTCGCGTCCAACTTCACCGGCAGCGGCCGACTGTCCCTGCTTGCCGACGGGCGCGAGGTCCTCGATCGCCGGGTCCAACTGCTCGCCAACGCACCGACCACGCTGCGGATTCAACTCTCCGCCGGCCCGGAGGCCTCGCTTGAGGTCCTGGCCCGGATAGATGCCGACGATGCCTTCGCGGAAAACGACCGGCGCCTTGCCCTGCTTGGCCCCGACCAGCGCCGGATTCTCCTGCTGGGCGTTTCGGACCTGCCCCCCTGGGCTCAGCGCATTTCGGTACCGGTGGCCTCGGCCCGAAGCATGCCCGAGGGGGCGAGACTGGAGGATTTCGCCGCTGTCGTCCTGGCGGACGGACAGGGGGTTGCCCTCTGGGCCGATCAGCGGAAAGAACTGGCCCGCTACGTTAGAGGCGGGGGGGGGCTCTTTCTGATCGGGGCCGGGCCTCACCGGACGCCGGCCCAGAGGGACGATCCGCTCAACCAGGTCTTGCCCCTGGCGGTCTCTCCCTGGTCGCGAAAGGCTCTGCATGTGGTGGTGGCGCTGGACAGCTCCGGCTCGATGGCCCAGGAGGTACGGACAGCCCGCGGCGCCCGGCCGAAGTTTCGCCTGGCTCTCGATGCCGTCCTGTCCCTCCAGGAGCACCTGACCGACCAGGACGCCCTGACGGTGTTGACATTCTCGGACAAGGCCCGACTGGTGTACCAGGCCCCGCCGGGGCAGGTGGATTACTCCGAATTGGCCCAGCGGCTCTCGCGGATCGAGCCCGACGGAGCTACCGACGTCAGGCCCGCACTGGAGATGATCCGGGGCATGGAAGCTTCAGGACCCGAGCGATTGGCCCTGGTGGTTTCCGATCTGCAGACCGAGCCGTTTGACGTGGCCGACCAGGCACGAGGACTGGGTAGAGGCCAAGGGGCCAGGCTGGCCATCGCCGCGGTGGGCGAGGCCGGAGAGTCCCCGGGATCTGCCGCCCTGGCCTCCCTGGCAAGGCAGGCAGAGGGGTGGTTTGTCCGAATCGACGACCTTCAGGGGCTCGAAAAGGTGTTCGTGGATTTTCTCTGGCAGATGCGCGGAGCTGCCCGGCGGGAGGGCACGTGGCAGATCCGCTGGACCAGGGCCCCCTGGAATCTCCAGGGGCTCTCGCTGCCTGCCGCTCGTGTTATCCTGGCCGCTGCGGGCAAGAAGAATGCCGAGATCCTCGCCCGCGCCGATGCCCACGATGTCCTGGGGCGATGGTCGGTGCAACTGGGCCGATCTGCCATGTTGGCCCTGGACCCCCAGGAGCCGGAAAACCGGCCCGTGCTCGACAGTGCAGGCCTGGCCAGGCTCGTCGGGGCGGCTGTGGACTGGGTCATGTCATCGCCCGGGGCCTCCCGGATGCAAGGGCGCCTGGAACGGGTCGGCAGGCGAATCCATGTGCAAGTTACCCAGGACGAATTCCAGGACGACCGCATGGAACCCCTTTTCGGACGGGTCGCGCCCCTGGGCGAGGGGGAGAATGTCCGGATCTTCCCGCTCCTGCCGTCGGCGCCGGGTCTCTGGCAGGGCAGTTGCGAGGTCGGTTCGGATCCGCAAGCCTTGGCTGTGGAGGTCCGCGACGATGCGGGCAACACACTCTGGCAGCAACTCAGCCCAGCGGGGCAGCAGGTGGAATACGATCGGATCGGACCGGATTTTCAGACATTGGAGGAACTGGCAGCCCTTACCGGGGGCAAGGTGGTTCGGCCCTGGCAACTGGCCGGTCAACTGCAAACGTTTCCAGCGGGGCGGGCTCTGTCGCTCTGGCCCTGGCTGGCGGGGCTGGCCCTGGTCTTTATGCTCCTGGATTGGCCCCTGGATGCACTGCGGGCACGGCGTGGCTGATCTGTCCCGCGAGCAACTGGAATTCCTGGCCTCAGAGGCCGGGCGCGGCGCCCTGTCGGCTAGGCTGAGCCAGGACCCCATCAAAGCGGTTACCCAGCTTCGCAGATCTTTCTCCGCCCAAGAGGCTTCAGCCGTGTTGAAGATGCGCAGCATCCGGCAGCGCAGCCGGGGCCGTCTGGGGCCCCTGGCCGAGGGTCTCATGGCCGGGGAAGTGCTGTCCCAACAGGCGTCTTCCTGGGCGGTGGCCTGCTACAAGGCCGACCTGGTTTCTCCCCTTGCCGGGGGGGACATCTGGGACCTCTGCTGCGGTGCGGGGGTCGATGCCATCACGCTGGCGCGGCGGGGCAATCACGTTCGGGCGGTGGACACCAGCGACCTGGCCGGGCTTTGCCTGGAGCACAATGCAGCCCGGATGGGTGTGTCCCACCTCGTGGAATTCATCCAGGGCCAGGCGCAGCAGGTCCCCCTGGCCTCGGGCGATGTGGTGCACGTGGATCCCGATCGTCGCCCCGGCGATCGCAGGCAGGTGGATCCGAGAAACTACCAGCCTTCGCTGGAATTTCTGGCCTCGATTCCAGATCGGACCGCGGCGGGACTGATCAAGCTTTCTCCCGGGGCCAGGCCGGACGAACTGCCCGGCCTGTCGGATCTGCCCTTTCGCTGGGTCAGCGAGGGCGGAGTATGCAAGCAACTCCTGGCCGGGTGGGGCGGAGTTTTTGCCGGCCCTGCCCACGGGGCGGTGGTACTGGAACAGCGGGGGCAGGAGCTGATCCCGTGGGAACTGCCTTCCGGCCAGGCCGACCCGGCCGAGCTGCGAGAGCAAGGGGCGTTCGTGATCGAGCCCGACCCGGCCGTGCTGGCTGCGGGGGGAGTCGATGACCTGGCCGCCAGGCTCGGCGCATTCCGCCGCGGGGCGGGCCTGGAGCTTCTCTTTGCCCAGTCGCCGGCCCGGACGCCCTTTGCCCGTTGCTACGAGGTCCTGGATGAAACCCCGGGGCGAATGCGCGACGTCCGCAAAGCCCTGGCCAGGCTCGATGCGGGGCTGGTGGAGGTCAAGCCTCGCGGGATGAAACTGGATACCGATGCCGCCCAGGCAAAGCTTCGGGGCAAGGGCAGGGGGACGATCAGTGTTTTCTGGGTTCGGCTGGGCGCTTCGGTGCGGGCGATTCTCTGCCGCCGGCTCTGAAGTCGGCAGCGGGGATCAATCAGCGGCGCTGCTGAGGACCTGGAGGAATTGTTCCTGGGCGAAGGAGGGGTGCTCTCCCCGCCGGCGGATGATCGCCAGTTGCCGGACCCAGTTGCCCCCGTCGCGGATGTCGGCGGCATGGAGTTCGCCGTCTTCCACCTCGTCACGGACGCAGTTGCCCGGAAGAATCGAGACGCCCCGATTGACTTCCACCGCCCGTTTGAGCGTCTCGATGTTGTCGAATTCCATGACGATCTCGGCTTGGACATCGTGGTCCCGGAGAAGTTTGTCGATGTTCCGGCGCGTGGGAATATTGGCCTCGAAGGCCACCAGCTTGCACCCGTTCAACTCGGCCGGGCGAACCGTCGACCTGCCCGCCATTTCGTGTTCAGGAGAGCAGACAAAGACAAGCCGCTCATCGGTCAGGGGGATCATCTCCAGGCTGCGGTTTTTCTGGGCGTAGGCGATCACGCCCAGGTCCATTTCTCCACGAAGGACGGCTGCACTGATATGGTTCCAGTGCGTGTATTCCACCTGGAGCAGGACATCGGGGTTCTCGTCCATGAAACGTTGGAGATACGGTTCGAGCATGTAGAACCCGACCGAGTAGATCGTCCCCACCCGCAGGACGCCGCGCTCCTCGTCGTCGGCGGCCCGCATGGCCGAGAGCATCTGCTCGTAGCGCGCGGTGATCTCCCTTCCGCCCCGGTAGAAGGCGCTGCCGGCTTCGGTAGGCAGGGCGCTGGTGCCCCCCCGGCAGAGCAACTGGGTGGAGAGTTCGCCTTCCAGCGCGGCGACCTGCTGGGATACGGCCGACTGGGAGACGTTGTTGATCTTGGCCGCCTCGGAAAAGCTGCCCGTCTCCACCAGGTCGCAGAAGGTTTTGATCACGCGTATGTTCATGGGAATCGTGGGTAATAACTTCTATCGGATTATAAGTCAGCCTGCTTGCAGTGGGGCAAGAAAAAACTTCTCAGTCGCTTGCGGAGCGCAAAAAAACGGGCCGCGACGGCAGGAACCGGCGCGACCCGTTGTGTCTGTATGAAAGCCGAAATCAGCTCATGGCCGAGATGATGGCATCGGCCATTTCGCTGGTCCCCACCGCCGTCGGATCGTCCCGGTGGGGCTTCATGTCGTAGGTGACATCCTTGCCCTCGGCGATGACCTTGGAGACGGCGGCTTCGAGATTCTTGGCGGCCTCGGTCTCTTCCAGGTAATCCAACATGAGCATTCCCGAGAGGATCAGGGCGGTCGGGTTGACCTTGTTCATTCCCTTGTACTTCGGGGCCGAGCCGTGCGTCGCCTCGAAGACCGCGCCGTTGTCGCCGATGTTGGCTCCCGGGGCCACGCCCAGGCCTCCGACGAGTCCGGCACAGAGATCCGAAAGGATATCCCCGTAGAGATTCTCGGTGACGATCACGTCGTAGAGTTCCGGCTTCTGCACCAGTTGCATGCACATGTTGTCGATGAGGCGTTCCTCTGCCTCAATATCCGGGTAGTCCTTGGCGACGCTCTCGGCCACTTCCTTGAACAGCCCGTCGGTGTGCTTCATGATGTTGGCCTTTTCGACGTAGGTGACCTTCTTTCGCCCGTGCTTCTTGGCGTACTCGAAGGCAAAGCGGACAATCCGCTCGCTGTTCTGCACGCTGATGGGCTTGATCGAGACGCCGGTGGTTTCGGCCGGCGTCTTGATCTTCCTATCCGTCGAGAGACGGTTGACCGTGTCGATCAGCTCACCGGTTGCAGGCAGGCCCTTTTCGAATTCCACGCCGGCATAAAGGTCTTCGCAGTTCTCGCGGACGAGCACCACGTCGATATCCTCGTATTTGCTCCGTACGCCTTGGTAGCTCTTGCAGGGGCGAAGACAGGTGTACAGGTCCAGCGTCTGTCGCAGCAGGACATTCACGCTCCTGAAGCCCGTGCCGATCGGCGTGGTAATGGGGGCCTTGAGCGTCGCATCCGAGGCGCGGACGGCCTCGATGGTCTCTTCGGGCATGGGCGTGCCGGCCGTCTCCATGATATCCACGCCGGCCTCGCACGTGGTCCATTCGATCGTGCCTGCCCCGTCCGTGGCCGAGAGGGCTCCATCCACGCATCGTTTGGCCGCATGGGCCAGTTCCGGTCCCACGCCGTCGCCGCGAATCAACGTTACCTTGTGTGTCTTCATCTGTATGTGGACTCCTATCCAAAAGGGTTCTTCAGGGAGAGAAAAGAGCATCCAGTCTACCCCCGCGGCCTCGACCGGTCAAGCACGCTGAGATCGCTTGATTTGCTCGGGGTGCGTTGTCTTATCTCTACTGCAATGATATGATGCCCAGACATGGAACACGATCAGCCCAGCCAGAGCACCGAACGCAGTCGAAACCTCTGGGCCCCCTGGCGCATGGAGTACATCGACTCCCTGGCCGGTCCCGAGGACGATGGCTGCTTCCTGTGTCGCTATCGAGAGCACCCGGAAAACGACGAGGCGAACCTGGTTCTCTGGCGCGGAAGCGAGACCTTCGTGGTGATGAACCGCTTCCCCTACAGCGGAGGCCACGTCCTGATTGCGCCCATGGAGCACCTCTCGGAAATGAGCCGGTTTGGCGACTCGCTCCTGCTGGAGCTGATGCACATGGTCCGCGATACCCAGACCATCCTGTCCAAGACGATCAATGCCCAAGGCTTCAACGTCGGAATCAACGCCGGACGCTGTGCCGGAGCCGGGCTGCCCGATCACCTGCATATCCACGTGGTGCCCCGCTGGCCGGGCGATACGAACTTCATGACGGTCTTCGGAGGCACCCGCGTGATTCCCACCACGCTGGGCAAGCTCTACAAGCAGCTTCAGGAGACGGCCCGGAAACTCGGGCTTCCCGCCGATGCACCAGCCGACGAGGCGGGCCGGTGAACTCCTCCCTGCCCCTGGACATGGACCGGGGCCTGGCTGCCTGGGCTGTGGTCGAGACCGACCCGGACGTGGGCAGAAAGACACCCGAAGCGCCTCACCCGTATCGAGGCGCGTTCCAGCGCGACCGCGACCGCGTGCTGCACTGCTCGGCTTTTCGTCGGTTGGATTTCAAGACCCAGGTCTTTGTCCCCCATGAACACGACCACTTCCGAACCCGATTGACCCACACGTTGGAAGTCGCCCAGGTCGCCCGAACTCTCGGCCGGGCGATGAGACTCAATGAAGACCTCATCGAAACCGTCGCACTGGCCCACGATCTTGGACACCCTCCCTTCGGCCATGCCGGCGAGGCCGCCCTGGACAAACTCATGGCCGACCACGGGCGATTCGAGCACAACCGCCAGTCCCTCCGGGTGGTGGATTACCTGGAGCATCCGTATCCGGACTTTCGGGGCCTGAACCTCACCCGGGCTGTGCGGGAGTGCATCGCCAAGCACGAGACGCGCTACGATCTTCCCATCAGCGAGGATTTCGACACCTCCCAGCCCAGTCCGCTGGAGGGACAACTGGTCGACCTGGCCGACGAGATCGCCTACACCGCAGCCGACACCGAAGACGCCCTCCAGGCCCGCTGGCTGGGGCGGGACCAACTCCAGTCGCTCGAGCTCTGGCGTCTGGCCTGGGACCGGGCCCAGCGTACCTGGCCCGACGCCCGGGAAATCCACAAGGAGATCCGCGCCTGCAAGCTCCTGGTGGCCCTGCTCTGCGACGATGTCCTGGCCTGTACGACCCGGAACATCCAGGCCTCCGAGCCCGGGTCCGTGGAAGATATCCGAAAGGCGGGGGGAAAGCTGGTTTCGCTCAGCAGCCCGATGGCCTCGCACCTCGATGCCCTCCAGAGCTACCTGCTCGAAAACGTGTACACCCAAGGTCCCAACGCCCGCAGGGAGCAGCAGGCCCGGCAGATTTTGACCGAACTGTTCCAGGCCTACCTGGCCGATCCGGCCCGGCTGCCCGACCGCTACCAACAGCGCATCGAGCGGGACGGACTGCACCGGACGATCTGCGACTACGTGGCCGGAATGACCGACCGGTTCTGCCACCGGGAACACCGCAGGCTTTTTGATCCGGCGGCCGATGCCGCGGACCCGCCCCGGGAACATTCGTCATGAATATCCGGAGAATTACGTACAGGGCTCTTGTAATTCTACGAAGCTGTGGTATTTTCGTACTGTAGTCATATCCAACCGTTTGCCCTGGGAAAGGGCACCGTTGCATTTCGCGGCAAAATCGGGTTTCAGAGGTCTTGGGGCCTGTTTTGGATATGAAGCAACAACCACGAATTCCATTCATTGCTCCAGCCGTTGTATTCGGACAGGGGGCTGGAGCCCCTACAGACCGCCGTGGACGGGGCGAGCCGCGGCGGCTGTTTTTATAGACACTCCAGGCCGGAACGGGGCGCTTGTGGCCCGAACCGCAGCGGGATTTTTCAAGACGCCTGTCCCTTCGGGTCGTTATACTCAATAGAGAGACCTGTCAGGCCCCACGGGCAAAGAAGGGGCCGGAAAGGGCGAACCTATGAATATCTGCGCAATTCCACGGGCCCTGCTGCTTGGCGCTGTCGCCGCGGCGATTTTCGCCCCGTCCGCCGGGGCCCAGCAGTGGGAGAACCCCAAGGCTAAGGTCCCTCCGCGGGCCAAGCCCAACCGGCAGAGTGCAGCCGAAGGCCTCCCGCCCCTGCCTCTGCCCGCAACGCCCCTGCGGCGAAGCGAGCGAAAGCGACAGCCGGCCCCGCCGACCCTGGTGGGGATGATCAACTTCTCCCAGAAGGAATTCGAAATCGTCCAGGGTCGCCGCCGCGAAGTCTCCACTTTCCCCACCACCCGGATCGATATCGAACAGTTGATGCGTTTCGCGAACCATCGCCTCCGCGTCCGTTACCGTTTCCAGATGACCGATCCGGGCCGGTTCTCCTGGGACCCGGCCGAAATACCCCTGCTCTATGTCACCGGCTGGACGCAGATGCCCCAGCTCTCCGACGCCCTCCTGGGCCGACTGCGAAGGTACCTCTACGACGGGGGAACCCTCGTGGTCCATGCCCAGTGCGGCCGGGAGGCCTTTCGCACAAGCGCCCGAAAGCAGATCAACCGTCTGTTCCCCCAGCGGCAGCTTGCCCGGGTGGATATGGATTCACCCCTGTTCAATGCCTACTACAAGATCCAGCAGATGCGCTACCGGGTGGACGACAAGCCCTTCGTCTCCCGTGAACCGTACCTGGAAGCGCTCTACCTGGGTTGCAGGCCCGCGGTGATCTTCTCGCCGATCGACCTGAACTGCGGCTGGGACGTGGTGAAGAACCCGATCCAGGGCGGCGTGCTCTATCATCAGAACGACGCGCTGCAACTGGGGCTCAACATCATCACCGTCTGCCTGGCCAACTTCCAGTACGCCCGGAGCTGGGGCGTCAAGAAGGTCTACCACGAGGCCGACGATGCCACGCGGGATCAACTGGTCATCGCCCAACTGACCCATGAAGGCGACTGGGACCCCACACCCCACGCCCTGCCGAACCTGATGAAGTACATCCAGCAGAACACGACCCTCAACGTGCAGTTCAAGCGCGAAACCATGGATCTTTCCAGCGTGGACGTCTTCCGCCACCCGGTGCTCTACATGACCGGGCTGCGGGAGTTCCAGTTCAGCCAGGTCCAGGTCCAGAGGCTTCGAAGCTATCTCAAGAGCGGCGGGGTGCTGATTGCCGACGCCGCAGCCGGGCGGGTCGCCTTTGACGCCGCCTTCCGCAAACAGATCGGGAAGGTCCTGCCCGGGGCAGAGTTGAAAATCCTTCCCCTGGAGAGCCCCGTCTACCAGATGCCCTTCAAGATTGGTCGCGTGGCCTACACTGAGCGGGCCAAGGCCCAGCACGAAGGGCTCAACGTGCCGGCCCTGCACGGGATCTTCATTGACGGTCAGCTTGCGGTGGTGTATTCCCCCTTGAGTCTGGCCAACGGCTGGGAGCAGATGGGCTTTGCCTACAATCGGGGCTACGCCGACGCCGATGCCCTTCGCCTGGGTGTGAATATCATCGCGTACGCGCTGACGCACTAGACAGGCGCCCGGCCTGGATACGAAAAGGCGAGGGCCCTTGGATCGAGTGCAGAAGAATCTGCTGGCGAACTTCCTCTCCCAAGGCTTCGTCCCGCTGTGCATGCTCATCGGGATTCGCTTCTACAAGTCCATGATGGGCCTGGAAGCGGTGGGGCTGGTGACCTTCTTCGCCGTGCTTCGCAGCCTGGCCAACCCGCTCGATGCCGGGCTGAGCCTGACGCTCAATCGCGAACTGGCCCGGCTCAGCGCACGTCCGGGGGGGCTGGGCCGCATGCGCGACCTGCTGGCGACCACCGAGGTGATCTTCTGGCTGGTCGCCCTGGCCCTGGGGGCCGGTATCGCCGCCGGCTCAGGCCTCATCGCAGGGCACTGGCTCAACCCGCGCAGCCTGGGATTCGACACCGTTCAACTCTCCCTGGTTCTGATGGGGCTGGCCCTGATGCTCCAGTGGCCCTTCGCCCTGTATCGCGGCGGGCTTACCGGGATGCAGCACCAGGTGGCCCTGGCGAAGATCAACCTCGTAGCGGCCGGGGTCGGCTACCTGGGGGTTATCCCCTTCATGGCCGCGACCCGCGCGACGGCCCCGGTGTTCTTCGCCTATCAGTCGGTGGTCCACCTGGGCCAGACAATGGCGGCTCGGTTCGTGCTGCGTCGCTGCCTGGGTCGCACCGAGAGATCTCCCCGTTTCCGATTCCGCCTGCTCAAGTCGTCGTTTGGCTTTGCGGCCGGCCTGACGGGCATCACCTTGACAGGCCTTGTCATCACCCAGGCCGACAAGCTCTACCTGAGCAAGGTTCTCAAGCTCGACGGTTTTGCCGACTACGGAATGATCGCCGTGGGAGCGATGGCCCTGGGCAAGCTCTTTTCGCCCGTCTTCCAGGCCGTCCAGCCAAGACTGACCCAACTGGCCCATACGCCCGATGCCCGTGAGAAGATGCGAAGGCTCTACCACCAGGGGTGTCAGCTGGTGGCTGTCCTGCTCCTGCCGGCCTGCCTGACGGCGGCGGCGTTTTCACGCGAGATTCTCTCGCTCTGGCTCGGTTCCGATCAGGCCCACCGTGTCGATGTTCCCTTTGCCGTTCTCGCACTGGCCATGGGTCTAAACGGCCTGATGATGGTTCCCTATGCCCTGCAACTTGCCCACGGTTGGACGAGGCTTCTGCTGTTCTCGAACCTGGCGGCCATGGTCATTCAACTGCCCGCACTGGTAATACTGACCAACCGGCTGGGTCTGGCAGGAGCCGCTCTTGCCTTCGCCATCCCGCAGGTGCTGTATGTGACGGTGACGGTGCCCATCATGCACCGCAGGCTTCTCCGGTCGGACCTGCCGCGCTGGGTCTTCGGGGATCTGTTGGCCCCCCTGGTCGCCGCAGCCTCGGTGGTGGGGGCCTGCCGTCTGATCCGGACAGTCCTGCCCTCGGGCCTGGCCGTGGACATCCCGCTGCTGGTGGCGAGCTGGCTTCTGGCCACGGGCGGGGCACTGGTGGCTGCCGGGCATCTTCGCGCTGTACTGGTCCGGATGCTTCGAACAGCCCGCATCTGAAAATCCCTGCCTGGGCTTACTCGCGCTGGTCTGCGTCGTCGACCCCCTGGGTAAGGGTCTGCTCGATTCCAAGAACCGCCGCCTGGAGGTGCTCATGTGACTTACGAGACTTACGAAACTCCGACAGGTCGTCCAACACTTCCTGCAGGCTCTGGTCGGAAACCTGGGCGAAGATCATCGTGACATTTCCCGGATAGATCTGGGAGCCCTCGTGCTTGCCGCTGCTGTCCTTTCCTTCGATCCTGGCGATTCGCGAGTAGTTCTCCACTTTGTTCTCATCCAGAATGCGCTCGATCTCCTCGACAAACTGGAAGGGAAATGTCAGGTGCACCATCTTCATGTATTCGCCTCGTTTGGGGTCTCGTTCTGGGCCCCGGAATCGCCGGTAAGCTTGTCGCGTAGCTTTGTGGCCGTCTCATTAACCAGCGTGTAGAGCACCGGCAGGAAGACCAGGGTCAGCACCGTGGTGGCCAGCAGCCCGAACGCCACGGCCACGCCCATGGGGCTCCGGGCCTCGCCCCCCGAGCCGAATCCCAGGGCGATGGGAGTAATGCCCAGGACGGTTGAGACGGTCGTCATCACGACCGGCCGGAACCGCACCCGGGCGGCCTGTCGGGCAGCTTCCCTGCGTGAAAGACCCCTTGCGAACAAAACGTTGCTGTAGTCGACCATCAGAATCGCGTTCTTGGTGGCCATCCCTGCCAGCATGATCAGGCCGATAAACGCCACGATGCCCAGAGGCAGATTCAGGGCCCACAGGGCGGTAAAGGCTCCGACGCCCGCAAGGGGAATGGCAATGAGAATCACCAGCGGCTGCAGGAAGGATTCGAACTGAGCACAGAGCACCAGGTACACGAACAGGACCGCAAGCGAGATCGTCAGCAGCAGGTTGCGAAACGATTCCTGGAAGTCCTGCGTCCGGCCGGTAAATGTATAATCGAAAGGGCGGCTGAGCTGCGCATCGAGGTGATCTTCCAGTCGCCCCACGGCGCTGCCCAGCGAGACACCCGGGGGGGTTGATGCAGAGAGAGTCGCCGACCGGACCAGGTTGAAATGGTGGATCGCGCTGGGGCCCACGCCTTCCTTTGTCTCGACCAGGTCGGCAATGGAGACCAGCTCTCCATCGCGGGTCCGGGCGTAGAGTGTGCGAACCTTCTCGGGAACCATTCGGCCCTTCAGGACGATCTCCGGAATGACCTCGTACCGCTCGGTGCCCCGCTCGATTTCCGAGATATCCGGCTCGCCCAGCAGGTAACGGAAGGCGTTGGACAGGGAGCGGACCGTAACGCCCATCTCGTTGGCCTTGTCCCGCAGGGGCCGGACGTCCAGTTGCGGCTTGTTGAGTTTCAAGTCGCTGTTGACTCCCGTGTACTGCCTTTGCCTGCGCATCCAGTCCATCACCTCCTGTTGTCTCCGGGCCAGTTCGTCCAGTTGAGGATGCTGAAGGACCAGCTGGATTTCCGCCCCGGTGGCAATGGCGCTGCCGCCGCCTTCGATCACGTAGGCCCGGCCGTAGGGGATGCTACGCAATTGCCTGCGCAGTTCCTGGGCGACCTGGCTCTGGTGGAGGGGTCGCTTGTCGCGGGGCACGAGTCGCACGAACGTAACGCCGTAGTTGACCCTCCCCGGCCCGGCCCCACGGGAGAGCCCGATGACGGTAAAGAAATGCTTGATGTCCTCCCGTTGGGTCAGGACCTTCTGGATTTCCCGCGCCTGGGCTTCGGTGGGCCCCAGTGTCGTGCCCTCGGGCATCTCGAAGGAAATCATGAACTGCGAGCGGTCGACGTTCGGGAAGAATTCCGTGGAGAGCCGGCCGGCAAGGAAAACCGATACTCCCAGGGCGCCGGCTCCGATCAACAGGGCGATCAGCGGGTGGGCAAAGGCCCCGTCGAGCAGGCGGCCGTATCCGTCGCCCAGGCGTTGGACCTGCCTGTCGAGCCAGCCTGCGATTCTCCCCTGCCGGCCGGTGGGCTTGAGAAGGCGCGAGCAGAGCATCGGAGTCAGGGTCAGGGCGGTGAACGTGGAAGCAAAGACGGTAAGAGCTAC
Organism: uncultured Planctomycetaceae bacterium; assembly: GCA_964583095.1. GTDB lineage: Bacteria > Planctomycetota > Phycisphaerae > SM23-33 > SM23-33 > CAZOVB01. The sequence continues at coordinate 23,781 of CAZOVB010000012.1, forward strand.
CGTCAGGCTGAATTCGAAGAAGAATCGCCCGATGATCCCGGCGGTAAAGGCCACCGGCAGGAAGACGGCCGAGAGGGCCAGCGTGTTGGCGATGGCAGGAAACGCCACCAGTGTCGTGCCCACCCGGGCGGCGGGGCGCGCCTCACTGCCTTCGTCCAGCGAGCGTTTGGAGGATTCCAGCACCACCACCGCGTCGTCCACCACGATCCCGATCGCCAAAATCAGCGCCAGCATGGTAAGGGTATTGAGGCTGAAGCCCAGAAGGTTCATCAGGAACATTCCCGCAAGCAGGCTTGCCGGGATCGAAAAAGTAGTGATCAGCGTACCCCAACCGCTGCGGAGGAAAACCAGCACCACCAGGACCACCAGGCCGGTGGCCAGGAAGATCGTGAAGAGCAGGTCGCGAATGCTGGCCTCGATGTACTCCGAGTCGTCCGTGGCGATGGTGTATTCCAGCCCGGCCGGCAGGTCCGGAGCCAATTGCTCCATCCGTTGGCGCACCGCCCGGGCCATGGCCACCGTGTTGGCTTCGCTGCGTTTGACGATTCCCAGCCCGACCGCCTGTTGGCCGGTAAAGGATGCTGTCTGTCGATCATTCTCGATCGAGTCGTAGGCCTTGCCCACATCTCCGACGCGCAGGGTCGTATCCCCGCGCCTGGCCACGATGATCCGGTTGATCTGACCGGGCCGGCTGAGCTGACCGTGGATCTTGACAAGAAACTCCCGGTTCCGGCTTTCGATCCGCCCGGCGGGAATGTCCACGTTGTTGGCCTGGATGGCTCGGATCACGTCGGAGGCTTCCAGCTTGTGGGCGGCCAGTCGTTGCGGATCCAGGCGGATTCTCACCGCGTAGCGACGCTTGCCTCCGACGATCACGCGTCCCACCCCTCGCAGATTCTCCAGACGCTCCTTGAGGGTCTCATCGGCGTACTGGCTCAGTGAGACCGGGTCCCATCTTTTGTCGCCGGTAAGGGCGATCCACAACACCGGCCTGGCGTCCGGATCCAGCTGCCGAACGATCGGAGCTTCAATATTGTCCGGCAACTCGCGTCGCGCCCGGTCTACCCGGTCCCGGACATCCTGCGTGGCCACCTTGATGTCCCGATAGAGCTCGAACTCCGCCGTAATGGTCGCAACCTGCGCCCGGGCCGTGGAGGTGAGCTTCTTGAGCCCCTCAACAGTGTTGATCTCCTCCTCCAGCGGCTCGATGATCTCGGTCTCGATGACTTCCGGCTCAGCCCCGGGCAGAACCACGTTCACGCTGACGACGGGAAAGTCCACGTCGGGGTTCTCCCGAAGCGGCATCTGGATGTATCCCCATACCCCGAAAACCGCCAGGGCCAGAAAGACCACCAGCGTCAGAACAGGGCGGCGAATGGCCAGGTTCCAGATCATCGTGAACCGCCCGAGTCATTGGTCCCGTTCTGGGCCGCCTGATCCCGACTCGATCCGGACGTCTCTGGCGGTTTGGCCTGGGAGTCGGGTCCTTTGACAATTCGAACCCGCTGGTCTTCCTGGAGCTTGTGATGACCTGTGCGCACAACCGTCTGGCCCATCTCCAGGCCACTGCGGATCTCCACGCGCCCGGGCTTGCGCAGCCCGACCTCCACCGGCACGGCCGATGCGTGGGAGTCTTCGACCACGTACACCCGGTACCCTCCCTGGGAAGCCACCAGGGCTTCTTCGGGAATGGAGGGGACATCTCGACGCGTTTCGATCGTCAACTCGGCCGAGGCGAACGCCCCGGGCTTGAGCTGCTCGTCGGCGTCCTCCACCACGGCTACCAGTTGAAGCTGACGTGTGGATGGATCGACCGTAGGGGCGACATAGACCACGCGGGCCTGGAAGGTCTTCTCGGGCCAGGCATCGACCGACAGATCCACTTCCTGTCCGGAGCGCACCTTGCCCATGGCCTGCTGGCCCAGTGCAAAGCGCACTTCCAGGTTCGAATCGGTTACAAGAGTGGCCAGCATTTGACCCCTTTGGACGTAGTCGCCCACGTCCACCCGATGGTCCGACATGGTCCCCGAGACCGGCGCACGAACAAGGGTATCGTCTATTCGCTGCTGGAGCAGGCCCATCCGGGCCTCGAGCCCCTTCTTCTGATCAACAAGCGTTTGATACTCCGTTCGAGCCTGATCGACTTCATCAACGGTGGTGGCATCCTGCTCGCGAAGCTTTCGGATGCGCTCGAGCGTCCTGCGGGCGTTGCCCAAGCGCGTTTCCAAGGCTGCCAGTTCCGCCTCAGCGCCGGCCAACTGCTCTGAGAGCTCCTTGCTGTCGATCCGGAAGAGGATCTCCTTTGCCTGGACCTTTCTGCCTCGCTCAAAGCCGATCTCCTGGATGAATCCGACAGCATCGGGCCGGATTTCCACACGCTGGGCCGCTCGTAGCGTGCCGATCCCGCTGAGGGTCCTGGCGAACGTTCCACCGGAAACCGCGGCTACCTGTACGGCGGGGGGATCGGGCTTGGACGAAGAATCTTGCTTCCGACAACCGGGCAGTGCCACCAACCCGGCGATCAGGAGAGCCGTCAGCCATCGTGTTGTGTTCGGATAATCAATACGCATGAGCAAAAGACAGTCCCTTGGCGTCTGGAGTATCCTATACAGACGACCGGCTACGAATCGGGCATCAGTCAGCCGAGGATGGTTACGCAAGAAAGGGCGGATGGTCCAGGCAGATAATGTCGGGATAAAAAAACAGCCGGTGGGGGAAAGGAGGACGAAAACCCCACCGGCTGGAGGGACTATTTAGGCGGGAAGTCCCTCTCGCTCGCTCTGTTATTATAATCGTAAAAATGGGGGTAGAAGTTCCAAACAAAATCGCAGACTTTTGCGATTGTTGCCAATATCCAGCCTGTGCCAATAGATTTGGAAAAGAGCTTTCAGCGGTGCCGGCCTATCTGATGTTGCCTAAAACTCTTTTATATAGATGTTTAAAGAGTTCGGTACTCTTGTTCCATGTCAATCCGGTCCCGGATGGGAAAACCTAGGGGATTCGGTTTTTTCTCGAATCAATTTGCGGGGCAAGGCGACAGGACCTGTGGCCACTACCAGGACACACAAAGAGACGCGAAAAATTGGGTGTTTTCACCTAAAGCCTTCGTGGGTGGATTCGACAATGGGATTGCCAGACAGGGATGTCCGACCAAAAGGAGCTACCCATGCAGACCATTCCATCCAAAATCAACAGCAGCAAAATGCAGTCCAGCGACCTTCCAGAGGGGCCGGGTTCCTGGCTTCAGGGGACGCAGGCAACCCAGCCGGAAAGCCAGGAACAGCTTCGCCAGTGGCTCGAAGCCCTGGGAGGAAAGATTCAGCAGTTGGGGGTGGATGCAGGAAGCCTGCGAAACCGACTTGCATCCATGCAGGGGACATACATCTCCGGATCGACGAGCCTGACAAGAACCCACAAAGGTCCGGGCGAAGATCAGCACTTCGCCAATCTGGTCCTGCGACTGCTCCAGGAAGTTCAGTATCAGTACAAGGCCTGAAAACCCAAAGTGGGGCAGCCGAGATGCGAATTACCCAGTCCTGTGTGAATATCGGTGCGGAGCGACAGGCCCGCAGCCAGACCACTCAGCGCCTGCGAATGCAGGTCTGGCAGCAGCCTGTTCCGGCCTCGCCGGCAGTATCGCCCAAGCCCGAGGCCCTTGCGTCACAGCCATCCTCCGCCACCGCGGGGGGCGCATCCTGCCCCATGGCCACTCTCAAGGCGGATCTTCTCAGGAAGATGCTGGAAAAACTCACCGGCAAGAAGCTTGAGGCGATCCGGAATCCTCCCGCGGAGGCCCGAACCTGCAGGCCGGGTGTATCGGATCGGCAAGTCGCTCGGGCCAATCTCCCGGAAAACCAGAACTCCGGGCAGGGATGGGGGATGCAGATAGAGGCCTACAGGCGGCACGAGGAGGCGGAGAAAGTGTGTGTCCAGGCCCAGGGGAAGGTCCAGACAGCCGACGGGCGGTGCATCGAAGTCGATCTGAGTCTCTTGCTGGCAAGAGTTCACGTGGAGCAGACGGATCTGCAGCTCCAGTTCGGGCAGGCTCGGTTGAAAGATCCACTGGTCGTCAACTTCGCAGCGCCATCTGCCAGGCTTACAAAGCGATCGTTTTCGTTTGATCTGGATGCCGACGGCGTTGAAGAATCCCTGGCCAGGCTTGGCGAGGGCAGCGGTTTTCTCGCCCTGGATGGCAATGGAAACGGCATCATCGATGACGGAAGGGAGTTGTTCGGTCCGGCTACGCAGGACGGTTTTGGCGAGTTGGCCGCCCACGATCAGGACGGCAACGGTTGGATCGACGAAGGAGACGAGGTCTTCGATCAACTGCGAATCTGGTCTCCCGGGGAAGGTTCCCAAGCCAAGCTGCGAAGCCTTGAACAACTGGGAATCGGGGCGCTGTGTCTCTCGACGGCAAGGACGTCTTTCGATCTGAAAGGCCCCGGAAACGAGCTTCTGGGAAGGCTTCGTTCCACGAGCCTGTTCCTGGCTGAATCGGGCCGGGCTGGGACCCTCCAGCAGATTGATCTGGCGACTTGATCTTTCCCGGGCGAACTACTTATAGCCCTCGGGGCAGTCGAGGGTGTACTTCTCGATCGCGCGGGTCAGGTCGACATCGTTGATGTTGGCCAGCGTGCAGAGCCAGGCCAGCACGTCGGCGAATTCCTCTTCCTTGTTGGCCTGGTCGTCTCCGGCCAGGGCGGTGGCGAGTTCCCCGACCTCTTCCACAAACCAAAGGAAGGTCTTGGGCGTTCCGCGTTTGGAGTCCGTCTCGTAATAGCGACGGTGGATGAAATCCTGGAAGTCCTTGATGTCCATGGGGCCATTATTCGGCCGAGGCCTCCATTTTTTCCAGAAGATCTTCCACGGCCGAGAGAATTCTCTGTCCCAGCCCGTCGGGCTTGAGCTGGACCGACCTTTCGGCGGCTTCCTTGGCCAGCAGCAGCATCGCCCGGTCCTGCTTCTCCCGCGCCATGCGGTAGCGGATCTGGGCCAGGTAGTCCCAGCTTCGGGCGTTTTCGGGCTCCAACAGGGTCAGGCGGCGGGCGGTTTCCAGGGCCTCATCGTATTGTTTCTGGCGGACCTGCATGGAGGCGATCGACTCGTAGGCGGTCGACTCATACGGGTTGATGTAGGTCACTTCCTGGAAGTACTTCTCGGCCAGGTCTTCGCGTCCCATCAACCGATAAATCTCGGCGATCTGCCGGGCGTACTGCGGCTCCCGCATGGTGTGGCGGTGGAGGTGGAGCAGATTGGGCAGGGCCTTTTCCGGGTCACCCAGTTGGGTGTAGATATCGGCCAGCTTCTCGTAGCTGAAGGAATTCAGCGGCTGCTGGATCTTGAGCTGCTCCAGCGGGGGGATTGCCTGAACGAACTTCCGCTCTTCCAGATAGCTTCTGGCGATGACGTGGGGTGCGACCGCGGAGGTCGGATCCGCCTTCTGCAGCTCGCGGGCGGCCTGGATGGCCTTTTCGTGTTGCTTGCGGAGCATCAGCGCCTGGGCCTTGACCATCAGCGCGGGTATATTCTTCGGGTCCAGTTCCAGGGCTTTGCGGGCGGACTTGAGGGCAGGGCCCACCTTGCGCCGGGCCAGGAGCGACCTGGCAAGCTCTGCCTGGCACTTGGCGTCGTCCTGGTTTTTCTTGGCCTGCTGCTGGGCCTTTTTCAGGTCCATGGGCTCCTCGGCCTCGAAACCCCATTGGGTCACCTGGACCTTGGCCCATTTCTGGAACTGCTCGTCGAAGGTCTTCTCGGGGATCCCAAGGGCTTGTTCGAAAACCTGCTTTTGCGTCATACCCTTGCCAAAGGCCTGGAGCATGTCGGTAATCTTCATGAACCCGTGCTCGGCGATGATGTATTCCATCATCCACTGGGCCTGGGCATAGGCCAGCGAGCGGTCACCACGCCGCTTGGGACGGATGAAGCCCCAGTCGATCTCCTTGACATCAAAGAGCCGATCCTGGCGGGTGGCGCTTACCAGCATCTGCACGTAGCGATAGTTCTCCTTGTCCTTCTGTTGCCAGACCGCGCAGGCCTCGGTGAACCAGTGCGGAATGTTGTTGTTGGTCGCCGCCAGTGTCACCGTGTGGGTGTATTCGTGACGCATCACCTGGGCCCAGTTGTGCAGACCCAACTGGCTGCGCTCCAGGTGCGGAGCGGCCAGGACTATCACCCGTCCCGTACACGCTCCGACGGTACCGATCCAGCCACGCCCCGCGATGCGAAGCGAGAACTGCTGGTGGGTAGGCATGATCTCGATGATCGTCTTCTGATCCGGGTAATGGTCGAAATCCCCGCAGACCTCGTCGTAGATCGACTCCATGTAATCGGCCATCTGATCCAGCATGATCAGGTCGTAGTTCTTGTCGACCTTGATAATGAAGTGCTGCGTTTCACGGACCACGAAATGGTCCGGGTCCAGAATGCGGTTGACCACGGCCAGGAAATTGGCAACGTCGCTGCGATAGTCGTCCAACTCGTTGGCCTTGCGGAGGATCTCCTGTGCTTTGACCTCCTCACCGGTCTGCATATACATCTTGCCCAGCCCGGCCAGGGGCTCGGCCAGTTCGGGCCTCAGATCGATGGCCTCCTGGTAGTACGTCTCGGCCTGCTGGAACTGACGCCCGGCCGAGAGCCATTCCGCAATGGCCAGGGGCAGACCGTAGTAGCCTTCGTTGACGTCCTTGACCTCCCGGATGTACGGCTGGGCCTGGTCTTCCTGTCGCATGCGGATATGCACCGCCGCAAGCAGGGAAAGGGCATCGAGGTGCCTGGGGTTGGTCTCGAGGACCTTCCGGGCGATCGGTGCGACCTCGTCGAACTTCCGCCAGGCCATCTTGCAACTGGCCTTGGCCAGAAGCGCCATCGGATGGTTGGGGTTGATCTCCAGGGCCTTCTCCGCCCGCTCCATGCATTGCTCGAACTGCCAGTTCTCCAGGGCACCGATCGCGGCTCCGACGTAGGCGTCGGCGCACTTGGGATTGTGTTGCAGAGCGATTTTGAACTCGGCCATGGCCTGGTCGCCGCGGTGTTTGCTCAGCAGGAACATTCCCGCTGCAACGTTCGCCGGCCAGTAGTCGCGGTCCACTTTCTGATAGGCCCGCTGGAAGTAGTTATGCAGAATGTTGGAAGCCTGGATGCTGGCTTTCTCGCCGGTCAGGACGGTATAGCGGTCGAAAACCTGTCCAAGAGCCACAAGGGCCTGGGCATCGTTGCGGTACTTGCCCTCGGAGATGATGTCCTTCATCTTCTTGTAGACGACCAGGGCTTCGGATGTCTTACCCAGGGTCTCGAGGAGTCGGCCTTGGACAACAAGGACCGGCGCCCAGAGGGGGCGCAGCCCAGACGCCTGGCGCGCGTGCTCCAGAGCTTCGTCGTAGCGTCCGACCTCTTCCAGTGTCTCGGCTGCCACCAGATGCCACTGGCTGTGGTTGGTCGCCTGGTCGGCGGGTTGGAGAATCGCTTCCACGGCCTGGCTGTATTTGCCGGTGGCGCGCAGGGCCCGGCTGAGCCCGATCGCAGCCTCCACCTGCAGGTTCTCCTGATCGGCCAGGGACCGGTAGCTGGCCACGGCTGACTTGTACTTGCCGGTCATGTAGAGCTTGCGGGCTCCGGCAATGTCTTTGGCCAGTTGACCGGTTTCTTCGCCTTTGCCCTCCTTGCCCGACATACCGACCCACCGAAGCGCGGTCTGAATACCCATTTCATGATCGGTATCTTCCCGGGTGTGGAGTTTGTGCAGCGACGCGCCGGCGACCTTGGCCTCCTTGAGTGCTTTATGGGCGGCCCCGGCTGAGGCCAGAGACTTCTTCTCGCTGGTCGTAATCAGCAGGAAGTGCAGCTTGGAAAGCCTGGCCAGTTCCTTGGCCTCCAGGGGGCAGTCCGTGGCTGACAGCAGCGCCAGGCCCTTGTAGTCATCGGGCATCGCCTCGGCCAGGGCCCATGCGTCATCACAGTCTTCGTCCATCGCCAGCAAAAAGAGATTCTGCGTGGGCACCTTCTGCAGGGAGTGGACATTCTTGAGCAGGGCTTCGAGGCGTTTGCCGGTGGCCTGGGCATCGAACTGACCCTCTTTGTCCGCCGGCTGGGGCACCAGGACCAGCACGCCATTGACCCGCGCCGTGGCCTTCCAATCCTCCAGCAACGCCTTGGCGTCTCCGCGTGTCAGGACGACAGCTACGGGGTTCTGCCCGGCCAGCTTCTCGGGAACCAGGGCCCATCCCTCATTCTGTTGATGAAGTCCGGGCTTGGCCGGCTCGTGACCTTCAAGGCGGCCGGCTCCGATGGCGGTCTTGATCATCCGGGTCACCAGGCCCTTTTCCTTTACGATGGGCTCATCGGCAAAGGCGGGGCCCGGTCGGGCGAAGTTCAGAGTCAAGGCCAGGAGGACCGCGGCCAGTACGGGATAACGATTGGTTTGGAATATCATGCTGCGTCTCCCACGTAGAGCGCTGAAAGTCGGGATCTGCTTTGACCCATTGTACACATCGGAAACAGCAAACCGAAGCCGAAGCGCGACAACAGGACCTGAATTGAATTTCTCAGACGCTCGGCAGGGGTGGAAGTTTCTTCCGGCGCACAAAAAAGGCCATCGGCCGCATGTCGGGGCCGATGGCCTGGTCAGGTCGGAAGATGCTTATTCTTCGACGATGGCGCTGGTCGGGCAGGTATCCACGCAGGCGCCGCAGCTGATGCAGGCATCCTGATCGATGGTGTACTTGTCGCCTTCCTTGATGGCGTCGGCAGGGCAGGCATCGCTGCAGGCGCCGCAGGCAACGCATTCGTCGGTGATTTTGTAGGCCATTTTTGTGCTCCTTCAGGCAGGGGATAGATCTTCTCGGCCTGCTGGAGGCAGGCTCAACCGGTCCCCATCCTACAAATCTGGGGACAGGCAGTTCAAGCCCTTACGTCGAAACCTGGCAGATCTTCAGGCAAAAAAGCGTTCGCCCGGGGCCCGAGCTCCTACAATGGCTTGCCAAATGCTTCGCAGAGACTACACTGACAACGGCTTTGGCCAAAAGGCTTTCCGGCCAAATCGAACGTTGTTTCCCGAAGCAGATGCTTGCCCGGGCTCCTTCCGAATCCATTGGAGATGACAATGTCCCACACTTTCGAGAACATCACGCAGACCATCGGAAACACCCCCCTGGTGAAAGTCAGCCGATTGATCCAGTCTCAGGCCCACGTCCTGGCCAAAATGGAGAGCTTCAACCCGATGTCCTCGGTCAAGGACCGCATCGGACGGGCCATGATCGACGCAGCCGAAAAGGAAGGCAAACTCTCGCCGGGAGATCGGGTCATCGAGCCGACCAGCGGCAATACCGGGATCGCCCTGGCCTTCATCTGTGCAGCCCGTGGCTACAAGTGCACGCTGACCATGCCCGAGTCCATGAGCATCGAACGCCGGAAGGTTCTCAAGGCCCTCGGGGCCCAGCTGGTCCTGACTCCCGCAGAAAAGGGAATGCCCGGGGCCATCGAAGCCGCCGAGGTCCTTCTGGCCGAGAACAAAGGCGCCTTCATGCCACAGCAGTTCAACAACCCGGCCAATCCGCAGGTGCACCGGGAGACGACGGCCGAGGAAATCTGGGCCGACACCCAGGGAAAGGTTGACGCCTTTATCGCCGGAGTGGGCACCGGCGGGACCATCACCGGGGTGGGGGATGTGCTCAAACAACGTAATCCCGATGTGAAGATCATCGCCGTCGAACCTTCGCAGTCTCCGGTGATCTCACAAGTGCAGCAGGGCGAGGAAATCCAACCAGGCCCCCACAAAATCCAGGGCATCGGGGCCGGCTTCATCCCCAAGGTCCTCAACGTGGACCTGATTGACGAAGTGATCCAGGTCGACCAGGAACACTCACTGGACTGGGCGAGGCGCGCTGCCTCGGAAGAAGGGCTGTTTGTGGGCATCAGCTCCGGCGCTGCCCTCAAGGCTGCCGACGTAGTGGCCCAGAGGCCCGAGATGGCGGGCAAGAACATCGTGGCCATCATCCCCAGCTTCGGCGAGAGGTATCTCTCCAGCCCGCTGTTCGATCATCTGGAGGTCTGAGCGGCCAAGCGATCCGGACGACAGGGCATGCGACGATTTGTGGATTTCCATACGCACTCGACGGCCTCGGACGGCTCGTGCCCTCCGGCCGATCTGGTGAAACTGGGCGAGAAAGCCAGGTTGGCTGCCCTGGCCCTGACCGATCACGACACGGTTTCGGGCATTGCCGAGGCCCGAAAAGAAGCCTCCAACTTCCCCGATCTTGCCTTTGTCGCCGGTATCGAGGTCTCTGCGTCCTGGCCCGGGGGGAGCATGCACATCCTCGGGCTGGAAATCGACGAGGAATCCAAGCCCATCAACGACCTGGCCGAGAAGTTGCGAAACGCCCGCAGGCAACGCAACCCGCAGGTTCTGGCCCGGCTGGCCGAGCTGGGAATGCCTCTCGATATGCAAGACGTCCAGGCCGTGCTGCCCGATCGAACTGCGCAGATGGGCTCGGAGGTCATCTCCCGGATGCACATCGCTGAGGCCATGCGACGGAAGGGCTATGTCTCCTCCACGCAGCAGGCGTTTTCGCGATGGATCGGCAGCGGCAAGCCCGCCTACCTGGACAAGGAGCGAATGCCGGCCCGGCAGGTCATCCAGGCAATTCGGGAGGCAGGGGGCCTGGCCGTCCTTGCCCATCCGGTGCAGTTGGGCTGCTCCAACCGATCGCAGCTCGAAACGCTGCTTCGCGATCTGATCTCGGGCGGCCTGGAGGGGATCGAGGTCTATCACAGCGACCACTCCGACGCATTGACGCGGATCTACCTGGACCTGGCCCGCAAGCTGGGCCTTCTGGTAACCGGTGGTTCGGACTTCCATGGCCCAAGCAAGCCGGACGTGCGTCTGGGCAGGCCGCGCGTCCCTCGATCGGTGCTTACCGGGCGGCTGGGCAAGTACGCCTGAGATATCCGCCGGAGGGGCGATCCAGCGGGTATATTCGTGAAATTGCTCTTGTGGTGCGACAGATTGCCTCAGGGGAGGGCCAAGGCTCCGGCCGGCTTGTGTGCGTATAAGAGATGGAAGTGTAATATCGCACGTGTATTCGTGGCCACAGGATTCTGCCAAAGAAGCCGCCGCTCGCTGCCCGGACTCACTCCTCGGGCAAATTGCCCCTCCCTGGGCTTGAGTGGTAGCCCGATCCGGGTGGACGGGCAGGAGACTCCCCCAACAAAGCAACGAGGATACGCAGTATGAACGCAACCACGATGACAATCGCAGCCGCACTGTGCCTGCTGGCGCCGGCCAATGCCACAGGCTTGGCAGAAGAGAAGCAGGAGGTTCCCCGCCCCGACAAGCATCATTACGGCCCCGAAGGATACCTTCAGGTCGGCCGGCTCTTCGCCCGGAAGGTCGTGGAGACCGAAAAGGCCGGCCAGGCCCAAGCCGAGTCAGAAGCAGACGCCCCGAAGAAAAAACACTGAGGCTTCGGGTTTCAGAACCGATCAAACATCGATGGCTTCCGGTTACCCCTTGCCCGGAAGCCATCGGTATTTGCAGTGAAGGATGATTCGCACCGGCAGGGGTACTCTATGCCTACATCCGTCGGATGACACCGATCACAACGCCCTGAATCCGGACCTGGCGACAGTAGATCGGATCGAAATCCGGGTTGGCCGGCTGGAGCCGTACGCGGCCCTTCTCCCGGTAGAACCGCTTGAGGGTCGCCTCGCCGTCGGGCAGGAGGGCGACAACCGTCTCGCCATTACGGGCGGTATCGCGCTTCCGGCAGACGACGTAGTCCCCGGGGCGGATGTGGTCCTCGATCATGCTCTCGCCCGAGACCTCCAGGACGAAGTTGTCCTTGCCGGCCTCGAAGATCTCGGAAAGATCGATGCTCTGGCTGTCCTCGACGGCCTCGATGGGATGGCCCGCGGCGATGCGCCCGGCCAGGGGCAGACGCGTGGAGTTCACCTCGTCGGGGAAACGGAATTTATTGGAAATCTGCAAAGAGCGGGCTTTGTGCTTGTCTCCCCGCCGGACGATTCCTTTTTTTTCCAGGGCGACGACGTGTTCGAACACGGTGACCTTTGTCAGATCCAGGAAGTCCCCGATCTCCTGCATGGTCGGGGAATAGCCGTGGCGCAGCCGAAAGTCGCGGATGAACCTGAGAATGTCCAGTTGTCTTGGGGTTACGGTGTCCATGATGGTTCTCCTTGACGGGCGAGGTTGTCTGCCCGGCGGCAGATCCCGGCACGTTCGATGCGGCCAGGGCTTCCAGGGCTATCGATTTGTGTTCCACGATCCGATTCGGCTCTACCGTCCCGGCCCGGGAGAGAGGCTCCGTGCCGGCGGCATTGCGATTGGATCGGGCTGATCTTGCAGCCAAGGCCTCTTGGCCGCTCAGCAGGCCCAGAAGCTTCTTCAGGCGTTTCCACAAGGCCGCTGCCGCTCCTGTGAGCCCGTCGTGTTCCTGTGAATTCCACTCAATTCCTTCGGGCCCGATGCACACCATCGCCGGCTTGCGGTGGTAGGTCCCGCAAGTGCGCCCGGGAATCGGGGCGGGGGGGCGATCAGCTATCGGCTCGGCAGAGCCAGGCCAGGTTCTTACGAAGTCCCCTCCGGGACCCGTCTGTACCAAAGGTAGATTCTCCACGGTCTACCGCCTTCCTTTTCTTGTCCGGGCAGGAGAGAAGTCCAAGATCGTGAAACCAGCGGTCCGGAAGATGGAATGGGCCCGAAACCCTTCCCTTCGACCGGGGCCCGCGCGTTTGCGAGCTTCTTGAAAAACTTCCTGCGTCGGTCCTTCCAACCCAGCGTTGGCGAAAGCGGCGCAAGGCCTGTTAAAGTATTTGGCCTTTGTTCGTATGGAATGTTAGGCTAACACAAGCCAAACGTCAAGGGGGATTCGGGATTTTCTTCCGACGGCAGCACGGGTCCGGGCCTTGTCTCGGGCCAAGTATCCACCGAAGAGACGCACCATATTGGCGTCTATTGAAGAGCGCACACTACATACTGCGCTGTTTGAGTATCGTCCCGCGAGGATCCGCAGCTTGAAAGATTCCCGCCCTGTTCTGGCCGCTGGGCCGCTTTCGGCAGGGACACCGATCAGAGAGAGGCTGCAATTGAGCCCTGCACAGACGCCCAGGAAATTGCGGACGCGACAGCAAGAAAGCGGGCGAGGCCTGTAAGACCTCGCCCGAGAGAGAGTAAATTTGTCCGGCGTTTGGGTCAGGTTTCGCTGTCCCGGTCGTTTCGGGAGCGGCCCTCGAGCATCTGGCGCAGGTATTTGTTCTCGCGTCGCGTCGCTTCGAGGTCGAAAAGCATGTACTTGACCTGGAGCTTGAGATGATCAATCGCTTCGTCGACGCTGGGCTTGGGGCCCACCCGGTGGGGAAGGTATACGCCGTCGCTGGCGTTGCCGGCTTTTTCGGTCAAAGGGGCTGCGGCAACCACATCGGCAAGTTCCAGAAGCTTTTCTTTCAGTACCGCCTCGTTCATGGCAGTTTTCTCCAATCAGGCCTCACTTGTCAGGTTCCACGCGACTCCAACGGTCGCCATCGGGCTTGCAATGCAACGCCGATGCCATGGCGAAACATCCATTGCGACCCATTATACACCAAGGCCCGTATCGTGAGCGCGAATCCGCAGTGTGCCTGCGGAAAATCTCTAAGTGCCCGTGGGGAAACGGCCTGCATAGGCGAATTTCTCGGCAGAACCTTCCCCTCCCCCCCGGACCTTGGGCCTGTGGAACACCCCTGCGGCGCAAGACCTTTCAAACAAGGGCTTTTCCGGTTGTGTTTCCAGCCGGGTCCAGGAGCTTCTGTGTTCCGAGCGGAGGAAATTCCGCGGTTTTTTGGAGCACTTTCTTCCCGGCAAGGACATCAAGACATGGGTCGATTAAACAAACAGGACCCGCAGCCCGATTGAGCAGGAACCCTCGGGCAAGCCGAGCGGAAGGTAAAAGAGGAATCCGGAATTTTGCCGCGACAAATTTCCCCCCGCCGCTACACTGTGGATCAATAAGCCATCCGAGTGACAGACATGTTGCATCCAACACCCGCATCAGACAAACCCGTAGGCAGGAAGGCGGATCTGGTACTGGCCTCCTCCTCGCCTCGCAGGCGGGACCTGCTCCACCAGGCAGGCCTGGCCTTCCAGGTGCGCAGTCCGCGCCTGGAAGAACCGAACTGGTCCATGCCGCTGGACCCCTCACAGCAGGCTGAAGCCTTGGCCTACTTCAAGGCCCGATCGGTCTGGCAGTGCGATCCGAAGTGCCTTGTTCTGGGCGCTGATACCGTCGTGGCCGGGCCCGACGGGCTTTTGGGCAAGCCACGCGACCGCCAGGACGCCCGGCGCATGCTCGAGACACTCTCGGGCAGCCGACATGCCGTGATTACCGGCGTGGCCCTGCTGGGCCCCGGGTGTGGCCGGCGGAGGATCGCCTCAGATATCACGTATGTCACCATGCGGAAGATGAGCCCCGAAGAAGTCCAGGGCTACCTGGATTCGGGCGAATGGGAAGGCAAGGCCGGTGCCTATGCCATCCAGGAAACCGCCGACAGATTTGTAACCCGGGTCGAGGGAAGCTTTTCCAACGTGGTGGGTTTGCCGATCGAACTGCTCCAGCGTATGATGAGCCGCACAGAAAAGGACTTGCAGGAAGAGAATTCGCCATGATCCAGACATGCATGCTGCTTTTTCTGGCTGTGTCGGGCACCTTTCTGACAGGCTGCAAGCCGAAGGTCACCATCGGGGATAAGACCTGGAAGGTTCGCCTGGCCCTGACCGGGCACGAGCGGTACAAGGGCTTGAGCAATCAGCCCGAGCTTCCCGAAGATGAGGGGATGCTGTTTATCTTCCGCAGACCCAAAAAGCTCTCGTTTGTGATGCGGGAATGCGACCATCCCCTGGATGTCGCATTCATCGACGCGGAGCATCGCGTTGTGAAGATCCACGAGATGAAGGTGGAAGACAGCCGGCGCGGGGATGTCAAGTACGGCTCCGGAGTGCCGGCCCAGTATGCCCTGGAGGTCAAGGGGGGCACGCTCAAAAAGGCAGGGGTTTCGGTCGGAGACAAGGTGGAATTCTCGTACGCCGTTCCCGACCCAGCTAAAGCCGACCCCTGAGCGGTCCGATGACCATGCAGGGCGCTTTTCGTGCTCCTTGCTCTGTGTGTGAGGGATCGCTTTGCTTGCCAGATCCAAGATACTCTGTGTCGGAGGCGACTGTGTGCCTTTACGGGTACGCCAAGCCATCGGCGAAACGTGCGCAATTGTCAGCCTGGGCGAGAATGACTCCCTCGCCGCAGCGATAGAGGCCGACGAGATGGCCGTGGTGTGTCCCAACGGCCTGGCCGGAGACCCCGAAGCCCTTTCGCGGATGATGGAGGATCTGGATTCCAGTCCTGCTGTGGCTATCTTCCTGCTGCCGGAAAAAGCCCGGGACGCCTGGAAAGAGGCCAATCGCCCCGGCGGAGCGGTATTGTGGATCTCCGATGAGGCCGGCCCGGCTGAGATCGCCGCCAAGCTCGAAGCCGCCTCCCAGCTCGAGCCGACCATTCGAAATCTCAAGGCCGCCCTCCAGGCCGAGCAGGACGAAGGCCGACGTCTCGAAATCCTCAACGAGGAAGTCAAACTCGCCGCAAGGCTCCAGCGGGACTTTCTGCCTCGAAGCTTCCCGGAGGTGGGGTCGGCCCGATTCTCCGTGCTGTTCAGGCCGGCCAGCTTCGTAAGCGGGGATATCTACGACGTCGTCCGCCTCGACGAGACTCACATCGGCTTTTATGTAGCCGACGCGGTGGGCCACGGAATGCCGGCAGCGCTTCTGACCATGTTCATCAAGAAGGGGCTCCAGACCAAGCGCATCCTGGACAACAGCTACGAGATCATCAGCCCGGCCGATTCACTGGGCGAGCTCAACACGAGCATCTGCGATCAGAATCTCTCGAGCTGCCAGTTCTGCACGGCTGTCTATTGCGTTCTGGATACCGCCACCGGCGAGTTGGTCTACACCCGGGCGGGTCATCCCGAGCCGATCCTGCTTCGCTGCGACGGTGCGACCGAGGCGCTGGATTCCCCGGGCAGCCTGCTGGGGGTGTTTCCCGAGGCCCGGTTCCAGACCAGCCAGGTGACCATGAACCCGGGCGACCGCCTGATTCTCTATTCCGACGGGGCCGAAGCCTACGCCCGGGGCGAAGCTTCCGATGGACACGCCGAGTTGCTGGAGTTCCTCGAGGGGCTGCGCGGACTGGACAAGCCGGCCCTGGACGGCAAGCTTTCCGACTGGGTTGAGCACGTTCGCCGGCTCAGCCGCGAGGAAGATGACATCACCATCCTGGCCCTGGATCTGTAGCGGCGATAGAAGATTGCGGTTGCGCGGAAAGCCCCGGATCATCGTCTCCGGGGGCAATAGCGCTTGACACGGCCTGTCCCCTGGGCGAAATTGCCTTTTTCTCAGAAGTGGAAAGAGGCGATGGCCAAACCCAACAGCCAAGACAGCGGACAGATGCCCACAGCGATTCTCGCAACGTTGCTGGCGTGGCTCATTCCCGGCGCGGGACACTTCTACCTTGGCAGAAGGCGGCGTGCGATCGTCATCTTTCTGGCGATCGGGCTGACCTTCTGGACCGGCATTGCCATCGGCGGTGTCATGACGGTGGATTACCACTTCGAACGCTGGTGGTTTCTGGCCCAGATGTTCACCGGCACCCATGGCCTGGTGGGCTGGTACCGCCAGCACCAGGTGTATGAGGACGTGGCGGCGAATGTGAACACCCGTCGCCTGGGCCCAGCCCCCGACGGGGGAATGTCCGGCGACCAGGCGCGCGTGGATGAATACCTGGTTCAAAAGAAAGTGGCCGTCTCCTCTCCTACCGACACGGTCGCCAGAGCCTATTCCGGCGTCGCGGGCCTGTTGAACCTCATGTGCATCTTCGACGCACTGACCCTTGGGCTGATGGGGATCCGCGGAGAACCCCGCACGCTTCGTCCCGTTCAGGCCGGGGCCGAGGGGAGCCGGGGATGATCCTCGCCAGGCTGTTCTATAACCCGGTACTGATCCCGTCGACCCTCCAGATGTGGCTGCTTCTGCCGCTTCTGGCCGTCGTGGCCTTGATCTACAAGACGATCCGCACACACCACGTCCGTCTTCTGGCCTGGGAGACCCTTCTGACGTTTCTCTACATGATCGGGGGAATCGCTGTGCTTTCCGGAGTCCTTTGGTTGCTCACGGAATACTGGCCATAGCAGAGGCTTGGGGGTTGTGAACGAGAAAGGGGGGATCAAGCGGGGTTTTGGGGGGCGACCGAACTCTTTTTTTGGTTTTCCAGGTTTGGCGAACGCCCGGGGCCTGAGAATCGTTATCAAAGCTGAGTGGCCAACGGACCCGCCAACCAGAGGGCGGAGATTCATGTCCGCGCCTACAATAAAGAAAAGCCAAGACCGATGTCCGCCGGCTTCGGCCTGAAGCGGACGGGGAGGTCTGAGATGGATTTTGATCGCATACTGCTGGACATTGAAACTCAGCGAGACATTTTCCTGCCCAAGGGAAAGTGCTATATCACCGGGGCCAGGAAGGCTGCGACCTCGGTCTTCAAGCTCTTCCGTTGGTCCAAACAGCAGCAGGTGCGCGTGATCAGCACGGTCCTGCGCCTCCGTTCCGGAATGCCCGGTCCCTTTGGCCCCGAGCCGCACCTGATCGAAGGCACCGACGGGGAGAAGAAGCTGCCCCGCACCATCCTGCCAAGCCATATCGACCTGGGCCTGCGAAACACTACGGACCTGCCCCCAGGCCTTTTCGAGGACTATCAGCAGGTCATTTTCGAGAAGCGCCGGACAGACATCTTCAAACACGCCAAAGCTGAAAGGCTTATCACCGAGCTTCCGATGGTCACGTTCGTCCTCTGCGGAGCCGGCGTGCAAGATGGAATTCTCGAAGCGGCCGTGGGGCTCAGAAACCGCGGTTTCGGCGTGATCCTCGCCCAGGACGCAGTGGCGGATCTGGAGAATCCGGAACTGGAAATGAGCGTTCTCCGCATGCGGGCCAAGGGGGTCGTATTCGCCCCGACATCCGAAATTGTCAAGCCCCGCGCCACCCTTCGGGCCAAGCCGTTCAAGGATCGCACATACAGCCGCAACGGGTAGGATCCACAGAACGATGCTTGCACAGCCCCGGCGAATCTGATACTTCCCATACGCATGGCCAAGGAAGGCGTCGAAAACTGGACGGTGCTCAAGCTGCTCGACTGGACGCGAGAGTATTTCGCCAAGTCCGGTCTGCAGGACTCCAGGCTCTGCGCCGAGGTCCTGCTTGCCCACGCGCTGGGCTGCAAACGCATCGAGCTCTATGCCCATTTCGACCGCGTGCCAAGCCAGGCCCAACTCGACCAGTTTCGCGACCACGTCAAACGGGCTGCAAAGCATGAACCGGTAGCGTACCTGGTCGGCAGCAAGGAATTCTACTCTCTGAACTTCACGGTGACGCCCGACGTGCTGATCCCGCGTCCCGAGACGGAGATGCTCGTCACCGAGTCGCTCGAGTTCCTCCAGAAGAACCCATCCCCGCGCCTGTGGGATGTCTGCACGGGCTCAGGATGTGTCGGCATTGCCGCGGCTGTCCAGTTGGAATCGCTCAGCGTGCTTGCCACGGATATTTCCAAGCCGGCCGTGGCGGTCGCTGCCGGAAATGCCGCCGATCTGGGGGTGGCCCAGAGAGTTCGCTGCCGCACAGCCGATGGTCTGACCCTCCCCGACGACTGCACCGATTTTGCCCCGCTGGACGTGATTACCGCCAATCCGCCCTATGTCGCCAGAGAGGACGAAGTGGCCGAGTCGGTCAAGCACGAGCCGGAAGTTGCCCTGTACGCTCCCGGCTCCGGCCTGGTCATGATCGAGCGAATCATCGAAGAAGCCCCCCGGCATCTGCGGATCGACGGGGCGTTGATCATGGAGTTCGGCTACGGACAGGCCGACGCCGTCCGCGATCTGTTCGCCCGGTCCAGCCACTTCTGCGAACCGACAATCTACAGCGACTACCAGGACCTCGAGCGCATGTGCGTCGCCATCCGAAGCGAGTAGGAAGTGGTTCTGGAGTGGATTGCAGAATCCGCTTGCACGGCAGAAGGACGGGGTGTACAATCCCCTAACAGAATAAGGGAGAAAGGAGTGATGTTTTGGACGGGCGTCAGATCGGTTTCAAGTTGACATTGGATGCACTCGGGCTCGATGGGGCAGTTGAGACCTTTGACGACCGGCTCATCGTCCAGAAGGCGATGTATCTGGCTCAGGCTGCCGGCGTGGACCATGGGTACTTCTATCGCTGGTACTTGAGGGGTCCTTACTGTCCCGCCGTTGCCGATGATGCTTTTGCTGTCGCCCTGGAAGCAGAACAGGGCGTGGATGATGCTCAGGGGTGGGAATTGGATGAAGCATCGTTGGCCAAGCTTTCGGGAATCCGGGAATGGATGGGCCGGGAGGACCTGGCCAGTTGGCTGGAGCTGCTGGCTTCGGTCCATTTCCTCATCGACCGCAAGAAGGTGACGGATGACAATCCGGGGGCGATACGGGAGGTCCTGCTCCGATTTGAGAAGCAGTATTCGGAAGAACAAGTCGTCGGTGCTTTAGAGGAGTTGCGGGGTCGTGAGTTGCTTTCCTGAGGGCGCGGGGGAAAAGCTCATCGTTGATGCCATTCACGGGGACATTCGCCTGAGCGACAGAGAGTGGCGGGTTGTTGACACGTTGCCGTTTCAGAGGTTGCGGCGAATTAAACAGCTTCAGATGGGGCAGGTTACCTATCCCAACGCGACCCATACCCGGTTTGCCCATTCTCTCGGATCGCTGGCGGTGATGCAGCGGATTCTAAGGCAAATTGCTCAAAACGAGCACAGACCTCTCAAGAGCGAGGAGCAGGAAGATCTGAGACTTGCCGCTCTGCTTCATGATGTGGGTCATTACCCCTACTCGCATCTGATGGAGGGCTTGGACAAGGTTGTCCTGACTGAGGACTTCGTTTCTGCAGGGCCGGAACAGAAGAAAAAGAAATCCCCTCCGGGTGATTATCCGGGGCACGAGGAACTTGGGACCATAATCATCACCTCCCACTCCGAACTCACCAGGATCCTGGGGGGCCCGGACCGGGCATCCCGAATCGGGGACCTGATTGCGCGTTCCTCGACCGCCGATCCGCAATGGAGCAAGCTCGTCCACAGCAGTCTGGACATGGATCGTCTGGACTACTTGAGGCGCGACTCACAAGCTGCGGGGGTCCCTTACGGGATGGTGGATCTTAATTACCTTCTAAATTCCATACAGATCAGTCCCAACGGTATGCTCGGCGTCTCGGAGAAGGCTCTTCACGCTGCGGAACAGTATCTTCTTGCACGCTTCTTCATGCACAAGACGGTCTACTTCCACAAAACGACGTTCGGAATGGAGCAGGCCTGCAGGCAGCTTCTCAAGAGAATGAAGGATTCGGGCCAGTTCGATATGCCCCGCAGCCGCCAGGACGTACTCAATATCGTCGAATCTGAAGAGCTCGCCCAGTTCACGGACGATTACGTGGACCGCCTTGTCCACCAGGCCGCTGTTCGCGGCACTCCAACAATGAAATGTCTGGCCGGATGCATCGAAACCCGTCAACCTCCAAAGTTGCTCAAGGAGGTCCAGATTCTCCATGACCCCAACAGAGGAGATCACCATGCCGGCAGTTTCTTCTGGACCAGGGCCAAGAATTCTCTGCACGCGCGTGCCCGGGACCACGATGTACCACTGGAACAATTTCTGCTTTCCAAGACGAAGCCTGTTCGGCTGGAGTCTCGAGGGCCCTGGCAGACAGTGCGGCAGGCCAAGGCATCTGCTTCTGAAAGACAAGACGAGTTGATCAAGGTATTCGTCGGTTCCGAAGAGGAGCCGCTTTCCCTTGTGGAGATCAAACACAGCCTCGCTCACCTCTGCGGAAGTCATTTCTGGCAGAGCTACCGTCTCTACGTCGTCTGCGACGATAAGGACAAGCGGCGAAAGGTGGAATTGCTGCGGTCTGCAGTGGAGAATTGGGATTTCCCCGATTCTTGAGCCGGTCTTTCGGGACCCCGGACTCCCCTGTGGCTGGCGCTTTGGGATCCGGCAAAGCAGGGGCAGCTTGACGGCCTATCCCAAACAACGTTTCAGCTTTGTACCTGGACGAGTTCGGCGTAGCGGCCGCCCTGTGTGAGGAGCTCGTCGTGGCTGCCCTGTTCGACGATTCTGCCTTCTTCCAGGACGAGGATTCGATTGGCCCGGCGGATGGTGGAGAGCCGATGGGCGATCACGAAGGTCGTTCTGCCCTCCATGAGTCGTTCCATGCTCTGCTGAACCAGCCTCTCGGTGGCGGTGTCCAGGGCGCTGGTGGCCTCGTCGAGAATCAGGATCCTCGGATCCTTGAGGATCAGCCGGGCGATGGCGATTCGCTGTCGCTGGCCGCCCGAAAGCGTCACGCCCCGCTCGCCTACACGCGTGTTATAGCCGTCGGGCAGACTGGCGATGAATTCGTGAATATTGGCCAATCGGGCGGCCTCTTCCACCTCCTCGCGCGTGGCGTTGTTGCGTGAGAAGCTGATGTTGTCGGCGATGGTCCCGTAGAACAGGAACGTCTCCTGGAAAACAATGCCGATCGAAGCCCGCAGGGCGTCCATCTTGATCTCGGCCAGGGGATGGCCGTCGACGCGGATCTGTCCCTCCTGCGGATCGTAGAACCGGGGGATCAGCGAGACCAGCGTGCTCTTGCCCGAACCGGTCGAACCCACCAGCGCGATAACTTCCCCCGATTTGACATCCAGGTTGATATCCCGCAGCACCGGCTGGTCTTCTTCGTAGCCGAAGGTCACGTGGTCCAGTTCCACCCGCCCTTGCTCGATGTCGATCCAACGGGCGCCGTGGGCGTCCTCGATGTCGGGCCGGACGTCGAAAAACTCGAACACCCGCTGGGCCGAGGCCAGGCCGCGCTGAATCACGTCGTAGAAACTCCCGAGCCGCTGGAAGGGCTGGAAGAACATGTTCATCAAGGGAAGGAAGGAAAGGACCATGCCCAACGAAACGTCTCCGGTATCGGAGATGATCAGCAGCCCGCCTCCCACGGCCAGCAGGACCATGGCCATGTCCTTCGTGCCGTACATCACCTGGTGGTTGACCGAGAAGATGCGCATGGCCTGGTCGACCGAGCGGCGGTAGGCTTCATTGGCTTCGTTGATCTCCGACTGGGCCTGTTCTTCCTGGCCGAAAGCCTTGATCTCCCGGATGCCCGAGACCTGTTCCTGGACGGCTGCGCTGATGTCGGCCTGGCGTTCCCGCTGGAGGCGATAGAGGGGACGCAGACGCTTTCGAATTCTGCGCACCAGCAGGATGATGATCGGAATGGGTACCAGACAGAAGAGGAACAGAATCGGAGAGAGGCTCAGCAGGAAGATCGGCACGACGATCAGGAGAATCGCCTGGTAGGCCAGGTCGAACGACTGCTTGACCATTTGCTCCATTTGCATCACGTCGCCCACGGCCCGGGAGATGATGCTTCCGGTACGCTCGCGGTGAAAGAACCGCAAAGAGAGCTTGTGGAGGTGGTGGACGATGTGGGTCTTGATGTCCAAAAGCATGCGCTGTAGAACATGTGTCCTGCGACGCCACATGATCACGCCGATGGCGTTGGCCAAAACGATCAACGACAGCATGCACACGAAGTAGACGCCCGAATAGAGGACTTTGTCCGAAGTCGTCTGCACGTAGGCGGTCGGATCGATGTTCCATCCCAGGACGGAAACCGGCCGCGGAGAGACCACCATGTCGAAATAGTACCGCAGGCTCATGGCCGGCAGGAGGTTCAACAGCGCATTGAGGAAGTGCAGGATGTAGATGTTGCGCAGGGGCTTCTTGTAGGGCTTGAGATAGAAGAAGAACCGGCGCAGGAGTCCTGCGTCGCTGAGTTCCTCGCGCTTCTGTGCGTTGAACGGGGACATCGGGTTACCGGGGGTCGCGGTTGGGGATCGAAAACGTCGTTACTGTAGCAACCCGGCGGATAATTGCAAACAGCAGCTTGTTTTGCTTTTGCTTTTAGAAGATTCCCTGAACCTGCCCGTCTTCGTCCAGGTCGATCCCCATAAATGCCGGTTTGGACGGCAGGCCCGGCATGGTCCGCACCGTGCCCAGCAGTGGATAGAGAAAACCGGCTCCGATGGAGGCACGCACTTCCCGAACCGGAATGGTGTAGCCCCGGGGCACACCCTTCAGGCTCGGGTCATGCGAAAGGGACAGGTGCGTCTTGGCCATACAGATGGGCAGGTTGTCCCAGCCGCTGCGCTGGTAGAAGTCGATCTGGCTTTCAGCCTGTTTTTCGTAGATGACGCCCCGGGCCTGGTAGACCTTGCGTGCGATGGTTTCGATCTTGTCGCGGAGGGGCATCTCCAGCGGATACAGGAAGCGGAAATTGGAGGGCTGATTGCACGCGTCGACGACGGCTTCGGCCAGTTCGATCGCTCCCTGGCCCCCCTCGGCCCAGTGGTCGGCCACACAGGCGGCATGGGCCCCGGCCGTCTGGGCGGCCTGTCGGACCAGGCGGAGTTCCGCCTCGGAGTCGCTGGGGTGCCGGTTGACGGCCACCACCACCGGGACGCCGAACATCCGGGCGATCTCGATATGTCGCTGAAGATTGCATACGCCCATGCCCAGCAGGGCGAGGTTCTCCGTCTGGTAGGCGTCGTCCAGGGCCAGGCCGGGGGTGACCCTGGGCCCGCCGCCATGCATCTTCAAAGCCCGGATGGTCGCGACGAGGACCACGCAGTCGGGCACCAGGCCCGAGGCGCGACACTTGATATCGAAGAATTTCTCCATGCCGATATCCGAGCCGAAGCCCGACTCGGTCACCACGAAATCGCCGAGTTTCAGGGCGATCTTGTCGGCCAGGATCGAACTGTTCCCGTGGGCGATGTTCGCAAACGGTCCCGCATGGATCAGGACGCCCTGGCCTTCCATGGTCTGCATCAGGTTGGGCTTGATGGCATCCTTGAGCAGTACGGCCAGGGCGCCCGACACGCCCAGTTGCTCGGCCGTGACCGGATTGCCCCGTTTGTCCATGCCAAAGACGATGCGGCTGAGGCGGTGGCGGAGGTCCTGGGTGGAGTCGGTCAGGGCGAGAATCGCCATGATCTCCGAGGCCACAGAGATATCAAAGCCGGTTTGCCGGGGTCTGCCGTCGGTCTTGTCTCCCAGTCCGATGGTGATATTGCGAAGCGCCCGGTCGTTTACGTCCACCACCCGGCGCCAGGTGATGGAGTAGGGGTCAATATCGAGTCTCTCCAGGCCCAACCGGGCCAGTTGCTCGTCTGTCATCGAGTCTTCATGGAGAATCCGCGCATCGATCGCGGCGGCAAGGAGATTGTTGGCTACGCTGACGGCATGGATATCCCCGGTCAGGTGGAGGTTGAACTCCTCCATGGGGATCACCTGGGAATAGCCTCCGCCGGCGGCTCCGCCCTTGATGCCGAAGGTCGGGCCCATCGAGGGTTGGCGGATGCACCCGATGGCCTGGCGTCCGAGTTGACCCAGCGCCTGGGTCAGGCCGATGGTCGTGGTGGTCTTGCCTTCGCCCAGGGCGGTGGGGGTGATACCGGTCACGTCCACGTACTTGCCGTTGTCGGCATCGGACAGGCGCTCCAGGACCGAGAGCCTCACCTTGCCGGTGACTTCCCCGAAGGGCTCGATCTCGTCATGGGTCAGGCCGATCTTCTCGGCGATTTCCCGGATGGGCCTGGCCTGGACACTGCGTGATATTTCGATGTCGGAGAGAATCTTGCGCATGTGGGCTTCCTTGACAGTCGAATCTTCTCTGAGAATACCGGGACTTCTGAAACCTGCCCAGCCCTAAACTTCTTCCCGCCGCGTCTGGGAGATCCTCGTCTTTGCCAGGTCCAGGGCTTGCTCGCGGGTGTGAATCTGCTCGGCCAGTTGCTGATCGCGAATCTCCCGGAGGATTCGCCCGATGTTCGGCCCTTCCTCCAGGCCCATCTGCAGCAGATCGCCTCCGTCGAGCAGGGCGGGGGGATCGATCGATTCGGGAGGCAGTTTCGAAAGCCGCTGTCGGATCTGCTCCGTTCGCTCGGCCTGCCCGGTTCGCAGCAGTTCTTCACTTCGCCAGAGTTGCATCAGGGAGTCGAACAGTTCGCCGGCGGCCAGCTTCTTGAACCGGGCCAGTGGATAGTCAGGTGCTCCCTGCCATGCGTTCTTCTGCCGGGCAAGTTCCACCAGGGCCTTGCGGATCTCGTTGCTGGTCCCCCAGCGGCGGGTGAGTTTTCGCAGGTCTCCGGCGGGCAGATCGGCCAGAAGGGCCCCCAGGCGAAGCAGCGCGTCGGCGGAGGCGGGCAGTTTGTCCATGCGGGACAGACCATCGGAAAACCGCCGCTTCGGCTGGTACAGAGGCGGGCAGATATGCTCCAGCAGGCCCAGCCGGTCGAGCAGTTCAACAGCCCGGGCTGCGGAGTCTCGGGCAAGCATCTTGCTCAGTTCGTCCCAGATGCGTTCACCGCTGATGCAGTCGATGTGGGGGGCGCATTGCCGGATGGCCGCTGCGGTGTCGGTTTCGAGTTCGTAGCCGAACCTCACCGCGAATCTCGGCCCCCGGAGCATGCGCAGGTAGTCCTCTTCGAAGCGATCGAGGGGGTTCCCGATGGTCCGGACGATCCCGGCCGAAAGGTCCTGCCTGCCTCCCACGTAGTCGATGACCTCTTGGTCGATCGGGTCGTAGAACATCCCGTTGATTGTGAAGTCGCGTCGCAGGGCGTCCTGGCGGGGATCGGAGTAGATGACCCTGTCGGGGTGGCGGCCGTCGGAGTAGGAGGCATCGGAGCGGAAGGTGGCTACTTCGACCTGTTGGCCCTTGTAGAGGACGATGGCCACGCCGAACTTCGCTCCGACCATCAGCACCCGGTGGAACAGGGCCCGGACCTGCTGCGGGCGCGCGTCGGTGGCTACGTCGTAATCTTCCGAATCCAGGCCCAGGAGCATGTCTCGCACGCACCCGCCGGCCAAGAGGGCCTGGAACCCTTTGCGGCGCAGGAGATCGATGACGAAGCAGGCGGCCTGGCTGGCGGGATTGTCCTGGAGCATTCGGGCATTCTACGTTTCACAGTCTGTGCCTGGCAATGATCGATCCCTTGACCACGACGATGTGTTATACTTGCTGAACGACCTGACCTGAGCGAGTGACAAAGTCCTTTTTCCGCTTGAGCTGCCTGCACAGGTGCCTCTCGTCGGCCGGCTGCTTCGACAATGCTTCTGTCACTCACTTCCTTATCCCCGGAGAATTTATGCAACGAAGAGAATTCCTGAAAGCCTCGGCCGCGACTGGAGCGTCCCTGTTTGTGCCCCAGAGCCTCGTGCAGTCCGCTCGCGCAGCCCGGAAGAATCCCAGGCGAGCGAACATCCTGTACATTTTCACCGATCAGCAGAGCGCCTCGATGATGAGCTGTGCCGGCAACCGTTATCTGGAAACGCCGGCCATGGATTCGATCGCCGCCCAGGGCACGCGGTTCGACCGGGCCTACTGCACCAATCCGGTCTGCGTCCCTTCGCGGATGAGCATGGTCACGGGCCATTATCCCAGTGAGATGAACGTCAAGTCCAACAACGCCAAGTCGTCGGTCGTTCCGGAGCAATTCGTTCGCGACGCCATGGGCCACTTGATGAACGAGGCCGGCTACGACGTGGCGTACGGCGGAAAGGTCCATCTGCCCAAGCCTTTGCACCTGGAGAAGATCGGGTTCGACAACTACCTGACCAAGGATGAGCGAGACGACCTGGCGGTTGAATCGGCCAGGTTCATCCGCAAATCGCGGAACAAGCCGTTTTTCCTGACGGCTTCTTTCATCAACCCCCACGATATCTGCTACATGGGCATCCGGGCTCACCCGGTTACCCAATTTGAGAAGATCCTCGTCGAGCGGGGCGTTCTACCCCAATCCAAGCTGGATGAGGCGCTGGAATTGCCCATGGGCGTCAGTGAGGAAGAGTTCTGGGCCAAGCACTGCCCTCCGCTGCCTGCGAATTTCCAGCCCCTGCCCGATGAACCCGAGGCCATCAGCCGTCTGATCGACAGCCGCCCCTTCCGCAAGTGGATCCGCGAAAACTGGTCGGAGCAGACCTGGCGGATGCACCGCTGGGCCTATGCGAGGCTCACCGAGCGCGTCGATGCCCAGATCGGCATCGTACTCCAGGCCCTGCGCGACAGCGGCCAGGAGGAGAACACCGTGGTCATCTTCTCCAGTGACCATGGCGACAATGATTCCTCGCGCAAGACCGAGCACAAGACGTTGCCCTACGACGAATCCAGCCGGATTCCGTTCCTGGTCAGCCAGAAGGGCACGACACGTCCGCGTGTCGACGGGGATAACCTGGTTTCCAACGGGCTGGACCTGATTCCCACCCTCTGCGACTACGCCGGGATCGAGAAGCCCTCGCACCTGGCCGGTCGAAGCGTTCGCCCCCTGGCTGAGGGCAGGGAAGATCCCCAGTGGCGGAAAGACCTGGTCATCGAAGGCGAGATCTCGCGCACCCTTCTGATGGGGCCCTACAAGTACATCCGTTTCGACGGAGGCAGGAACAACGAGCAGTTGTTCGACTTGCGTCAGGACCCCTGGGAAGTGGACAACCGCATTGGCGATCCCAAGCTGCGGGATGTCGCAGCCGAGATGCGCAAGCGTCTCTACCGCAACGTGCACCGGATCGAGGACAAGTTCGGCATGGCCTACATTCGCGAGACCTGATCGACCTCGGGCTTGTGATGTCTCCAGGGCCCGGCTTCGTAAGGTTCGATGTGGACGATGACTTCGATGACGTCGGGGTCTTCCTGGAAGATGCGGCGCCGGACCTTGGTGGCGATTTCATGCCCTTCGTGCACGGTCAGGAGCGGATCGACCAGGACGTGGACGTCGGCGACGATCTTCCCGCCGGATTTGCGCGCCCGCAGGGCGTGTAAATCCCGGACGCCCGGTGTGGCCAGTACGGTCTGTCGCATCTTCTGGTGAACCAGTTCGCCCGGAGCCTGGTCGATCAGTTCGGCTGCGGCGTCTTTCAGGATCCGCAGGGCCATCAGAATCAGGAACGAGCCCAGAACCGTTGCGGTTACCGCGTCGAGAAAAGCCCACTGGCTCCCACCGGCCAGGACACCGGCCAGGCCCACCACTGCGGCGATGGAGGAAAACGCGTCTGTCCGATGATGCCAGGCATTTGCGATCAGGGAGGAGTCATCCTCGCGGTGGCCGGCGGCGCAGGTGATACGAAACAACAGTTCCTTGGCGGGGATTCCCGCAGCGGCCACCACCAGGGGCCAAAAGGCCCGGACCTCGGGAGAGGCGGTCTCCTGCAGGCTCATCAGGGCTGAGTAGATGATGTAGGCGGCCGCTCCGAGCAGGGTTGCCCCGACGAACATGGCCACCAGGGTACTGACACGCCGGTGGCCGTAAGGATGGTCTTCATCGGCGGGCTTTCGCGAGGCCCCGATCCCGGCCAGGACGGCTACATCGGTCACCAGGTCGGAGCTGCTGTGGAGCCCGTCGGCCAAGAGGGTCCGGCTGGCAAAGGCCAGGCCGATCGTGATCTTCACGCCCGAAAGCGCCAAATCCGTGAGGAGCCCGATCCAGGAGACCGTCCTGGCCGACAATGCGCGAGAATTGTTTCCACCCGTTCCCACGTTCAATACGCCACGGAGAAGTCCGAATAGCGTTCGCTGGCCGGGGCCCACTGTTGGCTGGAATCCCGGATATAGGAGCCCATCTGGCCCTTGAGGTCTTCCAGGAAGGCTTCGATTTCCTCGGACGGGCCTTCGATGACGCACTCGACCCTTCCATCGGGGAGATTCTTCACGTGCCCGGTTACATCGTACTTCCCGGCGATGCGACAGGTGGTGTAGCGGAATCCCACGCCCTGAACATTGCCCGAGAAAACTACGGTCTTTTGTTGTTGGTTCGCCATGATGATGAATGATATCGACCTGTCGGATAGCCGACAAGGAGATGTCGGGTCTTGCCCGTCGGCGGCATTGTCTTTATCATCTGCCTGATCCCTCAGGAGACCATCATGAAAGTCTGGCTTAACGGCGAATTGCGTGACAAGGCCGATGCAAATATCAGCGTCTTTGACCACGGCGTGCTCTACGGCGACGGTGTTTTCGAAGGCATCCGCATCTACAGCGGAAAGATCTTCGAGGGCAGGGCTCACCTGGACCGGCTGTATGAATCGGCCCAGCGGATCCGCCTTCAGATCCCGTATACCAAGCAGGAACTGGACGAAGCGATGAATGTGACCATGCACGCCAATGATCGCCGCGACGGGTACATTCGCCTGGTGGTTACCCGGGGCGAGGGCACCTTGGGGCTCAACCCCTTTAACTGCTGCAAGGCCAATGTCTTCATCATCGTCGACAGCATCGCCCTGTACCCACGGGAGATGTACGAAGAAGGGATGGAGGTGATCGTCGCCGAGACGCGCCGCTGTTCAGCCGATGTGCTCGATCCGCAGGTCAAGAGCCTCAACTACCTCAACAACATCCGGGCAAAGGTCGAATGCATCGATGCCGGCGTGCCCGAGGCGATCATGCTCAATCACCTCGGCCAGGTGGCTGAATGCACCGGCGACAATCTCTTCCTGGTTGAGAACGGCGTCCTGCTGACCCCGCCGCCCGAGGCGGGCATTCTCCGCGGGGTGACTCGCGGGGTGGTCATGCAGTTGGCGAGGAACCACGGAATCGAGGTCCGCGAAGAAATCATCGAGCTCTCCCGCCTGTACCAGTCCGACGAGTGTTTCCTGACCGGTACGGCCGCCGAAGTCATCCCCGTCACCAAGATCGATTCCAAGCCCATCGGCAACGGAGGCGTGGGCCCGATGACCCGTAAGCTGATGACCAGCTTTTACGAATTCGCCCACAACGTTTGAGACTATTCGTCGGCGCCCTGACTGAGCACATACAGGGCTACATTGGCTGCAAGGCGTTGAGCGTCGGACTTCTCCAGCCCCACAAGACCGTACACCGGGCGGGGCTGCAGTTGGGCCATCAGTCCATGAGGGCTGAGGATCACCGCAAGCCTCCCGCCGATGCGCACCCCCAGGAGAACCGGATGGTCGGGAGGGGCCGTCTTTCTCGCCGCCCGTGACCACCGGACTTGTCGAAGATCGCTGCCGGCCCCTCCGTCGAAACGCCCCGTGATAAGCGGATCATCGGCCCCGAGGGCAACGACTGAATCGGGCCCGAAGATCTCTTCCATCTGGCCCTGCAGGGAGGCGAGCATCGGCCCGGTGCCCACGGTGGAGTCAGCCAGCAGGGTCCCGCCCCCGCGGAGATATCGCTGGAGATTCGCCTTCTGCTCGGGCGTAAAGGTGACCGGCCTGGAAGACGTCAGCCAGAGCAGGTCCGCCTCGGGAACTTTTGCCAGGGCCTGGGCCTCGACCTGTTTGACTCCGACGCTCTGGGCGTGGGTCAGAATGTGATGCAGGTTGTCCAGGGCTTGGGGGCAGGTCTTCCAGGCTCCGGCGTGGCGGAGACGGGCGACGCGAATCGAGCGGGTCTGGGCCGAGGCACCATCGGGCCACTCCCGTGAAGGTGCAAGTTTCAGCTTCTGTTCATCCGTCGCGTAGGCGACCAGGTTCGCCGCCAGGGCCGGCGAGAGGGCTTCCCGCACGCCCAGCAGGACGATGCGGGTTCTGGCTCCGTCGGACCAGCCTGTAAGGGTTGCCACTGTCTCCGGTTCTATCGTCCCACGGAGGGATGCTATGGGATGGGATGCGTCGATGGCTTCGGGCTGGTAGGAAAGAGACTTTGCGACCTGCTCGATAATTTGTGTGGTTTGCGGGTCGCTGCCGGCATGAAGGAGAATCCGGCCCCGGGCCAGGCAGCGGCGAATCCCATCGCCAAGCGTCGCAATCTGTTCCGGGTCGCCGATTGCCTCTTCCGGGCTGAGAAGGAGACACACCGGGGCGGTGGGGGCTTGGGAATCTTCAAATTTCTCCAGGGCGACAGACTGTTTGAGAAGTGCAGAGGCTTGGGAAACCAGCAGGGCCTTTCGGGCCGGGCAGAGGGCGTCTCCACCCAGTGGCAGCAGCGTCATGGCGGCCGGTCGGCTGGCGGATCGCATCGCCCGCCCCGCCAGGGCGGTTACCTGCAGAAGCACCCGATCGGAAAACCCTCGGCGCGGGGAAGGGAAGCTGCCGTCCCGGGCCTGCAGCGCGAGGAGATTCTCCATCTGCTTTCGGCGGGCGTCCCGGGAATCCAAACCCAGAAGCTGCGATAACCTGGCCCGCCGCTGGAGCCACCGACAGGTCTCCAGCCAGTCTCTTGCCCAGAGATAGCCCGGATGCTCCTGGTCGCCGTCCTGGGCCCGGATCCAGGCCAGGCCCGAGCGGGCCATCCCCTCTATCTTGTCTGTTTCAGGGAGGTGAGCGCCCGCAACAAGCAGGGCCAGGACAGCCCCGGCCGTTGCGGATCCGTGGCTTTGTCCTTTGAGCCGGATGCCCTGTTGGCGGGGAGGCTGCAGGCCCCAGCCGCCGTCCTCATTCAGGCCGGCCTGGAAATACACCACCGCCTGTTGCCAGGTTTCGGCTGGAACGTCCATTCCGCTTCGGGCCGCTTCATCCAGGGCCTGCATCGCCCAGAGGGTATGATGAATATCGGTCCACTGGGGGTCTTCTTCGGTATAGGGATGGCCGGGCCCGTAGCCCCAGCCGCCGTCACCCTGTTGCTGGGAGATCAACCACTGGACCTTGGCTTTAAGCAATTGGGCGTCCACGCCTGCCTTGAGGCCTGCGCGGATCTGGAGAGCGGCCGATTCGACCCGGGCCAGTTGGATCTGGTCAAGCCGTTCGACTCGGCGATTCAGGGCTGTCCGGTCGACCTGGTGATCGATGAGTTGGAGGGCATAGACCCCCCGAAGTTCCGAAAGGGCCGGCGGCTGGTCCGAATCCGAAGCCGTCCTTTCCAGCAGGCGTTCGATGGCCCGGGCGCACAGGCTCAGGCGGCTTGGGATCTGCTCTCGGGCCCCGGCCGGCGGATCGGCGAGGACCCGGGCAGGAACTGCGAAAGTCCCCACCAATAGGAGCATGGCTGCACGTTTCCACCTCATCTGCCCGCAGTTGCCCACAAATCGTCCTTTGGCTAGTAGGTGATCGCGTAGAGGACCAGGTTCATCGCCAGGTTTCTGCCGTCTTCGTCCACGTACCCTCTGCACGAATAGGGGTTGTCACCCTCCAGTGCGCAACTGAAGTCATACGGGCTGTAAGCCAGGACAACCCGCCCGTCCAGAACGATCGTGTAGATGGGGGGATGATTCGTCCCGGTCGGATCCGGGTCACCGGCCTTGGCTTTCTCCTGGGCCAGGATCTTCCGGTACGTCATCCGTCCCAATCTCTTTCCGACCTTACCGGTCAGAATCGGATGGTCCCGGTCCAGTTTTTTGAACTCGGCCTCGGGGAAAAGTTTCGAGACCATTTTTCGAAAGGCCTGGTCGAAGCGTTCCCTTCCGCAGCAGGAATCGGCGAAGAGGAACCCACCGCGCTTGAGGTATGTTCGCAGGGCCTTGATCTCTTCTTCGGACATTTCGAAGTCGTAGTGCCCGGTCATGAACACAACGGGGTATTCGTAGATCGTCTCGTCGGTGACGCGAAGCTGCCGCTCTCGGGTGACGACGTCCACGCCGGCCTGATCGCGAAGCAGGCCGGTCAGTTCCGTCAGGGCCTTGGGGTCGGCATTGTAGTCGCCATTGTGGTAGAGCCTGGCGATGCGAACGGCTCCCCGGGGCACTTCGGCCCGACGGGTGTCGGAATCCTCCCGGGGCAGGATGACCTCGTCGAGTTTGTTGGCCAGTTGCTCCTTGCCGGTAGCGTAGGCTGCGATATTCGTGCCCAGGTGAAACGCGAATTCCGAGAGCTTCTGATTGTTCTGTACCAGGTCCTCCATCTCCCACAGAACAGAGAGAGGCCGGGGCGAGAAAAACACCCCGGTGCGGCAGCCGATATCGATCCCCTCCAGATCGTACTGATGTTCCAGGTCGTAGAAACTGCCAAAGACCGGATGGCTGGCCGGCAGAGGGCGCAGTGGGTAGTCGGGCCAGAGCTCTTTGGCCATGGCTTGGAATCCGACGCGGAAGCGGGCACTGGAACAGCAGGCCTCGGCCAGGAGCGTTCCGCCCGAGTCTACAAACTGCTGAATCTTGCGCTTCTGGGCCTGGGTAAACTGTGGAAAATCGTGCCCGGTAAGGTACAGAATCGGACTGACGCGCAGTTGCTCGAGAGGCAGTTCCAATGAAGCGCTCTGCCATGTAACCGGCCGGCCGAACGCGTCGGAGACATGACGCGTAAGCTTCTCCAGATCGTGAATATTCCGGTTCCAGGCCTGGGGACTGAACTGGCCGCTCCATTTAACCTTCTGGAAGAGCACCGGACGGTTGCCCTTGGCCAGGAACAGCAGGGCAAAGGCCGTGTCGGGTATGCCTCGGCCTCGAACGCGCCCCCAACCGCGCTGGTTCTGCTGTGCAACCAGAAAGGCAGCGCCCTTCCGGTACCAGTCATGGGGCCCGAAGTTGCGTTGGCCCGAGATCATTCCCACCCGTTCCATCCCGTAGAGGTAGTAGTAGAGCCATCCCTTGCCTCTGCCCGGGTTCTCCTTGACGCTGAAGTTACGGGCCATCCACTCCAGGCCCTTGGCCAGGACGATATTCCGGCTGTACTTGCCGCAACTGGGCCAGGCGCCGTTGACCAGGATCTTCCTGCCGCCGACAAAGAGTTCCTGTCCGCAGATATAGAGACTGGCCAGGGCGGCGGTAGTCATCGAACCGTAACCATTGATTCGTCGATTTCGCAGCCCCTGCTGTCCCACGTGATAGTTGTAACCCCAGGAGCCATCGGGCAATTGGGTGTTGGTGAAGTGCAGACCGCTCCTTCGCCAGACAGGCTCGGGCACTTCGACGCCGACCTTGGCCGCCTCATGGAGCCCCAGAAGAGCAAACTGCGTGTTGGAATTGTCACCCCGTCCCTGGCCCTGCCTGTAGCCCCACATGCCTACCTTGGTCTGGGCCTGGATCAGCCACTTGACCGCATCTTCAAGGTGTTTGCGGTACTTCAGGCCCTTGGGATCGGCGGCGGCAAGGACCTGGCACTTGAGGCTCACGACATAGGTTTTCTCATTCCTGAGCTTTGCGATGGCGTCCACGCCCTTTTGGACCGCCGGGTCTTCCATACCCAGCCCTGCATTGATCAGGGCAAGTGTCGCCAGGCCGGTGGTTCCCCCTTCGTATCCCCCGTAGCGGGGCCAGTGTCCGTCGCCCTGCTGCTGGCTCTTGATCAGGGCAATGCCCTGGGCGACCGACTGACGGACCTCCTGGCCCGTTACTTGAGACCGGGCTGGACAGGCTGCAAACAGGGCCAGCAGAACCGACCCAGCCATTATCTTGTGAAACCGTCCGTCTGCAGGTATCATCGGCAACTCCAAAAGTAACCGGGTAGGCAAGCGTATCCATTGTACGCGATACGGCCTCTGGGTCCAAGGTTTCAGCGGGCGCAAATGTCATGGCAAAAGAGAAATACGAAAAACTCATGGAGCAGTTTGCCAAGAGCCGGCAGATCATGCGGCGCGAACTGTCCAAAGTCATCGTCGGACAACAGGATGTCATTGACCAGGTTTTCGCTGCAATCATCTCCCGGGGGCACTGTTTGCTTGTCGGCGTGCCGGGCCTGGCCAAGACACTCCTTGTCTCTTCCTTTGCCAAGGTTCTGGAGCTGTCCTTCAAGCGGATCCAGTTCACCCCCGACCTGATGCCCTCGGATATCACCGGGACCAACGTAATCGAAGAACCCGAGGCCGGCAAACGGGAGTTCCGTTTCGTCAAGGGGCCGATCTTCGCCCACATCATCCTGGCCGATGAGATCAACCGAACCCCGCCCAAGACGCAGGCGGCCATGCTACAGGGCATGCAGGAACGCGAAGTGACCGTCGGCCAGGAAACCTACGACCTGCCCGAGCCGTTCTTCGTCATCGCCACGCAAAACCCCATCGAGCAGGAAGGGACCTATCCGCTGCCCGAGGCCCAGTTGGACCGGTTCATGTTCAATATCTTCGTGGACTACCCCTCGCTGGGCGAGGAAGAGCGCATCCTGGCTGAGACCACTGCGGGAAAGCAGGTGCAACTGGGAACCGTTTTCAATGCCCGGCAGATCCTCAACATGCAAAGACTCGTAACATCTGTCCCGATAAGTGAATACGTGATAAAATACGTTGCCGGGCTGGTCCGCGCGACCCGGCCGGGCGATCCATCGGCACCGGACTTTGTCCGTACAATGGTCGACTGGGGTGCCGGACCCCGGGCGGGAATCTATCTCATCCTGGGCGGCAAGGCCTTTGCAGCCATGGACGGGCGCTTCACCGTCAGCACCGAGGACATCCGACGCGTGGCTACGCCGGTCCTCCGCCACCGTATCGGATGCAACTTCGCCGCATCCTCCGAGGGGGTCGACTCGGTGGAAATCGTCCGGCGCCTGATCGAAACCATTCCCGAGCCGGAAGTTCCCAAATATGAGAAACGGCCCGAAAAACCCGTCATGGTTCAGCAGGACCCGCCGGAGGAAGAAGCCTGAGATCCAACAGGCGCTGGTCGCATGATTCCCGGTCATTACATCGTCGTTCTGGGTTGCGGGGTCGTCTATGCATTCTCGGCTGTAGCCGGCAAGCGCGCCCTGGAGAAAGGGGCAGGTGCGATGCAACTGGCTTCGGCCAGCGCCCTGGCCATGCCGCTTTCCTTCCTGCCGCTGCTGCTGATGCAACCCCAGGTGCCCCAGTGGTCACAGATCCACTGGCCCCTGCTGACCGGCGGGATCGCCGCAACCGCCCTGGTGATGATCTACATCGGCTTCCGACTGGGCGATGTCTCGGTCCAGGGACCCCTGGCGGGAACCAAATCGCTGTTCGTGGCGGTCTACTCGGGGATCTTCCTGGTCGGCGGAATCCCGTGGCAATGGTGGGTGGGCGCGGTGTTGACCACGATCGGAATCGCCTGGATCGGGCTGCCGGAGCTTCGACGAAGCCGAGGTCACATGGGGGCGGTCTTCCTGGCCCTGATCAGTTGCGCGATCTTCGGCGCGACCGACCTGATGGTACAGGAATTTGGCCGGAGCTTCGGCCAGAGGCCCTTCGTCATGGTCGTCTTCTGTGTCAAAGGCGTGCTGATTGCCCTGGTGCTGCGTCTGATAGGGACGTCCCTGCTGAAGGTCCCCGCCGGGGCTCGGGCCTGGCTGGCGGCCTCTGCCCTGTTGCTGGGCGCCCAGGCGGCAGGATTCGTGCTCATGCTGGCCGAATACGGCGACGCCTCCGCCCTGAACATCCTTTACGGCACGCGAGGCCTCTGGACGATCGCCGTGGTCTGGATCTTTGGCCGCCACATGGGAGCTCAGGAACGCGGCCGGGGTAGAAAGGTTCTGCTCCACAGGCTCTGCGGATCACTGGTTCTCTTTGCGGCGGTGGTGCTGGTACTCCTGTCTTCCTAACCTGCCAGGTCCTCCATCGCGCGGTCCATGCGGGGAACGCATCGGTCAACGTCGAAGTCTTCCATGGCCTCTCGCAGCCTGGCCGGGTCCACCGGCAGGGATTGGCCCTGATTGATCGTCCGGGCCAGTTCCGTCAGACGCTGCGAAAGCTCCCTGTCACCGCGATAGAAGCAGCGGCGCGAATCCTCCGGGGACAGTCCGGACAGAAGCTCCGGATACGCCAGCCTGTCGGGAACCAGCGGCAAGGCCCCGGCCGCCACGGCTTCGGCGATCGCGATGCCGAAAAACTCGTGCCGGGCCGTCGATACCACTACATCCATGCGACCCAGACAGCGGCGATAGTCTTCATCTGATTCCACGTAGCCCCACTGTTCGATGCGATCGGCATGGCGTTTCCGGGCCCGCTGGAAGACCTGCGGGACCTGCTGGAAGGACTGGCCCAGGACGATGAGTCGAAAATCCTCGCCCCCCTGTGCGAGCCTGTCAATGGCCTCGAAAAACGCCTCGGGATTCTTGTCGTGTTCCCACCGGGCCACCCAGCCGATGCGAACCGGCCCCGGCTCGCGCAGTCTTCGAACCGGGCCCAGCCGAACGCCCGGCGGATGCACCGCCAAGCGCTGCTCGATCCGGTCCAACTCCCCGGCGGGGCTGTAGTCCGGGGCGCGGCACATCCACTCGCGCATGGCGGAGAGAAATTCTTTTCCGTGCCAGCTGGAGTTGAACCAGATTCCCCTGGCCGCGATGGCTGAGAGGAAATTGCTCATCGCGAAGTGCAGATCACGCGATTCCTGTCGTTCATCCGGGTAGGTCAACTGGTTCTCGTGGAAGTACACTACCGCCGGCGGGGTCGGTTCCATGCGGGCCAATCCTAGAAACTCGGGCAGGTTGAGCATGTCCGAGCAGAAGATCGCGTCGAAGTCTCGATCGACGCATTGTTCCTGCACCTGCCTGGCAAAGGTCAAGCCCGCATGACGCATCCGCCATTTCCAGAAGTACCCGGGCAGCGTCAATAGGGTCCACTGGTGGGAAGACCGCGCGATCCAGTCTTCCAGGAACCGCTTGTGGCTGCCGTCGAAGTAGGGTTCCAGGGCGAGGATACGCATCGGCATCGGTTCAGGCGAGCTTCTCGGTCAGGCCCAGTCGATCGAACTGCTCCATCGGGGCCTGGTTCTCGTGCATCAGGCGGACCAGGTGGGTGAGCATTTCGTTTTCGACCGCCTGATCGTCCAGGGGGGTGTTCTGTCCCGGATCGGCCTGGGTATCGAAAAGCTGTGTGGGGAATCGGTCGGTCGCATCTCTTCGCCCGCCCCAGGGGATCTGCATCACCGGGCAGCCTTTGGTGAACTCGAACCCCTCAGCCGGTTCCATGTCCCGGAGTTGCTCGGGTTTGAGGGTGTGGAGCATGCCGCATGGCATGAGGGTGTATCGATAGAGGGGCTGGTTATCGGGCCTGTCCGGGCCGCGCATGTAGACGTATCGACCGTCGGTGACATTGACCTGTGCTCCGTGGAGCCCGAAGAGGCCGGCCTGGCGGATGGGGGTATCGTCGGTTATCACGCCTCGCAACGGCTGGCCCTGCATGTCGTGGGGGATTTCGACGCCGAAGAAGTCCAGCAGGGTGGGGGCCAGGTCGATCGTCTGGACGAGGCTGGTTCGGCGCCGGCCGGCCTGTCCCACCCGTGGATCCCAGACAAACAGGGGCATGCGGGCGATTTCATCGTAGAAGGGCATGGCGCACTTGCCCCACCAGTCGTGCTCGCCCAGCAGGAAGCCATGGTCGGTATTGACGATCAGCAGCGTATCTTCCCAGAGGTCGTGAGTGTCCATGGCATCGAGGATGCGCCCGAGCTGGGCGTCGCAGAAGCTGATCAAGGCTGCATTGAGCTTGCGGACGTGCTCGCGGGCCTGGGGGTCTTCGGTGACTTCCCGGTACTCGGGCCAATCGAAGTGCAGCCCGTCGTAATCGTGGGGGTACATCTCGAGGTACTTCTCGGGAACGTGGTACGGTTCGTGCGGGTCGAAGGTTTCCACGTGCAGAAACCAGTTCTGTTCCGCGGCGTTGGTCTGGATGAATTCCACGCCCTCGCTGACGGTCCTGGCCTGGGGCCAGTGGGCTTCTTCCTTCATGCAGGCCCGGTTGCGCCAATCCGGCAGGGTGCGGAAGTGGCCTTGCTTGGTGTGAAGCTCGGGGACCTTGACGTTGTCGGTCAGGTCGAACTTCCACGGGTCGCCCTGCTGACCCCGGTGACAGCTCCAGGAGCTGTAGCGCGTATGGTAGGTGGCGCCGCCATCCTCCCAGTAGTGCAGGTGGTCGCTGGTCAGGTGCGTGTAGATGCCGTTTTCCTTGAGGATTTCCGGCATCGAATCGTCAAAGGGCTCCAGGGGGCCCCAGGCATTGTGCAGGAAGTTGTATCGGCCGGTGTGGATCTCCCGCCGGGCCGGCATGCAGGGCATAGATCCGACATAGGCGGTATCGAAGGTGCAGGTTCGCTCGGCCAGGCGGCGGAAGTTGGGCGCGTGGACCCAATCGCAGCCGTAGGGGGGCAGCATGTGGCGGTTGAGCGAGTCGAACATGACCATGATGGCGCGCATGGGAGGATCCTTTTCATCCGGGGGTTCTGGAAAGCGTCTCCCAGGACAATACTCAAAACGCGGGCCTGTGGCAAACCCCGCCGGGGCTGAAGACTCAGTTCCTGTCGAGGAAGATCCTCGCTGCCCAGTCCTTGTCCGGTTTGTCTCGCCAGGGCGGTCCGGGCAGGGCAACCCAGTCGCCGCCGGGTAAGCGGGAGCCGGGGGACCATCTGCCCTTGACCGGATCGAACCACTGGAGCGTGAAGGTCTTTCCCTTCGCCCCGGTCAGGTCCAGTTCTCCCGTGCCTTCAGAGACATCGGGCCAGTAGATGGCATACTCCACGCCTCCCTGGGCGAGCACTTCAGGTCGTCGGCCCCGGGGGAACTTGCCCCGCACCAGGTCGTCGGCCGGCTTCATCCGCTGAGGCTCAATGCTCTGCATGAACGTCAGGGCGTAGCCGATGTAGCGCAGGCCCTCGTCCATCTCCCGCATGTCTTCGATGTCCTGGTCGAGCGAATGGCGGTTGTTGGCCGTTTTTACGTACAGTTCGAATCCGCCCGCACCGGAGAGATAGATCGGCCAGACCCACTGATCCCGTACGGACGGATAGCCGTCGTCGGGATCGGAGCTGTTGAGTACGCGCTGTCCCTCGTCGACGGAGACCACCCACGCAGCGCCGGCCTCCTGTGACCGCTGGAGCCATTGCTCCACGTAGTTTCCCAGGCGATTGCCGCGGTCGTGAAGCTGCATGGACATCATGGTCACCGCATGCTCTCCCAGCAGCGGTTTGTAGACGTTCTCCACCCCGCGCTTGGAACTTTTCGTGTGGATCGCCACCGGATGGCCATAAACGTCCAGCGACTGGATGTACCTGGCAAAGGTCCTTCGTTCGTCGGTGGAGAAATCATTCTCCTCGCCCAGGTTCCACTGCAGACCCGGATGATGGGCGAAACGGGCGATGAGCTCGCGGTAGAAGAGTTTCCGCTCGTCGGTGAGGTAGTCTCCGTTCTCTCCGGCGGATTTGACGCGCCCGAAGAAATTTTCATTGCGCTTTTCGGTCTCGGCCAGTTGGAAATGCAGGAAGATGCCCAGCTTCTGGGCATGGGAGAATACGATGTCCCACTGGGCCAGCTTGCTCAGATCGTAACGTGTATTCTCATCCGGAGAGATAAAGGGATACGTATCGTTGCCGTCGCCACCGAGGTTCATCGGCAGGAAGTAGACACAATTGCACCCGGTCGAAGCGATGTAGTTCAAGGACCCGATAATCGCCTTGCCCTTGCCGTCGGCCCAGTCCGGATTACCCGGCTTCCAGTCCCGAAGATGAGCTTCGAACCGGTGCCCCGCACGGGGGGTGTTGTCAAAGCCGGCGTATCCCAGGAAGTTCTCGGGGATGTCCGGGCCTCCCTTGATCCAGATCTTCATCCCACCGGGCAGGTAACTGCCGGTGAAAATCAGGTACTGCGACCGCTGCGGCTTGCCGATGGTCTCCGAGGCCGTCGAAAGGTAGCCGATGGTTTCCAGTTCGTTGCTGAGCAAACCGTGTCCCGCGGCGCGGAAGTCCCTTCCGATCTTGTCACTGCGGGCGACCTGGAATGTCACGCTCTTGCCGTCGATGCCGTCAACGGCATTGGAGGCGTCGAGCTTCGGCTCTGCTGCGATGGCCAGACCTTTGCCCCGGTGGCATTTTGCCGTGCAGGTCCACTTGCCGGCCAGGGGAGGACAGAAACGCACCTGCCACTTGTCTCCCTCCGGACCTCCCTGGCCATCGCCGGCGAAGAAGCCCGGCACGGTCAGTTCCACGCCGGTCGCGGAGCGAAAGGTCGCTTCCAGGCGGACATCGAGGAACGGATTGTCAGGGTCGGTTTCACTCGATACCGGGCCGGTGAAGGTCACCGTCACCGCGTGCCACTGCTTGAGCTCACCGGAGACGCTCTGGCCTGAGGCCGGCGAGCAGGCAAGCAGGCCCCAGATCGCTGTGATTAGGCAAAGGAATTGTCCCCGAGGCATGGCGTTCTCCTTGTATTTCGCAGCTGATCTTGACGCGCGAGGTCCGGCCGACCAAGATGCGAGCCGCCATGAAACACGAAAACCCACCGAACGTACTGATCATACTCGCCGACCAGCTTCGTCGCCAGGCGCTTGGCTGCTACGGCGACCCGAATGTCAAGACGCCCAACATCGACGCCCTGGCCCAGCGCGGTGTTCGCTTCACTTCCGCATGCAGTACCTATCCGGTCTGCGTGCCGTTTCGCTTCTCCTTCATGACCGGCCAGTACGCCCACACGCGCATGGTTCCGGCGCTTCGCTGGCGAATGAGCCCGGCCGAGCGGACCCTGGCCGATGAGTTCAACGAGGCCGGCTACCAGACGCTCTACGTGGGCAAGTGGCACCTGGAAGGGACGCCGCCATCGGTGCCCGTGCCCAGATCCCGCCAGGGCCGCTGGCAGAAATGGCTGGGCTTCGAGTTGCGAAACAGCCACTTCGACACTTTCTACTTCGAGGACGACGACCCGACTCCCAGGCCCCTGGGCAAGTACCAGACCGACGGGCTATTCGAGTTGACCATGGATTACCTGGGCAATGGCCGCGATCCGAGCAAGCCTTTCTGTGCGGTCCTGAGCGTCGAGCCTCCGCACTTCCCCTACCAGGCCCCCGAGGAATACGAAGCCCGGTGGCGCGACCGCGAGCTGGTCCTGCCCGAGACCTTCGAGGTCCCCGACGAATACGAAGTGCCCCTGTCCCACTGGCCCGACGACGCCAAGGATACCCGCCAGAGCAAGGTCGAGCAGGTGCGAACCTATTATGCGATGATCGAGAATCTCGACGACAACGTCGGACGCATGATGGACTTTCTGACCCGGCAGGGCCTGGATGAGAATACCATCGTCCTGCTGACCAGCGACCACGGCGAGATGGGGGGCGCCCATCGCCTGCCCTCGGCCATGAAAGAATACCCCTTCGAGGAATCGGTGGGCATCCCGCTGATCATCCACGATCCTTCCCTGTCGGCCGAACGAAAAGGCGCGACCTGTGATGAGCCGGTCTGCACCGAGGATCTCTTCCCGACGATCTGCTCGCTGGCGGGTATCAAGCCGCGCGATGCCCTTCCGGGAGAGGATCTGACGTCTCTGGTTTCCGGCAACCGCAGCCGCCTGGATCGTGAAGGCGTGCTGTTGGAGAGCGTTCAGGAATTCCGAAAACCGGGGGCGTTCTTCAACAGGCCTTTCCGGGCGATCCGGACGCGGACCCATATGTATTCGGTCCTTGTTGGAAAAGACGGGCCTGGCCCGTGGCAACTGTTTGACCTGGAGAAAGACCCTTTGCAGAGCAGAAATCTTATTGCGGATGAAGCCTGCCGCAACGTTGCATACCGACTGCATCAAGAGCTTCGGAAGCTACTGGAAGAGACGGAAGATCACTTCAACCCCGGCCCCGGGCCGGCTTGATGACCCGGCTTGGCCGGTACCCGTTTGCCGCCGGTTCCGGAGGTCTGTGCTTGCCCCGAGGTCTGGGGATGTTTCAAGGTGACCGGCTTGTCCATCTCGGCCGAATAGTGCGATTCGCACCGGTCGCACAGGCCGTGGGAGAAGATCGCGTCGGTGTGGGTTGAGATGTACTCTTCCACCTGCAGCCAGTAGCCCTGGTCGTCGCGGACCTTCTTGCAGCGGGCACAGATGGGCAGGATGCCCTGGAGGGTTCGTATCTCCTGCATAGACTGCTGGAGCTTGATGTTTTTCCAGAGCAGATCCAGGTGGGCCTCGACCATCTTCGAGAACTGGCTCAGAATCTTCGAGCACCTGTCGTCTTTGGGGCGTGGGCGAGAATCGAGGATGCACAAGGTTCCGAAAATTTCCCCGTCCGACCAGAGAACCGGGAATCCGTAGTACGAAACCCGGTCGTGCTCAAGTTCGGGAGCCACCCTCCAACGACGGCTGCGGCGGGCGTCGGCTATGTGAAGAGGCCTGGAAGTCCGTACGACCTCTTCGCAGTAGTAGCCGGAGATCTCGACCCGGTCGCCCTTGTGGTATGCGCTTTGGGGATTCTGTGAAGCTCGAACGACCTCTATCATCGGCAGTTCCACCTTGGTGATGATCGCATCGGGGGCTTCGAGCAGTTGGGAGATCAGATCCACCGTTTCCTGCCATTGAGAAAGAAGCTGGTCCGGAATTTGAGGCTTGCCATTGGAGGACATAGTAATAGATATCCCATAGAGCTGTCAGTTCAACACCAAGCAATAGTAGGGGATTAGATAACGGGAAACCAGCGTATTCTCTGAAAATAAGTGGCAAAGACGGCCCGTTTGCTGGAATTGGTCAGACAAAACCGATTACTATCCTGTTAGGAAGAGTGCCGTTGCTTTCGTCGCACCCTGGCCAGCTCCCGCATGTCCTCCGTGGGGTCGGTTTCGTCCACAATTTCGTCGCCCAGTAGCGTCTCCAGGACGTCTTCAAGCGTAACAATTCCCGCCTTTCCGCCGTATTCATCCACGACCAGCGCGATGTGCTGTCGATCCCGGACGAAGGTCTCCAGCGCATCTGCCACTGAGGCCAGTTCGGGCAGAATG
The DNA here is from genome assembly GCA_964583095.1 of uncultured Planctomycetaceae bacterium. Taxonomy (GTDB): domain Bacteria; phylum Planctomycetota; class Phycisphaerae; order SM23-33; family SM23-33; genus CAZOVB01. Next base: position 67,427 of record CAZOVB010000012.1, read on the forward strand.
GCAATCGGCCTGGAGAGTTCTTCCAGGGGCAATTCATCCCGGCCTGCAGCGTGGGAATCATAGAGGGTAAAGCGGGTCACATAACCGGTTACGTCGTCTTTGTCCCTGCAGTAGACGGGGATCCTGGCAAAGCGGATGGGATGATGGTCCTGCATGGCCTGGCCTACGGTGGTCTGCTGATCCAGCGACAGCACTACGGTGCGGGGGGTCAGGATATCCGATAACCGTATCTTCTGTAGTCCCAGAAGGTTGTGGGCAATGCGGGATTCCCGGCTTTCCATGGCGCCACTGGCGCGTCCCAGGCGCAGGGTGGCCAGCAGCTCCGAACGGCTCAGTTCCTGGCCCGAGCGGGAATAGCGAATCCGCCGGTTGATCCACTCCAGCGGCACGATCAGGGGCAAGCAGATGAAGATCATCCCGCGGATGGTGTAGGCGGTAAAGCCGGCCAGGGCCTTGGCATGGACCGCTCCGAGGGTCTTGGGGATGATCTCGCTGACGACAAGGATCAGAAATGTCATCAGGGCCCCGGCAATTCCGACCGCCTGGCTGCCGAATACGATGGCGGCCTGGGCACCGACGCCTGCCGCCCCGGCGGTATGGGCAATGGTATTGAGTGTCAAGATGGCCGCCAGGGGCCTGTCGATGTTGTTCTTCATCTCGGCAAGTATCTGTCCAGCCTTGGTTTCCTTCTGGGCCAGCGCTTCGACATAGCTGCCGGGCAAACTCAGCAGCGACGCCTCCAGCAGCGAGCAGAGAAAGCTGATGAGGATCGCCAAGCATCCGTAGGCAAACAGCAGAAGCATGTGGGTCCTTTTTCTTGGGCAGGAATACGGGGCGTGCAGAGCCTTGTCACCGCACGGGCGGAGAAGTTCGCGGTTTCTCCACCCATCCGAAACGATTTCTTAAAGTTGGAATGTTATCAGACACAGACCCGGAAACCGAAGCGGAAAGATTCAGTGAGGGTAGCTTCCGAACGGGGGTATCCCTTGTACTTTATCCAGGAGAAAACAAATGCAGACTTGTTGCCGGAAAAACAGCAGCATTGCGGGGGCCCTGGTTCTGGCCCTGATCATGACACTCAGCGAATCGGCCCGGGCCGGGGCCGACCTGACCGTCGTCGCTCTGCCCGATACGCAGAAGTACTCCGAGGACCTCGACCCCAATCCGGCCGGGTTCCCGCCGATCTACGATCCGCAAGGCACCGCCCACTTTTTCGGCGCCCAGACGCGGTGGATCGTGGATCAGGCCTTGCCCAGGGGCATCGACTACGTGGTACACTTGGGCGATATCGTCGAGCACGGCAACGATACCGTTCAGTGGAACCGGGCCAAAGAGGCGATGAACAAGCTGCATCCCGATCCGGCCACCAACTGGCAGGGGGTGCCCTACGGCACGTGCATGGGCAACCACGACAACCACGATCCACACGATTGGCCCAATGTACCGGAGGATATCACCGGGGATCGGTATCTCGAGTACTTCTCGCCGGCACACGACTACACGCCGGGTAACAGCTACAGCCGGCAGAGCTGGTGGGCGGGGCACTCCTCCAGTGGACTGAGCAACGCCCAGATTGTCCAGGCAGACAACGGAGAGCAGGTCTTGTTTCTCAACCTGGCCATCGATTCGCCCCAGCCGGAACTGGATTGGGCCCAATTGGTTGTCAAAGCTCATCAGGACAAGCCGGCAGTGGTTTCGACCCATCGGTATCTCTACGACTTCCGCCTGCTCCAGGGCCGATACGGCGACGGAGCGATCGGGACTCCCGGCTCCTACGCCCAGACCGGTCTGGCGGATGAGCAGTACGCCGTCAATGCCGTTTTTCCCGAGCAGCTCTGGCAGGACTTCATCAGCAAGAACCGGAACATCTTCATGGTGCTCTCCGGTCACTGCCATGGCCAATATCACCAGGTCAGTACCAACGACGCGGGCCTGCCGGTTATCGAGGTGCTCACCGACTACCAGGACGGGCCCAATGGCGGCAATGGATTTCTGCGCATCATGGATCTGGACCTCGAGGCCGGCGAAATCCACTTCCAGACTTACTCGCCGGTGACCGGGATGAACCGCAGCGTCCTGGCCAATGATTTCCTTGAAACGCTGGCAATGGTTGACCATTACGGCCCGACCCTCTGGGAGAATCTGCCCGATGCCCAGAAGGCCTACTATCAGGCTGCTTACGGGGTGACGGACTTCGAAAGCTTCAAGAACGATGTCTTGGCGGCCGACCTGCCCCAGTTCGAGTTGACCGATCATTCCCAGTGGCCGATCCTCGTTGCGACGCTGATCGCGGCCAGTCCCGATCTGCAGCAGATGGATCCGGCCATGGCCGAGGACTACATCGTCCGGAACTACAAGTGGGAGGGTCTGTGGATGGCGGCCTTCGCGCCGGATCCAGCCAATCCCTACACAGCTCTTGCGGGCAACGGACCCCGCGATGGTGAGTTCACCATCACGCTCTCGGAGTACCTGGATTCCCAAGGCAACGAGGTCAGCTTCAACTCCTACGTGGTTCCGGAACCGACCATACTGGCCCTGCTGGGGCTGGGAGCTGCAGGACTGCTCAAGCGACGCAGAAGATAGCCGCCCGGCTCGGACGTACAACGGCCGAGGTGTCGCGGGCTTGGAAGGGCCCGATAAAAGACGACCGGCGTCGCAGGCAGCGGCGCCGGTCGTCTTTTGGGTTCAGCGTCTGGGGAATCAGCCGGCCGAGCGGGAATCCAGGAAACCTTCCAGCTTCCTCGCCCGAACGGGGTGCTGAAGCTTGCGAATGGCCTTGGCTTCGACCTGGCGGACACGCTCCCGGGTGACCTTGAAGATCCGTCCGACTTCCTCGAGCGTGTAGGTATAGCCGTCGCCGATCCCGTAACGGAGCTTGATGATTTCGCGTTCGCGGTAGGTCAGCGTCTTGAGGACTTCCTCGATGCGGTCCTTGAGCATTTCGGTCCCGGCCGATTCCACGGGCGACTCGGCCGAACCGTCCTCGATGAAATCGCCGAAGTAGCTGTCTTCGCTCTCGCCGACGGGACGATCGAGGCTGATCGGGTGCCGGGAGATTTTCAGCACGCGCCGGGCTTCCGAGACGCTCATGCCGGCCTGGTCGGCGATTTCCTCGATGGTTGGCTCGCGGCCCCGTTCCTGCACAAGCCGTTTGGAGATATTCCGCAGCTTGCTCATGGTTTCGATCATGTGCACCGGAATGCGAATGGTCCGGGCGTGGTCGGCAATGGCGCGGGTGATGGCCTGGCGGATCCACCAGGTGGCGTAGGTGGAGAACTTGTATCCGCGGCGGTATTCGTACTTGTCGACCGCACGCATCAGGCCTGTGTTGCCCTCCTGGATGATATCCAGGAAACTCAGGCCGCGGTTGCGGTACTTCTTGGCGATGGACACCACGAGCCGCAGGTTGCCGCCGGAGAGTTCCCTCTTGGCGTGTTCGTAGTCATTGAAGACCTTCTGGATGGCCTTGACGCGTTTTCGCAGCACGTCGGGTTCTTCCAGGACCAGGTCCATCAGGCCGGTGAGCTCTTCCTTCATCACCTCCACGTCCTCGGGAGGGACGTTGTTTTCGTCGGCGTGGGCGATGGTTCGTTCCAGCTCCATCATCTTCTGGCAGATGTGCTGGAGCTTCTTCATCAGCGGCTGGATCTTGCTGGTCCGAAGGCTCAACTCCTCGATGAGCTTGGCCGCACGGCGCCGGCGCTTCCAGACGCGCCGCCGGGCCGATCGCCGTTTCTCCTCATCGACCGATTCGTCGATCCCCACCGCCCAGTCCTTCCGGTTGCACTCGATGATGCGCCTGACGGTTTCCAGGTTGGCAGGCATCCGCTCGGTGATGATCTCCTTGGAGAGATTCTCAGCGGTGGAGATTTTCATCGTGCGGTCGAAGGGCAGGTCCCCGGCGTAGACCTGGGCAAGGATCTCCGTGGCCTGCTGAATGCAGTAATCGCTCTCGAGGACCCGACGTCGGAAATGCATCCGAGTCATCTCGATCTTCTTGGCAAGAGCGATCTCTTCATCGCGGGTCAGCAGCGGGATCTCGCCCATCTGGGTCAGGTACATGCGGACCGGGTCGTCGATCCGCTTGGTATCCATCTCCAGCTCGCCCGGGGCTTCTTGCTTCTTGTCCTCTTCCGCCCCGTCGGCGAATTTCTCTCTTCGGGCGGCCTCGGACTCATCCAGCAATTCGATGCCCAGTTCATCCAGGGTCATCAACAGCGAGTCGAGCTTTTCCGGTGCGACTGCCTCGTCGGGCAGATCTTCGTTCATCTCCTCGTACGTCAGGTACCCGCGATTCTTGCCCTTCTGGATGAGCTTTCGTACACATGCATCCAACGCTTCAGACATCAATTACTCCTGCAAAGTCATCGGTAGGACCAGACGGATGCCTCCAGAGGCATGGCCAATTCGTCTGAACCCTGTAGTTTATACGCGTCGGGATCGACAAGGCAACAAACAAAAATGGGAAAAATGTACAATCCAAGCCGGTATTTCCTTGTGATCCGTCCTGTCTCTGTAATGCCGGTCAAGCGCCTCCACCTCCAGCCTGCGACCGCCTGCAATGACGGGAGTTTGTAACAAAAGTGTTTTCGTCGTTGAGCGTCAGGCAGGGGACTTTTGTCAAGGACTCCCGAAGCAGGCAATACCGAAGCATAGTCGACCCGCCTGCCGGCGGATGCGGGGGGAAAATGACCGGGATCCGGGCAGGCAACTCAACGTGAAAACAACCGCGTCACTTGCTCTACATTATTCTAGGACGCTTGCGGAGGTCGGCGCGGCGAAGGCGAGTCTGGAGTTGGCGGAGCATATCGTCGTCGCCCTGGGCCGAGGCCTTGAGCTGTTCGATTTCCATTCGCCCCCGACGGTACAGGATGCACTCGACCGCGCCGGTAAGGGTGCGCTCGTAGTTGCCACGATGACTTCCCGCATCGGCCAGGGCGACAATTATCGAGGCAAGGTCCGAGAGTTCCTCGCGGCTGATGAGTTCTTCCAGTCGCAGGTGCCCTTCGGCCGCCAGCGACCAGATCGCACGGGCGATGCGCTGCAATGGCCCCGTCGAGAAATCCGCAGGGTCGATCCGCTCGGCCACAGAGTCGAAATGATCCGGCTCGTTGAGCAGGACCTCCAGTATCTGTCGCTGGGCCAGGTCCTGCGGGCCCCGGGAGGCCAAAACCCCGGGCCCATCGGGTGGGCCCGAGCCCGCGGGCCTGCGGTCAAGCCGTCGCGTGAGCTTCCGCATCTGCATCTGAAGATCCGAGACGGGAATGTTCAGAAGGTGGGCGATGTGATGGGCCAGTTGGCCCCGCCTGACTTCATCTATGGTCCCGAAGGCCTCGCTGGTGGCCACCACACGCAGGAATTCGTCCACCTGGCGACGCCTCTCGACCAGAGAGGACCCCTGCTGAATGGCCTGGCTGCGAAGCTGCCAGACATGGGCCAGGGCATCGGGAGCCTGGGCGACCAGCTCCTGCAAGGCCTGGGCCCCGTGGGCCAGTACGAAGTCGGCCGGGTCCTTCCCGTCGGGAATCTTCGCGATGCGCACGTTGACCTGCTGCTGGAGGAACAGCTCCAAGGCGCGAAGGGCCGCATTGGCCCCGGCGTCGTCGGCATCAAAAAGCAGCACGATGTCATTGGCGTATCGGGAGAGGATTCGCACGTGACCGTCGGTCAGCGACGTGCCCAGCGTGGCCACCATGTTCTTCACCCCGTGCTGGTGGGGAAGGAGCACGTCGAAGTAGCCTTCGGCCACAATGGCGGTTCCGCCCTGGACGATTTGCTCCCGGGCGAGATCCAACCCGAACATCTGGCGGGATTTATCGAAAATGGGGGTCTCGGCGCTGTTGAGGTACTTGGCTCGCTGCTGGTCATCCAGGGCCCGTCCGCCAAATGCGATGGTCTTGCCGGCTGCGTCGCGGATAGGAATCATCAGGCGATTGCGGAAGCGGTCGTAGAAACCCCCGGATTCCCGTTCGACGGCCAGGCCCGCCTGAGCAATCTGGGCCGGCGAATAGCCTTTTCTGCCTCCCGCCTGGCCAAGCGCGTCCCAGCTGTCGGGCGCGAAGCCCAGGCCGAACTGCTCGATGGCCTCTTGGGTAAAGCCTCTCTTTTGGGCGTAGGCAAGGGCCTCGGCCCCGGCGGGCGTCTGGAGCTGGGACTGAAAAAACCGTCCGGCGAATTCGCAGATTTCCTGAAGGCTGCCGCGCGACGGGCCCTGGGGCCTGTCGGCCTGGCCCGCCTGATCGACGGGCAGGGGAATGTTGGCACGCTGGGCCAGTTGCTCGACGGCTTCGGGGAAAGCGGCCTTGTCGAAGTTCATCACCCACTGGAAGACCCCGCCGCCGGCCCCGCAGACGAAGCACTTGTAGATCTGCTTGGCCGGGGAGATGTTCAGTGAAGGGTTCTTGTCATCGTGGAACGGGCAGAGTCCGACGAACTCGCTTCCGCGACGTTTCAGCGCGATATACGTGGAGACCAGGTCGACGATGTCCGTCGCCTGGGCCACCTGGTCGATGAATTGCTGGCTGAATCGAGGCAAAGTCGGCTCCGTCCGCGCTGTCGCTGGCTGCGCGGGGCGATTATATCACATGGACGGCTGATGCCGGAAAGAACCTGCCCGACCGGCGAGTCACTTGCTCGAAAGAAAGCGAATCAGGCCCACGATCAGCAGGATCAGGCCCAGCAGTCCGCCCAGGACCGCTGCGATGAGCATTCCGGCCGATCCGGCAAGCTCGGAGAAATTCAGTTGGCCGATGGCCAGGACCCGCTGGCCCGCAAAACCGGGTTCGGCGTCCACTTCCAGCAGGGCCTCTCCGGTCCTCTCGGCCTGGAAGGTCTGGATCAGATGCCCTTCATGTCCGTGGAAGGAGTAGTCGAAATCGAAAGAGGACGGGGCCAGGGGTATTTCCTGCCCATCTTCCACCCACTGCATACGCACCGTCAGCCCACCGACATCATCGGATGTGTCATACACTTTGCCGTCGACCTGGCTGCGGGTCTCCAGGAAGATTTTGTATTCGCCCAGGCTGTCGATCCGAACTCTCCCGCTGCCGGGAACCACGACCCGTTGGAAGTCGAACTGCCTGTCCATGCCCGAGAGCAGTTTGTTGACTCCTTGGAAGCCCGCAATCGGCGCTGCGACCAGAAGCAACAGCCCGAGCACCAGAAAAATTCTGCCTTTTCGGGGCTTGGCTTGATCCGGACCAAACACTTCTTCCTGGCTCATTGGTGATCCTCCACATGCCTTTGAAAGTCAGGGCTCGGTGTCCCTGTCGTTTTCAACTTGCCGGCCTGGATTCGCTCAGGCCTCGGCCGACTCCACGTTCTGCTTCTGTTGGATGGCCAGGTTGACAAGTTTGTCCGCCTGGGCATTGTGTTCGCGCCGGACGTGGCGGATCTGGAAGCTTTCAAACTCCCGGGTCAGTTGCGTGGCTTCTGCGTAGAGGGGCTTGAGGCCTGCGTTCTTCACCCGGTACTGTCCGAGCATCTGGCGGACCATCAACTCCGAATCGCTGACAAGCTGTACATGCCTGGCCCCGAGTTGTTTGGCCGTCCGCAGTCCGTAGAGCATGCCCTGGTACTCGGCGACATTGTTGGTGGCCCGACCCAGAAAGAGCCCCGCTTCATGAATGCACATGCCGTCCCGGGCGTCGCAAATGACGACGCCGGCTCCGGCCGGTCCTGGGTTGCCCTTGGCTCCACCGTCGGTGTGGATGATGACGTGCAGGTCTTTCTTGGCCATGATACGTCCTGAGCTTTCCGGGTCAGTTGGTCGACGCTTTTGCGTGCGATTCCAGATAGAGGATTCGACCGCAGTTATCGCAGGTGCGAATCTCGTCCCGGACGCCCAGTGCGTTGGCGTGCTCCGGAGTCAGGCCCATGTAGCAGCCTCCGCAGACATAGGAATGCGGGGGCTTTTTGCCGTGGATTTCGATGGGAGCCATTGCCTCGCCGTCGTAGCTTTCCGCAATGCGATCGAAAACGGCCAGTGATTCCGGGTCAATATCCCTGGCGGCCTGTTCGCGTTGGGCTTCCAGATCATCCTTCATTTTTGTCAGGCGCTGAATTTCTTCATCGCTGTTGGATTTAACGTCTTCCAGGCGCTTCTGCTCGGATTCCATCCCCTTGCTGATTTCCTCTGCCTGGCTCTTGAGGGTTTCGATTTCCTGCATGATCTTGAGCGTCTGATCTTCGATCTTGGCGTTGTCGGCCTTGAGGGTGTTGATCTGCGTCAGAAGGGCCGAGTATTCCTTGTTGCTCTTGGCCGAGTGAAGATCGCTGCGGAGTTTGGAGACCTTCTGGTCACTTTCCTTGAGGGTCAACTCGAAGCTGTCGGCCTGTTTGCGCCGGTCCAGGCACTGCTGCTCGAGGGTATCCACCTGGTCCTGGAGGTCGTCGATCTTTTTCTGCTGGGCGCTGACTGAAGCCGTTCGGGTTCGCAATCGCGAACGTACCTGAGAAAGTTTTCGCTCGATTTTCTGCAATGTCAGGAGATCCGCCAGCAGCGCTGCCATCGATATTATCCTCTGTATTTACTTGGGAAGGAAGTCCAGGCCAAAACGCCATTATGATCGCAGCGCCAAGGGCGTTCAAGCGAAGAATCTGCAAAGGGGCTGATCGTTGAAAAAAGCTTGCCGGGCCCCGGGGCCTCCGAGGCAAAACACCCGGATGATTCCCTCCTGGAACACCGGGTCACAAGCCCACAAGCCGGGAACTTCTATAGGCCCGTGATCTCGCTTTCGTACTGGCCTGTCTGGTCGATCGCCGACTGGAGCCGATCCAGGATCCGGCGGCATGCGTCGATGCGCAGGCTCACCCGGGTCCGGTACTCACGATCGTCGGTGTGTCGATATTCCTGTCGGCTCGACGACATCTCCCCGTTGACAATCTCGGCCAGAACTTCCAGTTCCTCGTCGCTGAAGCGAAGGACGTGTGTCATGGCAGCTTCCTTCCTGGGGAAAGATCCCGATACATTATAGAGCGGCCCGCAGGCACCGGCCAAGGGGGCATCCCGCTGGACAAGGACACTGCCCGGAGGTACTCTCGCGGTATGCAACGCGACGTACTGATGGAGATCGCCCGCAAGGCCATGGCCGGCAGAAAACCCCATCCCGGACGGGAAAGAGGATACATCTTCTTCCACGGGCGAAGGGTCGCTCACCTGGCCCAGCACCTGGCCGATCATATCCAAGGCGCTGAGGATCTGGATCGGGATATCCTCTTTGCCGGTGGACTGTTCCACGATGTGGGAAAAGGCACCGAGCCCCACCACGAGATCGGAGCGATTCTGGCCGGGCGCCTCCTTCGCGACGTGGTCGAACCGGAACAGCGGGAGCAGATCTGCTCTCTGGTGGCCAACCACAATCAGCGTCAGTGCAAAAACGGCTCATTGGGAGAGAAGATCCTCCAGGATGCGGACATTCTCGACCACCTTGGTGGCCAAAACATCTGGCTGTGCATCCAGTACAGCGCCTGGCAGCAGCGCAGCGTCGCCAAGATGCTGGAGTACTACGATTCGGAGGAAAACGCCCGATACCTCAGCGGGTGTCTCCATGCACTGCATTTTGATGCCTCCCGGGCTGAGGCCAGGGGCAGGATGGAGTTGGAAAGAATGATGTTTGATGCACTTGCCCGCGAAGAACAGGGGAAGCTGAACCTCTAACGGGCATGAGAAGAAGCCAAGGGGACAACAAATCACCATGAAACTGTGAGGATTTCTTGCAGCCCTTGCATTTCTTGCTTCGGCAAGCTATTGATCTTGCCGATCCACTTCCCGTCCCCACAGTACTACAGATTGTTGGAATTATTCTAGTTGTTGGTGACTGGGGCTGTCGCCACGCCCTTTTCTGGAGAAGAATCCATGCGCATTACCGGTCTCCTTGCTGAGGTCGGGGGGTGGAAGACGGGATTGGTTTTTTTGGTGGTTTGTCAGGCTTGCCAGGCGGGAATCCTGCACGTTGGGGATCCCGGGGCAGAGTCTCCCGGGACGTTTGTCGGTGCCTGGGCGGGGGGATCGGCTTCGTGTATCGCCGTAGATTCCCAATACGTTGTACTTACCAAGCATCAGGGGGGAGGGGTGGGAACCAGCGTCTGGTTTGGAAATCGCAGCTTTCGTGTTGATGACATCTGGTCGCACGAATCGCTGGATCTTCGTGTGGCCCGGATTGAGTCCACCGATGGGGCAGGAGCGTTGGATCACTGGGCCCGGGTATCCTACGGTCAGGCGGAAACGGGCCAGGTTGTTCGAATCGGAGGCTTCGGTCGAACCAATGCCTCCACGTTGCTCAGCGAATCCGGGCAACCCTACGGCTACGAATGGACCCAGGAAGGCGGAGGGCTGAACTGGGGCGTTAACGTCGTGGACCGTACCTACGGCCTGCTGGGCTCGGGGGTCGATGCCGGGTACATGTACATCTCTTTTGACGACGTGAACCAAGGCAACTACCTCCCCGGAGAAATCGGCCTGGCCACGGGGGATTCCGGCGGCGGCTGGTTCCTGCAGGATGAAGACGGTATCTGGCGGGCGGCCGGCATGACGATCTCGACCGACCGCAGCGGGGCCACGAGGTTCCGGGACCCGGCCACGCTCGAGCCGGATCCGGATCGCACCTATGCTCTGCGTCTGGGGCCCGCGGCTTCCTGGATTCGGGCGGTGGTCAACGGCACCAACCTTCCCGGCGACGCCGACAGCAACGGCCTGGTCAACTTCGCCGACTATGTCATCGTCTCGACTCACTTCGGCCAGCAAACCGACAGCTGGGCGAAAGGAGACTTCAATGGAGACGGCCGGACGGATGGAGCAGATCTGCAGATCCTGCAAACCCACTACGGCCGGCTGAGTACCTCCCAAGACCCTGTCGTCCCCGAGCCATCCTGCCTTGTGCTCCTGGCCGGCGGAGCTTTGGGCTGCCTCCTGCGGAAAAACCGACGCATTGCCGGCGGTTGATCCCCCCGGGCCTGCGTGGGGGTTTGCCTCCAGCAGTCGGGTCGTGTATCCTTGGATAGCAGATCAGGGATACAGGAGCAGCGATGCGGATCAAACATCAGTCCCCGTTGGCTTGGGCATTGGCCGTGCTTGGCTGCATATCTGCCGGGCTTCTTCCGGCAGAGCAGCCTGGGCAGAAGGATCCCGGCCCGAAGAGCCGGGCTGAGGACTCGGCCAAGCCGCAAGAGCAAGAGGCCGACCGGCTTTCCGATGCCCAGAAGCGTTACCTGGAGTTGTTCCAGCGTCGCATGGAAGATCTGAACCTGTATACCTCCATGCGCAGCTTCATCCAGACCGACCACAACGGCGATGACCAGGTATCGCTGGAGGAGTGGCTGGCCGAGGCCCGGAGCAAGAACGTCCACTGGGGCGGGGGAGCTGAGGATTTCCGGAAGTATTACACCGGCGTCTTCCAGCAGGCTGACCGGGACAAAGACGGTTTCTGGACCCGCTCCGAAGCGCTGGCCTCGATCCAGGAGAGGATCACCCAGGTCTGCCGGGGTCGCAGGCTGGCCCTTCTGCAACTCGATGTCAACCGCAACGGGAGGATCGATCCTGCCGAGGAGCGCCAATGGGCCCAATCCCTGGCCCGGCAGCGTTTTGCCGGCCACGATGCCGACGCCGACGGGCAACTCACGCTGAGCGAGGTCCTGCCGGACCCACCCCCGGAAAAAGAGCAGGTTCGCCAGTCCCATGTCCGCTATTTCCAGCGACGCGATGCCGATTCCGACGGGAAGGTCACCCGCAAGGAATACTTGGACTGGGAGGCCAAGAACTACCGCATCAAAGGCCTGTTCAAGATACCCCCGCAGATGCTCCGGAAGGACTATGCGCCATTGGTGGCCTACGGGCGGGGCGGGCGGATCAGTCTGCAGATGCGCCGAGCCGTGGCAGGGGCTGGAAGCTCCCGGTAGGCCCCGGTGTCGCGCGGGGCAGTTTGGCCCTTTCGTCCGACTCCCCCATACACGCAGATGATTCAGCCGTAAATCAGCCGTAAATCTCGCTTGGCAGGGGGAAGATTTTCCGATACAATTCGCGATCTTTCCCGTCGCCGGGATCCGAGGTCAAGAGGCGACGCGGCAATCGGTTCGAATCAGGCGAGATCGCTATGCCAGGCGCAAACGACATTCGAAGAGATTTCATCGAGTTCTTCCGCGGGAAAGACCATGCGCTGGTGGAATCCAGTTCTCTTCTGCCGGCGGACGATCCCACGTTGCTCTTTGCCAACGCGGGCATGAACCAGTTCAAATCGATCTTCCTGGGTACCGAAACGCGGAATTACACCCGTGCAGCCAACAGCCAGAAGTGCATCCGTGCCGGGGGGAAGCACAACGACCTGGAAGACGTGGGCCGCGACACCTACCACCACACGTTTTTCGAGATGCTTGGCAACTGGAGTTTCGGCGACTACTTCAAAGCCGAGGCGATCCAGTGGGCCTGGGAACTGCTCACCGACGTCTGGTCGCTGGAGAAGGACCGGCTGCACGTGACGGTCTTTGAAGGCGATCCTTCCGATGGCCTGGAACCGGACGACGATGCGGCGGGTCTCTGGCGCGATCTGACCGACATCGATCCCTCCCATATTCATAAAGGCAGGAAAAAGGATAACTTCTGGGAGATGGGGGAGACGGGTCCCTGCGGGCCGTGCAGCGAAATTCACTATGATCGGACCCCGGATCTCTCCGGTGCCTCGCTGATCAACGCCGACGACCCCCGCGTGATCGAGGTCTGGAACCTGGTGTTCATGCAGTACAATCGGGCCGGAGACGGAAAGCTCTCCCCCCTTCCGGCCCAGCATGTGGATACCGGCATGGGCTTTGAACGGATCTGCTCGATCCTTCAGAAGAAACAGAGCAATTACGCCACCGACCTGTTCGTTCCGATCATCGAGGCCCTCGAGAAGCTCTGCGACCATCGCTATGGCGCCCAGGCCGGGGGTGAAGACCGCTTCGACACCGCTGATATGGACAACATGGGCGACGTGGCCTGCAGGGTCATTGCCGACCACATCCGGGCCTTGACCTTCGCCATTGCCGACGGGGTTATCCCTTCCAACGAAGGCAGGGGGTACGTTCTGAGGCGGATTCTTCGCAGGGCCGCCCGTTATGGACGCCAGAACCTGGACATCCACGAGCCTTTCCTGGCCGGACTGGTCGACGTGGTCGTCGAGCAGATGGGCGAGGCGTTCGGTCAGCTCAAGACACGCCGCGACTATGTCGTCCAGACCATCGCGCAGGAAGAGGAATCCTTCGGCAAGACGCTGGACCGTGGCATCGAGCTTTTCCAGCGAGAAGTCGAGAAGCTTCGCGCCTCGGGCGACAAGAAGCTCCAGGGCGAAGTGGTCTTCGACCTCTATACCACCTACGGCTTCCCGGTAGACCTGACGCGACGCATGGCCGATGAAGAGGGCCTTGGCGTGGACATGCAAGGCTACGAAAAAGCCATGGAAGACCATCGCGCCGCCAGCAGTGCCGGGGCCTCGAGCTTTGCAGGTATGGAAATCCCTCCGCTTCCTGAAACCGACGATGGCCCCAAGTACCAGCCCCAGCCGATCCGAGCCAAGGTTTTCGGCTGGGTCCAGGAAGGACGCTTCTGCCAGGAGGGCAATGTCCCCTCCGGCCAGGAGGTGATGCTGGTCCTGGACCGGACGAACTTTTATGGAGAATCCGGCGGGCAGGTGGGAGACGCCGGAAAGCTTGCCGGCAGCGATGGAAGCTTCGCCGTGGAAGATACCCAGCTTGCCGGCAGCAGTGTTCTGCACGTGGGCAGGCTGGAGTCCGGAGAGATTCCCGCCGGCAGCGAGGTGCGCTGCGAGGTCCACGCCCGACGCTTTGACATCATGCGAAATCACACAGCGACGCATCTGCTCAACTGGGCCCTTCGCGAGGTCCTGGGCGACCAGGTCAACCAGGCCGGCAGCGTCGTGGATCCCGAAAGGCTGCGGTTCGATTTCACCTTCAACCAGGCGGTCTCGGCCCAGCAGCAGGCGGAGGTGGAGCGACGCGTCAACCAGCGCATCCTGGCCGATGAGCCGGTGGGAGTCCGACTGGCCCCCCTGGAGCGGGCTCGCGGGATCGAAGGCGTCCGGGCCATGTTCGGCGAGAAATACCCCGATCCGGTCCGGGTCGTTTCGGTCGGCGTCGAGGATCCCCTCGAGGCGACTTCCCAGACGGCCAGCGTCGAATTCTGCGGCGGGACCCATGTAGCTCACACCAGCCAGATCGGCCTGTTCAAGATCCTGGCCGAGGAGTCGGTGGCCAAGGGCGTCCGCCGGATCACCGCGGTGACTGGGCATGAGGCCCTCGAATGGGTCCAACAGACCGACAGCGTGGTTCGTGAGCTTTGCACCGGCCTTCGCGTGCCCGCCTCACAGTTGGTTCCGCGCGTCGAGGCGATGGGCAAGCAGATCAAGGAGCTCAAAAAGAAGAAGCCGGCAGCTTCGGCCTCGGGCGGATCGTTTGAAGTGGTCTGGCAGACGGACTGTCCCCAGGGTGCCGTTTTGGTAGGGAAGGTCCCGCACACCGATGCCGACGCCATGCGGGCCCTGTGCGACCAGCATCGCCAGAAGGGAGCCGGGGCTTTGCTGGTAGCCGGAGCCGAAGAGGGAAAAGTCACGCTGATCGCCATGGTCAGCCAGGACCTGGTTCAGGCCGACGGATTCAAGGCCGGGGACTGGGTCAAAGCCGCTGCGAAAATCGTTGGCGGCGGCGGCGGGGGCAGGCCGACCCTTGCCCAGGCCGGGGGCAAACAGGCCGACAAGCTGGACCAGGCACTTTCCGAGGCCCAGCGTTGGGCCCAGCAGAAGCTTTCTGAATAGAACGGATCGTCCGTCCTGCCGGGCAGGGCGGGCAGTGTTATTTTGCTTGACAATCGTTTGCAAGCCGGTAAGGTTCCGGCCTGCAGTCAGTTGGGCCCTGCAGGGCCACAGGCTGCCGCAAGCGGTTGGTCGCTACCTGTACGGGAGTAAACAAAGATGCAACCCAAATACAAACTCAGCCGAGCCCGGACAAGAAGCCGTCGCTCGCACCACGCCAAGCGACCGGTAAACTACTCGTTCTGCCCGCGCTGCAATGAGGCCAAGCTTCCCCACGCCCGGTGCCACAACTGCGGGTATGTTCGCCCGGGCCTTACCGTCAGGCTTTCCCAAGAGGAGAGCTGATTGATGCGGATCGGCATCGACGCCATGGGGGGAGATGGAGCTCCGGCAATCAATGTCGACGGTGCGCTTCTGGCCTTGAGAGAGATTCTCGATGCCGAAGACGAGTTGGTGTTGGTCGGGGACGAAGCCCGCATCCAGCCGCTGCTGCCTTCGGAGGAGTCCTGGAAATCCCGACTCTCTCTCCGGCATGCTTCGCAGCAGATCGGCATGGATGAACCGCCCGTTGACGCCGTGCGTCAGAAGCCCGACAGTTCGCTGGCGATCCTGGCCGAGATGCACAAGACCGGCCAGGTCGATGCCATCGTCTCGGCAGGCAATACCGGCGCCTGCGTGGCCGCTGCGCAGATGCGCCTTCGACGCCTGCCCGGCGTGCATCGTCCGGGCATCGCGATTGTTACCCCCACCCTCCAGGGCCCGGTAGCCATCGCCGACGTAGGCGCCAACGTCAACTGCCGTCCCCAGCATCTGCATCAGTACGGCGTGATGAGCTGCGAATACATGCAGGCCATCTGCGGGGTGGATCAGCCCCGTGTAGGACTCCTGAGCATCGGCGAAGAAGACTCCAAGGGCAATCTCCTTGTCAAGGAGACCGCCCGCATGATGCGCGAAGATGATAATCTCAACTTCGTTGGCAATGTCGAAGGCAGGGACATCTTCCGCGATATCTGCGACGTGGTGATCTGCGAAGGTTTCGTGGGCAACGTAGTTCTGAAACTCATGGAAGGCATGGCCATGGGGATCATCCGCGGACTGCTCCAGGAAGTGGCCGCTACCATGCCCGACAAGATCGACGTGATCCAGGGCTTTGGCAAACAGATTTCTCGGAAGTACGATTTTAACGAATATGGCGGCGCTCCCCTTCTGGGGGTGGCCGGCATTGTCATCATCTGCCACGGCGCCAGCAACGAGCGTGGCATCATGAATGCCGTACGCGTAGCCAAGGAGTTCCGGGCTCATCGGCTCAACGAGCGTATCACCGACCTCCTGGCCAGATAGAGGGCCCCATGGAACAGTCTCTCCGTGCAGCGATTACTGGGATGGGCATCGCCCTGCCCGAGAAGATCCTGACAAATCAGGACTTCGAAAAATTCCTCGATACCTCCGACGAATGGATCACCAAGCGTACCGGCATCAAGGAGCGGCGCATCTGCACCGGGCAGGAGTCTACGGCTGACCTGGCTACCGAAGCGGCCCGAAAAGCCCTGGAATCCGCCGGAGCCAAACCCGAAGAGCTCGATCTGATCATCTGCGCCACCATTACCCCGGAGATGATCTTCCCTGCCACTGCCTGCTTTGTTCAGTCGCGAATCGGGGCAAAGCATGTACCGGCTTTTGATATCTCAGCCGCCTGCAGCGGTTTCGTTTATGGCCTGTCGGTGGGCAGCCAGTTCATCCAGACCGGCCGGTACCGCAAGGTCCTGGTGATTGGAGCCGACGCCCTGAGCAAATTCTGCGACTACACCGACCGGGGCAGTTGCATCCTGTTTGGCGACGCAGCCGGCGCGGTCGTGCTCGAACCCACCCAGGAAGACAAGGGCGTTCTCTACTCGGTGCTTCATGCCGACGGCGACGGATGGGACTTCATCCATGTCCCCGGCGGCGGGGCACGCCACCCGGCTACTGAGCAGACCGTGGCAGAGAACATGCACACCGTCAAGATGCGCGGACGCGACGTCTACAAATTCGCGGTCGACCGCATGCAGTGGCTTCTGGAACACTGCATGGACCAGTGCGGGCTTACGGTGGACCAGGTGGACATGGTGATTCCCCACCAGGTGAACACACGAATCATCCGCTCGGCGACCGAAAAGCTGGACTTCCCCATGGAAAAGGTGTATCTGAACATCGACCGGTACGGCAATACCTCGGCTGCTTCCGTGCCGGTAGCGCTGGGAGAAGCCTGGAGCCAGGGCAAGATCACTCCCGGAAGCACTCTGATGCTGGTGGCGTTTGGCGCGGGTCTGACCTGGGCCGGTGCCGTAGTCAAACTCTAAAGCAGGCGTATGCGCTGCCTCGCCCGCAACGCGAGGCCCGTTCTCCAACGATTCAAGGCAAGTAATCATGGCAAGAAACGCATTCCTGTTCCCCGGTCAAGGCGCACAGCACGCGGGTATGGGCCAGGATCTCTACGAAGGATCGCCTGCTGCCAGGGCGCTCTTCAACCGGGCGGAGAAGGTGACCTCCCTCCCTCTGACCCGGCTCTGCTTCGAGGGGCCCGAGGAAGAACTGGCGCGGACGGACCACGCCCAGCCGGCAATTTTTACGGTTTCTGCCGCCCTTCTGGCAGCCATGGACGAACGAATGTCGCGTGAGCAGATTGAAGCCCTGCGTCCGGAATCCCTGGCGGGCCTGAGCCTTGGCGAATATTCCGCCCTCTACGCTGCGGATGCGGCGGATTTCGACGACATGCTCACTCTGGTAGCGCGTCGAGGAGCGCTGATGCAGGAGGCTGCGACGGGGCGTCCCTCGGCGATGGTCGCCATCCTGGGGCTGAAGAACGAAATGCAGGCCCGGGAGCTTTGCGAAGCCTGTGCGGAGGGACAGATTCTTACGCCAGCCAACTTCAACTGCCCCGGCCAGATTGTGCTTTCGGGCGAAGTTGACGCCTGTCGGAGAGCATCCGAACGGGCCGGTGAGTTCGGGGCTTCGGGCGGAAAGATGCTCAATGTAGCCGGCGCATTCCACAGCGAGATCATGGCCCCGGCGGCCGAGGCGTTTTCCAAAGTCCTTTCCGGCGTGAAATTCCGCATGCCCCGCGGTAAGGTTCTTGCCAACGTCGATGCTCAACCTTATACCTCTCCGGAAGAAATTCCCGAAAAGCTGCTTGCCCAGCTGACCGGGGCGGTCCGTTGGCAGCAGTCGATGGAATCCATGCTCACCGAGGGCGTGGAGGATTTCTACGAGATCGGGCCGGGCAAGACCCTGATGGGACTGATGCGTCGGATCGATCGCAAGCGGCGTGTGAAGGTGGTCAACAGCCTGGCTTCGATCGAGAAGCTTGTCGCCGACGCGTAAGGAAGTTTCGCTTCGGGGCCTTGCCGGAACCCGGGCGTATGATTGCGAAGAAAAAGGAACGCAAATTGGCAAAAGCAAAACAGATACCGGATAACGAGAAGGTGGCGATCGTCACCGGCGGCGCACGAGGCATCGGCCTGGAGATCTGCCGCGAACTGCTGGCGATGGGCATGACCGTCGTTGCGGTCGACGTACGCGAGGAGACCCTCTCCGAGGCATCGGAGAAACTCCAGGCGGGGGAGAGATTCCTTCCGCGTGTCATGGATGTAACCGACAGCGAAGGCTTTACCGGGTTGATTGACGAGATCGCCGATGCTCATGGGCACGTGGACGTGCTGGTCAACAACGCGGGCATCACGCGCGACGGCCTGCTGATGCGGATGAGCGACGACGACTGGGACCTGGTGATCAAGGTGAACCTGAAAAGCGCCTTCATCGGTACCCGTGCCGTCTGCAAGCACATGGTCCGACAGCGTTGCGGCTCGATCATCAACATGTCCAGCTACAGTGGACTGGAAGGCAATCGAGGCCAGGGCAACTACGCCGCCAGCAAGGCCGGCATGCTGGGCCTGACCAAGACCACCGCCAAAGAACTGGCCGGAAAGAACATTCGCTGCAATGCCGTGGCCCCGGGATTCATTCAGACGGAAATGACCGACGTGTTGCCCCAGCAGGCCAAGGACATGGCCCTGGCGCAGATTCCGATGGGACGGTTCGGCCAGCCGGGAGACATCGCAAGAGCGGTGGCCTTCCTGGCCTCCGAGGCTTCGGCCTATATCACAGGACAGTCATTAAGTGTTGACGGCGGCATGCACACATAGGCAATCTTACCGGCCAGTTATGCTATTGCATGGTTGGCCAAGCGACGCTATAGTACCGCGTCCCGGTCCGGGAAAAGGCCGGCTTGTATATCAAACAGGTTCCTTCAGTACAGGGAGGTCACGAAAGTGTCCGACGACATTGAAGCCAAGGTAGTAGAAATTGTCTCCGAGCAGATGGGTGTTGACAAAAGCGAGATCACGCGGGAAACCTCTTTCGTGAACGACCTGAACGCCGACTCGCTCGATACCGTGGAACTGGTGATGGAGTTCGAAGACGAGTTCGAACTGTCCATCCCGGACGAAGAGGCCGAGAAGATCCAGACGGTCGGCCAGGCAATCGACTACATCCAGGAGCACCTGGGTAAGAAGTAACCCAAGGAAGTGACGCCATGGCCAGACGTCGCGTCGTACTGACCGGCATGGGCACTGTCAATCCGTTGGCCTGGAATGTGGCCGACTTCTGGCAGGGCCTGATGGACGGCAAGAGCGGTATCGAACGCATTGCGCGTTTTGATGCATCCGAGTTCACCAGCCAGATCGGCGGGGAAGTCAAGGACTGGAAAACGGTCCCGTCTTCCCTGGTCGATCCGCGGGAAGCCCGGCGCATGGATCGCTTTGCGCAGTTTGCGGTCCAGTCGTCCATCGAAGCCGTAGAAGACTGCGGGATCGACTTCGAGACCTCCGACAAAACCCGTTGCGGCGTGATGATTGGCAGCGGAATCGGCGGACTCGAAGAACTCGAAACCCAGCACGAGAAAATGCTTGCCAAGGGCCCCGGGCGAGTGAGCCCCTTCACCGTCCCCAAGCTCATGGTCAACGCAGGAAGCGGAAACGTCTCGATCATCTGGGGCCTGATGGGCCCGAACACCTCGGTGGTCACGGCCTGTGCTTCGGCCGCCAACGCCATCGGCGAGGCGATGCGCTGCATTCAGTACGACGGGGCCGACCTGATCATCACCGGCGGATCCGAGGCGGCCCTGACCCGGATCGGCCTGGCGAGCTTCTGTGCCCTCAAGGGCCTGAGCACGCGCAACGATGACCCACACGCCGCTTCCAGACCCTTCGATAGGGACCGCGACGGTTTCCTCCTCAGTGAAGGCGCCGGAGCTGTCATCATCGAAGAGCTCGAACACGCCCGAAAGCGTGGCGCGAAGATCTACGGTGAACTGATCGGCTACGGAGCCAGCGGTGACGGGTATCACATCACCGCCCCGGACCCGCAGGGCAGGGGAGCTTCCCTGGCCATGCGAAAGGCCCTGGCCGATGCCGGGATCGACGGGGAAGATGTGGATTACATCAATACCCACGGAACGAGCACCGAACTTGGCGATATCGCCGAGACCGTCGCCATAAAGAAGGTCTTCGGTGAGTACGCCAAGTCCGGACTGATGATCTCCTCCACCAAGAGCTGCACCGGCCATCTGCTGGGCGCTTCGGGTGGTGTGGAACTCATCGCCTGCTGCAAAGCCCTGGAAACCGACGTGCTGCCGGCCACGTTCAACCTGGAAAACCAGGACGAGCAGTGCGACCTGGACTGCATCCCCAACACTCCCCGGGAAAAGAAAATTAATATTGCCCTCAGCAACAGCTTCGGCTTCGGCGGGCATAATGCCTGCCTGCTGGTCAAGAGGTTCGAAGGCTAGAACGTAACGCCGAGCCGTTGCTTGAAACTGAGATGAAACCCCAAGGAGCTCGCGAGTCATTTCGCGGGCTCCTGTTGTTCCCGGCAGGAGGGGCGGATGCGGGAGGGCAAAAAACCGCCCTCCCCCGGGGCACGTAAGGGAGGGCGTTTGCAAAGCCGAAGGCAATTCGCATTGCCCTCGGCCCAGCGTTCCTTTTCCTATGTTCTTCTGTGGTTTCCGCCAGGCCGTCTCAGAGCAACTCCGGCAGCGAAATGAGACAGAACCCATCCAGACCACCGGCGAAGCTGAGTCTCTCGCTTCGGAGCCAAGAGGCGGATTCGCCTGAAGTGCGATTCCCGAATCGGCAGAGCCAAATCCAAATGCATCGAAACGTCCCGCAGGAACCTACCCGAATATTGTACGTGGCCCCTCCGGCCTTCATCAAGTCTTAATAAAAGTCTGCCGATTTGCTCGATGGCAATTGGGTTTGCCCGGTAATTTCGCCGCTTTCTCCGGTATACCCGCAGGACCGATACGCTCGGGCCAGGCGGGCGATGCCCTCGTGGATCTGGTCGACCTTGGCCAGGCCGAAGCTGAGGCGAATCGTATTGGTCGGCTTCCCGCGATTCGGGTCGGGGGGGAAACAGAACTCGCCCGGCACGTAGAGGACGCCTTGCTCGATGGAGCGTTTGCACAGCAGGGAGTCCATGGAGGTATCCACCCCTTCGGGCAGGGTCAGCCAGACATACAAGCCTCCCTCCGGCCGGGTCCAATGCACCGCCGGTTCGGAGGCAAACTGCGTCTCCAGGGCTTGGAGCATGGCATCGCGTTTCCGGCCGTAGGCCAGCCGGATCTTCTCCAGATGGTCGCCGTAGCCGCCGCCTTCCAGTGAGGCCAGAAGAATTTCCTGTGCGAAATTGTTGGAACCGAAGTCGTGGTTGCCCTTCTGTATGATCACGGGCTCGACCAAGTCTTTGGGCAGCAGTGCGTAGCCTGTCTTGAGCCCGGGAGAAAAAGGCTTGGAGAAGGTCTGGAGAAGGGCAACGTACTGGTTGTCCCGGTCGAAGCTCTTGATCGAGGGGGGGACCTTCCCACTGTAGGAAAGCTCCCGGTAGGCAGCGTCCTCCAGCAGACAGATGCGATGATCGATGGAAAATTCACGCACGATTTGAAGGATCTGTTCCCGCCGGCCGGCTGAAAGGGTAATGCCCGTGGGGTTCTGATAGTAACTCACGAGATAGACCATCTTCACCCGGGAAAGATTGCCTTCGTCGCGGATCCGTTCCAGCAAGGCTTTCAGGGAGTGGGGCATCATGCCTTCGTTGTCCATCTCGACGCAGCGCACCTGCGCCCCGAGCGACTGCAATGTCCCGGTGTAGACAAAATAGCTGGGCCAACTGGTCACGACGATGTCCCCGGGATCCACCAGGACATCCGAAAGCAGAAACAGCAACTGCTGGCTGCCCGTCGAAACGATTATCTGATCCGGGCTCGCGCCAAGCCCGCCCGGGCCGAGCCCTTCGAGCTTTTCCAGATGGGCCAGAAGAGCCTTTCGCAGGCCAAGCAGACCTGCGGTCGTGCCGTACTGCAAGGCCTTGCGGGCACTGGCGGGGTGGGAGAGGACCTGCTGGGCCAGGCGGGATGTCTCCTGGACAGGCAACTGGTCGGAATCCACAAGACCTGCCGCGAGAGAAATCAGATCCGGATTCGTCACAGCCTGGGCCATCAGGTAGCTGATGGGCTGACGGCTGGATCGTCTTGCCCTGGCGCTGAGGCCAAAGGATTCGGGAGATTTCGTCATGGGTCGGTTCCTTTCCCTTGCGACAAGTCTATCTCATGGGCTCGTTTCGGGCAAGACGGGCCAGACCGGATTCCTGTCGAGGCTGCTGGCTTTCATTCGGTGTTTCGCAGGTGGCAGGCCGCCAGGGAAAACACCAACTCGTGGAATTCGGGCGTCTCGCCAATGGCTGGGAGAAGCTCGATTCTCGTCGAGTACTTCTCAACGGCCTGCTGGATCAGGGGGGCTACATCCCGTTGCACATGTCCGCCGGAGGAGAGAAAGACGGGTAGCACCCGGATGAGATCGGCGCCCTGGGAGGCTGCTTCCTTCAGAACATCGGCCAAAAAAGGCTGGCTGAATTGCAGGTAGGCCAGATAGGCCCGGCCGGGATGCATAGACTCCAACCTGGCCAGGAGATCCTTCATGGGCTTTGCCCAGAGCGGATCCTTGCTGCCGTGGGCCAGAAGAATAAGTTTTTCTGACTTCATAAGTTACGTTCTCCCAGGAAACAGGAGTCACTTGAATGAGACGTCTCTGCAGGTGGAAGGTTCATTACTTGTGGGGAAATCGGCCCGGGCAATAGCTTCTCACTTGCGGAAGATGAACCCTGATATCTTTGAATAATCGGGATATTTCTCGTTTCCTTGGCTTCGGATTCCTGTTTAAATCATCCTATGGGACCAACGGCATCAAAGAGGAAAACAGTCATGCCTGAAAGTCCCAAGGGGCGTTCTGTTTGCGGTTCACTATCCAACACGTCTGCGAATCTGTGACTGCCCGGTCGCAGCCTGTTTTGCCATGTGGATACTGCTGATCACAATCATATCGCTCGCAGCTCAGTGCGTCGCGGCCTTTCAGGCCGGGCGATTGTCCGTTCGTGCCCACCGTCCATGGGTGTGGATTCTTGCTGCCATTGCCTTGTCCCTGATGGCGATCCGCCGGGCCACCAGCCTGGGCGGACATCTTTTGGCTGCTGAGGGCAGAGCACTGGATCCGGCTGCGGAGATAATAGCGCTGGTGATTTCGCTGCTCTGGCTCTGGGGGATGTTCTTCGCCGGTCCGATGGTCGTGACCGATAAAGCAGCTCTGCGACAATTGGCCACTGGACGCGAGCGGCTCTGGGAGATACTTAACAGCACCGGCGTTGGTTACTTCCGCCTGGATCGGGAGGGCAAATTGACCGAGGCCAACGACGCCTTTGCCCGGCTGCACGATTGTCAAAGCGCCTCGGAGTTGATCGGGGTACATTATCGGGACCTGGTGGACCCGCAGGATCGTCCCAAGGCCGACGAGGCCTTCCGGAAGGCTTTGAGCGGGAAGGGAATCAGCGGTCTGGAAATACACAAGCGCAATGCACAGGGCCTGATAAGTTACTTTCGCATCACTGCTGTCGCGGTCGAGCAGGACGGCCACATTCCAGGGGCCGAGGGTATAGCCCTGGATGTAACACGCGAGCGTCAGGCGATGGTTTCGCTTCAGCGAAGCGAAGAGCGGTTTCGGACGCTCTATCAACAGATTCCCCTGGGGTATCAATCCCTTGACAAATACGGAAGAATTCTGGAAGTCAATCGGGCCTGGGAAGAGATGACCGGTGGATCCCGAACGCGCGTAACGGGCAGGCCCTTCGCGGATTTCCTGGCTTCCGAATCGGCCGGACAGTTCATGGAAGCCCTCGATGCCCTGCGCAGGGGCCGGCGGATCCGTGGCCTGGAACTCCAATTGCAGGGGACGCATGGCCCTTGCCCGGTCCTGATTGACGCCCAGTCCTCGATGTCCGAAGACGGGGATTTCGAGAAGGCCTACTGCATTCTCACCGACGTCTCGGAACTCAAGGCCACCCATGATCATCTTCAGAAGTCCCTGGTGGAAAAGGATATTCTCCTTCGTGAGATCCACCATCGGGTCAAGAACAACCTCCAGTTGATCTCCAGCCTGCTGAGCCTGCAATCGCAGCGAGTGGAGGATGAAGGACTCTCCAATCTGCTGGCCTCGACACAGTCCCGGATCTACTCGATCGCTCTTCTCCACGAGGCGCTTCTGGACACCGGCCAGCTTGCACGCCCCTGTATGCCATCCTACCTTTCGAGCCTGACCGAACATCTGCGCAACAGCTTGGGTATCGCCCCGAATCTCGTGGAGATCAAGATGAATATCCAGAACGCTCCGCTGAGCCCCGACCAGGCGATGCGGTGCGGTCTGATCGTCAACGAACTGGTATCCAACGCACTCGAACATGCTTTTGTCTCCGAAGGAACGGGACAGTTGGGCGTCGAGTTCTTCCAGGAGGACCGGCAGTGGTGTCTGAAGGTCTGGGATAACGGCAGCGGCCGCATTTCCCGCGACAAAACGCTGGAGCAAAGGGGCTTGGGGCTGGAACTGGTCGACGCACTGTGCCGGCAGTTGGAGGGCGAAATGGAAATATCGCAAAATGGTGGAACGACCGTTACAATTCACTTCCGGGCGGATCTGTCCCGCCCACGGGGCCAGGAGAGGTAGCTATGCAGTCAGCCAGTATTATGGTCGTCGAGGACGACCGAATCGTAGCGCGGGATATCCAGGGGAGGCTTGAGGGCTTGGATTACGAGGTCCCCGCGGTCGTCTCTACGGGTGAAGAAGCCGTCAAGGAAGCCAGTGCGCGCATGCCGGATCTGGTGCTGATGGACATCCGCCTTACCGGCCAGTGCGACGGGATCGAAGCGGCCAGACGCATCAACCAGAAAGGCCGAATCCCGATTATCTATCTCACCGCCTACAGCGACGATGACACGCTTCAACGGGCGGGCAAGACGGCAGCGTACGGGTATGTTCTCAAACCGTGCGAAACCCGTCGACTTCAGGTAGCCATCGAAATTGCCCTGTGCAAACACCGCAGCGAGCAGGAGGCTCGCAGGCAGCAGGAACTGCTCGAACAGTTGTTCCAGGAGGTCCCCCTGGCGCTGATCACCGTCGATTCCCAGGCAAGGGTGATCCTGTGCAACGACGGAGCCTGCGAGATTCTTGGCTGCGAGCCGGAGGACTCGCTCCAGAGCGATGTGCGAGAGCTGCTCCACCTGCAGGCAGAGGATGGAAAGACAATAGACATCCCCGTTGAAAGGATCTTTCGGGACGATCGACAGATTTTGCCCTCCTC
Source organism: uncultured Planctomycetaceae bacterium (assembly GCA_964583095.1). Taxonomy (GTDB): domain Bacteria; phylum Planctomycetota; class Phycisphaerae; order SM23-33; family SM23-33; genus CAZOVB01. The sequence continues at coordinate 92,935 of CAZOVB010000012.1, forward strand.
TCCGGCCGAGCTTGTCGACCGAAGGGGGCAACGAAAGAAGGTGGAATTCTGCGGCGTGCCCATACACCTTCCCGGTCAGCAGAGCATCCGGGCCGCGGCGTTCCTGATCGAGGATGTCTCCCGAAGACAATGGACCCACGCTCGGGAGATCCACGCCGAATCCTTCCGCATGATCAGCCAGGCCGCTTCGGGTATCGCCCATCATTACAACAATCTGTTGACGGTCATCGAGGGCTACAGCCAACTGCTCAAACAGGGATGGGAGACACAGGAAGAACTGCAGAACTCGCTTAGTCGGATTATCGAGGCCTCGCGAAGGGCCACCTACCTGACCTCGCAGTTGATGGGATTCTCCCGCGAGCAGTGCGGACGACCGGAATGGGTGTCGGTTCACGCAAGCATTCGCGAGGCCCTGAGCATTGCCGGCCCGATGCTGGGAAGCAACATTCAGGTAGAGCCTGATCTCCAGTCGAAGCGGGAGAAGGTCCTGGCCGATCCGAATCACCTTCGGGAAATCTGGGCCCATGTGCTGCTCAACAGCCGCGACGCCATGCCCGATGGGGGCCTGGTTACAATCAAAACACGCAACATCCGTCGTGAGAACCGGGACGGCCTGACGGGGGGCGACTTGGACGAGGCCATCGAGGTCCGTCTTTGTGACCGGGGCTTCGGTATGGACGCCGAAACCAGCGAACGGGCCTTTGATCCGTTCTTCACCACCAAGGAAGTCGGCCAGGGAATCGGGCTGGGGCTTTCCACGGTGTATTGTCACGTGCGCCAGATGGGGGGGACGGTCCGCATCGAGTCCCGATTGCACCGGGGGACCTGTGTCGTCGTTACGCTTCCCCTGCAGCCCGAAGCCCCGCAGACCGAGTTGTACCAGGGGGCCGACGAAAGTCCCTCCTCCGAAGCGACCGCCTCCATCCTGGTCGTCGATGATGAGGAGAGCCTCCGGAACCTGGCCGTGCGTCTCCTGCAGAGACAAGGCTACGATGTCGTCGCCATGGCCGGCGGATCCGAAGCCGTGGAGGCCATTCGGCACGACCCGGAAAGGTTCGACCTGGTCGTTCTGGACGTGATCATGCCCGGGATGGACGGCAGGGACGTCGCCCAAGCCCTGCAACAGATCCGCGAGGATCTGCCGATCCTGTTTACCAGCGGCTGCGATGCCTCGGCGATACTGGATCCGGCCGGCCATCCGGAGAACTTCAAGGTTCTGCCCAAGCCCTGGCAACCCAACCGCCTGGTGGACGTTGTTGGCCGGATGCTCTCGATCTCAGACAAGTAGGTCCAGGCAAGGGGCTCGGTCGGCTTTCAGGCGGCCTGGACACCCCGCTGCATTCGATGAAGTGCGGTCTGCTGCAATTGCTCCAGGCGGAACGGTTTGTAGACTACGGGAACGGTTTTACCTTCTCTCATGTGGACGCGGTCTCCCGGGCATGGTCCCCCGGTAAGAAGGATGGTCCGATCGAGACACTCCGGCTGCATCTGTTGCAGGAAGCTCAGCACGTCCCATCCGTCCGGGCGGGGCATGATCAGGTCCAGAAGAATCAGGTCATAAAGCTCCATCTGGAGCAGGGCCATGGCCTCGCTGCCGTCATCGATGCAATCCACCCTGGCCCCCCAGGCGCCAAAGAACTGGCGGATCAGGCAGGTGATTTCCGGCGAGTCATCCAGGGCGAGAATACGCTTGCCTCGAAACGTATCGGTATTGGAGCTGCTATTCATCGTGTTGATCTCCGGCGGTCAGAGACAGGCAAGGGGTTGAAGGGGATTGCGGCACGGGATTGAGGTTGTTCAATCGTACTTTGTGTCTGAGGCGTCGGATGATCTGACCATGACGGATACAGACGGCTGACTCGGTGATCTTTCGCACCTGGGCGATCTCCCGGAAATTCATCCCTTTTCCGTAGTACATCATCAGCAGCGCTCGATCCTCTTCATCGAGCTGGGCCAAGAGGGCCTGGGTCATGTCCTTCTGGGCCAATCCGGCCAGGGCGCGGGCTGCGCGCGGGTCGGGGATTTCCCGGCAGAGTGGTTCGGGGTCCTTTCGGTCATCTCCCGGTCGTCTCAGCAGGCCGTCTCTTCTCATCTCGTCGATGGCGTGATAGACCCCTTTGACCGTAGCGTACGCGCCGAAGCTCTTGGATCGGTTGGCGTCGAAACTCCGTGCAGCCTTGAGCAGGCCGATCCATGCGTAGCTTTCGAGCTCGTCCCGGGCGATCCAGTGATAGTTCCGGGCCAACCGTCCTGTGACCTGTCGGAGCAGTTTCATGTTCCGGCAGGAACGCTCTTTCGAAAAGGCCCCTGGGGGGCTGTCGGATGCCATCGTATCTGCCATGGAGCACCATTGGATTTGGAGTTCTCGGGACGGATTGTATTTCAGATCGGAATGACAATTGTCCTGTTGTCCGGGTGGAGACCCTCAAAGCCTTGGGAGCCGGTGCTGAAAGGAATTATCGGACCAAGCCCGATGCAGTTTCCCGAGCCTGTCCAACCCGGTAACACATCGCAGGCCAGTTCTAAATAAGATGTAATTCTCAAGCCATGGGCACAATATAGGGTAGTGAAAGCTGGTCTTCGGACCCCTTCCAACGGGAGCAGATTCTGGGGAGTATTCCTCAGGCCCGCCTGGGGGAGGAAAGGAGTATTCTCTGAAAAATCAGGCTCGAGCTTCCCGATGCCGCTGCTGCTCAGCTTGGCCGGGCAGAACCCCAACGGGCTCT